>CALFBP010000079.1 GCA_937951625.1 uncultured Thermoguttaceae bacterium
GCCTTGGTGCAAAAGCGGGTCAGCGAGTGCCTTGCCTTGCTTCGGCAGCACGCGGAATTCGCCCGCCTCCGCCCTCGGCAGCGCGAGTCACCCGCTCCGCCTTGAACCACGGCGCTGCATGGCGGTTCTTCCGCGTTTCCAATTTGGGTTGGTTGCAAAGATATCCAAACTCTTGCCGAAAAAAAGCACGTTCCGTTAAACCGCCATTTTTTCGGAAACGTGGCCGAAAACCGAGGAAGACGTCGAATGAACTGAGGCCTTGGAATCGAACGGCGTTTGGGGTATATCTTGGGCACGCGGGGGCCACGCGATCCACGTCCGGCCATCCTTGTACCAGATGGATGCCGGCATCAAGGACCGAGAGGGCGAGCAATGCGCTGCCGAGAGTTCGGTCGGGCAATCGAATTGAAGATCAACCATCATGGACTTGCATTTGCGAAATAAAGTGGCTTTGGTGACCGGGGGGTCGCGCGGGCTGGGGCGGGCCGTCGTGCTCGCGCTGGCGGCCGAGGGCGCCAAAGTGGCCATCAACTACTACTATGACCCATCGCGGGGAATTGACTTGGGACAAGAGGCCACGGAACTGGCCCAAGTCGTCGCCGCAGCGCATGGCGTGGCCGCACTAGCCGTGCCGGGCGATGTGGCAAAATCCGCCGACGTGGCGGAGATGTTCCAGCGTGCAGAGGCGGGACTCGGCCTGATCGACGTGTTGGTCAACAACGCGGGCATTTGGCCTACCGCTTACGTCAAGGACATGGACGAGGCCGAGTGGAACGCGACTTTGGCGGTCAACCTGACCGGCACGTTTCTCACTTGCCGCGAGGCGGTGCGGCGGTGGTTGGCGCGGGGAACCCAGGGCCGGATCGTCAACGTGGTGTCGCAGGCGGCGTTCCATGGCTCAACCACAGGTCACGCGCACTACGCGGCGTCGAAGGCGGGCGTGGTGGCGTTCACCGTTTCGCTCGCCCGCGAGGTCGCTCCCCAAGGCATTTGCGTCAACGCCGTCGCCCCCGGGATGATGACCACGGAAATGGCCCGACCCGCTCTAGAAAAATCCGCCGCCGAGTACCTCAAACGTATCCCGCTCGGCCGCATCGCCGATCCCAGCGAAGTCGCCAACGTGGTGACTTTCCTCTGTTCGTCTCGGGCCAGTTATATGACGGGGGCGACAGTGGACGTGACCGGCGGGATGCTGATGCGGTAAAACGCCGCAAACGGCGCACGGAGCGACCGTGGTCGGCCCGCTCCACCGCTGGAAAAAGAAAGACCGCTCCACGTGGGGGCAGGCAGCGCGGAGCGGTAGAAAGCCACTTTCTATTTCGACTCCATCTTGATGTCGAACGTGTTCTTGCCAGGTTTGACCTCGAACTTCAGATCGGAATTTTTGTTGTACTTGTCAGGGATCGGCGCAGTCGGCGTGGAGCCGTCGGGCCAGAACACCGTGACCTCATTGAGACCCGTCTTCGCCCCGCTAACGCCTTCGACGAACTTCAGCTCGTACTTGCCGTCTTTGTCGGTGATGGCGAGGGCCTGGCGACCTCCCGACGTCGGGTAGAACCCGACGGCGACGCCAGGAAGCGGCTTGCCGTCTAGCGTGACCGTGCCCTGAACTCGACCCAGCTCGGGCAAATCGCTCCTGCCGCACCCCGCCGTGGTCAAGCCCAACGTCGCAACCCAACTCCAAAACGCTACCTTCCGCAGAAGAATCATCAGATGCCCTCTCTGTTGTGAAGGAGACACGGAAAGTGAATCTGTTAAGAGGAGCGGCCGCGCGAGCAAGGACATTCCTCTTCCTCCCTGCCCGCGCGACGCACCCCTTGGAAGCCGACTTTGCGATTCAGACCGAAAAACGCTAGTCTGACCTACTTCAGGCGTTCACGCCTAGAAATTCCCTAGAGGCTGACCATCGTTCCTGGACAGAAATCGCTCGAAGGTGCTATCGCATCCTACGTTCGCGCTCGACCAGCCCACTGCCAAACTGTTTCCGCGAAAGTCGATGGTCTCGCTGATGAAGCGGACCGACCCGTCGCACAACGCGAACTGCACGCCGCCGGGATGCAGACTGTGGAACCCGCGGTTTTGATGCTCCCAAGCGATGACCGTCTGGTTGATGCCCCAATACGGAATTCCAAGAGCCGAGAGAATTGCCCGGTTGCGACTACTGTAATTCGTGGCCGCCGGGCTGCAACCCACGACATTTCCCGCGCCGATCAAAATGTTCTTGAACCTGTAGCACCGCTCTCCCAGCATCGCCGTGTTGCTGGTGCCATCGGTGATGTCGCGGAAGGAGATCGCGGAGTTCCAGAAGAAGACCCCCACGGGCGGGCCATAGGTAGCAAAGTCGCCCATTAGCGGCGTCGTGCTGTCGCCAATCGAAGCAACCCCCACGTAGTTCGACTTGGCGATCTCAATTCGATTCGTGCCGTCGCTCGTCACACGTTTCTCGTACGTAGAAAACTGCGAAGACGTGCTGGCATATTTCGCGCCGAAATCGTTCAGCGGCGGTCCGACGTCCGAAGGGCAAGCGAACGTGGCCAGTGGAGTCTGGGCCGCAGCCAGACCCGTAGGAGTCGCCACGGCTTGGGCCAAAGTCAGCTTTCCGACCTGCAAGGCGTCCTGCAAGGCTTTCTGCTCCACATACGGTAGCACCAATGCACCCCAGGTCCAAAGCGACAGCTCCGTGTTTCCCGGCGGGGGAAGATTGGAAATGAACCCCGACGGGAAGCAGCCATTAGCATCCGCGTAGTTGTGAACGCCCAACGCGAGCTGCTTCAAATTGTTTGTGCATTGACTTCGCCGCGCGGCCTCGCGCGCCGCCTGGACGGCGGGAAGCAACAGCGCGATCAAAATGCCGATGATGGCGATCACCACCAACAATTCGACCAAGGTAAAACCAGATCTCCACCGATAGCGCATGACACTACCCCCTCGAAACACGGAAACACAGGAATCGAAACACCAATCGGAAAAACGCTCGTTGTCGAGCGACCAATTCAAACACACGCAAGCCAAAAATCACATCCTTGATAATATAATCTTTTTCTCACAGAGCAGCTTCAGAAACAACCCCGGCAAAACCGCCGAAGGGCTTCTTCCTCCTTGGACTAATGATTCCATGTCGGCGGTGCCATGAGATTCCTCTGTTGAGTGTAGCGAGGCACGCGAATAAGACAAGTTTCAAGAAACGATTTAACCAATTTCTCACTTTCGTTCGTCAAAAATATCCTTATTTTGAGGACAAAACCCTTATGTTGCGGGCAATCCCGTATTGCTACTTTAGGGGCCTGGATGTCGCGGTGTCGGACAACATGGCTTGCGTGCCAAGCTTCACTGAACGACTGACTGCCGCTATGAAGCTGGCTGCCCATTGCCTTACGAGGGAACTGACCACGGGTCAAGCGACTGGTTGCCCAAAGAGCCTCAAGAGGCTCCCGACTGTTGTTCGCCGGGCTGGCTGCCACGAAGCGAGCGTTGCTGTCGGCGGTCAATCCACCACGTCCGGTGGCGGTGGTGGCCGCGGCGGACCAGAAGGGGCCGGCGCGGGAGGCGGTGGCGGTGGCGGCTCCTTCCCCACGCATAAGGTCCGAAAGTCCGCGCCGAGGCCGATCACGTAATCTGCCTCCGCGGGATAGGCGATCCAACCGGCCAGCAGGCCCTGCCGCGCGGCGGCATTGCGGGCCTCCAGATACGCGGCGAAGCTGTCGCTGAACACGCGGAAATCAAGATAGTACTGCCGGGGATCGATGCCGCGGATCCAGCGATGGAACTGCGAATTCCCCTTGGCGATCGTTTCCGCCCGGTCGCCGGCGTCCGGGCGCAGCTCGAGCTTCATGTGCGGCTTGGCGTCGCCGCCGACCACGATCTTCACGCGCAAGTACCGATCGCCCACGAACCGCTTCTCGAACAATTGAGCCATTTTCTCGCAATCGACGCGGTTCAGGTCTTTTCGGTAGAGAACCCGTTCGGCCTCCTTGATGACTTGTTGGGCCTTGAGCTGCAACTCCTCGGCGTTGAGAGGAACGACGCGGCCTTGGCGGCAAAGAAACACGAGCGGCTTAGCGCCCTTGGGGGCTTCGCGGGGATCGGGCAGGTTGACGACTTTGGCGTCCATGTCCGGCCCGGTGGCCGGGATCTCGGCCAGCCGGGCCTTGAGGCTGGCGATCAACTCTTCGTGGGTGGCGATCTGTTTTTCCACCGTTTCAACCTGAAGACGACGCTGCTCCACCTCCTTCTTGAGTTCTTCGATGTTGATCTTCGCGGCGGCGAGCTTCGCCAGATCAGCCTTCAATTGCTCCAGCATTTCCTTTTGACGCACCAGCGACATTTGTTGCTGGTAGGTCTCCGTCTCTGAATCGTTCAGTCGCTTGCGATGCTCCTCGACCAGCTTGTGAATCTCTTCCGCTTCCCGAGCCAGTGCGGCAAGCTGCTCGGGGCTGATGTCATCGACGAAGCCGCGGATTCGTTTGACGGCGTCTCCAGCGTCCAATAGGGCGAAGATCAAGATGATCACCAGGATCCCCAGCACGTTGGTGAGGGTGTCCATCAGCGAATCCAGGCTCATCTTGCTGCCCGAGTTCTGACGTCGTCCCATGAGCGAACTCCTACCGTGCGACAAAGCTCCCGGTGGCGCCGTTGCAGGCGTCTCGAGACACGGCGCCGGACGGCGGAACACGGCATCGGCAAGCAGTCTGAACGGCGACTGAGGAGATCCAAATCCGCGGCATCTAACCCGGCCTTCTGAAAACGCTCAAATCGATTCTACCCTGTGAGGGGACTGGCAATTTCCCCGTCTTGCAGTAGCCGTTGGGGCCGTAATGGGTGCGGGCCACGTCGCGCGCGACGTTGAAGGTGGCGACGCCGTCGGGCCGCACCAGGAAAATGATCTGGCCTTTGGGCGTGCCTGCCACGCGGTCGAGGAGCTTGCGGAACTCGCCTCCTTCCTTGTTCAGATCGCCGGTCCGGATGCGTTGCGGCTCCTTTCCCTCGTGAATCAGCACGCTCGTGGCGGCACACTCGACAAACGTGGGGACGATGTCCAGGCCGCTGCCGCCAGGCCGTACTTGGACGACGGCCTCCTCCGGCCCCGCCTTACGTCGTTGGATCTCCTTCTGAAGTTCCTCGATCTCCTTCTGAAGTTTTGGGGCTTCGCCCTCGAGTTCCGTGAGACGGCGACGCAATTGGGCCAATTCCGCGAGAAGCTGCTCGTGGCCCAAGGCGCTGCTCCGCTCCAGTTCGGCCTTTTGTTTCTTTTCCAAGGCTGCTGCTTCCTCGGCCGCCAGCCGGACGTCTTCGCGGGCCTTGTCCGCCGCAGCCAAAAGCCTCTTGAGCGATTCCAATTCCGCCTGGTCGTGCTCCAAAAGGGCCTTGATTTCAGTGTATTTTCGGTAGCGCTCGATGTCTTCCTCCGACTGCTCGCTGCTCACCTGCCCGCCCAACTGGATGGCGATCATCAACGTCAGCGAGCCGATCAGGCAGACGAGGATGCTCATGAAGGGGAACAGCGAGATGCCTTCGCCTTCGTTCTTGTGACGGGCCATGGCGTGTCCTATCCGAACAACCTCCACCGACGACGCGAGGCGGGAACTTGTACCACAACCTGTTTCTCGCCCAGCTTGCCCAGCACGTCGTTGAGCGATCCCAGGCCGGTTTGCAAGGCCGCAAAATAGGCGTTGAGCGAGTCGGCCGCCTGGCAGATGGACTTACTGGAGCGTTCCAAAGAGTCGGCCAGGTGCGAATGGAGTTCGGTGGTTCGGCTGGCCAGCTCGTCCATCGCCGCGGCCTGCTTCTCGGAGACTGTCTTCAGCCGCTCGGCGGTCTGCTGGAACGAATCGCCGGCCTTGACGATCTCGCGCATGGCGGCCGCGTGCCGCTCGCGGATTTTCTCGTCGGTCTGGGCCCAGGCCTTGGCGATCTGCTGGGCCAGGCTCTCGCCGGTGGCCTCCAGCTTCTTGGCCCACGCCCGGAACTCCGCGTGGTGACCGGCCATGGCCGCGTCGATGGCGGCCTGAAGCGCCTGACCATTGGCCCCGTCCAGCGGCGACGGGATGCCGGTCTCCTTCAGGCGTTTCAGCAGGTTTTCGTTGCAGTACTCGTCGACCCAATTGAGCAGGTCTTGTTCGGCCTTTTGCAGGGAGCTCATCGGGAACATGATGCACATGCTCAGCGCGAGGGCCAGCAACGTGGTGTCGAAGGCCGTGGACAGGCCGCTGGTCACACTGTTGAAGGAACTTTTCAGCGCACTGAGGTCGTTGGCGGCGGCCATCGCCGAAGAAAAGGCCCCCACGGCCTGGCCGATGCCGATCACTGTGCCCAGAAATCCCAGAATCGGGATCGCCCAGATGAAGACCTTGATGAGCGTGTAGCTGGAATCCACGGCGTTGCTGTCGATCTCCGATTGCGAGGCCAGCCGGTTGGCCGCCTCGCTGGAACTTCCCACCACTCCAAAATGTTCCAGCCCGCGAAGCACCCGATTCACCAGAAAACTCTCGCCCGACTGGATCGGCAGCCCGCGAATGTGCTGGATGAACCGGCTGGCGGACTCCACATTGATTTCCCGCGAAATGTCGTCGGGCAACAGATCGAAGAGCATGGATCGGCGCTGCACGGTCAGCTTGCGGTATTTGAAGAACAGGATCACCGCCGACCAAGAGGCCAACCACACTTCAACGAACTGGACCCAGCCGCGCTTCCAGAGCAGACCGCCCAGATACGTGTTTTGAAAAGGAAACAGCACCGCATAGATCGCCACGAACACGGCCAGGCCCAGAAGCCCGCTCTGCCAGACGTTGACTTCCGTGCCGCTGGCCGATTCCTCTCGAGCTGGGCCCGCCGGGGCGGCGCGCTTCGAGGGACCGACCGCCCCTGGCGTGGGCTGCCGGGCCGCAGCGGAGCTTTCCTGCCGGGGCACAGCGGAAGCCTCCTGAAGAAAACTCAGGGGATCGTCCGGCCCGCTGGGCGAGGGCGGTTGAACCACCTGCGCGTGCTGACAGTAAGGGCATCGCGCCCTCTTGCCCACATACTCCTCGCGCAGTCTCAACTTCTTCTTGCAATTCTCGCACGTGAACTCGAAATACATTGCCGCCTCGGCACAGGACAAACACTCGATGTTGGGAGTGGCACCGAAATTTCTATCGTAACCTCGAAAAGGCGACGATAACAAGCTGCCCGTATCGCCGGAGAACTCGGCGATTTCTGGAGAGCTTTCGGGTACTCCATTACACCCGCTATGGAGGCCCCATGAATCCCCGCACGAATCGGCGTCCGACCAGAAATCAGCCCAGCGTCACGTCGTTGCAGACTGGGCGTTCGTCCAGGCTGGCGACGTAGCGGGCTGTGGCACGCACGACCTCAGCCGTGCGGGCGAAAAAGTCAGCCCCAGCAAGCCCTCGTAGGTTGCCGCCACGCTCACCATGGGCTCCGTCGCCACGCGCCCGCCGCATAGCTGGGCCATGACGATGGGTCGGCTGAACAGCGAGACGGTTTCTCCAACAGACGCATTGGAAAGCCCAAGGGCAAACGGGTCCAAATCGACGAGCACTAGGATCAAACCGTGATGGGAGACGATCCAGGCCAGGTCGCGGATCGTCATCGCCGACATGAGGATTTCGTTTCCTTCCGGAAACGCACCTCGGCCAATAGCCCCAGGCGAAAGAGCCAAGCCACGGCCTTTTGCAAATCCTCTAGACACGAAGCGACGTGCCTTTGCGATTCAGGGGCTTGATGCGACATTTCCGGCCCCCTTTCCCGAGAGTGCGTTTCGTTTGCAACTGCCAGCAGGAACGCACTTAGGCGAAATCGCTTGTCGCATCGAGACCGATTTTGCTACTAACAGGATTGACGGCGTTGGGTGCCCCTGCTGGCTTGTCTAGCAGTGGCACCCCTTGACGAGCCAGCAGTGGCCCTCGAGTGCCCGAACGTCGATAATCCCTCCTGCCATTACCACCGCGACAATCATTGCGACCCTCAATTCCGCGACCTCTTCTCTGCTTTGTATCAGGAAAACTCCGGTAAACTTTTCCTCGTGCGTAAAGCCCATGGGCTACTATTGAGCGAATGCGTCCCGCCGAGCTTGCGAAGCTCGGGCGGAACGCCCCCCTTGGCAAGCGGGGGGCTGCCTTAGCGGGCTGGGCCAGGACCGGTCAGTTGAAGGCGTCGACGAAGCATGGATTTCCTTTCTCGGAAGGCCCTGTTTGGTTGACGCCTTTTTTTATTGGCTGGATCGTTACCCCACCCCCAACGCCCCCACACCGACAAGTTACCCCCAACCACGCACGGACCCGGCGTTTCAGGCCACGGATGCGCCGCTTACCACAAGCGTTACGCGTCGCCCGACACGCCGCACCATGGCCTTCACCTTTTTCTTTCGCGATTCGCAAACGCTGGAATTGGCGATCGACGAGGCGTTGCCTGGCCTCTGCGGCCGGGCGTTCATTCACGTTTGGGACGCGGGTTGTGCCCACGGGCCAGAGCCTTACACCCTAACCATCCTGCTCCGCCAGCGGATGTCGGACTTCGTGTTTCGCAACGTCCGCATCCATGCCACGGACGTGGACGCGGCCTTCGCCGAGCAGGTCGCCTGCGGCGTTTTTCCCGAAGCGGAGGTCCATCGTGTGCCCCCGGAAATCCTGGAACGCTATTTCCGGCCTACCGCGCGGCCGGGGTTGGTCGAGGTCGTTCCCGAGCTTCGCGCCAAGGTGACGTTCGCCCAGCACGACTTGCTGTCGCTCCGACCGCCGCGCGAGGATTTCAGCCTGATCGTTTGCAAAAACGTCCTTTTGCACTTCGAGGAAACCCAGCGGATCGAGGTGCTGCGGATGTTCCACGCCGCGCTTCAAGTGGGCGGTGTTTTGGCCCTGGAACCCACTCAGAAACTCCCCAACGCACTTGCCTCGTGCTTGAAACAGGTGGCACCCCACGTCCAGGTCTTTCGGAAAGTCGAGTCGACGTGGGCAGTTCATCGGGCCGACACGGCCCTCGTTGGAAACCCAAGTGACACGTTTACCCTTTCCACCCATTTAAAGAGGAGTAAGAGATGTTACGCAACATGAAGACCGGGACCAAGGTCCTGGCCGGCTTCGCCATGGCCATCGCCGTGGCCGTGATCGTTGGTCTTGTGGGCTACTGGGGGATCCATAAGCTCTCAGGCCACGTCGACGAGGTGGGCGTCGTCCGCCTTCCCAGCATCCGCGGCCTGAACCTGATGGCCAAGGGAATGCTCCAAGCCGCCTACGGAAACCGCGGGCTGGTCAACCGCCGCATGATGGATTCTACGGTCCGCGCGGACCAGTATAAGCGAATCGAGGATGGCCTCAAGATCGCGGATGACGGCTGGAAGATGTACGAACCCCTGCCACAAACGCCTGAGGAGGCCGTGATGTGGAAAGAGTTCATCCCCCTCTGGGATAAGTGGAAGAAGGAGTTGCATAATGTTGTAGACCTCTCCCGCGAGAAGGACAAACTCATAGCCGCTGGGGCAAAGCTGGACGCCCCTGAAGTCCAAAAACTCGACGATCAGGTGTTCGCCGCCGACCAGGAAGTGCGGTCGGCGATGAACGTCGTCTACGCAAAACTCGACGACCTTATCAAGCTGAATGCCAAAGTCGCCGAGGACTCGGTAACGCAAGCGCAGCAAGACGCCCGCACGGCTGTTATCACCATGTTTCTCGCCATCGGCGTGGGCGCCGTGGCCCTGACGCTTTTAGGCGTGTTCCTCGCCCGGAACATCGCGCACATTCTCACCACCCTGATCGGGGAAACGAAGCGGCTCGCTCAAGCCGCAGTCGAAGGCAAGCTCCAGGTCCGCGGCAATCCCGAGCTGGTCACTCCGGAGTTCCGCCCGATCGTCGAGGGCTTCAACGCCACGCTCGACGCGGTGATCGGGCCGTTGAATGTGGCCGCCGAGTACGTGGACCGCATCTCCAAAGGCGACCTCCCGCCCAAG
>CALFBP010000080.1 GCA_937951625.1 uncultured Thermoguttaceae bacterium
GTGGGGAAATAGCTTGGCGGAATACTGCTGCGAAAGCGGATCTCGCGATCAAAGGCCACGCCCGCCTCCAACATCCCGTGAATTCCACCGGTCCGCTCAAATTCCAGTCCCCCGGCCACGCGGAGATCGTTGTAATCGACCTCGTCAATCACTCCGGGAACGCCGAAGGCCCTCTTCACTGTCCAATTCCCGCCGCCATATTCGCCGCGGAGCATCAGACGCCAGTCCGTCGTTCCGATGGTGGTAAGCCTCTTGGTGAATTTTGGATTGGGAAAGAGGATGTCGAATCGCACATCGCTGTTGGGCGTCCAGACAACGCCGCCGGCCGGCAGGAGTTTGATTCGCAGCCGATCCAGATACCAAATCCCGGCCTTGATCTTAAAACTCGGTGAAAACGACAGGACAGCCAGTCCTTTGCCCTGAAGGCGAACGCTGTTGCTGACGACCTGCGTGAAATCGGAGTAAACGCCAATGCGGGCCTGGAGTTCCCCCCCCAACCAAGGCGTGATTTGCGGGTTCCATGCCCCGTCGAGATAAGCGTCGTAAACCCTCGGGGGAAGGTCTGCTAGATTCCCCGGTTGGGTAACAGGACCGTCCCAGAGGTGGATCGCAAACCCAGGCGTGACCAACAACGGAGTAAGCTGATTGTAAAACAAGGGAAACGCGAACGTCGCGTAGGTCTCGATGTCGTTGATTCCGAACTTGTTCGGCTTGATACTGGCGAACCAGCGTTCCTCCAACCAGATCTCTTGCACCACTCGGGTGGCGGGAGTTGGAACCCCTAGCGGCGAGTTCGGTGCAGAAGAAAAAAACGGGTCTTGGGGAAACAGCGACGGGGTCTGTGTGCCTGGCGTTCCATAAGGGTCCCATCCTGGCGGAGGCTGGATGACTCCTTGAAATGATGCCGCAGGCGGATTAGGCCAAGGACTCGATGTTGTTGGAGGCGTTTGGGGCGTCTGGATAGGATTGGAAGGAGGCGTCGTTGGTGGCAACCAGTTACCGCTCGGCGAGGTCGGAGAGGAACCCGAAGGGGGCAATGCCGGTGGGGACATGGACCCGGCCGACGCCGAAGAGGGGGCCGTCGGTGGTGTCACGCCGCCGCTCGGCCCGGCAGACGAGGCACTCAGCCCGGCACTTTCGGGAACCGGACTGGGAATAGCAACACGTTGAGCCGCCAAGTTGCTAGCGTTGGCAAACCATATCAGCGGAAGTACGATGACCAAGCTGCCAAGGCGGTTTCCCCGAGTGAGCCGACGGAACGTTTTGTCCGTAGGCGTTTTGCCTTGGGCATATTTCCGACCGAAGGTCGGAAAAAGCAGCCATGCACCCCGATCCTGTATAAGATGCATTAGCCAAAGGAAGGGTATCGTGACTTTATTCGCTGGGGAACCCTGGGTGGCGTGAAATATCAGGGATTGCATCCCCCGTCAAGATCAAATGTGGGGTGATAAAACGCGCAAAAACGCTAAACACGCCAGACAACGATCCTGATTGAATTCTTGGTTCCCTGGCAGTCTGCAAATGCTGGTAAGGGCGATCGGCGATTCTAACGCACCACACATCCCAGTTTTCCTATTTTCTCTTGCCATCAAACGGGCTGGGAGTTAATCTTTTCGCCCTTCCCGCCTCGGGAAACCTCGGCCGTACGAGTGGTGCCTACATCCAACTTTACCCCCAGCCCGAAACCGAGACCTCAACCATGTTCGACGTTAAGGCCATCACCGAATTGCAGCAGGCCGCCGTGGAACGTTGGCATCGCGGCCCGCTCGACAACCCCTACAGCGACTTTCTAGAGCTAGTCTGCCAGCAGCATCAATACAACTATTTGCTTTGGCACGAGGAGGACATGGCGAGGTCTCCCGAGGCCGGCGATGCCGTGATCGCCCAAGTCAAACGGCGAATCGACCAACTCAACCAACAGCGCAATGATGCCATCGAAAGACTCGACGACTATTTGGTCCAAAAAATGGACGCATGGGGAGTCCGGCCGCGTCCCAAGGCGAAGCTCAATACCGAGACGCCGGGCAGTGTCATCGACCGACTCTCGATCCTCGCCTTGCGGATCTATCACATGGAGGAACAAACCAAACGTACCGACGCCCCCTCGGACCACCGCGCCCGATGTGCCGAAAAATTGTCTATCCTCCGGCAACAACACCAGGACCTCGCTCAGTCGCTCACCGAACTTTTGGCCGACATCGGGGCGGGGCGCAAGCGTTTAAAGGTCTACCGCCAATTCAAGATGTACAACGATCCTTCGACCAACCCGTGTCTTTATAACGGCTCGAAGAAACCCGCCGCGTGATCGCTGGCCGTCGTCGGGGCGTGCGAACCTCTTAGTGGACTAGCGGCTCGCGATTTGACAATCGCCTCAATCGCTATCCGCGCCTACAATTCCATCAGACGCGGAAACTGGTTAAAAACGCATCCCTGCAAGAGTTTGCACGTCATGAGCACCTGGAGTTTGAAACTGTTATACGACGGCGCCTGTCCCTTTTGCCGCCGCGAGGTGGACTTTCTGAAGCGACGCAACCGCCGCATGTTGCTCCGCTTCGAGGATATCTCCGAACCACAATTCGATCCCTCTCGATATGGCCTCACGAAGGATGAAGTGAATCGGGTACTGCATGGCGTCCTGCCTGACGGCCGCGTGGTGCGGGGCTTGGACGCCATCCGCCGAGCTTATGAGGCCGTGGGACTTGGCTGGCTGTTGGCACCGACGGGTTGGCCGGGAATTCGATGGTTCGCGGACCGCGTTTACGAAACCTTCGCTCGAAATCGGCTCCGTTTGGGGCGGCTTGTGGGCCGTTGCGAGGCGGAAACCTGCCACGTTGCTTAGCTCGCAGGTCTCCAAACCGGTGGGGGCCGTATCGGAGGCCGGAAAACAGTTCGCTCGCGAACTCAGGCGAGTGCAGCGCATCGAGTTATCTGGTAGGGCACGCTTCCAAAGCTTGCCGGGTAGGTCCCGTAGGCTCGAAGATTGGAATTAACGGCCTGCGCGATGCAAAATTAGGCTGTGCGTGCCTCAAGAAAACGCAGGGAGATCAACAACATTGGATGAGAGGTACCCCAGCGGACCAGTCTTCGTAAGCGCAACCGGTTAACAATCAATTGGATACGCTGTTTTTTCCAAAATGAGCGGTTACGGCACGTCATTTGCTTTGGAAGGGATCAGCGGGTCTCATCTGTCGGATTGGCATCGCAGCGACCGATGAGATGTTAATGGGTGGAGGGCCATCAAGCAAATATCTTCAGAAGCCCGACAAAGCGAGGTGAGCCATGCAACCCGATGTAGCTCAATGGATTCGTGTCAGCAAACGGCTTACCCAGGCAAGCGGTTTTCTGGAATTAGGATTGCCGGAGCAGGCACTGGCGGTGTTGAACAATCTCGGCCCAACCGGGCCGTTCGAAGCGCAAGTGGAGCTTCTTCGCGGCGAAGCCTACCGTCGGCAACAGAAGTTTCAGGAAGCCGCGGTGGCGTTCAGGGCCGCGGCCGAAAAGTCTCTTTCAACTCGCGACCGGCAGGCACTCATGCTGATGGCTGTCTGTTTTCAACAATCGAGCAAAGTTGTCGAGGCCCTGCGACGGCTTGCGCAGTCTCCAGATGCCTCTTCGCCGGAGGCCAAGTAAAGGTTCAGCCTCGCTAACCAGCCTGCCAAGGTGTTCCCCAGACGAGTTCTCCGTCGGCGATGGTACAACGGATTTGCAAGCCCGGCGCGGATGACGTACTGCCCGCAGAGGGGAGATCGAACTGGATCAGATCGGCGGGGGCGCCTTTGACGATCACGCTTGGCGGCATGCCGAGCAGCGTGGCCGGATTGTGAATTGCCATCTGAAGGGCGGTAGCAAGATCCAATCCGGCAAATTGCATCACATTCCAAACGCCCACGTTTGCCGGAGCGGAGGCTCCTGCCATGAGTTCCCGTTGACCAGCGACGACCAATTTTCCGTCGGGGAGGATTTCCACGTCACAAAACGGGCTGGAGTATCGCCCGGGGGCTTGACCCGCTTGCCCCGACAGATCGCTTACGAGTATGCAGCGCTGGGGACTCTTGGCGCGGATAAAGACCTTGACCATATCAGGCAACAAGTGGTGGCCGTCCACGATCAAGCTGGCCCAAAGCCGATCGTCGGCCAATTGCGGCCAAAGGTAATTGCGAAACCGATGAAAGGTAGGATGGGAACCGTTGCCCAAGTGGGTGCTGAGCCGAGCCCCGGCGTCAACGGCCGCTCGGATTTGGTCTGCCGTGGCCGACGTGTGACCGATCGCAACGATCACGCCCGACGCGCACGCTTTTCGAATGAAGGCCTCAGAGCCCTCGAATTCCGGCGACATGGTAAGGATGCGGATGCGGCCCTTCGCGGCCTCTTGAAGGCGTTGAAATTCATCCCAATTTGGCGGACGACAATGTCGCTTGGGGTGAGCACCGCGGGCACCGTCCTCCCCAGTGATATACGGTCCCTCAAGATGGATTCCGGGCATGTGTCGGGACCAAGTCGGGGATCGATCGCAAAGGCCAGCAATCGTTGACAAAGCGTGGGCAAGAACGTCCACTCCCTCCGTAGTGACCGTAGGGCAGAAGCAAGTCACGCCAAACTGGTAAAGCGATTCAACAATGGCGGCGGTTTTTTCTGCCGTCAATTGAGCGGAGCTGAATTCCTGGCCACCGTAGCCGTTCAGTTGAATGTCGATCAGACCCGGACTGATCCACGGCCATCGGCCCAGATTAGGCTGAAGTTCGGGACTCGGTTCCACGGGCGTGATCTGCGTCACGCGCCCATTGACGATCTCAATGTGTGTCGGCTGCCCAGTATCGTAAAGACGGCCTGATAGTCTCATGAACATCCTCCAACCCCAATGTACTGAAAATGAACTGGGGACGGAAGTTCTCGCTAGTTTCTGCCAATCTGGCAGCAAGGCCTCGTTCAAGTGGTCTGGGGATCGCAGTAAGTCTTTGTGGGAAGAAAGATAAGGACGACCACGAAAATTCGGCACGTGGTTTGCTGCACAAGGGGATAGCTGTTCGGTGAGTTGTCAGGAACCTTCACGATCCCCACAAAGGAGGCTTGGCCCATGGTTTTGCGCTACATGAATCCCTCGCATCCGGTGCAGCAGTTACGCCGGGAAATGGACCGATTGTGGTCTCAGGTGATGGGCGATCAGATTGAGCCGCCGTGGACCGGCCTGGTTCGCGGTCAGCCCGCGGTCAACGTCTGGGAGACCGAGGAGGCGCTTTTCGTGGAGCTGGAAACGCCGGGGCTGAAGAGCGATCAGTTGGACATCTCGGTCGCCGGCGATCAACTCTCGATCCGAGTTCATCGTCCAGAAGTGGAAGAACAGGGCGCGACGTACCATCGGCGCGAACGGCCGGTGGGCTCGTTCAGCCGGGTACTCCGCCTGCCGTCGCCCGTGGACGCCGACGCCGTAGAAGCCGAACTGCAAAACGGCGTGCTGTGCATCAAGTTGCCGAAGGCCAAGGAGGCCCGGCCGCGGAAGATTCAGGTCGTTGGCAAATAGAACCTTGGAAAGGAGCTGGACATGGCAGACGATACCCAAGCCGTAAAAACCCCGGCCAGTGAGGTCGCGCCGGCTGAACACACGCGATCCGGGACCTACTATCGTCCGAACGTCGACATCGTGGAGAAAGCCGACGAGTTGATCGTCCGGGCCGACGTGCCCGGGGCGACCGCCGACGGAATCGACGTGAAGTTTGAAGATGGAACGCTGTCGATCCACGCGAAAGTCCCGCCGCGAAACCAGGATGTCGATTTTCTGGTGAGGGAGTATGGCGTGGGCGATTTCTACCGCGAGTTCCGCGTCAACGAAACCGTGGACGTGGCCCGCATTTCGGCCGAACTCGCCGACGGAGTCCTCACCCTCCATTTGCCGAAAATCGAGGCGGCCAAACCACGGAAGATCCCGGTCAAAACCTAGGCGAAATGGTCCTGACCGGTTCCTTCTCGGGAAGTTACCTGGACGGAGGCAACGGCCGTACCGTTGCCTCCGACCCAGCCCTGAGGCTTTGTTGCAGCACCTGAGCTGTTAAAAGGAGGTGTTTCCCATGAGTTTGATCCCTTGGAGAAACAAATCGAAAGAGCCGGTCCGCGCCGACGTTTCACCGTTGGCGGCACTTCGCGCGGAGATCGACCGCCTGTTCGAAGCCGTGACGGGGGATGCTTTTGGGGCGTTGGATTGGGCCGTCAGTGGAAACCGGGGGTGGCTGCCGCCTGTCGACATCGCGGAAAGCGAGGACGAATTCACGGTCCGCGCTGAAATCCCGGGAATCGACCCGAAAGACTTGCAGGTCAACATTTCGGGCAACCAGCTCGTATTGGCGGGCGAGAAGAAAGAGTCGAGCGAAAGTAAGGCAAAGGACTTCTACCAGACCGAGTCCCGGTACGGGGCCTTTCGCCGGTCCATCGCTTTGCCCGATTCCGTGGACCAAGAGAAAGTCGAGGCCGAGTATGTCAATGGCGTCTTGACTATCCGCTTGAAGAAGCTCCAGAGCGCCCCTCCGAAAAAGGTGGAAATCAAGGTCAAATAACGCGGCCCCAGGGTTGCGCTTCATCCATCGCAGCGCAGTGCGGGCCACGACTTCGGCCTTGCAGGTGCGAGGCCGAAAGCGTGGCCCCTTCTGGACTTATCGGAAATTTGGGCCGTCAATCGCTTTCGGCTGTGGAACAAACAGGGCTGCTCGGGTAGACTTAGCAAATCAGAGGCCTGTCCTAAAAGATCCATCGCCCTTCCGCAGCTCAGCGGTGGTTGGGGTATCGAGTGGGCGGTGTCAACCGCGAATTACAGCAGCGGTGCCTGCTACGCTGATTTCCCCCGGGTTTCGGGTTGGACGGGCATGTAACGGTTCTGGGATAGTTCTCCATCGATCTCCTAGAGATCGTTTCGATAGTTGAGAAGGTCGATCATGTTTTGTCGCGGAGTCCGTGGAGCTACCGTTGCGGATGCGAACACCCCGGAAGCAATCCTCAAGGCCACATTGCAACTATTGGCGCTAATGATCCGCCAGAATGGCATCCGGCAGGAAGACGTGGCCAGTGCGATTTTCTCCACAACGACGGATCTCGATGCAGAGTTTCCGGCCTTGGCGGCGCGCCAACTCGGCTGGATGAACGTTCCCCTGATGTGCAATCACGAACTGGACGTACCTGGTTCGATGCGCCGATGCGTGCGGGTGTTGCTTCTTTGGAATACCGATAAGTCCGCAGATGAGATCGTTCACGTGTACATCAAGGGGGCGGAACGACTCCGGCCAGACCTCTCCAAGCTCCCGCCGGTGGATTGGAACGAACTGGAAGAGTGGATTCGCAATAACCTGAATCAAGACGCCAAGCCGATCCGGCAATGAGCGCTGGCTCTTGCCCGTCGCTCCGTTGGAACGAGAATTTCGACGTTGAAGCCGCTTTGCCCATGAGGATCTGAATCATGATGAAAGCAATGAGAGTTTGTCTGGCCGTGGCCGTGCTTGGTCTGGGGTGCGAGGCCGCGTGTCTTGGCGCGGACAATGTTCCTCCCGATGGGTTCGTAGCCCTTTTCAACGGAAAGGACCTCACCGGGTGGAAGGGGCTGGTGGCCAGCCCACCGGTGCGGGCTAAGATGTCGCCGCAACAGCTCGCCGAGGCCCAAGCCAAGGCCGACGAGAAGATGCGGGCCCATTGGATGGTGGAGGACGGCGTGCTGGTGTTCGACGGCAAAGGCGATAACCTCTGCACGGTAAAGGACTACGGCGACTTCGAGCTACTCGTCGATTGGAAGATCCTTCCGAAAGGGGATAGCGGTATCTATCTTCGCGGAAGTCCCCAAGTGCAGATCTGGGATTACAACTTCAATCCGGTCGGTTCTGGCGGCCTCTACAACAATCAAAAGCACCCCAGTAGGCCGTTAAAGTGCGCCGATAAACCGATCGGCCAATGGAATACGTTCCGCATCAAGATGGTCGGCGAGAAGGTCACCGTCTGGCTCAACGGCGAACTCGTGGTCGACAACGTGGTCATGGAAAACTATTGGGAACGCGACAAACCGATCTACCCAACTGGCCCCATCGAGCTGCAAAACCACGGCAACACGCTTTACTTCAAAAATATCTACCTTCGGGAAATACCGCGGTAAGATGACTTCGACTATGCGGCGAGGGCCGTTGGCCAAGCTTCGGGCTTAATCCCGCATGAGTTCGACCGCCTTGCGAACCAAATCGGAAAGCTTGGACAACTGCCGCAGTTCCGCTGCAATCCGCGGGTGGGCGAAAATTCGCACCCGCTTCACGTAATCGTCGAACTGCTCCTGAGCCAAGGTGCGAACAACCGGCGAGACCTGGTCGAGCGGTCGATAGCGGGCCTCTTTGGGGAAATAGACGTCCACGTCGATTTCCACTTCGCGCGACATGGGCGGGGCGTCGAAAAGGATTTCGTGCGGGGCCACCACGCGGCCCAACGCTGTACTCGCCAGCCCGGCGAACTGTTCGGCGCAAGCCGCAAGCCACGGATACGGTTTGCGGGCCAACATGCCGTAGATGTCTCGCTGCTCAAACAAGCTGTATTGGGCCACTCGCTTGTAGAGTTGGCGCTTCGGACCGAATAAGCCCCGCAGTAAGTCGCCGGCAGGACCATCGCCGGCAGCCCTGCGAAGCTCGTCGATCATCGCGTTCTCTTCCAAGCGGAATAAGGCGTCCAAGTCCAAGTTGTGGTGAAGGATATAGAACGCCCGTTGGAGCATGGCCGTCGCCGCCCGGACGCCATGGTGCCAGTACACCTCGCTGAACATCACGTAGCGGCTGAAGACGAGCATTTCGGCCGCCGTCTTGCCCTTGTCGGTAATGGCCAGGCCGTCGCCCGGCTCGTTCAGGCAGAGACTCCCGATCAAGCGCGGCTGATCGAAATTCCGGCCATACGGAACACCGGCATGAAGGCTATCGCGGAAGAGGTAGTCCATTTTGTCGATGTCGATCGGGCCAGACAACATGCTTGCGAGGATCCGCGACGTGGGATCGTCGGCCTTTTCGCTCAGGAGGTTCACCACGTCGCGGGGATGAATGCCCCAGTCCTGTCGCAGCGTGTCGGCAATCTCGCTTTCCAGCAGGAAACTGTTGGCAAATAACTGATGACTGGGCACACTGGGCAGATGCAGATCCTCGATGGGGTGGCAGAACGGCCAATGGCCCAAATCGTGCAACAACGCCGTGACGATGAACAATTCGGCATCTTCGGGCCGAACCAATCGGACGAAGCGCTCGTCGTAGGCCAGACGCTTCAAAAACAGCAAGGCCAGACGATAGACCCCCAGCGAATGCTCGAATCGCGTGTGATGGGCGGCCGGATAGACAAGCGACACAAGGCCCAATTGACTGACCCGGGCCAGACGGCGAAACTCGGCCGTATCCAAAATCTGCCGGACCCGATCGGTGAGCGGGACATCCAATTCGGGGGGGATGCGGATGAGATTGCGGCGGCCGTCCAGACCAGCCACCTCGGGTATTTCGAGAATCGTGGGCATGAAACTCCCCGCCGAAGGGTTTTAGTCCGCTCAACATCCCGGTATGCTTAGCATTTTTGCGTGCCGTCGAAATATGTTCTAGTGGCAGGGCCGACCGAAGCGGAAGCTTGCCACTCGCTTGGGTAGTCTGGAGTACGCTCGGTGGACGATATCCGTGAACAGTTCCTGGCCGAATTGAACAAGGCTGCTTCGGCCAAAGAAATCGACGAGGTGCGAGTTCGTTACCTCGGTCGCAAAGGTGTCATTACCCTTTTGGCGAAAAACACGGACTTTAGCAAGCTCACGCCGGAACAGAAGCGCGATTTTGGGCGTCGGTTAAACGAGCTTAAGGCCCTGGCCGAGTCGGAGATTGGCCGGGCCCTGGAAGCAGCCAAGGCCCGCGAAGCGGCGGCCCCCGCTGCGGTCTTGGCCAACTTGGATCGGACATTGCCTGGGACGGGCCACAGCCTCGGTTGCATCCATCCCATCGCCCTGGTGCAGATGGAGTTGGAGGACATCTTCCAAGGCATGGGCTTCATGGTCTTAACCGGTCCCGAGGTGGAAAAGGAATACTACAACTTCGACGCCCTGAACATCCCCCCCGATCACCCCGCCCGCGACATGCAGGATACCTATTGGCTGACCAACGGGATGCTCCTGCGCACGCACACTTCGGCCATTCAGGTTCGGGCCATGGAGCGGTTTGGGGCGCCGTTGCGGGCGATTTTTCCCGGTCGCTGCTTCCGCTACGAGGCCATCGATGCCAGTCACGAAAACACCTTTTATCAACTCGAAGGCCTGATGGTCGACGAGGGCATCTCGGTAGCCAATTTGATCGCCGTGATGAAGGCCCTCCTAAGCGAGATCTTCCACCGTGAGGTGACCGTGCGCTTGCGGCCAGGGTTCTTCCCCTTCGTCGAGCCGGGATTCGAATTGGACGCCCAATGTCTGCTATGCGGCGGCAAGGGCTGCTCCACGTGCAAGGGGAGCGGTTGGATCGAGCTGATCCCCTGCGGCTTGGTTCATCCCCGCGTGCTCGAATTCGGCCGCATCGACACCTCGAAGTACAGCGGTTTTGCCTTTGGGCTCGGCTTGACACGGCTGGCTATGATGAAATTCGGGATACCGGACATTCGCTTGATGAACTCCGGGGACATTCGCTTCTACGAGCAGTTCCCGGCAGCCGTGTGAGAAGCTGGCTAACCGGCTGAGTTTCGCGGCCTCCCGATTTCCAGTTTTTTCGGGCTTGTCGCACCTCAGGGATTTGGGCTTTTCGGGCGGCTTAAAAAGAGAATCAAGCCTGTTAGAAAACAGTGGGGACGGACTGGTGAAGATTTCCTTGGACTGGATTTCGGACTTCGTGGACTTGTCAGGAATCGCCCCGGCGACGATCGCCGAGCGGCTTACGCTTTGCACCGCGGAGGTGGAGGGTTTTGAGGTGCTCCGCCGCTGTGTCGAGGGCGTGGTGATCGGGGAAGTGACCGCGGTCGAGCCGCTCGGGGGGAATCTCCGCTTGGCGACGGTCGATTGCGGTTCGCGTTCGTACTCGACGGTCTGCGGGGCGCCCAATCTCCGCGTGGGAATGAAGGCGGCCTTTGCCCCGGCCGGTGCCTTGCTGGCCGGTGGCACGCGGATCGAAGTAACCGAGGTTGGCGGCCGACGCAGCGAGGGCGTGCTCTGCTCGGCCATGGAACTGGGGATGAGCCGATGGCACGAAGTGCTTCTGGAGTGCCCGCCGTCGCTTGCCAAGGGTACGCCCCTTGCATCGCTGATTCCTGGCGAAGACGTGATCATCGAAATCGACAACAAGAGCCTGACCCATCGGCCGGACCTTTGGGGACATTACGGCATTGCCCGAGAACTGGCTGCCATCTTTGGGCGGGACCTTCGCCCGTTGCCGGTGGCCGATTTGTCGCCATACGACCACCTGCCCGCGTTCCCTTTGACGGTCGAGGATTTTGAGAATTGCCCTTGCTACGGCTGTTTGGAGTTGAGCGTTCCGCCCGGCCTTCCCTCGCCGCTGGTGATGCAGCGACGACTCCACGCCTTGGGCCAGCGGACATTCAACTTGCTGGTCGATGTCACCAACTACGTGATGCTGGAACTGGCCCAGCCGACGCACGCCTTCGACGGTGATCTGGTCCGCGCGATTCGCGTGGCGCCCATGGGCCGATCCGGCACGTTCACCACGCTCGACGGGCAAGAGCGGCAGTTGCTGCCCGACGATTTGATGATCTGGAACCAGAGCGAGCCTGTGGCCTTGGCAGGCATCATGGGCGGACTGGCGAGCGAGGTCCGACCCAACACGCGGCGTCTGCTCTTGGAAAGCGCCAATTTTAAGGCTGCACGGATCCGACGCACTTCGGTACGACTCGATCTTCGCACTGATTCGGCCCAGCGCTTCGAGAAAAGCCAGCCGCCGGCCAACGTCAAAACCGCGGTCGCCCGCATTCTGCGTTTGATGCAGGAGGCAGGCGCCCATCCCGAGGTCACCTCCCGATTCACCGTCGCTGGCGATCTCAAAGACATTTTTCGCCCCTTGGCGATGCCGCGAAGCCTCTTGCACACGATGGCAGGCACGGAGATCAACGACGCGGAGGTGACCAGAATCCTCACGGCATTGGGGTTCCAGGCCGAATTCGACGCAGGCGGGATGCTTCGCCTGGGCATCCCCCCGCACCGCAGCGAAAAAGACATCTCCATTCCCGCCGATGTCGTCGAAGAGGTGCTCCGCATCTACGGCTACGGCCGCATCGAGCCCCGCATGCCGTCGGTGGCCATACGACCGCTGCACGTCGAGCAGCCGCTGCGCCGCGAGCACAAGGCCCGACGTCTCATGGCCCAGGGCCACGGCTTCATCGAGGTGCAAAACTACGGATGGTTCGACGAGACGTGGCTACGGCAACTGGGCTTCACGCCGGAAAAACCGCTTGCGCTCAAAAATCCCAGCGCCCAGCAGAACCGCCTATTGCGGACCACGCTGATTCCCAACCTCTTAGCGCTTGTGCCCCGCAACCGTGTGCATCGCGACAGTTTCCGCCTGTTCGAGATCGGGCACGTCTATGCGGCGGCCGACGACGGCTCGTCGCTCGAGGGAACACGGTTGGCCGGCGTGAGCTTCCACCAGTTGCAGCAGCCAACCCTCGAAGAGCATTTTCGCGCACTCCGCGGCGTGATCGAGGACCTCGGCCGCGTGCTGAGTTGTGGCCCCTTACGCTTCGAGGCCCCGCCCGTGGACCCAGCAGCCGTCCCGCCAACCGATTCCGACTCCCAAGCCGGAGCCGCAGCGCCATACGGCAACGTTCCCTGGCAAGTCCCTCAGTATTTCGTCTTCGTGACCCGCAACCATAAAACCGTGGGAAGCCTGGGAGCGTTGAGCGGGAAAATCCTCGACGCCGTCGCCCCGGACGGCCAAGTCTTGTGGTTCGAACTGGATTTGGAGGCCCTGGAGGGTCCGATTTATCCGCAACTCAAGTATCAGGCCTCCCCGATCTACCCCGGTTCGTGGCAAGATTTCTCGCTCGTGTGGGATCTGACCCAAGGTTTCGCGGCGCTCGAATCCCGACTCGACGCCTTCTCCCACCCGCTGGTCATGCGCCGCGAATTCCTTTATGTCTACAAAGGTAAGGGGCTTCCGCCGGGCAAAGGCTCTTACTCCTTTCGCTTTTGGCTCGGCACCAGGGATCATACGCTCACGAGTGACGAGATCGGCGAGTTCCGCGATGCATTCCTGAAATTCTTGCAATCCCACGGTCTCCCGCTTCGCGCATGACCCCATCGCCACCACGGGCCGACAGCCGATCGCCACCGAATGGCCAAATCGATTCTTGTGCTGTCATTCGCCCGAGGCCAAGCTCGATCACTGCCCTCGCCGCCTGGGTACCCTCGCGCGAGGCAGCGCCGAAGAGGTTTTTTTGGCTAATGGCCACGAGCGAGCGGGGCCATTTCCTTAACGTGTCGCTCGCGGGGAGGACACGGTCGAGCCAGGCTCTTTCGCCCACGGACGGATGGGCTCGCCTCCGCTCGGCACGTAAACGCAATCAGGCTCAGCAGCCAACGGATCGCCCGTTACAGCATACGCGCGAGCACGGCTGCCCCCGCAGACATAGCGGTATTCGCACACACCGCAAATGCCCTTGAGTTGGTCGGCGTCGCGGAGCATTCGGAAGACGGGATGGTTCTGGTAGACCTCGACCACGTGGTCGGTGGGAAAACGCCCACAGACCAACGGCAGGAATCCGGCCGGGTAGATTTCGCCGATGTGACTGACGAACATCACGCCCTTCCCGTCGCCGACACCAAGTGGAGCGCGGTGCCGGGCCAACCTGGCAGAGGCGTTGCCCGTGCCTTCGAGCTTCGATGGGTGCCGAGTTGCGGCGTTCGTCTGGCTGTTGTCTGTTGGATTGGAATGATGTTCCTCGCCGCCACGGGACTTCGGGCCATGCGGGGAGGCCAGAGGATCCCCGCCATGTTGAAGCACGTAGCGGCGATAGTGGGGGGCCTCGGTGGTCTTCACCGCGTAGGGCTGTCGCTGGGCGTGGTGGTAGAGTCGCTCGAAGGCCACTTCGTACTCCTCCGGCTTGATCCGCTCTTCTTCCACACCCCGGCCAACCGGCACGAGAAAAAACACCGACCACATGGCAATGCCTTGGCCCGCTAAGAGTTCGGCGAGCGCGTCGAGTTGGTGGAAGTTCCGCCGCGTCACGGTGGTATTGACTTGTACCGGGATGTTTAACTCTCGGGCGTCGGCCAACATCCGCAACGTGCGATTGAAGCTCCCCTCCCACCCCCGGAAAGCGTCGTGCGTGGCGGCGTCGGCGCCATCCAGGCTGATTCCCAAGGCATGAATCCCGGCCTCCTTGGCCTGCTCGAACGCCTCCCGCGTGGCAAGCGGCGTGGCCGAGGGCGTCAAGGCCACTTGGAGCCCTCGGGAAACAGCATGGCGGATCAAAACGAACAAGTCGGAGCGTTTCAACGGATCCCCGCCTGTGAAAACCATTGTGGGCTGGCGGGGGAAGCCAGCCACCTGGTCCACCAAGGCCATCGATTGCTCGGTGGTCAATTCGCCCGGGGCCGCGTGTTCCTGGGCCGAGGCCCGACAATGTTTGCAAACTAAGTCGCAGGCCTGCGTGACTTCATAATAGAACATCATCGGGCTGCGGGCGAAATCGTCGTAGGAATAGGGGGTGATGTGCATGAGAGTATCCATCCCGAGGCGACTTCGGGGCAATTCCTTTGCGGCTGGCTTCGGCCAAGCCAGACGCCCTAGATCGGAAGCGGCTTGATCATGGGCCAAGGCCCTCGTCTTGGTCCTCCTCAGCCAATCTGGCTGCCAAGCGCCCGCTGCCGGGACCGCCGGAGCAAGGAACCACCTCGCGGTAAATCACCGAGTAATAGCGGAATCTCGCCGGCATGTGGGATCCCACCGAAGCCAATCCTACCACCACAAGGAGGATGGGCAAGCGATACTCCCAAAACCATGGGACGCAGGCGATGAGGATCAGCTTGACCAGGACCATCAGGCCACGCCCTTGATGGAACCATAGCCAACGCCCTCCCATCTCGACTCCACTTAAAGCAATTCCCGTGCCCAACGTCCACCACAGCGCTACGAGCAGTTGTGAAGCCGGGATGTCAAAGGCGTGGCCGCCCAAGAGAATGCCCATGGCGGCAATATGGGCGGTTCTCAAGGCGATGTTCCAGAATCGGAGGCTAAGCATGACGGTCGTGTCTGAGAAGGTGAAAACGCGATGCGGCCCCTCGCCGTTTCAGGTCAACACTTCCCCATTTGCTGGACCTTCTCGCGGGTCAGGGCCACATCTTGCTGCATTGCGGCAAGAAGTTCTTCGACGCTGCGAAAGCGAACAATATCGCGAAGTCGGGCGAGGAAATCGACTTCGATCCAGCGGTCGTACAAGTCGCCGCAAAAATCGAGAAGATGAGCCTCGACCTTCAGGGCTCCTTCGCCAAACGTCGGGTTAGGCCCCAAGCTGACGGCGGCTGGCCGACAAAGGCCCTCCAGTCTGGCCCGCCCCGCGTAAATGCCTTGGCCTGGAAGCAGCGTGGCCACCTCGCTCAAGTTCGCTGTGGGATAGCCGAGCTGGGCGCCTCGGCCGGCGCCATGGACGATCCGTCCTCGAATGCAGTAAGGACGGGTCAGCAGGCGGCTTGCCTCCTCCACTTGGCCAGCCGCTACAAGCTTGCGCACCCGAGAACTCGACACCACCTGGCCATCGACGAAGACCGGCTCGACGATCTCGCAGAGGATCCCCGTTTCGCGACAAAGCTTTTGCAGCAGTTCCACGTCACCCTGACGGTCGCGGCCGAAGTGGAAATTGGGGCCTTCGACGAGGGCCCGGGCGTCGAGGGCGTCCCGCACTACGCGGTCAAAAAACTCGTTCGGCCCCCACCGCAGAAAGGCAGCATCGGTAGGATAGGCGATCACAGCGTCGACCCCTAAATCCGCGAGCAATTCGGCCTTGCGATCGGTCCAGGTCAAGGGGGCCGGCGCCTCCTCGGGACGCAAAATGCGGACCGGATGCGGATCAAAGGTGAACACCACGGCGGGCCCACCCACCCTGGCTGCGCAAGCAATCAACCGCTCGACGAGTCGGGCGTGGCCCAGGTGGACCCCGTCGAAATTACCGATCGTCGTCGCCCCACCGCGGAGGCTCGAAGGAATCGAATCAAGGCTGCGAAATATCTGCACGCTCGCTCACGCCGCTCAAGACACAAGGAACAAACCGAAACCCGCTACGAACATGGAAGCTAGCGAGGATCCCAAAAAAACGACAACCAGGAATTTGTTTATCCTTTCTTCATGATGGGGCTTGCGGAGACGGCGGGAACAAAACGCAGGCGGCTTCAGATGCCGGGCAGTGCGTCCACTCCATAGCGTTTGGCCTCGGCGTGCATGATCTTGATCAACTCTCGGCGAACCTCATCAGCCAATGGCTTCGGCTGCTGCCTTTCAAGCAATTCCCGGACCCGACACTGGGCGCGGTCCCAGGCCGTTGTTGCTCCCTCGGCCAGCCAAGCGTCGCGCGAGCGGCGGTCGATGACGGCGCTGGGAAAGAGGGTTTCCTCGCGAAGCCAACGGAGCGTGACCGGCGAGGTGAGAAAATGGTCTCCCGCCCCCAGGTCTCCCCAGAGATCCTCGGCCAAGCGTCCATCGCGTCCTTCGATGCCCTGAACGAGTCGCAACGCCATGCCGCAAATCTCGTCATCGATGACCAATTTCTCCAAGCTTTGGCAACTCTCGAACTCGAGCATCCCCGCCCCCGAAACCACGTTCACTCCCGCCAGGGCCGCCAGCACCAAACCTGGCGACGATTCTAAGCCCGCTTGACAATCCACCAACTTGGCGTCGCTCTGTCCGAGATAACCGTGGGTGGGCAGGCCAAGGAAGCGGCCGATCTGAGCGTAAGCGCAAACGACCATCGCCGTTTCGATTGCCCCCATCGCGGTGGTCCCGAAACGCATGTCGAACACGGCGGGCGACCCCCCGTAGATGATCGGGCTTCCCGGCGCGGTCAATTGATGGATGACCACGCCGCTGAGATTCTCCGCCGTGTGCTGCACCAGGGCCCCGGCCAGCGTCGCCGGCGAGGTCGCCCCGAAAAGCGGCATGGAGACCAGCTCCGCCGGCAGCCCTGATCGGGCGCATTCCATGAGTGCCCGCACGGTCAGGCGGCTCCACTTCAACGGCGGCGAAGGACAGGCGTCGAAAATGGCTGGCGGCTTCTCGGCGAGCCGTGATGCCCCGCCCATCACCGCCGCCAGCATTTCCTTCATCACCTCGAACGCCTCCAAGGTGAATGTCCCCGTGATCACCGGCTTGCTTGAATTCAACAAGACCAAGAAAAGCCGGTAACGGTCGGCGATCTCCCGGGGTACGTCGGAAACCACCAGGGCCGTACTTTGGGCCGCCAGATGGGGCAAGGCGTCGGCCAAGCGAACCAGGTTCACCAGATCGGTGGTCGTCGCTTGCCGCGCCTGCTGCGTTTGCGAGTCGAGAATCTTAATGGCCGCCGAGCCCGGATCAAAATAAACGTTCCATCCTTGTAATCGAAGAGTGGGCTCGCCGTCACGGTTGTACACCGTGATCGACGACGGCGCCGTTTTTAAACAATCCCAGACCAGGTTTTCAGGAATTTTGGCACGCTGCGTATGCCTGTGGACCTGGGCCCCCCCCTCGGCAAGCACGGCCAGGGCCTCGTCATCTTCCACTAAGACGCCGACCCGAGCAAGCACCTCGAGGGCTTCGCCCACGATCCGCTCTACCATGGGCTGGCTCAGCATAGACAAGGTCGGTCGTCGGGCCGAATCCGGGCCGCCCGCCTCGTTGCCGGTCCCTGCATCCATCGACTAGCGCTCCTCGGTTTGACTCAATCGGCGGATCTCGTCCCGCAATGTGGCCGCATCTTCAAAACGCTCCTCGGCCACGGCCCGTTGCAATTGGCGGCGGAGCAATTCAACGGTCGCAAAGGGGTCGGCCTTGCCCGACCGATGCGCCGCCACAAGAACTTCCTCACGCCATTGTTCTAGACTAATCAACTCGGCGCACTGGTCCGCCCGATCGGACAAGTCATAGGCGTCGAGGAACTCGCGAATCCCTTCGATGCCCGCCTCGATCTGGCGAAGGGCAGCCGTCCAGTCGCCGCGTTCGACCAGAGGCGTGGCTACCGCCCGCGTGTGCATCATCAATACGTACGGCCTCCATTGGTCAAACTGCCACCGATGACGTTCGTCGCGGGCGTGGGCGCGAACAAAGTCGAACAGGCGGAGATTCCGCTCCGTATCGCGCGCGCAGAGGTCATATCGCTTCAGGTGCCAAAGACTTAAATAACGGTGATAGTACTGAACTCCTTCGCGCCAGAGACGAAAACAGGCCTCCTCGGAAAGTTCGTACGGCGCTGAATCCGGGTGCGCAGCGTCGTAGGCTTGTTGTTCCCTGATGTAGTAGTCGAGCCAGGACTCAGCGCCCTCGGGCCGTTTTCCATCCGGCGGCCCATCCAACTCCATTTGCAACAATCCCATGTCAATGCGCAATTGAATCTTGTCCCGCCCGTCATCGCCACGCACGATGCGTGCGGAAACCTCGCCCAACTCGTAATCCCAGCCTTGGAGAATTCTGGTTATGTCCTTCGACATCCACTCCCTCCACTTTCCGTGTCGCACGAGAACCTGGACCGCGACGCGAAACTCCGCGGCAATGCCACCCACCTCGTCGTCCGCAATCTCCCGTGGACCGGAGCTTAGGTCTACGGGCGCCCTAAAGGTTGTTTGGCTGTGCGCCGAACTCTCAGGTGCAAGCCTGCGCCCGATCCATCGTTCCACGCTCGGCATGAGAGTGGCCAGAACAATTTTCCCTGTCCTCTCGGCCACCCCCAGTCAGTGTATCGGGGGGAGAACGCGAGGGAAAGACGGTCCTTTAATCTAGCACTTCTCGCGTGCGCAAATCGTCACCACGCAAGAAGCAATAGGCTTGATAACCGAACCGCCCTCTAGGAGGGGGATTTGCCAGTGTCGTCCGAGGACTGCTCAGGAGACGGATCAGAACAAGATTCCTCCGATGCAACTACGTTGGTTGGGGGGGGAGGGGGTGGCATTACTCCCTGGGCAGTCCCATCGGCTGAAGGGGTCGATTCTTGTTTTGAAGGGGGGGCGGCCGCCGTTGTCGATGCAGGATCCTGCGGCTGCTCGCCAGCGACCACGGTTCGCGAGTCAGAAGTTTGATCCTTACGCCGCGCGGCTTCTTTTCCCCGCTTTGCCTCTGGATTGTTCCCCCTACGATCGGAGGGTCCATTGTTCGCGGACTGGCCGAGGCCGAAAAACTGCATCAGGTCGCTGAAACTCCTTAGCGGTTCCTTACCGGCCTTCATCTCGTCGGTGATGGGAATGATTGGTTTGGGACGCGTCGGTGTTTTCACCACGGCCCGCTCAGATGTTCGCGGCGGACGGCGCTGAAAACGCGGTCGCTCGCCAAGTGGCGTTGAGGAATGGGGGGGTTGGCCCTCAGTTCGATTTTGGCCAGCCGGTCTCGGAGGCCGCGCCCCGCCGCCATCTGTCTCCCGCTTCGTCTCGGCCCTGGGCGGTTTCTGTGGCTTTTCCTGGTGATGAGGACCGGACTTCGCCCGCCCCGGCGGGATCATGGTCAGCGAGACGCGGCGCCGTGTCTTGTCGACGTCGAGCACCCAGACGCGAACCATGTCGCCGACGGCTACGATTTCGTGCGGGTCGCGGATGAACTTATCGGCCAACTGGCTGACGTGTACCAAGCCGCTATCGTGCATCCCAATGTCGACGAACGCTCCGAAATCAACTACGTTGAGCACAGTGCCGGTCAACTCCATGCCGGGAGTCAGATCCTCCAACTTCAGCACCCCGCGTTTGAACACCGGGGCCGGCAGATCGTCACGGGGATCGCGTCCTGGGCGCGCGAGCTGGCTGAGGATGTCCTCGAGCAGCATCGTTCCCACTTGAAGTTCCGCCGCCCACGCCTTGGCGTCCACCTTCTTGATCCGTTCCGCCAGACTGGCGCTGTTTTCAGATGAAAGCAGATCCGAAGGGCTGATCCCCAACCGCTCCATCACGCGCAATGCGATGGGGTAGCTTTCAGGATGGATCCAGGTGGCGTCCAACGGGTTTTCTCCGCCCAAAATTCTCAAGAACCCGGCCGCCTGGACGAACGTCGCCTCGCCAATGCCCGGCACTTCTTTAAGCTGCTCTCGGTTACGGAACGGACCGTGTTGCAGGCGGTGCTCATAAATCCGCCGGGCGCTCAATTGGTTCAATCCCGAAACGTAGCGCAACAAGGCCGGACTGGCAGTGTTCACGTCGACGCCAACGTAATTCACGCACGACTCGACGACCTCCTCGAGCGATTCGCGGAGGTGGTTGGCCTTGAGGTCGTGTTGGGAGATGCCCACGCCGAGGTGGGGTGGGTCGATCTTCACGAATTCGCTCAAGGGATCGAGAAGGCGGCGTCCGATGGAGATTGCCCCCCGCACCGAGGCGTCGTACTGAGGAAACTCCTCCCGGCCCAAGGGACTGGTGGAATACACGCTGGCCCCAGCCTCGCTAACGATCACATACGATACGTCCGCGTCTTTCAGCTCTTTGGCGATCAGGTCGGCGAAGAATTCCTCGGTCTGACGACAGGCGGCGCCGTTTCCAATCGCCACGACGTTGAGATTGTGCTGCTGGATCAGCTCGACGACCACCTGTCGGGCCTGCTCTACGCGTTCCGCCTTGCCCACAAGGAAAATCGTCTGGTGCGCCAAGACGTTGCCGAACTCATCCAAGGCCACCAGCTTACAACCACGTTTGTAGCCAGGGTCTACAGCCAAAATTCGGCGGTCGCGAACCGGCGACACCAACAGCAGATTGCGGAGGTTGCGCGCGAACACCGCGACGGCGTGTGCTTCCGCCCGTTCGGTCAACTCGCGACGGAGCTCCCGTTCCAGGCTAGGAAGAATGAGCCGGACCAGAGCATCGCGGGCACAGCCGCGGAGAAAATCGGCGTGGGGGTGGTCGGGCGGAACACACAACTCCTCCACTACCCGCTCCATCGCTCCCTGATCGCTTTCAATCTTTACCCGCAACACCCGACACCGTTCCCCCCGATTGATCGCCAAGATGCGGTGCGGCGGGACCTTGCGGAGTTCCTCGCGATAATCGAAGTAATCGCGAAAGGCCTTTTGCTTGCGTTCCTCTTCCTTTTTCTTCTTGCTTTCCTTCTTCTGACGGAGGCGTTCGGCCCGCGCCCGCTTGCGCTTCTCCACCGCGGAGATCGCGGGCGACGGCTGGGGTGTCGCGGGCTTGTCGGCGCTTTCGGCAGCAATCTGCATTTCCACGCCCGGCGAGTCCGGCCCTAGGACGGGAAGCTCGCCGGGTTCGGGCTTTTCCGTGATCGGAACGACCAAGGGGTCGAGCGAATCGCGGATGCAGCAGGCAATGGGCAACGCCTCCACGCCAGGCGCTGCGGCCAACGATGTTTGGGAGGCGGAGTCCTCCGGCGCAAGCTCGCGGTTCGCATCCGCCTCGGCAGCCCACTCCATCGTGTCGTGGGAAATGACCGTTTGCTCCGGGATCGCAGCCCAGCTTGTGGTCACCGCTTCCCCCAACGATCCGCCCATTGTTTCTATGCTTCCTTGAGCTCTCACATCTGCGGAAAAGACCGAAATTACGGCTCGGGGGGAAGAATCCGCGGCTCCTTCCGCGGTCTCCTCAATTTTTTCGCCTTCCGTTTTTGACTCCACCGCCGCCTGGACGACGAGCTTTCCGGTTCGCTGAAGGATTTCGCGCAAACGATGCCGCAGTTCGGCGCGCTCGCTAAACCACTCGGTCAAAATGTGGCCGGCGCCAAGCAGCGCAGCGGCCGCGGTGGGTACCTGCCGATCCGGGTTGACGAAATCGCCGGCGCGGCGGTCCAGATCGTCCCGCCCCACCACGGCATCGAGGATTTCCTGCGCCAAAGGCTCCAAACCACGCGAACGTGCCAGCGTGGCCAGCGTCTGCTTCTTCGGCTTGTAGGGAAGATAAAGATCCTCGAGCCGTTTGGTCGTGCTTGCTGCAAGGATCTGCCGGGCCAACTTGTCGGTGAGCTTCCCTTGCGACTCGATGGAACGAAGGATCGTCTCTTTGCGTTCCGCTAAAAGGCGAAGCTTTTTCAGACGCGATTGAATTTGGCGAACCTGCTCTTCTGTTAGACCGCCAGTCGCATCCTTGCGGTAGCGCGAAATGAATACCGCCGTGTTGCCGTCATCCAAGAGCTCTACGACGGCTTCCACCTGTCGCAACGGGATGCCTAGGCCCCGGGCCACGTGGCGCAAATCGATAGTTACGGGTTCGGCCATACGAGGTCAGTAGGCGCCCCACAAAGACAGGCGCTCGTCTCGTGGATCGGAATTCCCTGCAATGACAAGGGCAGTGTGGACCTTTGTCCCAACGTTTTCGAACACAATAACCTTGGGCGGGGCCTCTTGCGGCAGGCAACCCGCAGGCTCGCGATTGCTACTAAGACGCACTCTAGGGAAATGGTTCCAAGATGTCAAGGCTTTAGAACTCTCGAACAGCTCGCCAGCTCGCCTCACGACCACCAGTAAGGAAATCCGTCAATTTCGGGAAAAAACATCAAACCGGCACAACCGTTGCTGCCGATACCAAAAGGTGGAAGACAGGGTAAGCCTTACACAGACCGTCGGGGCGCTCAACCGCTTAGCGTCCAGACGGATAGATTTTGGAGCAAGGGATGGCATCGGTCAGAAAAGGGCTCAAGACGGCAAAATCTCCCCATCTTCGCGTTTATTGCGGCCCTTCAGAAGAGGATGCTTCGGTCGACGTTTTGCCCTCCAAGCAGGCGACGGTCACAGTCCCCCTGGGGGAAATCCTCCCCCTGCTCGCCGACGCAGTTCGCAGCGACCGCACGTGGCTCCGAGATTTTGCCCAGGATGAAATTACCATTTCCATGGATCTTTATGAAGTCATCCTGGCTTATCAATTCTATCGACGCCCCTCGGCTTAGCCAATTCGCTACGTTCATCTAGCTCGGTGGCCTTTTCCAAACAGTTACACGTGAGCCACCGCCTCGCTGCGCGTGTCGTAGATGGGCCAGATTGTGTCCAAGTGCGCCACGCGAAGTACCTCTTGACACAAGGGTTGCACCCCGCATAACGCCATGGTGCCATGGCGGTTCTTGATCCGTTTCCATGCCCGGACCAGCGTTTCAATGAAACTCGAGCTGATGAACGTGGTTTCGGACATATCGATGACGAAGCGAGGTGGAGTCGTTTTGTCCGCCTCGGCGAGCAACACTTTCCCCAATGCGTCCAAGGCATCGAGCTGTAGCCCGGTGTAGCTTGTTCCCGTGAGAACAACCGTCACGCCTTCTTGGTGAATGACTCGTACCATAAAGAATTAGTGTAGGGCAAAGTGATGGAATCCGCAATCCACCGCGCGGCTGGTGATCGCTGGGTCGGTAGCGGCTGAAAAACGGATTGCGAAACATCCCCCGAGTGTAGCAAAGTCCGCAACCGAATCAGTCCTTAGGGCTGCGCTCCGTAGTGGCTGATTCTTGAGGTCTTGCGAGAGAACTGGTAGTAACGACCGCGCTTTCCGCGCCGACTCGATGCATGAAGACTGTTGCACGAATAGCCTCGCTCCCCCGGCTCCAGCCAAAGGAGCCTAGAGTTCGCGGCGAGCGATTGTCCGTGCCCTGTCGGTCAGCAGATGGCTGGGTTTCGCGGGTCTCAGACCTCAAACCATTTCCCTGCGTCGCACGGTGAACGGCTCGCCGGGCTTTAGCAACAAGGCGTGAACATTGGGGCACAAGTAATTACAGGCGTAAAGGAATCCGCCGGGATCGCCCGCTCCCTGCTCGGCGAATGTCCAATAGTGGCATGGAATGGCGTAACGGGGCTGACCTTGCTGGACGAGCCGGGCGGCATCGAGGTGGGTCATGTTGCCGAAACCGCCGTTGATGCAAGGCAAAATCAAGTCCGGCTTGAGTTCGAAAAGGGGCTGCAACAATCGCGGGCGGAGCGACGTGTCACCGGTCGCCAGGATCCGCACGCCGTCGAAATCCAGTAGCAGGCTCAAGGCGGATTCCGAATAGTCTTCGTGATCGGCGGGCACCGTGTGAATCACGACGATCCCGAAATCATGGACCCGGTTCGGTTCGAGCACGACGGTCTGATCGTCGCCGATTCCGGCCTCGGAGAAACCCGCTTTGCACCCGTGAGGACCGGCAAACCGACAGCGAGGGTTGTTGCGAGCGATCACCGGTAAAGCGTCGGGATCCAAGTGGTCAGCGTGTTCGTGAGTGAGGACTACCAGGTCGGCCCGTACTTCCTCTGCCGTGATGGGTGGCGAACAGATCCGCTTGAAGCCGTACAACCGCTCCGGGGCGTCCGACAGGGAGGGATCCAGATACACGACTTTTCCGTCCGGCGTCTTGAAAGCGAACCCCGCCTGAGAAAGCCACCACATCCGGACCGCACCGGTTGGCGTCTCCGATGACGCGATTTCCTCTGCGAGCCGACTCATCTTCGTCCTCTCTTCGATCTGGTTGACCAGAGTCGCTTGAGGATAGCCGCGCGGTCAGGCTATGGAAAGGGGGCCACAGCGGTGGGAAAGTCGTGCCGCGGTCCTAGCGGTTTCGGTCGCCAAGCCGCAACATGCAAGCGGGAGTGCTGGAAAATGGCAGGGTGCGGGGACCAGCCACGCCCGCTTGCGAGGGCCAGAGGAACAAGGACGGATGCAGCGTGGGCTTCCCCCGGCCCGCAATGCATCCCTTGTCTGCACACCAGGTAGCGTTCGAGACGGCTTTGCGGCTATTTTCCCTCCCGAGCCCGCCAGTTCTTCTCGTGAAGCTCGAGGATGTCGTTGAGGACGAAGTCCTTGGGGAACGGCTGGTCGCTCTTTTCGAGCACTTGGCGATACTTGTAGATGATTCCCACGATCTCCTGGCCGAGGGAATCGTCGTTCTTCAACTGAGCGAAATCCTTGCGATCGAACAACTGCCGCCATTTGGCGAAGCACTGTTCGTACATTTCGCGGGCCTTGATCAAGTCGGCGTTGGCGAGGGCCTCGGCGCCCTTGAAGGCGTATTCGCGGGCGAAGATGGCCTCGGGCGTTTGCTCATACCGTGCTCGCTCTCGCCAGAACTCGAAATTGACGATTTGGCGATACAACCGATTCTCTTCAGCCTTCTTTTCGAACTCGGCGGCCTCGCGGGCGAGCTTGATCGCGATCGGGCGGTTGGGACCACTGATCTGGCGAGCAAGCTGATCGTGGGTGACGATGAGCTGCTCGGCCACCTCTTGGGCCTTTTCCCAGTCGTCGCGGGTGCGTTTTTCAGGCGGCGTTTCGTAGGCCTTGCGTTTGGCGGCGGGGAGCTTTTCATAGCGTTCCTTGCGGATTTTTTCGCGTAGGCCGGGCTCGAAGGCCTCCAGCTTGGCGATGCGGTCGGCCGCCTCCTTGTCGAACTGCTCCGCGTCGTTCAGGTGGATGTAGCGGTCTTTCTCCGTTGTCGGAATGGCCCTCGCCCCGAACTCGAACCATTCGTCTCCAGCCTTCTTCCACGCCTCCTTCGCTTTTTCGCCGAAGATGCCGTCCTTTTCAATGGCCTCGGAGTAGTTCATTTGCGACATCGGCCGGTGGGAGAAGAACAGCACCGGCGTCGTCTTCCTCAGGTCCGCGCCTTGATCAACGAGCTTTTCGGATCGCCAGAACCAGTCTTTGCCCACCAGCCAGTTGTCGCGGTCGGCAGCCGGACGATAGTCCTCCCATCGCTGAAACGTCTCGTCGTCCTCTTTGAAAAGGCGGCGGAACTGCTTGGACTCGTCGGCGGTGCCGATCTTGTGGGTGATGTACCAGCCGACGTCCCAGACCAACATTGGCTCGCGTTCGTTGCGACGGATGCCATCGCGGAGGAAATCGATGCCCCGGATGACCCAGCGATACCGCTCCCGGTAGTCGTCGAACTCAACCGACACGTTGTAGGAAAGGTTCCACGCCTGGAATCGCCAGACGCTGATGAAATGGGGTTCGAGGCGGGTGATTTGTTGGAGCGTGGCGGAAAGGTTGGTCCAATCCTTCTTCATCTTATAATTGTTGGCCTTCTCCCAAAGAATGTTGGCGGCTACGCCGCGAAGTCCCAGCGTGGCCAACTTGATCGTGGTGCCGGCCGGATCGATTTCGCCCAACTGGGCCTCGCTGAGCTTATAACGCAGGCGCAACTGGGCTAGATTTGGCAAGCGAAAGCCCGACGCGGACTCTTCTTTCCCTTCGACGCTGCCTTCGCTGGCCGTCGGCTGTCCCAACCAACTGAGCACCGCCACCAGCAGGACCAAGCCAATGAGGTAAAAGATCTTTCGGGCAAAGGCGTGCTGCGGACTCATTGCGCCACCTCGCGAGTCTTAAGGAAGAAGCAACCAGCCACGAACACGGGCACGAGGAACGCCAACGCGCGCAAGGCGGGAACCACGATCCAGGGATCCCACGTGATGTCGAATCCGTAGGCCACCCAGTCAGCGTAGTTGAATTCCGTGAATGGGGGCAGGATGTGCGCAATGACCCACAATCCCGCCTCCGCCACCCGGTCCGCCATCTGTGCCGCCGTGGTGCGCAGGCCTGGTTCCAACTCCGTCATCAAGTTTTCCTGGCGGACCAGACGGATGATCGCCTCGAAAGGGCCGCCGCCAAGGACGGCGTGCTGCGACAAACGGGTGAGGAAGTCGCTGAAGAAACCGCCGATCATCGCGCCGACGGTGGCCAACATCGCCACCGGCCCGCTAAGGAACGTGCTAAAGGTAACCCCAAACGCGATCACCAACACCATTTGTAGCCAAATGCCAAAGTATCCCTTGAAAAAATTGACCTCGAAAGAGGCGTCGGCCGCATGGAGCCAGAGGTCGGGCTGGCCCGCCCCGAAATATTGCGACGGCTCCAAGCAGCGGAGCCACACCTCCACTTCCCCGTCCGCCACCAGATCGTTGAATAGGTCGAACTCCTTGCGTTCGGCCAGGCGGCGGTCGAGCAAGTTCTGCGGCGGCGAGAATTCCACACCCTTGTCCGGAGTTTCCCGCTTGCTTGAAATCACGTCCGCCCCGGAAAATTCCGTGATCTTCCGCGGCACGAAAATGAACAGCGGCGTGAAGTCCTTCGATTCGAAGACCTTGACTTCCACGATCAGGCCGGTGCGCGGGTTGCGGAGCGACAGGCTTCCCAGCACCCCCTTTTCGATATTCCCTTTATAGGTGCGGAAGACCTCGATGTTCATCTCCACAGGTAGGCCGTCGGGGAACTGCGACTCCCGAATGTTCGAAAAGGTCCAGATGGCCGCCGCCACGCTCCCGCCCTGGATGAAGCTACGGTAAAACCACTCGTCGCCGACATTGATCCCGCGGTCGATGTCGACGCCCTCGCGGCTGCGGAAACGAAGCTTGCCGTAGATGGGGACGCGGGCCTGAAACATGCCTTCTGGTCCACCCACCTCGAATGACGGCTTGTCGGAGGTCCCACCGACTTGAATTTCGTGCCAGTGGCCGAATTCCGACTCGATGACACCCTTCCCCGCGGCGTCCACAAACAGCCTGTGGCGGTGGCCCTGCGACGACTCTGTGGTGCCGCTGAGCGGCTGCCTGCCGTCCACGGCCGGACCCGCCGGTCTGAGGTTCTCAGCCAAGACCTCGTGCGTATGGCTTACGCCGCGCGTCACGAAGAAGTAGCTCACCACGCTCATCAAGAGCAATAGGGCCGTACCCACGATCGTGAAGCCCAACATCCGCCCCAATACGATCTCGCTAGGCCGAACCGGCTTGGTGACCACCGTCTGAATCGTACGGCTTTTCACGTCGGTGGGCAAACTGAACGCACTCAGGAACAGTGCCAGCAGCAGCACCAGGTACGTGGTGGCGGTAAGCACGAAACTCAGATACAGTTTGGCCGGCTCGCTGCTGCCCACGTCGAGAAACCAGCCCGCAAACAGCAGTATCACCACGAACAGGACGAACACCAGGATCACACGACGCCGGATCGCCTCCTTCACCGCCAGCCAAGACAATGCTGCCACGCGGCGGGGCGACATGCAGACCAGGTCCACCACGCCGGAAACGGCCGTGCCCAGGGCCACCGTGAAACCAAGGCGGGGACCATAACGGAGGACGCTGACCAGACACCCCAACACCAACGCGGCCACGATCAGCACGCCAACCACGAGAAGCCAGCTTGCCGCCGCCGCAGGAAACCACTCAGCGAAATGCGGCAGCGGATTTTCAATGACCATTGCCTGCACCTCCCCGCACGCGCCGACCCGGGTGCGCTTCGCTCTCGCGAATGATGTGCAAAAACAGCTCTTCCAAGGTGGTGGTAGGATTGCCGATCGACAGGACCTGCCCCCCGTGACGCTCGATCACCTGCCGGATCTCGGCTTGACAGGCCTCGCTCAGCCCGGTCGCCCGGATCTCTGTGGTGTCGCGAACCTTCAGCAAGCTGTCGACCCGCCCCAGCTCCTGCAACTCCCCTTGGTACAGGATGCCGATGCGATCGCAAACGTCCTGAACATCGGCCAACAAATGACTGCACATCAGAATGGTCTTCCCCTCATCCCTCAATCGAAGGATGAGGTCCTTCATCTCGCGACAGCCGATCGGATCCAAACCAGTCGTCGGCTCGTCGAGCACGATCAACTCGGGGTCGTTGATCAGGGCCTGGGCCAGGCCGATCCGCCGCGTCATCCCTTTGGAATACTCCCGCAACTGCCGCCGCTTGGCCCAGCCCAGCCCCACCATCTCGATCAGGTCTGCTATCCGCTGCCGCCGCAGCGGGGCCGGCATATCGAATAGGCGACCGTAGAATTCGAGCGTTTCTTCCGCATTGAGGAAGCGATAGAGATAGGATTCCTCGGGTAGGTAGCCGATCCGCTCGTTTTTCTTGACGTCGGTCGCATCTCGACCGAACACCAAGGCCTGACCGCTGGTCGGAAAAAGCAGGCCGAGCACGAGTTTGACGGTGGTGGTCTTGCCAGAACCGTTCGGGCCTAAAAGCCCGAAAATCTCCCCCCGGCGGATCTCCAGGTCCAGGGCCTTCAAGGCCCGGACCTTTTGCCGTCCCCAAAAGTCTCGGTAAACCTTGCTGAGACTCCGGGTTTCGATAACAACTTCAGACGATTGCATACCTTGGCCTCTCGGTCGCGCAAACCTAGACTGATAGGTCTTTACGCTTCGACGGCTCGCCGTGTTCACCCGTTTTTTTGTCCTCCTAAGTTTACGCGGAAAAAATCCCCGCCTGGATGTACATTCAATCTATGATCGACGTTCATCAATTTTTGAGTCAGCGGGTCGATTACGAAAGGATTAGCAGTCCAGGCTACTCCTCACGGGAGTTTAAACCCGCCCGGATTCAAGAACTTCTACAGGCGATCGGCAGCCCCCATCTGGGGGTTTCTGCGTTCCACGTTGCCGGGACCAAGGGCAAAGGCTCGACTTCTGCAATGGCCGCATCCATTTTGTCAGCGGCTGGCTATCGAACCGGACTGTTCATATCCCCCCATATTGACCACATCGAAGAGCGATTGTCGATTAACGGACAGCCTTGCCCGACGAAGGAGTTCGCCGACCTTTTGGAGCAAATGCTTCCCGCCATCGAGGCTTTGGACAAGCGTTACGCGGCGCGCGATCCGGCAGAGCCTGGTCCGACGTATTTTGAGATTGTCACCGCCATGGCGTTTCAGTACTTCGCCCGATGCCACGTCGACCTCGCCGTGCTGGAGGTGGGACTGGGGGGACGACTGGACTCGACCAACGTGTGCAGACCCCTGGTTTGCGCTATCTCCAGCATCAGCTTCGACCACATGAAACAACTAGGAAACACTCTGGAGGCTATCGCCCGGGAAAAGGCCGGGATCATCAAGCCGGGCGTGCCGGTGGTGAGCGGCGTGGTGGAGCCTGGTCCGCGGGAGGTGATTCGGCAGACGTGCCGCGAACGGGGTTGTCGGCTGGTTGAATTGGGCACCGACTTCGACGTGGATTACCTCCCGCCCCGCTACGTGGCAAGCGATACGGCCGAGGCGTTCATCGACTTCGTGTATCGCTCGGCAAACCCGCCCTTGCGATACTCAAGGCTGCCGCTGAAGTTGTTGGGCCGCCACCAGGCGGTCAATGCCGCCGTCGCTTTGGCCGCCTTGGCTCAACTTCCGCTCGCCTCGCATCGGGATTGGCACATTCCCGAGTCTGCGATTCGCACGGGCCTGCGCTGCCTCCACTGGCCGGCCCGAATCGAGGTCGTGGCCCAGCACCCCACCGTGATCGTCGATGCGGCCCACAACGTGGCATCGATCCGGGCGTTGATCGAGGTGCTGAACGAGAGTTTTTACGCCAAAAGACGGATCCTCATTTTCGCGTCGACAAAGGACAAGGAAATCGCTGGAATGCTCCGCGAACTACTGGGCCAATTCGACGAGGTGATCCTAACGCAATACACCGACAATCCTCGCGCTGTGCCGGTGGCGGAATTGGCCACTATCGCCGAACAGGTGAGCGGCCGGCCTTCCCGCGTTGCGTCTTGCCCCACCGAGGCTTGGCAAGCGGCCCGCACGTCGGCCTCGCCCGACGACCTGATTTGCGTCACCGGCTCGTTCTATATTGCCGCCCAGATGCGCCGGGAAATACTCGGGACGCTGGGCTCCATAGGGCGACCAGTGGCCTGTCCTGAAAAAAATCGCTGATCATGGCAAATAACTGGATTGCGGCGACCCCTTCGCGGATTCGCGATCGGGTAAAAACAGAATCAGCCGTTCAATCCAGATGTAGCAGAACGATACACCTGGTGCAGTGATACCCCGCTTCGCATCGAGCTATTCGCCTTGGCCTGAGTTGGCTCGGAGTGTGAATTTTCAACGCTTTATTCCGCAGAGACTTGCGCGAGGCAGCGAATTTACGTCGTCGGCTGCTGATAAAACACGATGGCACGCGGTTTGCTAGTAGAAATTGTATCAACTCAAAACATTTCGCTGCTACGGGGATGGAGAGGTGGTTATGAGTGCTGCCATTACCGCGATGCCGGGGGTCGGCGTGTTTCAGCCCGTCCCAGTCCCTTCCACGCCGGCGCCGCGCCGGCTGCACCGTCTGGCCGAAGTTCGCCGCCAAGAGGGGCTCACGCGAGCCGCCATGGCCCGGCGGCTCGGAATTTCGCCTGAGGAGGTCCTTCAGCAAGAGAAAAGTCTCGACCTGCCGCTAAGTACCCTTTTCGCGTGGCAAAGGGCGTTGGACGTGCCGGCAACCGAGCTACTGATCGAAGGCGACACCTCCCTGTCTCCTCCTGTCCTACGAAGGGCCAGACTCTTGCGGATGATGAAAACCGTGGTCTCGATTGCCCAGCGAGCCAAGCAGCCCTCGATCCGGCGCCTGGCCCAAGTCCTCCGCGAGCAACTCCTGGAGACCATGCCCGAATTGAAGGATGCTCAGCCGTGGCCGGCGGTGGGAAAGCGCCGCACAAGCAAGGACTTGGGCCAAGCCGCTTTCCGTCGCTTCGCCGATTCCTTGGCATGGGAACTCGACCGCGAATCGGTATGACGTCGCGTGGAGTACCAAGGCGGTCCTGCCACCTTGACGAAGCAGTCGGGCGTCTTGCCGCACTGTCGCGAGCGCTGCGGAGGCGCAACGCCATCGCAACGGCCCTCCAAAGCCATCTCCTATGGACCTGCCGGATCTGAACGCAACGTGGAACTGTGTCAGCGCTTACGACGGCTTCTGCCAGCTTTCAGTCCACGTGCAACCGGCCCAAGAAAGCCCCACACCGAAGCCCACCATCACGGTCCGTGTCCCCGGCGTCAGGCGGCCCTCGCCCCTCAAGCGATCGATGAGGATGGGCAGCGTGGAGGAAACGGTGTTCCCATAATCCTCTAGGTCCACAGGCATTTGGTCGCCGTTAAGCCCCATTTTCTCTTGGAGATGGTGCAAAAGCTTGGCCGTCGCTTGGTGCAAGAGGTAGATATCGACGTCCTCTCGCGTCCAGCCCGCGGCTGCCAAAGCCTGATCGACCGTTGCCGGGACGATTTCCAAACTGAATTTTACCAGCTCGGGCCCATCCATAACGAGGCTGCTCGGCCAACGCTTGCGTTTGCGTGGGGGAATCGCCGACTCCTTGGGCCGGACCATGCCCTCGGTGACGATCAGCGTGTCAGCGCCGCTGCCGTCGGTGCCAAATACGAACGGACCGAGGCACGGAGTCTCGGCGGCGTCAATCAATGTGGCCGCCGCTCCGTCGCCGAAGATGGTACGCAGTGCGCGATCCGCAGGATGGACATATTTGGAGTAAGTTTCCGAGGTGATCAAGAGCACCCGTTGGGCGGCCCCGGAACGAATCAAACCGTCGGCCAATGAGAGCCCATACACAAAACCTGAACACCCCAAGTTGAAATCTAGTGCCCCAATCGAGGTCCTCAAGCCCAACCGCTCCTGAACAAGACAGGCCGTGGTCGGCAACGGATAGTCAGGCGTCTGGGTGCAAAAAAGCAGAAAGTCGATCGAGCCAGGATCGATCTGGTAGCGATCGAAAAGCCTCTTGCCCGCCCCCACTCCTAAGTCGGAAACACATTCATTTCGGTCCGCGATGTGCCGTTTGCGAACACCCGTCTTGGCGTAAATCAGATCCACATCCCAATTCGGAAACTTGGAACGAAGATAGTCGATGTCCTCGTAGTTGTTTGGAAAATAGGTGGCGATCGGTCCCACCGAGGCATATTTCATGGTGAATTCCCACTGCAACCAGGCGGGCTTGACAAAAGCTGGGGCATACAGGGGCAAAACCGTAAGGCTAGCGATTGCCCGTACCCTGGTCAACCGCACTTCGTTCCCCCAACATGGCTGGTAAAATTACCACGCCATGAGTGGTGTAGTCGGCGACCAACGGGGGGCCTTTTTGCAGCAGCGGCCCCCGATATCCAAGTATCCCTTTCGGGAAACAGAAACAGGTTAGCGTAACGCTTACCGTATTTCAGGCGGATTGCGTATACCTATTAATAGGGTCTCCTGTCAACGCGGCTACTTCTTCTTCGCCACCATGATAAGGTCCACGCTTTTCTGGCGGTCGTAAGGGCTTTCCTGGTAGTCGCCGAAGAAAACAACTTCCGCGGCGCCGGCGCTGCGCGCCATGGCTTCCAGGTCGCTGGCTTCCAGGCCCAAGAACGGCACGGACTCGGAGTAAACCAAAGAGGCTTGGTGGTAACCGACGAGGACGAGGTTGACGAAGCCCTGCCCATTACGGCGGTGGACCCCTTTGAGGATCAACATTTCGCCGGCCGGGAGTTCGGCTCGCCTGCACTTTTGCCAAACGCAGGGGCCGTCAGGTAGACGCCACAAATTGAGCACGTGAACCACCACCACCCCACCCGAACGCACGGCGTAGAACAATTCCCGAATCGCTTGACGGACGGTTTCGTGGTCGGAAGCCAGGGCGAGGGAGTTGCCCACGCAAATGGCGGCGTCAAAAGGCTTTGCGGGCGCCGCAGGCTGGTGGAAGCCGCGCACGACCCAGCGAAGCCGACGGCTTTCACCGAACCGGGCCTTGGCCCGCGCAATCATCTCTTCGCTGAGATCGGCTCCCTCGACGTGCAATCGCCACGCGGCAAACATCCCCGCATGCCACCCGGTCCCGCAGGCCGCGTCCAACACCCGCCGCACACCGATGCGCTCGAACAACCGCCGATAGAAGGGTTCCTCGTTGGCTAGGCGCTTGGGCCAGTCGATCATGGCCTCGTAGACGCCGGTCAGATCGCCGAACAACTCCGCGCCCATGGCGAGCGTCACACTGCGTTCAAGTGTCCCAGCACAAAATCGCGGGCGCGGGCCACGTCGTCCAAGGTCAGGTGTTCGACGATCAGGTCTATCGGTCGGCCAAGTTGGGCCAAGAGCCTGAGGTAGAGAGGGTAATCGAGCACCCCGCGGCCCGCCGCAGGCAAATCCGTCCCCTCGGCCGCGGCCTTCACGTCCTTGGCGTGAGCCACCACAATCCAATTGCCCAGGCGACGGAACATCGCCTCCAACATCGGCTTCATTTTGGGCAGGTCATCCTTGCGGAAATAGTTGCAGGGGTCCATGACGAGCCGTAGGCCGGGCGAATCGATTTCCCGAAGCAAACGTTCCGCTCGATCGATCGAATCGATGCAGTTGCGCCAATAAGCCTCGATCGACAGCACTGCGCCGGCGTCTTTGGCCACCTGGGCCAACCCGCGGAACGCCTCTCGGCATTGCTGGTAGCCTTCCTCGGTGTAATTCTTCGGGGAATCAAGCCAAGGGGATTTCTCGTTGAAGGTGCCGGTCTCGGTCGACACATTGTTGCAGCCCAATCGCTTCCAGTTCTTCAACAGCGTGTGCAGCCGGGCCTCGCCCGCCTCGCGTCGCGACGGATTCGGATCGAGCACATTGACATAGCCGAAAACCGCTGCGATCCGCACGCCATGGCGCTGAAAACAGTCGGCGATTTTCTCCGCGGCCCGCCAATCGGGCTGCGCCGGGTCGAAACGCACGTCGGCGAACTCGTAGCAGCAGAGCACGCTCTCAAAACCGTCCGCCTTGATCCGCCGCACCGCCTCCTCGAGCGGGAATCGGGCGTAGACCCTGGCGTCGATTCCAAGGCGGATGTTGTTCCGGTTCGGCCGGTTTTCCTGGGCCTGTACGGCCAGCGACGGCGCGCCAAGCCACGCCGCGGCAACTGCTTTCAAACAGCTACGGCGGGGCCAGCGCGCCCCTTCTCCATCTTTCCATCGAGAGAGCTTCATTTCGGCAATACCTTTCAGTGTCGCATCGGAGTCAGCTTCGAGGCGGGGATGACCACTCTGGAACCAAGTTAAACGGCCAGTGAATCCTTGTCAATTAGCGTTCGTAGTGTCTTCCGCCGAGTCATCAACGCGTTCGCACGCATGTTTTGAAGGGTGATGTTGCTCAGCCGGTTTGGTTGCCGCTTCAGACCGTGCGTAGCTCTTGGAGGGACGCTTTTCGTCGCGCGACGACGTGAGGAGTACGGCCACGCGTCTCCCCGGCGCGACTTGCAGCTATCGCGCCCCGAAATGGCGGAGCACCACGTCGAACACGTCGATGTCGGCCATCGACGTACCGGGCAATAGTCCGGGCTGCGAGGCGAGCATCACGCTCTGTTGGCTGCGGTCCAAGGCCGGTGCGCCATGGGAACCTTTGACTAGCGCGGCGTCCAACGGGATGCTTTTCGTGGCCCAATCGATATGCAACTCCACCGGGTCGTAGCCCGGCTTACGATGGATGTCCACTCGGCGGGCGAACCGCGGGGCGCGGTCGTCGCTGAGCCAATAGTAGTAGGCCTGCCAACTGTCGGGCTTGGAGACCAAGATTACGTCGCCGCTGCGCGGGTGGTTCAAACGGTAACGGCCGCGGTCGTCGCCCACCAGCACGTCGGCAATGCCTTCGTGACCTCGGAACAACTCGGCCACCCGATGGATCACCGACTCCTCCCCGCCCGAAACGAAAACGTGTGCATGCTGATGGTCTGCCAAGGCCCAGGCCTGGCTCGCGGCGAAGTCGATCACCTCGCCCTCGTCGGTTTGCTGAACCACCAGGAGTCCAGCCTCGCGCAGGACACGGTTGGGAAAGACCACGTGGCGCACCGGGAGGATGGCATATTCGCCCGCCACCAGCCACAAAGGCTCCGCATCGTAGGCCGCACGGAGCTCGTTGACGATCCGGCCCAGCAGCCGATCGAGGTCGCCTACGGCGTAATCCACTTGGACGCTGTCCGGCCCGTGGCGCTGCGGGTCGTAGTCCAAATGCGGCAGATAGATGTAAAAAAAATTCGGCCGCCATTTTTTGGCAGCGATGACCGCCGATTCCAAAATCCATGCCGTCGATTTCACGTTGGCCATCGGGCCCCAGAAGTGTTGGAGCGGGAAATGCCCCAGGGCGTCGCGGAGCTCGCCGTACAGCTCGGTCGGACGCGTGTAGCACCAGAGCGACTCGGAGCCATCCGGATTGTGGATCGGAGCGGGCGTGCAGACGTAGTCGGCCTCGCATCCCTTGGCGTGCAACGGGAACCAGACGGCCGACGTCAAGCCGGCAGGGTGGTACGACAAGATATCCCAGATTTGCGGTTTTTCGATGCAATCGTTGGGCGAGGTCCACATCTCCACCCGGCCACGGTCGCGCCAATAAAACCCATTGGCTACGACGCCGTGTCCATCCGGCGGCGCGCCGGTAGTCATGTTGGCCTGCACCGGGCAGGTCACGCAGGGAAAACTCGGCACCAAGTCGGCGATCTCGCCACCGGCCATCAGTTCCCGCAAATGCGACATTACCGCCACGTCCTTCTCGCGCAGACCCGGTACCGAAAACAACACGACATACTCACCCATGCGATGCTCCTATCCTCTGTACCAGCGATTGAAGGAACGCGAACGCCCGGCGCGCCGCCTCCGGGGCTTCGTGGCTGTGACGGCTAAGTTCCACGTGGATCGCTCCTTGATACCCCACCTCGGCCAGGACCTGCAAGACGGGCAAAAAGTCGATTTCCCCCTCGCCAAACATCAGGTGCTCGTGGCGGCCGCGGCGCATGTCCTCCAGATGGACATTCACCAACCGCGAGGACCAGCGGCGGATCTGGTCTGCGATCGGCAATTCGCCCTGACATTGAAGGTGGCCAATGTCGAGCGTGAGCATCAGGTTCGGCGCGTCGATCCAGTTCAAGAGTTCCGCGAACCGGGCCATCGAATCGACCACCATCCCCGGCTCCGGCTCGAATCCGATCATCACGCCAAACCCGGCCGCGTATTCCAACACCTCTTTTAGGCCCGCGGCGAGCCGCCGCATGGCATCCTCATTGGACGGCGCGTCCTGGCAGTTCGAGGGGCGTGGTTCGGCGTCTTCCTCACCCCCCGTCCCTCGCAACGAGGTTTCCCACCGTACCCTGCCCGACCAGAGCGATACGCAACGACTTTCAAGCTCCGCCGCACAGCGGATGGCGTGCCGGTAGAACTCGATCCTTCGGGCTCGGGCCGCGGGATCGGGCGAGACCAGCGTGGGTTCGTGCTTGTGTCGCGGGTCAAGGAGGAACCTCGCGCCAGTCTCGATCACCGAACTTAGCCCGAGCCGCCGAAGCCTCGATCGCAGCCGCCGCAACTGCCCACGCCAATTCTCGCGCGGCGACAACGCCCCGTGATCGATCGTGATAGCCACGCTCCGGTAGCCGATCTCGGCCAGCAAATCGATGGCATCGAACAGGTCGTGATGGGCTAATCCGTTCGTGTTGTAGCCTAGCAATACCGTGATCGACACCCCCTGCCCTACGATGACCCGAGCGCCGTGCCGATTCCCCCGCGCTGGTGGCCGCCAGATGTTCAAGCGGGGCCTAAAGCCTCGCGCCAACACTGTCGCATGTAGGCGATGCTTTCCCGGGCCGTCCGCTCGGGGGCGATCCGTTCGTCGAACACTTCCACGGAAATCCATCCCCCGTAGTTGATTTCCCGCAGCGCCCGGAAGATCGGCTTGAAATCCACTTTCCCGAAACCAGGCCCCCGGCCATTGGCGTCGTTGGCGTGAAAGTGTTCCAGCATCGCCTGATGTCTGTGGATCAACTCCGGAATGGGCGTGGACTCGCTCGACATGGCCCGTGTGTCCAAGTGCAGCCGGCACCTCGGCGATCCTACCATGTTCACCAGTTCCGCCGCTTCGGCCGCCGTCTGAAGAAAATTCGTCGTGTCGGGCGACAACGGTTCCAAGGCGAGTATGACCTTGGTCTTTTCCAGGGCCGGTATAAGGGTTCGGAAGACGTCGGCGGCGTAAGCCATCCCCTCCTGGCGACTCATCCCAGGAGTGAGATCGCGCTGCTTGGGCGAACCGAAAACGAGAACCCGGCCGCCCAAATCCGCGCAGAATCGAGCCAGCTCGCCCAAGTAGGCGGCCGTCTTGCGTCGCACCGCCGCGTCGGGGCTGGTCACGTGAAACCCCTGGGTTTTCGCCAACAACCAGTGAAGTCCGACAACTTCCAGACCGGCCTTCTCGGCTTGCCGCCGCACTTCCGTCCGTTTGGAGGCCGGGACATCGGTGACGTAATCCGAAATGGTGAACGGGGCGATCTCGATGCCCGAATAGCCGCACTCGGCAGCGAATCCAAAGGCCTTGTCGAACGGCCAATCCTTGAAGGTCTCGTTGCAGATGGCGAATCGGGGGCCGACGCCCGGGCCCGTCGTGTCGCGGGCCAACGCCTCAAGGCCCCGTTGGCCCAATCCTAGCGCAGTCGCTGTTCCCACAACGAACGTCCGACGCCTGAGCGAAATCATTGTCCCTTCCCCTCGACTCTCCGTGGCCATCGGCAATCCCCCGCCCGGGCTTGCAACGCTGATCGGAAGCTTAACCCCCGCCAGGTTGAAAAACAAGGCAAGTGTTCAGCCTTTCTGGTCGCTGAGGATGCCGACGTCGATGGAAACCAATTTGCCGAGCCGCGAACCAACGCGCCGACGTTTGCCCGCTATCCTCAAAATCGATCGTGCTGCCGCTGACCGCCAAAAACGTCGTATTCCACGTGGTCGGTCACCAGCCAGCGTCCATCGCGGAGTTCCAATTCCACCACGAAATGGGCCCGATAATGGCCGTAAGGAAACTCGCCGAGTCGATCGCGGAAATCGACGCCGCCATCGAATTCGGCGGTGGCGGTGATGGGACTGGTGAGTTCGTTGATCGTCACCTGAAGATTGTGGTAATTCGCCCGATCGATGTGGACGCGGCCGAGGGCCCAGCTTGCGCGGCCGCGGGTCACGCTGGCGTCAGGAGCGATGTACTCGTTCAGCAGGCGATCCAAGTCGTTGGCGTTCAAGGCGGCGACGATGCCTTCCATTGCCGCCTCGACCCGCTCCCGCTCGGTGACCACCAACCGCTCGACCGCCACGCCGACGATCATGAAGGCCAGCGATCCGGCCATTCCCCAAAGCAGTCGGGACTGCCGCGTCGTCGCCCACACCGCCGCGAAGACCGCCTCGGCGACGATCCCCACGAAAATCCAGGGCCACGGGCTTTCGAGAAAGACGGTCATGGTGACGCCACTGGATGGAGTGTCGCACGTCCGGCGCTGACACCCAGATGCACATGGCGGATCGCACAGGCCAGCATTTCGAACGGCCACGGGCGGATTGAAACCCGCCGTCAACCCGTTCGGCGGCGAAACAGCTTACCGCCGTACACCGCAGTGCTGCCGAGCAACTCTTCGATCCTCAGCAATTGATTGTACTTCGCCATGCGGTCGGTTCGCGAGGCGGAGCCGGTCTTGATCTGGCCCGTGCCCATCGCCACCGCCAGGTCGGCAATCGTGGCGTCCTCAGTCTCACCGCTGCGATGGCTGATGACGTTGGTATAGCCATTCCGCCGGGCAAGCTCGATGGCCTCGATGGTTTCGGTGATCGTCCCGATCTGGTTCACCTTGATCAGGATGCTGTTGGCCACACCCTCGTCGATACCTCTCTGAAGCCGCTTCGTATTGGTAACGAACACGTCGTCGCCGACAAGCTGGATCTTGCCGCCTAGCCGCTCGGTGATCAGCTTCCAGCCATCCCAATCGTCTTCGGCAAAGCCGTCTTCGATGGAGCAGATGGGGTATTTCTCGACCCAAGAGGCGTACAAATCAACCAGTTCCGCCGCGGTGATTTCTTTGCCGTCGACGTGGTAACGTTTCGTTTCGGCGTTATAGAACTCGCTGGCGGCGGGATCCAACGCAATGAACACCTGTTTGCCAAGCTCGTAGCCGGCCTTTTCGACGGCCTCCACAATCAGGTCCAAAGCCGCCGCGTTGCTTTTCAGATCGGGGGCGAAACCGCCCTCGTCGCCCACGTTGGTCGCCAATTTCTTGGACTGAAGGACCTTTTTCAAGTTGTGAAAGACCTCGCAGCCGCAACGGATGGCATCGCTGAACGAATCGACGCCCAACGGCATGACCATGAATTCCTGGACATCCACCGCGTTGTCCGCGTGCTTGCCGCCGTTGAGGATATTCATCATCGGGGCAGGAAGGATGCGAGCCCCAACGCCGCCCAAATAACGGTACAAAGGCAAGCCCGTATAGTTCGCCGCCGCGTGGGCAGTGGCCAAAGAAACCCCTAGGATCGCGTTGGCGCCCAAGTTTTTTTTGTTTTCCGTCCCATCCAGTTCGATCATCCGCTGATCAATGGCAGCCTGATCCAAGGCATCCATGCCGGACAATTCGTCCGAGAGCTTTTCATTGACATTCTGGACCGCCTGTAAAACCCCTCTCCCGAGGTACTTTTTGCTATCGCCATCGCGGAGTTCCCAAGCCTCGTGTACCCCGGTGCTCGCCCCGCTGGGAACGGCCGCACGGCCGAACGAGCCGTCGGCCAAGGTCACATCGACCTCGACTGTAGGATTGCCGCGACTATCAAGAATTTGCCTGGCGTGAATGTCAACAATCGTGGAACTCATTGTTCTCTCGCTTTCTCTCGTTGCATTTGAGCGGTAGACACACGCTGCCTTCCTCCATGGCAGCGGTCACCATTGTGCGCGATCCTATGCCGCTTGGGTAGCGGGGGTGAAGAGAACATGAGCCGGGTTTGTGATCCGCGAAAAAATGTTCGGCGTTCGGAAGCAAATTCAGTAAATCCCTTATAAGTATTAAACAGTAACACCACTAGGGGTGCAATTTTCTCCTCGAAAAGCAGGGGTTGAAAAACCCAAGACGATCGCTGTGGGCCCTCGCGCGTTCTCTTCAATCAGAAAAAACGCACAAGATGCAAAGAATTGGAAATCTATGATGGGTAAATTCGCCGTAATGGTTGGCTTGGAATGGTTTTGCCGATGGAGACGGTAGCTCCGAATGTGGCGGCGGACCAGGGATTTCTTTAGAAATGCCGCCGAACAAAGCTGAAAGTGTGACCCTACGATTGAGGGGAAGGAAATGCGAAGCGCGCTTTGGGGGCAGTGGACTGTATTGCTCTTGGTGATGGCAACCGTTGGTTGTACAGGTCCACGCGAATACATTCGAAACCGGTTCAAAGTTGGACCGGAGTATAGCCCGCCGTCGGCCCCCACGGCATCCCAATGGATCGACGCCGCGGATGTCCGCGTGCGTCAGGACCCAGAGGAACAGGCCCGATGGTGGACCGTTTTTCGAGACCCGATCCTCAACTCGTTGATCGTGGATGCGTATCGTCAGAACCTGACGTTAGGCCAAGCGGGGATGCGTGTGCTTCAGGCTCGGGCTCAATTGGGAATCGCCATCGGCGGACTTTTTCCCCAACACCAAACCGCGACAGGCAGTTATACCGCGTTTGGCCGGAGCGTGGCCGGCATGAATGGCCCGTTTTTCGGCCAAAGGTACTTCGACCAATGGCAGTTCGGCTTCAACTTGGCCTGGGAACTGGACTTTTGGGGAAGATTCCGCCGCGCCGTGGACGCCGCCGACGCCCGGCTGAGCGCCTCGGTGGAAGAGTACGATGACGTTTTGGTGACGCTGCTGGGCGACGTGGCGTCGAACTATGTGCAGGCACGAGTGGCACAGGAACAGATCGACCTCGTCCGCGCGAACGCCGATTTGCAGCGACAAATCTTGAAGATCGCCGAGGCCCGGTTCGAGGCCGGGCGAGTCAGCGAGCTGGACGTGGACCAGGCCCGAAGCACCTTGGCCCAGACCGAGGCCCAAATTCCCCTTTTAGAGATTGTCTTGCGCCGGGCCCAAAACCGATTGTGCGTGCTGATGGGGATGCCGCCGCAGCAAATCGACGAGCGTCTCGGCCAACGGACCATTCCGACGCCGCCAACCCACGTGGTAGTGGGCATTCCCGCCCAACTGCTGTCTCGCCGACCCGATGTCCGCAGGGCCGAGCGGCTGGTGGCCGCGCAGAGCGAGCAAATCGGCATCGCCGAAGCGGATCTCTATCCCGCCATTTCCATTACTGGCAACCTCGGTTTCCAAGCCTTGCAGTTCTCGCAGCTTTTCAGCGGCAGGGCTTTCACGGGTAGCGAGGGGCCTTCGTTCCAATGGAACCTGCTCAACTACGGCCGCATCGCTAACAACATCCGCCTCCAGAATGCCAGGCTTCAGGAACTGATCCTGGCGTACCAACAGACCGTGCTCTTGGCCGCCGAAGAGGTGGAGGACGGCCTGGTCACTTTCCTCCGCGCCCAAGAGCGCGCCAAGCTGATGGAAGAAAGCGTCTTCAACGCTCAGAAAGCAGTCAACGTGGTCATCGCCCAATACCGCGTGGGAACGGTGGACTTCAACCGCGTGGCCCTCATTGCCCAGGATTTGGTACGGGAACAAGACCTGCTCGCTCAGGCCCAGGGCCAAATCGCTCAAGGCCTGATCCAAGTCTACCGCGCGTTGGGCGGGGGATGGCAAATCCGCTTGGAATCCGAAGAGGAACTCGCGGCCGTCGAACCGACCGAGGTCCCCGAACCTCCCAAACGGCCGAGAATCCCGGAAATCTTGGAGCAACCCGAGTCCGCCCCCGTTCCGCCAGCTAAAACTCCGGCCGAAAAACCGACGGTCCCGACAGCCAAAGACGCCGCGAAACCGTGACCGCTCCCTCAGCAACCGCCCGTAACTCGTCCCATGGCAACGAGCAGCAGAAAGGGGGGTAGGCGGGGCAAAGAGCGAACTTCGGGCGCGCGTCGGCGCTCAGGTGTTGGCGGCGGAGCCTACGGCCGGCGAGGATTGAATCCCCGCCGCCAAAGCCCATGACTCCCGTAACGTCAGAGGGAGCGAGTTTGGGCCAAGTCCGGAGGATGAGCCGGGCCGAAGAGATTCGGGACAAGCCTTAAAGGTTTGCCCTGGCCCAGAGAGCCTTAAAGATCAGCCCACCCGCAGAGAGAATCGACATAGGCCGCGGAGCCGTCGCGGAGCCATGAGTCGAGCTGGGCTTGGTCCTTGAGTTGTTGCCCTCGTAATCGAGGCACGACAAAGAACCGGCAGGCGGCCTCGGGCAGGGCGGTCATGTCGCCCCAGAGCTTCTCGAATTGGGCGACGGGAAAGATGTCTTCCTGACCATGCCCCCAACGTTTCTTCACGTCTTTGAGCGTGATGTAGGTGGGCAGGCGGAGACTTAGGCGGCGGATGGCAGTCGTTACGGCTGCCTCATCGCTCAGGTCCTCCCGGGTAAGGCCGAAGACCTCCAACAGGCGGTCGATCGTCACCCAGGTGGTCATCGAATTGTAGTAGGTCAGGCGGAACTCGTCTTCCTCGCGTGGCATGGCCAGGCCTTCCACAAGTCGCACCCGACCGTCGACCCGCGCCAGCCCCCCGCCGCGATCTTCGATCCGTCGCGGAATGACCTCGTAGCTCAAGCAAGCCTGTTCCTGGATATGCAGTCCCAACAGGCCCGGCTCCAAATCGGCGCCCAAGGTGTCGATGTTGTGCAACATGAGATATTTCAGTTGGGGCCTCTCGCTCAAGAGCCGAGCCAGCACGCCGTTGCGGAGCAGGTTGGGCACCTCGAACCAATGTCCGACCGGATGCAGGCATTGCAAGGGCAGGTTGTCGACATAGTCGCTCGCGCCGCCGCAGCTCTCGGCCCACGCGATCAACGAGGCATGAAGGCTCTCCCGCACCTTTTGGGCTTGAACATCGAGAATCTGCTGGGGCATCTCTTCCCAGGCGAAACGCAAGTCGCGGGGCATCGGCACCATGCGAAGCCCCACGGACCGCCCTGGCGACAACCAGAGAGGGCCTTCGTAACCATAATTGCCGTGTCGTTGCAAGGCCTCGGCGATCGGTTCGTGCGTGAGGTAGCTGGTCGAGACGATATGGGGGACAGGCGTGCGGAATTGTTGGGCCACCCGACGACTCTTCGCCAAGTGGACCTCGATGAAGTTTCGATATTTTCCGCGAAACCGGCAAAAGGGGTGTAGGGCCTTTACCACCCCAGCCCCTTGCGTCCACCGGCTGCCCGCTCCAGCCGCTAACGTCATCACCGCGACCTCGCCTCGGGCCAGGGCCTCTTCGCCTATCCGACGGCAAGCGACGTCGATCGCGTCTGCGTTTGTGCAATCGAGCACGTCCTCCGGGCCCACGTCTTCGATGAGGCAACTCGCCGGGAGCCGATTCTGCGCCAGCCCGATCCGACCCGCTCGCAGGTCCGCGCGTATCTGCTCGTGCAGCTCGTGATCGAAACCATGGGCCTCCAGGAGCAACTTGAGCGTGGATTGGCTGCGATCCTCGGCCTTCGGTTGGGGAAAGAGCGTTGAGAAAAGCATCTCCATCGAGCCAGCCAGCCGGGGATGTTCGCGACATGCGGCTGCAAAGCGGGCGATCTCGCCTTGAACCGCGGGACTCAATTCACGAACATTGCGCCGGAGCCATTCCGGGGCGCACAACGCGTAGTAGCCCGGCGGCATCAACGCGTCGTCGCCCGTCCAAAGCTCCGCCAGTGTGCCTTGGTCGTTGATGGCGAAGTCGTAGACCACCGGCTCCATGGCGAACGGCAAAGCGTACTGCAACTGGCGTTTCGTGCGGCACATCAAGTCTTGGAGATAGTCTTGTGCCGCCTCCTTCTTATCTGGGGCGAAGATGAATCCCATGCCACCGCCCGAAATACCGCCCAACATCAAGAATCCCCAATAGTCGCTTCCGAAGTGGGCCGCGGTTTCGGCGATCAAGGTTTGGGTGTAATGGTTCGAGGCCCAAGGGATGATCGTCTGAATAGGCCCGAAGAAGTTCTGCGTGGTCAAGGCGGCCACTTCGGCGACCTGGCCTTGGCACAGCGCATCCTCGATGGCCCGCAGAATCCGCATCGCCTCCTGCCGCGCCAACCACTCGGCCTCACAGCGGAGCAGGTATTTTTCCGTGACCATTTCCAGGATCGGGCCGACATTCTGAGCCATGCCCCCATGGACCAGTACGAAACTGTCGCAGATGGCTTGCCGCGTGCGAAGGCTGACTTCGGAGTCGGTGTAAATATGGTGGTCGGGGAGGAGGCGTCCGCGGCTGATGCCGTACTCGGGGTCGTCGGGGCCTGCCGCGCGGCCCTCAATGATCTTGATTCCCGGCCAGATTCCCCCCGAGTCCTGCCAGCCCCCACCCGATCCCCCCAGCCACTCGCCCAAAATCGCGCGGGCCGCGACGACCCGTCGTTCGTTCTCCTCCAACGAGCCGGTCAACGCGCTGATCTGGCCCGTCGCCCGCATCAGGCAAGTAATAATCGCCGCCAACAAGTTGGTCGAGACGGCCAGGCGAGAACCTTTGGGGATGTCGTTGACCTTGCTGACGATCTCCAAGCCGAGCCCCGGTCCCACGAGCCGACCGAGCACATCGCTCAGCTTTTGGCCCGAGCCTTCCAACCCCGGTGGAATGATCCCCGCGGCGATCACCGCCGCTTTCAGCAAACCGAGATAGTCCTTGGCGAAATCGAACACCTCGGCCAGCGTGGTCACGTCGGCCTTCGCCTTGAGGTCCACGCTCGCCAGACGCAATACCGGTTCATCGATCACCCGCAGGTAAACCTCGATCGGAGGCCGCGGCGCTGCGTCCCGGCCGCGGACCCCCAAATCCACGGAGATATTGAGCACTCGCGCTCCCTCGGGAAAATCCATCCCCAAGAAGAAAATGTCGCTCCAGCCGCTATGCGACAAGTCCATGCGGACCGGCGTCCGCTCGCAGAGGATCGGAAACGGCTGGCTGCGATCCCCGCGGCGGACGAGTTCTGGTCGGATGTGCAGCGGATGATCGGCCGGGTGTCCCATGCGGAACATCCATTGGTTGCCCCGCACCGAACGCACGCTTCGGCGGACCTGATCGGCCAGGGTCTGGAAGCCCAAGGCATGGTACGCGGCGGCCAAAGCGCTGGCCACGGCATCGCTCGCCCCCTGCCGCCGCTGCACGGTCAAGAACGACTCCACCGCCTCCTCGAAGCGGCGCTGGAGCACGTGAACATACCCCTCGTAGGGAATGGCCGATAGCGCACTTGGCGGCAGCTTCGGCGGCAAGTGATAGCGATAGATGGCCGCCAGGAAGAAAATCGCTCGGACCCGCTCGTACAAATTCTCGCTCGCCCGGCGGAAGGCGTCCAACGCCTCGGCCTCGCGAAGCAGCCTGGCGGCATCGGCCTGGCGGCAGAACCCATCCAGCGAACGGTTGCGGACCGCCGGGTCTTGGCTCGTAATGATCGCGACGAGTTCACTGCTCATAGCGTTTCCTCGGGACGTTTAATCGGCAGCGTCGTGGCGCATGGCCAGGAGTTCCACAAGCCGGGCGAGGATTTCTTCTCTGTCGCTTCCGTGCAGGGCCAACGCCAACTGTGCCATCAGCATCCCGTACTTCACGCCGATGTTGAATCGCGTCCCCGCAAGCTCTGCGGCCAGATACCGTTCACGCCGCGCGAGTTCGGTCTGCGTGTTCGAAAGCATCAGCGGCTGGAAGTCATGGGCCGAATCGAGGCGTGTCACCTCGCGGTCCAAGATTTCCAAGACCGTCGGCGTGAAGACGTGCATTCCGAAGACGCATAAATAGTGCCCCGCCCGCAGCCCAGGCACGATCAATTCCTGCTCGGCCTTGGTGGGGGTAGGCTTTTCCAGGACACGCTCGATCTGGTACAACCCGCTCCGTCCCGCCACACGGCTTCCCCCCACCGCCCCATACTCCTTCAACATGCTTTCCCGCGTCGGCTGCACGGCGGTCACCGAGCATTGCTCGGCCATGGCGATTTCGACCAACTGTTGAGCGCAGCGGCGTGACGCTCGGCTGATATATAAATGATCGCTCACCAGATGGACGAACGGTTCGTCGGCGACAAACTCTCGGGCACGCCACAAAGCCTCGCCATAACCCCGCGGGGCAGGCTGCTCGACGAACACCAACAATCGGGCCAAATCGCCGGTCGCCTCGGCATACGCCCGTTCATTTCCCGTACGCACCACCACGCAAATCTGCTCCACCCCCGCGGCCACCACCTCCTCGGCGATGATCCTCAGTGCGCTTTTCTCCACGCCATCGATGTCCACGAACCGCTGAAGCGGCAAGCGATCCTGGTCCTTTCCCGCGGCGGTAATCACAGCCTTGCGAATCTTCATGGCCAATCCCCGATTGCCCGATTTGAATCAAACTTCACGCGGCAAGCTCAGCATTCCGCGGCTACGTCGGGGCACCGCGCGGCAGAAGCCCCGCCGCATCGCCGCCAACGAATGGCTATCCACACCACAGCGACTAGCCCTATTACGGCCCCTGCCCACCACAAGCCACGTCCATAATAGATCACGTACGCCAGCCCCTTCAGATACTCCCCCAGCACCGCGCTGACGCCTTCCTCGGTCCGCCACCACTGCGATGGAATAAACGCATCGGTCGGGGCGGAAACGAACCGCAGTCGGTCGGCCTCCGCGCCCAAGACGCGGCGAAAGATCCACCGCGTCCGCCGCGTGTGAAAGGCATCGGTCACCACCGTGGCGGTCGTTCCCGGCTGGCGATCCAAAAACTCCTTCAAAGCCCGCGCCTCGGCCTCGGTATGCGGGCATTCCTCCCCGATTACCCGTACCTGCTCCACCGGAACGCCTCGCCGCAGGAGAATTTCGCGAATGGTAGAATCCTCGGGCGGGAGGTAGATTTCTTCGCCAGGCTGGTTCCGCACCATCCGAGGCACCAGCACGGTCCGCGCCAGTCCCAGCCGCACCATCGCCGCCGCGACAAAGGGCCGCGTGTTCGGACTGCCGCCTAGGACCATCACGAAATCGCATGGCTCAGGCGGCGTGCCCACATCAAGCCAGCCCGGGGCAGCCTCCAAAAGCGGACGCCATCCCCAAACCACGAGCGCCGCAAACACCATCGTCGCCCCTACGAGGACCAGCCAACGACGCCAACGGGTCATCGCGAAGTCCCTCCCACCCGCCGCGCGATCTCGCCCTCGTATTCATTGGCCGACCAGAGCGCCGGTCGCTCCTCCGGCTCCCCGAACGCCCACACGCACCCCAAGCCCAGCCAGGCTGCCACGAAATCTTTCACCCCGGATCGCATTCTCCACCAGTTTGTTTCGTCGTAACGATAGTCTCTCAAGGCGAGAATTCCGATCCGCGCCAACTCCTCCGTCGAGAGCACCTGGCCCAAGGTCATCAGGAACTGTCGGCTACGAAAACGCTTGCACAAGACCAGAATCCGCGAGCCCGGGTGGGCTCGCATCCACGCCTGAAGCGCCCGAGCGGTTTGCCACAAATCGCGGCACGACTCGCCGAAAAACTCGACCGCGCTGCCTGGCACGCCGCGCTCTTCCAACCGCGAGCGCGAGACTTCTTCCCGCGGCGGCAAAATCCCCAACTCCGTCAGCCGATCAGGATACCAACGACCGATCAGAATGACCCGGCGGGGTTCTTCGAAGTACAGCTCCGCCGCCGTTTGAAACCGGTGGTCGCCGTCGACCAGCCAGATCGCCTCGGCGAATCCCTCCTCCCGTTCCACAATCAACAGGGTCGCCAGCGAGCGCAGGACCGCGGGATGCGCTACCACGACCGCCACCACCAAAACCGAACCTGCCGCGGCAACCCAAACCGCCCACCACCTTGGCCGCCGCTGCGACCGTCCGGCGGCCTCCCTTGTCGCCAGGGAACCCCTTGGAGGCGCGGAAAGCTCGGAAGAAACAGAAACTACATTCATGGCGCGCCCGCCTCGGCGGATATCCAATCCATCCGAATTAGCCCTCCCTGTCGAGGATCGCCGCAATGCGTTCGGCAGCATGACCGTCCCAAAGTTCCGGCCGCTGCCCTTGCTTGTACGTGCCCTCGAGAACCGCGCGGAGCCCGAAACGAAGTGCTTCCGCGTCGTTGCCGATCAACGTGCTCGTGCCGCGTTCGACGGTGATCGGCCGCTCCGTGTTCGGCCGCATCGTCAAACACGGAACCCCTAGCGCCGTCGATTCCTCTTGAAGCCCGCCCGAGTCCGTGACGATTACTCGGGCCTGTGAGGTGAGCGTCAAAAAATCCAAATATCCCAAAGGCTCCAGGGCCACCAGGCCGTTGCCATTCATTCGGTCCATCAGCCCGAATCGTTCCAGCCGATTTCGAGTTCGAGGGTGGATGGGAAACACCAAGGGCAACTCCTTCGACGCCTCGCCGAGCACGTCGACCAGCGGGCCGAGAACTTCCGGCCGATCCACGTTGGCTGGCCGATGCAACGTCACCACGCCGTACTCGCCAGGCCGCAAGCCGAGCCGCCCCAACGTGTCCCGGGCCTGGGCCTTCGGCAAAAGCGAAAGTAACGTGTCGATCATCACGTTGCCGACCAGGTGCAAATGCGATTCGGGATGCCCCTCGCGACGAAGGTTTTCCAGGCCCGCCGGCTCCGACACCAATAACATGTCCGAAATCGCATCCGTCACGATCCGATTGATTTCCTCGGGCATACTTCGGTCGAAGCTCCGCAATCCGGCCTCGACATGGGCGATGGGAATACCGAGCTTCGCCGCCGCCAGCGCCGCCGCCATGGTCGAGTTGACATCGCCCACCACGATCAGCCGCGCGTATCGCCCGCCGCCAGGCGGCCCTTTCTCCAACACCGCCTCCACCCGCTCTAAAATCCGCGCCGTCTGCTCCCCATGCTTGCCCGATCCCACCTCCAGACAAATGTCGGGCCGCTTCATCCCGAGGTCTTGGAAAAACACATCGGAAAGATTCTCGTCGTAGTGCTGACCCGTGTGGATCAGCACCGGGCACAACCCCGGGTAGGCCGCCATCGCCCGTAGCAACGGCGCCATCTTCATGAAATTCGGCCTCGCGCCGACCACACACGCAAGATGCTTCACCGCCAAGACAACCCTCTCCACGCGTAACCCTCAAACGGCCGCAGTTCCACCAACCGCGTGCCATGATTCCAAACCACCTTGGGCGTCCCTTCCTCGCCGCTACGCAAAGCCGCTTCGCCACCCCCGCTGCCCCAACTCAACGACCACCCACACACCGCGGGCAGGGTGTATGTAGCGGTCCAACAGACCACCGGGGCTAGGATCCGCCGCCCGAACTCCGGGCAATACCAGCCGCTCTCCACGCTCACCGTGCCGGGCGTCAAATATCGCAACACAAGTCTCTGGCCGTGGTGCACGATGGTGATTTCCAGGTCGCTCGTCTTTTGAACTGTAGCATCGGGATGGAACTGGAGCCGAGACGTTAACGCATGAGAACCACGTCCCACCGCCCAATCCACGCAAAACCACGGCCCGCCAGTACGACACGCTAGCCAACGACCCACTCGCGGCACCCCAAGCCGCCGATAGGCATCGTGCTCGGCTCGGGCCCAAAAAAAACCCTCGGTCTCGCCGCTGGCCAGCCCTCGCGGCCAGCCGCGGTAGCCCATGCGAAACCGCGACCACATGTCGCACTGGTCTTCGCCGTCGATTTGAAGCACGTTGTGCGCGGCCGTGGACCGGCAGTAACGCCGCATCGACCCATCCTCATAATCGAATACGCCGCTATCGACGATCAGTCGCCGCCCTGCCACCGAGGCCTCGATGGTGAGCAAGTCCGCGTGAGCATGGGCAGGCAGATGGTCCGGCCCCACCGGCCCCGCATCAAACAACAGAAAGTCGCCCCCATCGCGGAACACCCAATAGGGAGCGGAGGGCGAAGGGCGAAGAGCGGAGGGCCGAGAGCGGAGGGCGGTGGATGCCCGGACGAGGATTTGCTGCGTCGGCGCGGTCTCGCCAAATGCCGAATCGCTCAACAGCGGAATCTCGCCGTCCGGATGCACGATGCCGCTCAAAAACTCCGCCATCCGGCTTGCCGTCTCGCCACAGAGTCGCGATAGCTCCGACATGTCGTCCGCAGTCGCCGCCTGCATGTCCAAAAATGCCTCCAACATGGCGGCATGGTACATCGGCGACCGCTCGAAATGCTCGCCATGCGGCAGCACCTGCTCTTCGATCTGCCCGCGAAGGATCCGCCCCGCCTGACGTCGCCAGCGATCGGCCTCCGGACCACATAGAAACGTCCCCGCCAAAACCAACGCCCGCAAGTTCTCGAGTAAGTGATTGCCGCCTAAATCCCACTCCAGGTTCCGCGCCAGATAATCCGCCTGACAGAAAAGGCTATACAAAACCCGGCGACCGAGTGCGTCATCCCGCGGCGCCGTACACCACAAGGCGATCCAAACCGGCAACCGCCGCGAAATGCAATACGGGTGCCAGGCGTCGACGCTCGCCCAAGGCTCCTCGGGCCGGCAAGCCTCGATCCACTGGTCCACCAATTCCCACGCCCGATCCAACCACCGTCGCTCGCCGCTCCACGCCGCATATCGGGCGAACTCCAGTAACCATTCGTGGTAATGCAAATGAAATCGCCACAGCCGCGGTACATCGCCCGATCCCGCGAGCTTCCAATCGATAGGATTGCCTAGAAATCGCTCTTCATTGAGAAACTC
>CALFBP010000081.1 GCA_937951625.1 uncultured Thermoguttaceae bacterium
CCAGCGACGCGAAACGGGGCGACATGAATCAAACGCGTTACCCGCCCACTCCGAAGACATTGAGCGCAGACTGAGACCGTCTTATGAGTCCCGTTCTCGGTGCTAATACGAACCCTCCGAAGATTGGGCTTAAACTTCCGACGACTAATTCCCGTAATTTTCGTACCAACACCACCGAGGTATTTAGCCCTACCGCGTGTGGTAACCTGATTGCCCATCTGTACGGATTTTCCGCACACGCTACATGCTTGACCCATCCAACGATCTCCACAGCGGGGACACGGACACGCCTGCCAAAACCCCTAGTATAGTATCTGGCACCGAACTGGCAAGGGCAGCCGCCAGTTCACGCCGCGTCGCCGCGTCCGCCGCGTCGCCGCGACGCACCAGCTCCCATTGCTTGGGCGACCAGCGTTATTCGACTACCACCGCTACCGCCCTACCAGCTTACCAACCTACCAGCGCTCCCGGCCTACCGGCGCCTACCGGCCTACCGGCCTACCGGCCACGTAGTTCCAGCTTGATCTTGCCATGGTTTGCCCTGGTCGCTAAACTCCCCCGGTTTGGTGGATGGGTGCGAGTCGATTTTCCCCCCACGTTGGGTAAATTTTCCTTGCAACGGCAATCTGGGCTTTTAAAATAGATGTTAGGGTCCAGATTGTCGCTGTTCTCTTGTTCGAGAGGGGTCAGATGAGAACTGGGATGCTGGGCCTGGTAATGCTAGCGGGTATGGTGATGGGGGCGGCGTTGGCAGCCCCTGAACGTCACGATTCCGGGTCGCTTCGCGGGACGCCTTATCAAGTCCAGTCAACGGCAGCGAACCCGGATATGTTGGCGGTTTCGGCCAACGTCGGCGATAAGTTTCAACAGCTCACGATCATCGACCCGAAACGCCGGGTGATGAGCGTGTACCATATCGATTTTGCTACTGGGAAAATCGCTCTCCGAAGTGTGCGAATGTTTGAGTTCGATCTGCAAATGAAGCAGTTCAACGGCAAGGAGCCGCTGCCTGAGGAAATCGAATCGCTCCTGAGACCCAGATGAAAAGAGTCGGACCGTATGGCTGAAAAAAAATATTACACCATCGAGGAGGCCGCTTCCTTTCTGGGAATTACCCCCGCCGAAGTCAACCTCCGCCGCGAACGCAATGAATTGCGGGGCCTCCGCGACGGCCCGAACTGGAAGTTCAAGGCCGAAGACGTCGAGTCGCTCGCACGCAGGCTTCGGTCCCAGGAAATCTCGGCAGCCGCCGACGATGACACCAACGAGGTGCTTCTGAGTGAATTGGCGTTGGGGGGATCGGATGCGGGCAAGGCAGGGACGGTGATCGGCGGAAAAGGCAAGGCCTCGGCCGACAGTGACCTCCGCCTGGCCGATAGCGATGTGAAACTCGCCGGCAGCGGTGTGAAGAAAGCGGGCTCGGGCCTGAAGAAGCCGGGCAGCGGTGTAGGCACCGCCGCACCAACCCCCGCTCAGGACCTCGAACTCACCATCGACGAGAACCTCCTGCTCGACGACGACGTGGCGCTGGAACCCAAAAAGCCTGCGTCGGGTTCCGGCAAGACGTCGGGTTCGGCGATCAGCCAGAAGCCTGGTTCGGGGATCGGTCTGAAGTCTGGCTCGGGAGTGGGTAAGAAGCCCGGCGACTCGGGAATCGGCGATCGCACCGTTCAGCAGGACGACGATCTGGTCCTCGCCACCGGCTCCGGCGCCGGCAGCGACGTGACCATCGGCGGCGACAGCGGCATTTCGCTGGTCGACCCGACCGACAGCGGCCTGTCGCTAGAAGAACCCTTGGAACTCGAGGCCGAGGCCGACGACGATTCGCTCGAACTGGGCGAGGACGACATGCTCACCTTTTCCGAGGAGCCCGAGGTGGCTGTGGAGTCAAAGGCCGACGAGGGCTTCCAACTCACTCCCATGGAGGATACCGGCGAGGAGGATTCCGAAAGTGCTTCCCAAGTCATCGCACTGGAAAGCCCGGCTGTCAGCGAGGTCGCGCCCACGATGATCGCCGCGGGCGGCGCTCCGGTGGCGGCGGCCATGCTGGACGAGGACTTCGCCGCGATGGGTGAGCCGGTCGGGCTTGGGCCCGCCGTCCCCGCAGAAGGAAGCCCTCTGGGAATCGCGCCGGCATTTGCCGACCAGGCCGCCGTGGCGGTGGGCCCGGCCATGGTCGTGCCCGAAGCCCCCTATACCGGCTTGCAGATCACCTCCCTGGCTATCTGCATCATTTTGTTGATCCTCTGCGGCTGGATGGGTTACGACCTGTTGCGCAACATGTGGAGTTGGAACGGAGCCTACACGGTCAACAGCTCCCTGATGGACTTCATCGTCGGACTCTTCGGATGAAACCGCCTGCGCACTCGGATCGGCCCGCGGCGGAGGTGTTCTCGCGCCTCGCTGCGGAGCGACGTTCACGATGCAGGCGTCGTGAATCGCTCACGAGGCGTCCCCCAACGGTTGGCCGTGATTCGTGACGGAACACCTGGGCGAAGCGGACTCTCCAAGACGCGAGGGAGACGGAACGATTTCTCAACGCACCGCTTGGCTTGTGGTCGTCCTGCTCGTCCCCGTGGCGGTGCTGAATTATCTCGACCGCCAGATGCTGGCGGCCATGAACTACTCGATGATGCACGACATCCCCGACATCGCCACCAGGGCGAACTGGGGTATTGTGCTGGGCGCGTTTAAGTGGGTCTATGCCGTGCTCAGCCCCGTCGGAGGCTACCTCGCCGATCGGCTCAGCCGCCGTCATGTCATCGCGGGAAGTCTTTTCGTTTGGTCGGCGGTGACTTGGGCCACCGGCCACGTGACCACCTTCGAACAGCTCGTGGCGGCCCGGGCTTTGATGGGCATTAGCGAAGCCTTCTATATCCCCGCCGCCCTGGCGTTGATCACGGATTTTCATCTCGGGCCCACCCGTTCCCGGGCCGTGGGCATCCACCAGATGGGCATCTACGGGGGAATTATTCTCGGCGGTTTCTCCGGCTATGTGGCCGATCATCCCGACTTGGGTTGGCGATTTGCGTTTTCCTTGTGCGGCATCATCGGACTGGTGTACGCCGTGCCGCTGTTCGCCTTGCTCCGCAATCCCCCGCGATCGACCACGGCCGCAACGAATCCCTCGCCGAGGGCTGCCCTGGGCGAACTTCTTCGCAATATCGGCTTTATCTTGCTCGTCCTCTATTTCACGCTCCCGGCGATCGCCGGCTGGGTCGTCAAGGACTGGATGCCAGCCATTCTCAACGAGAAGTTTAATCTGGGGCAAGGCAGGGCGGGCGTGTCGGCCGTGCTCTACGTCCAGATCGCCTCGCTCGCGGGCGCCGGCCTGGGCGGCTGGCTAGCGGATCGCTGGATGCGACGCACGGTGCGGGGTCGAATCTACACCAGCGCCTTGGGCATGACGTTCTTTCTGCCCGCCCTGTTTGGCGTCGGCGACGCGGCCACCCTAGGCGTCGCCGTCGCTTGCTTGATGTTGTTCGGCCTCGGCTGGGGATTCTTCGACTGCAACAACATGCCCATCCTTTGCCAGATCGTGCGACCCGAACTTCGGGCAACCGGTTATGGTATCATGAACCTCGTCAGCATCAGTTGCGGCGGCTTCGCCGATTGGGGATTCGGCGCGCTGCGCGACCGCCACGTCCCGCTCGGCGTCATTTTCGGGGCGTTCGCCGCCGTGGCCCTGCTGTCGGTGTTCATCGTCCTCTGCATCCGACCTCGCGAGGATCTTGTTCAGAAACCGTGATGGAAACGTGCCTTTGGGGAGTCCTCGAAACATGTTCGGCGCAAGTGTCGAATAGGTCGGGGAGGAAAGCCACGCTCCAATTGGAGAATCGCTTGCTTCGGCCAGACGCCTCGACGAAGCGCGACGGATGCGATTTTCAGTGTGTTCACGTCCGGCGCGACAGTGCTTCAGCAGGGATGTAGTCGGAAGATCGGAAAAAGAGGGAGGGACACGATGCGAATTCTCATCAGCGGCGCAAGCGGACTAATCGGTTCCGCCTTGGCGAGGCGCCTAGCCGCTTCGCACGAAATCGTGCGGCTGGTTCGTGGTAAGACAGCCGGAGTACGGGAGATCGTCTGGAACCCTGAGGAGGGAATTCTCGACGCCGGGCCTTTGGAGAATATCGAGGCGGTTGTGAATCTGGCGGGCGAGAACATTGCCTCGGGCCGATGGACGGCAGCCAAGAAGAGCCGCATTCGCGCCAGCCGCGTGGATGGCACCAGCCTGTTGGCCCGAACTTTGGCCAACCTGCCTAGCCCGCCCCGCGTATTCGTCTCGGCCTCGGCGATCGGTTTTTACGGCGACCGCGGGAGCGAAGAATTGGATGAGAGCAGTGGAGCGGGCTTTGGGTTTCTGGCCGAAGTGTGCCGCGCATGGGAGGCGGCCACGGCGCCCGCCGCGGAGGCCGGAATTCGCGTGGTCCTCGCCCGATTCGGCGTGGTCCTCGCCCGAGAAGGTGGGGCCTTGGCCCGCATGCTTCCGCTATTCCGCTTCGGGCTCGGCGGACAGTTAGGAAGCGGTCGGCAGTACATGAGCTGGATCGCCTTGGAGGACGCCGTCGGGGCGATCAGCTTCTTGCTGGAAAACGCCTCGCTCCACGGCCCCGTGAACATTACCAGCCCGAAACCGGTGACCAATCGACATTTCACCACGTTGCTGGGGCGCGTGCTCCGCCGACCCACCTTCATGCATGCTCCAGCCTGGGCCCTCCGTTTCGCTTTGGGTGAGATGGCCGACGAGATGCTGCTGACCAGCACCCGCGCCCTGCCGCGGCGGCTGCTCGAGTCAGGCTACCGCTTCGCCAACCCAGAACTGGAAACGACGCTCCGTGAACTCGCCGCGCAGGGCCGTTAGGGCGGTAGCCCATACCCTCGAACCAATCAAGACCCGCTGACAAATGTTTGCACCAACCCTTCTGAGTGGGCGGCCCCAGGCTCGAACTGGGGACCTCTACCGTGTGAGGGTATGGTTAAGCGCTCGCAAGTGTATGACCAGCAAGACTTTACGGCACCGTATTTTGACGGTTGCACCAAATGTTGCACCAGAAAAACGGAAAATGTGAACGCCGGGGCCAAGGCCGACGAGGGGTTCCGCCCAGGGCATGGCCCCAAGTCGTGGCTCCGGTCGGCGGCGACTGTGACCCAAAAGGCGAAGGGATTGCCGAAAGGCCGAGGGACCTGCTGGCCGCGACTTCTGCCGTGCTTGCCGTCGTAATTGCCGTTGTGCTTGCCGCCGCGCTTGCCGCCGCGATTGCGAACCTGAGACCGTTCGGCCAGGTGCGGCTGGTGGCGATGCTCCCCGGGCCATGCGGGGCGGAGGGAAGAACGGTGTTTAGTGCCGAATTTTCCCTGTGAGTTTGCGGGTCCTAGCTTGGCTTGGGCGCTGACCGTCGAGGCT
>CALFBP010000082.1 GCA_937951625.1 uncultured Thermoguttaceae bacterium
ACCAACTGCCGCCAAAGGAATCGTCCCATGGGAGGCTGCTGTTCATGATCACCATGCTGCCGTTGGAAATCCCGCCGGCGTCGCCCAAAAGCGGATTGATGACTCGGAGGTCGCCCGTGACGATCTGGAACATCCCACCGCTGGCGACCTCCTTGAACTGCACGCCCAAGTAGCGGTTGAACATCTCAAAAGCTTCGCGGGTGCGCTGCTTCTGAGCTTCCGTGATCTGGTTATAGAGGGGATTGCCGGGCGGGTAAGAGCCGTAATAGTTGGGGAAAGAATACGTGATCGGGCCGACGATGCCGATCGACCCGTCGCCCCCGCCCACATGACTCTCATTGCCTTGGAGAGTTGAACCAGGGATCGTCACGTTGGGCGGTAGGTCCCGCACGCCCGGATCGGACCGGGCGCCCGGCCACGGCAAGTTGTACGTATCGTCGGGCGGCGGCTCGATCGTGGCCGAGATGATCAAGCTTTGCGGCTTGTCGCCGGTGAAGTTCGCCGCCCCACCCGGCTCTACCGCCAGGTCGCGAGCGCCGGCGAAACTCGAGTCTCCAAAAACCGAATCGCTCGTTACGGTCCATGTATTGGTCTCGATCGGTTGATAAGCGTTGCCGATCCGCAGGCGGAAGGCGTGCGCGTCGGCACGGCCGCCCGGCAATGAATAGGTGTCCAAATCCGCAGCGAAGGTCAACGTCGCCTTGTACACGCCGTCTGCGTTACTGTACTCGACGCTCGTCGGCAACACGGTCGTGTCGTCGGCCACCGTGCCCGGGTCGTTCAAGGCGATCAACGTGTAGAACGAAGGATTGCGCACCGATTTGCCGGAGACGCCGCTGTCGTACACGTCTTCGTTGAAATAGACCTCGATCGTGTTGCGCGACTGGGTGAGCTGCTGGTCCACGAAGACGAACCCGACCGGCATGGCCTCGACACGGGGTGGCAACGTCGTGCTACCGCCGTCGAGTTCCAGGCGGGTTCCCGCCACGCTCACGCCGGCTAGCCCCAGAGTCGCGTCGCTGGCCAGCCGGTTCCGCGTGGCTTGGGCCACCTGGGCCGCCGTCCAGTTCGTGGCCACAAGAATATCCGTGGGCGCGGATCCGCTGGTGCGGTAGGTGAAGGTGCGGGTGGCGCTGCCGTTGCGTACCGTCAGCGTCTTGCCAATCACCTGAGCGCCGTTAAGCGTCACGTCCAGGTAGGACACCTTATTGCCGCTCGTGCCCGTAATGTATTCGCGGCTGACCGGCTGCGGCACCACAGCGATGACTTCGGGTGGCAAGTCGAGTTCAAAGCTGAAGACTTCGTTGCCATTGGGCTGGCTGCCTTTGAAGGGTACGCCGGAGGCGTTCTTCAGGGGCGTAGCGCCGATGCCGTAGATGACGATCTGATAAGTATCGTCCGGCAAGGCCTCGGCAAAGCGGAGGATGATCTCGTTGGGACTGTCGCCGACCTGGACCGAACCGATAGCGACTTCCACGTCGCGTTTCGCTCCCGTGGCCCCGAACACGTCATCCCCGCCGCTACGGACCAGACGGATGCCGGTCTTGAGGTTCGAGGGATCGGACGTCGCGGTTGGCGACGCGAAGGTCTGTCCCTCGCTGAAGCGGAGCACGAGCTCGCGGGGGGCCTCCAGCAGCACGTCGCCCGATTCGATGGTCGTGCCCGCCTTGGGGATCACCGCCATGAGTTCGGGTGGGATGCCTGCGGGGGTGGCCCTCCCGTAGATCGTCATCGACCAATTCTTCAGCGTGGCGATCCGCCCGCCCCGCATGTCCTTGATCACCAGTTTCCAATCCCCCACCGGCGATTCGCCCCACAAGCGATTCGTCGTAAAGGTCCAGCCATTATCGTAGCCCTTTTTGACCGTGGCCCCGTGCTTTGCTTGGAAGGCACGGTGCTCGCGGGCGAGGATCGATCGCGTGCCGGCGGGCGAGATCAGTTCAATCTGCAAATCGGCCGCGGCGAATTGGGTGGCGAGCTTGTCGTCGATTTCCAACGTGACCTCGACGTGCTCGATCTTGCCGATCGGCGACGAGGCGATATTCACCGTTCGCGTCAACCCGACGGAACTATTGTCCGGAATGTCCAACGCGAGATTGCTTTCACCGCGGGTAAGCGAAAGTTCTGGCCCGACGTTCGCCCAGCTCTTGGCCAAATCGACCGCGGCCTTGGCGTCGACCAAACCGAAGCCGTACTTGTGGTTCACCCACATCCCCGCGCCGTTTTTGACCCAGTCGGCGTCTGTCGGATCGTTCGGCGGGGTGGTCGCCGTGGCCCGACCTTGCGCCGAGAGCACGAGAATGTGCTGCACGTCGCGCCATGTAAGGCTGGGATTGGCCTCGAGCATCAACGCGACCACGCCAGAAACTTGGGCCGCCGCGGCCGAGGTGCCCACCAGTACAGGCGATGACCCGCTGGTGTAGTAACGACTGAACTGCGACGTATAGTTCGTCGCATCGGAGGCGCCGGTCAAATCGGTCAAGCCGCTTGGCAAACCATCGAGATTGATGCCTCCATCACCGGTGCGATCCGTGGTGGTGATCCCCAACGTCTCGTTACCCGAAAAGGCCGCCACGAGAATTGATGAGCCGACCGTGGAATACGGAGCCCGAACGCCGTCCGCACCGATCGCGGCAACGGTGATCCCGTAACGGTAATTCTGCAAGTAGTGGTAATTGGCGTCGTCGGCCTCGGAGGCCCCGTTGCCCGAAGCGAAGATGAAGATATTGCCGCGGCCGCCGCGGCCGGCATTTGGGCCGATCACTGCCTTGGCAAGCGCGGCCAGCGAGTTCGGGCCGAGATTGTCCAAATAGCCCGAAACGTACCAACTGTTGTTGTAGACGTGGATGTTCTGATTGTTGAATCCGAAGGCGGCGGCGACCTGGGCATCGGTCACCGCGCCGGCGGTCAGCGGCAAGCGAAGCCCAGCAATCCCTGCCCGAGGCGCAACTCCCGTAACCCCCAGCGCATTGTTGCCATACGCGGCCGCGATACCTGCCAAGGCCGTACCGTGGTTATCACCGGCCAACACAGGCGAGGGATCCGTGTCACCGCCAACGAGATCGCTCGTGAAGTCGTCGCTCAGCTCGGGCCGGAAATTGGCGGCCAGATCGGGATGGGTACCTTGCACCCCATCATCGACAATCGCAATGACCACGCCGCTGCCCAAACCCGAACCATCGGCGAAATCCCAGACGTCGACCACGTTCAGGTCTTGCCGGGCCGGCGAAGTGTCTTTCAAGTGCCATTGCAAAGGAAAATAAACGTCGTTGGGAATGCCCAACTTCTGAACCGCGTGCAACGATTCCGCTTCGTCACCACTCCAACCCGCGGTGATGCTCAGCAGCGTCCGTTCCTCGCATTGCTCGACGCGGAGCCCACGCGGTTTGAGAATCGATCGCTTCCCAAGCCGCCGGGAATCACCAATCCGCCGTGAGCGTTCTCTACTTGCCATGGACCGACGGAGCAGGTTCCAGAACCCCATTGTGCGCTCTCCTCGCCGAAGTACCGACCGGATAGGTGGAGATGGATTGCCTTGACAACCTTTTTTCAGTGCGAATTGTCGCCTGACCGCTTCCTAGTCAAAACCGTTGAATCCGTCAAGCAAATTGCGACCCGCGAAATCGGACCGATTTAAATCCAAAAACGCAAGAAAATCAAGCTTCAAAACTCCTGTTTTTCGTGTTTTTCCCAAATCACCACACTGTCTAACAAGATTGGGGGGGCGATCACGATTTTTCTCGCTATTTTGGCTGGAAATTACTGAGGCAACCATCCAAGAGAACGCAGTTTTTGTTAGGAAAAAATGTCCTTGCCGCCTTTACCTTCAACAATCGCAACCGATGCAACCATGCTGCTGGTGATCGCCCTCTTTTCGGCCCATAATAGTGCCCAAACGAGTTGCCACGCCTTCGCAGGCCGGTCCTTTGTGCAGCGAGAACCATCGTGGGCGAGAAGTTTTTGGATTTTCGGAGCGACACGGTCACTCGGCCCACGGCCGCGATGCGGGCCGCGATGGCCGCGGCCGAAGTCGGGGACGACGTGCTTGGCGATGATCCAACGGTCCATCGCCTCGAGGCCCGAGTCGCCGAGATGCTCGGCAAAGAAGCGGCGATCTTCGTTCCCTCGGGAACGATGTCGAACTTGATCGCGGTGCGCCTGCACTGCCGGCCCGGCGACGAGTTGATCTGCGAGGCGGGAAGTCACGTTTACAACTATGAGCAAGCCGGTTACGCCCAACTTTGCGGCGTCGCCGCCCGCCCGATCCCAGGCGAATACGGCGTCCTGCGGCCGGAACAATTGCACGATTGCGTGCGGCCCGACAACGCCCACTACGTCCGCACCCGACTGGTTTGCCTCGAAAATACTCATAATCGCGGCGGCGGACGCATTCAGCCCTACGCCGCCGTCGAGGCGATTTGCGCCTGGGCCCGCTCGAAACATTTGGCGACGCATCTCGACGGGGCGCGGCTGTGGAATGCTGTGGTCGCGACGGGAATCGCATTATCTGATTGGACAAAACATTTCGACACCGTGGGCGTGTGCTTCTCCAAAGGATTGGGCGCGCCGGTGGGATCGGCCCTGTGCGGACCCCGGGACTTGATCGCCCAGGCCGTGCGGCATCGCAAGGTGCTCGGCGGCGGAATGCGGCAAGCGGGAGTGCTCGCCGCCGCGGCCCTGTACGCCCTAGAACATCACGTCGCCCGGTTGGCCGAGGACCACGCCAACGCCCAACGCCTGGCCGACGGGATTCGCCATATCGACCATCTCCGGGTCACGCCGGAACGAATCGACACGAACATGGTGTTTTTCGAGGTGGATCCGGCCTGGGGAACCGCGGCGGAATTCGCATCGAAACTCAAGCAGCGTGGAGTGCTGATGTTGCCGACCGCGCCGTCCACGATCCGCGCCGTGACTCACCTCGACGTGACGGGGGCCGACGTGGACCGGGCGATCGAGGCGGTCCAAGCCGTCGCCTCCCATCGTTGTTAACCCCCCCTGCCGCGAACTGCATTCTGGCCATGACTTCTAATCCGAGAAAAGGGCCTGTCGGTGAAATACCCCTCTTTTGGACGAAGCATTGCTCGCTTGAATCTCGCGGTTCGTGAGACAAATTGGATTGGGTAGCTTAAACAATCGTTTTCCTCTTCGTCCGAAAGAGAGAATTCCATGAAAGTCTTACCTCGACTGGCGACTTGGGGTTGCATTGTGTTGACTCTGCTCACTCGCGTCGGACTCGCCGCCGAAGCGAAGCCTGCGTCTGCTGCGGGCAACCCAGACGCCGCGACCACCCCGCTCGAAGCCAAAGCCGCGCCGCAAGCCAAATCTCCGATCGCCACTTACAAAATTCGTCGGGAAGCGTTCAAGGTGGAACTCACGCTCAAGGGAACGTTCGAGGCCAGGACGATGTCGGAGATCGTCCTGCGGCCCGCGGTTTGGTCGAACCTCGAGGTTGTGAAAGCGGTCGAGCACGGCCAAAGCGTGAAGCAGGGCGACCTGCTGTTGCAGTGCGATCTGACGAAAATCGACGAAGAGATCGCCGAGCTGAAGGCGAAGACCGCCGTGGCGGAACTGGCTTTGAAGCTGGCCGAGGAGAACTTGCGGTCGGCCGAGGCGACGGTGCCGCTAGACCTGACGCTCGTGGAACGACGCCGCAAACAAGCCGAGGAGGACCTTGCCCGATTCCTCAAACTCGACCGCGCGTTGGCGGAAAAGAACGCGCAATTCTATTTGAAGACCGCGGAGCGGATGCTCGAATACGAGCGGGAGGAGCTGCGCCAACTCGAAAAGATGTACAAGGCCGACGAACTCACGGAAGAGACCGAAGAGATTGTCCTCCGCCGCCAACGCAACGCCGTGGAGGCGGCCGAGTTCATGCTGGAGCGGGCCCGCGCCGCCCGCGATGACACGATCGAAATCGATCTGCCCCGGCGGCAAGAGGCCTTGGAGCAGGAAAACCAACGGCAAAGCATCCTTGCCGCCAAGAGCAAACTAACCATCCCCTTGGCCTTGGAGCAGCAGCGCCGCGAGTTGGCCAAGCTCAAGCTGGATCGAGCCAAGGACGAGGATCGGCTGAAGAAGTTGCTGGCCGACCGCGAGACGCTTACGGTCCGCGCACCGTCGTCGGGCGTGGTATATTATGGGCAGTTCACGCAAGGCAAGTGGTCCGGCAGCGAGGCCGTGGCGGCCAGTCTTCGCCGCGGAGGGTCGATCCAAAAAAACACAGTCCTCATGACTATCGTCGCGCCTCGCCCGATGTTCGTCCGGGCCTCGATCAGCGAAAGCGATCTTGGCAAGATTCGACAGGGCCTTGCGGCCACGGTCCGCCCCACAGCCTACCCCGATTGGAAATTGGCTGGCTCGATCGTTCGGGTGGACAGTATCCCGACCGCCCCGGAAGCCTTCGGCGTGCAAATCGACGTGAAGTTCGATACCGGCGATCCCCGCGCTGCCTCGCTCGTGCCCGGCATGGCCTGCACCGTCAAGCTGGTTCCCTATGCGGACCGTCGCGCCCTGGTCGTGCCCGCCAAGGCGGTCTTCGAGGACGAATGGGACGAGGACAGCCGCTACGTGTTCGTGTTGGGCAAGGACGGAAAACCAGAAAAGCGGCCTGTGGTAATTGGCAAACGGTCTGAAGACAGGGTCGAAATTGTCCGCGGCTTGAAAGAAAACGAAGAGATTCTGCTGGAGCGGCCGCAAGACGAGGAACCGGCCCCCAGCGCGAAACCGCAAAAGGGAAAGCCGTGACCCTCGTGAAAACAGCTCCGCCAGGTCGCATTTTGGGGCAAAGCAGCGCGCTGATGGCGAAAGATCGTAGAAGCGGAAAAGCGGTTGCCTCGCGGACCCCTTGGGCCTGCGCCTTGTTCATCGTGTGTATCGTCACGGTCCTTCCCTTGGCGGGCCCCGGCGCCGAATCCGCGACATCCTCGGGTTGGCGGCCGTCCGAGCCGCCGCCGCGGCCGGGCCCCATCGAGCCGCCGTCGCGCCGCGAGATCGAGGACGCCATCCGTCGGGGGCGAAATTTCCTCCTGAAGACTCAAAACAAAAATGGCTCGTGGGGGTCAGTTCGGGTTAATCGCCCCACCGAGGTGTATGCCCCGGTCCCCGGCGCCCATCACGCCTTCCGTGCTGCCACGTCGGCGTTGTGTGTCTCGGCACTGATCGAGCTGGGCGAAACATCGCCCGAGGTCGACGCAGCCATCGACCGCGGCGAACAGTGGCTGCTTCGTGAGCTGCCCCACTTACGGCGAGCTACGCCCGATGCCATCTACAATACGTGGGGTCACGCCTACGGGATCGCGGCGCTGGCCCGCTTGGCGGGCAGGCACCGCGACGATCGCCAGCGCACCGAAGAAATCCAACGGCAGCTTCAACAACAGCTCGAGTGCCTCCAACGCTACGAGGCCGTGGACGGCGGCTGGTGCTATTACGACTTCAACGCCCACACACAACGCCCCAGCGGCTCGACGATCAGTTTCGTCACGGCCGCGGTGCTCACCGCGCTTTACGACGCAAAACAGGCGGGACTCACGCCTCCGGAACGATTGGTCCAGCGAGCCTTGGACTCCATGCGCCGGCAGCGAAAGCCCGACTTCTCCTACCTCTACGGCGAATATCTCAAATATCGTCCGATGCGTTCAGTCAATCGCCCGGCGGGGAGTCTCGGCCGTTCGCAGGCCTGCAACCTGGCCATGCGGCTTTGGGGCGATCCAGCCATCACCGACGAGGTCCTGATAACTTGGCTCGACCGACTGTTCGCCCGAAACCTCTGGCTCGACATCGGCCGCAAACGGCCGATTCCCCACGAAGCGTACTTCCAGGTGGCAGGCTACTTCTTCTATTTCGGCCATTACTATGCTGCCCGGTGCATCGAGCAGCTCCCGCCGTCCGCGCAACCTGTCTATCAGGACTACCTGGCTCATGTCCTCGTTTCGCTCCAAGAGTCCGACGGTTCATGGTGGGATTTCCCCCTCTACGACTACCATCAGCAATACGGAACCGCCTTTGCGCTGATGTCGTTGGTCCGCTGCCGTCGCGCGAGGTAGCCCCGCTTCATCGGAACGGCCCCTTGGCCTGCGACAGAGAGAGTGCGGTCGCTCATGTCTGTGACGCAACCATCGGAATTTCAAGAGCTTGCGACATAAGGCACCCACACCTCCGAGACTTCCTGGACTACTCTTTCTTCCCAGCTTCCAGAGTGGACGAAAAAAGAAATCGCGAATTTCTTGGAATTTTTCTTTTTTCTACCTATGAGGGGTATTGCGTCTTTGAAAACTTGTCCTATGATGGTGAATCGGAGTTTGAATTTGGGTGGCTGGCGTTCGCCATTTTCGGGAAGGGAGTCGCGCCATGCTCGCCATAGCCCCGGGTTGGGAACTGAGGGTCAATCGGGGACCGGGTTGGCTATGGGTGAAAGTCGAACGCCCGGAGGCCTATTGCGTCGACACTCCGCCGTTGGCCGATGAAATCTGGCGGCAGTTGGAACGCCACTTCGTTTATCGGCTCGTGCTCGAACTCGACGATGTCGAAGTCCTGGATAGCTATTTGATCGGGCAGATTGTGATGCTCGACAAGCGGATTCGGGAGCACGGCGGATTGATGCGTCTCACGGGCGTCAGCCCATTGAACCGTCAAGTCCTGCGGACCCACGGACTGGACGGCCGGTTCTGCATTTACGGGGATCTGACGGATGCCTTGATGGGCGCCTGCCCGCGACGGCCCCGTTAGATCTCTGGGCCCTTAAGCACGTGTGGCTCGTGTGCGGCGTTGGTGGGCCGCTTGGCCCCCAAGAACAGGATTTTCCCGTTTGCTGGCTTGGACAAAAAAGGCGTGCGGACAACCGCTGGGCCATGCGGCCATATCGGTGCAGCTCGGCGACAGACGTTGCCCAACACGCCCGGTCTTGGCGGCACAGAACTGGATAGGTTTTGCTGGCCTGTGTGGTTTCGCCGGGCCAGGCGACGAGTCTTCCACGTTGCCGCATGCGGTCGATCGTCACCGCGAAGCCAACGCAAAAATCTGTAAAGCTCATCCATTTCCGCCCAGCCAGGCGGGCAATTTGCCGGCCGGCGGCAGGTTCACTACCCAGGCCTTTTCGATCGAGGGCAAGCTGAGGATTTCGCTGAGCGCTTCGGCTGGGGGTTGGCTGTCCAACGAAAGCACACCAACCGCCTCACGCCCCGGCTCATTAGTTTCCCGGCCGACCGACATGTGGGCGATGTTCACCCGATGCTTGCCGAAAATACTGCCCACCTGGCCGATCACACCCGGCACGTCGCGGTGGCGGAAAATCAAAAGGATGCCGTCCAAATAGCTTTCCAGTCGGCACTCGGCCTTCTGCACCAAACGGGGCATGTTGCCAAACAGCGTTCCCGACGCCTGCGAGACCCGATCTTCGCTCACCACCTCGGCAGTGACGAGCGAGTGGAAATCGCTCACGTCGCTGGAACGCTCTTCCACCAACTCGATGCCTCGATTCCGCATCAGCATCTCGGCATTGACGATGTTGACCGGCGACTCCATGGCCTGTTCGAGCAGGCCGGCGGCAAACGCGGCCGACAAGAGGCGTGTATCTTTCTTGGCCACTTCGCCGCGGTAGTGGAGTTTGCAAGCCGTGGGCGGAGAACGGTCCACTTGGGTCAAAAGCAAGCCGAGCCGGTAGGTCAGATTGAGCCAACCGCGAAGCTCTTCCAGCGTCTTGGGATCCAGTGGAGCCATGTTCACCGCCTGGCGGATCGCGCCGGTGGTGAAGAAATCGACCAGCAATTCGGCCGCCTCGACGGCCACGTTCGACTGGGCCTCCTCGGTGCTTGCGCCCAAGTGCGGTGTGCAGAGGACGTTCGGCAGAGAGAACAGAGGACTATTGGTGCAAGGCTCCGTCTCGTAGACGTCCAAGGCCACGCCGCCAAGGTGTCCGCTCTTGAGGCCCTCGACCAAAGCGGCCTCATTGAAGATACCGCCCCGCGCACAGTTAATCAGTCGGACGCCCTTCTTGAGCATCTTGATTTCGTTGAAGCCGATCAGGTTTTTCGTGCTTTCGTTGAGCGGCGTGTGGACGGTGAGAAAGTCCACGTGGGGGAACATTTCCTGGGGGGAGCCCACGGTCTTGATTCCCAATTCCTTCGCTCGTTGCGCGGAGAGAAACGGGTCGTAGCCGAGGACCTTCATTTCCAAGGCCAAGGCGCGGACTGCGACCGCCTGGCCGATCCTCCCCAGCCCGATGATCCCCAAGGTCTTCCCAGCCAATTGGGTGCCTGTGAACTGCTTGCGGTCCCAACGCCCTTCTTTAAGGCTCTGAAAGGCGGGAGCGATGTTTCGGGCGAGGCCCAACATCAGGGCGATCGTGTGCTCGGCGGTAGAAATGGTGTTTCCGCCGGGGGTGTTCATCACCACGATGCCTTGGCGTGTGGCGGCGGCCGTATCGATGTTGTCCACCCCGACGCCTGCCCGGGCAATCGCCTTCAACCGTCGATTGCCCTCCAAAACCTCCGCGGTGATTTTCACGCCGCTGCGGCAGATCGCGCCGTCGGCCTCCAAAAGGGCGTTGCGCAAGGCCTCGCCCTTCAAGCCGGTGCGGACCTCGACCTCGATCGTTCCCGCCGACTCCAATAAGCTCAACCCCTCAGGCGATAGATCGTCCAGAACGATGACGCGTGGCATTCGTGCAAACCTCACGTGGTGGGTGACTGCGTGTTCGACTATTCACTCGCTGCCGATACTAGGACTTGGCTTGCGGCGGCGACGGCCGCGCCCAACTTGACCGGCTGGCCCATTTCGGCAAGCGTCAGCTCCATGGCGGCCAAGGTGGAAAGTATATCCAACTCGTCGATCTTACCGAAGTGGGCAATCCGCAAAATCTTCCCCTTCCAGAGTCCCTGCCCACTGGCCAGCTTGACCCCAAATCGGGCCTCCAGCCGGCGGAGGAATTCCTTGCCGTCGATGCCTTCTGGAAAGAATGCCGCCGTGAGGCTGTCGGCGGGCCGGGCAGCCGCCAGTTTCATGCCCAGGGCCACGACCCCCGCCCGTGTGGCCCGCGCCAATAAGCCCGTCCTGGACCAGATCCTCTCGATGCCCTCCGCTCGGATCTGGCGCAGCGACTCGGCCAGAGCGGCCACCAGCGGAATGGCGGGCGTGTAGGGAGGTTCCGATTCCGCCATGGCCCGACGATACGCCAAAAGATCAAAATAGAATGCCCTTCGGTCTATGCTCTCTATCTTCGCCCAGGCCTTGGGGCTGACGGCCACGAAAGCCAGGCCCGGCGGTCCCATCAGGGCCTTTTGCGCCCCGACGACCAACACGTCGATGCCCCAGGCGTCGGTTCGGCACTCGATCGCCCCGGCGCCGCTGATCGCGTCGCAAATCATTAGGCTCGGCGTTTGGCGCACCACCCGGGCAATGCCCTCGATGTCGTGCGCCACGCCCGTGCTGCTCTCCGAAAGTGTCGTGTAAACGGCCTGGGCGTCGGGATGGTCGGCCAACAGCCGGGCCACGTCGTCGGGTGCAAAGGCCTCGCCCCAAGGGACCGTGTGTTTGACGACGCAAACACCGAACGCCTCGCAAATGAGACGCCAGCGCTCCGAAAACTTGCCCGACTCCAAGACAATCGCCTTACCCCCACGCGGCACGACACTTGCAACCGCGGCTTCCATCGCTCCCGTGCCAGAACTGGTGAGGATGAGAACGTCGTTTTGAGTCTGAAAGACGTACTTCAGACCCTCCACAACCTCACCGAAAAGCCTCCTGAACCCCTCGGTACGGTGGTGCCGCACTTGGCGGGCCATGGCCAGCCGGGATTGTTCCGGGAGCTGGGTCGGCCCAGGCGTCATAAGTCGTTCGTTTGCCATGTGCCCCAAGGCCATGTCCATGGAGAAACCAACGGAAATCCCCTGCAAGGCCGATTCAGCAAGAAATGCTCAACCGAATTAACTTACGCAAGTTAACTGTTGTTTCCTTACGTGCCTTCGACCCAACAAGGGCTTTTCTTCGTAATCAACGCGAGTTGTATTGTATCTCAACAGGTGCCCATCGACGATGGGCAGGTCCGGCTAACGCCGCATGTCTCAGCGGCCGCCACTAACCTATTTTCTAACGCCTGCCGCTGGATTGCCGATTACCGGGAAAAACACCATAATTGAAGGGCGTGAAACGCTCGGCAAGCGAGAGTGGCGGAATTGGCAGACGCGCTGGACTTAGGATCCAGTCCCGAAAGGGGTATCGGTTCAAATCCGATCTCTCGCATTTTTGGCTGAAAAGCGTGCATCGCGTAGGTCATTAGCGTTCTTCCCCGCTTGCTTGCCTAGTAGGTAGCCGCTTGATACTCCGAGCGCCAGAGCCCTTGCAAGCATCAGACGGTACCACGATGCTGTTCTTGCCCTTCGAGGCGGAGATTAGAGTTTAGGGATTTTAGGCATCTGCAACTTGGGGTGCCCGGTTTTGCGCCCTAGAATTCCATAAAAGCCCTTGGAACGTGCCTGGCCTTGCCTCCGATGGGTGGCCGCGATGCCTAACTTTCCCCGATTCCGTGTGCTCGCCCTTCGTCGAGCAATTGCCCCGTGGGTGCTGTTGTGGTTCGGGCTGGCTGTGGCCTGGGCAATGTTGGTTGCGCCGTTGTTTGGGCAGGACCAAGAATCCCCCCCGGAAGAAGGCACACCCGGCCAGGTGGTGACCCGCCTATGGAAAATCGGCATGATCGTCACGGCCGAGGGCGGCGGGTTCCGCGCAATTCGGGGGACCGTGGCCGTGCCCATGGACTGGCCGGAACAGCGGGTGCGAGTGGTCCGTAGCGACCTTTCGCCCGATGTCACGGTCCGCTACGAGACGATCAAAGACGTTGCCCGGCAAATGATCGTCACCATTCCCGCGCTCGGTCCCGCCGAAGAGGCCAAGGCCATCGTCACCTTCGAGGTCCGGCGGTTCCTTCAAAAAGAGCCGGAGGATCCCAACGCCTTTTCCCTTGCCGCCGTCAAACGATCCGACGCGAAGCTGGCCCCGTTCCTCCGTCCTAGTCCCTACATCGAGAGTACGGCGCAAGAGATTGTCGAAGCGGCCCGAACCATCGGCGCGGACAAGTCCAGCGCCTGGGAGCGGATCGAGGCGGTATATGATTGGGTTCGGGAAAAGATTCAGTTCGAGGACAATCGCGGCGGGACGGTTAAGGGGGCGGTAGCCACGTTGAAGGACGGGACGGGCGATTGCGACGAGATGACCTCGCTGTTCATCGCCCTATGTCGGGCCAAAAACATTCCCGCTCGAACCGTTCGCGTGCCCGGCCATTGCTATCCTGAGTTCTACCTTGTAGATCCTGACGGCGTTGGCCGTTGGTTTCCCTGCCAGGCCGCAGGCACGCGGGCGTTCGGTTCGATGCCCGATCCAAGGCCGATTCTCCAGAAAGGCGACAACCTGCTCGTCGTCGACCCGAAGACGAAAAAGAAAACCCCGGTCCGCTTCCTGCCCGAGACGCTGGTCGGAATGCCGACCAGCCCTGGCGGCCGCCTGCAATGGAAGCTGGTCTGCGAACCAGACCAGGAGTAGCCAGTGCCCCGCTTCTCTGCGTCGAGGAATCGGTTGCAACCGCCCGAGTCGCCGTTCTGCCCAAGCGCCGGTCGGTGGCCTTGATCGGCGCAGTCGGTGGGACCGGCCGGCGGCGGGCTGGTCGGGTCGCTCAGCGGTCGATTCGCTTGGGTTCGCCGCCCCGATCGCCTGACGGCTGCTCCCCTTATGGACCTGCCGTGGGGAGATGCTAAAGTATAGGGTTTTGACATTGGGCCGGGGACACGGAGCGTCCCCTCCGAGTCGGAAGCCCTGCAAACACGTTGGAATGCCACCTTAAAGGCTCGGCAATGCCGTCTTCCAAGCCTTGATGGCGTCATACCTTGGGACGAGGGACGCGCGACGATGGAAATGGATCAGCTAGTGGCCTTGTGCAAACGCCGAGGATTCTTGTTCCAATCGAGCGAGATTTACGGCGGGCTGAACGGGTTCTGGGACTATGGTCCGCTGGGGGTCGAGTTGAAGCGGAACATCCGCGAGGCTTGGTGGCGGGACATGGTCGCTGCTCACAACGAATTGGAGGTTCCATCCGGCGCTCCCTCGACCTACGAGATGGTCGGCCTGGACTGCGCGATCATCATGCACCCGCAAGTGTGGAAATGCTCCGGCCACTACGACCTGTTTCACGATTATCTGGTGGATTGCCGGGAATCGAAACGCCGCTACCGTCACGATCAGGTGCAGGGCCGCTGGGTCGAGGCCAAAGGCCAGCGGATCTTCGTAGCCACTGAGGCCAGCGGCGACGAGGGACTCAAAGACGTGGAACAGAAGGCACTAAAGTTCTTCAATCTCCGCGCCAAGCAAGCGGAAGAGCTGCGGTGGGAGGGGCCTTTGGCCTCGCTCACCACGGTAAGCGATTTCTCGTTGGTGCTTGGGCCCGACGCAAAAACGCTGGGCACGCTCACCGCGCCCCGCGAGTTCAACCTGATGTTCGAGACCCACGCGGGGGCCCTTCGCGACGAGAGCAGCAAGGTCTTCCTCCGGCCCGAGACCGCCCAAGGCATCTTCGTCAATTTCAAGAACGTGCTCGACAGTACCCGGGTAAGAATCCCCTTCGGCATCGCCCAGATCGGCAAGAGCTTCCGCAACGAGATCACGCCGCGGAACTTCACCTTCCGTTCCCGCGAATTCGAGCAAATGGAGATCGAGTTTTTTTGCCACCCGAGCACGTCGCGGGCATGGTATCAGTATTGGCGGGACCGGCGCTATCGTTGGTACGTGGATTTGGGCTTGGCCGGGGAACGGCTGCGGCTCCGCGACCACTCGGCCGAGGAATTGAGCCACTACTCCTGCGGCACGGCCGACATCGAGTATGCCTTCCCGTTCCTCCCGCCAGGTGAGTTCGGCGAGTTGGAGGGAATCGCCCATCGCGGCGATTTCGACCTGAGGAGCCACATGGAAGGCAAGCTCGTGCGTCAAGGCAGCGAGCTAGTCGTCGAACTTGACGCCGACGGCAAGCCCAAGCACCGCGGCAGCGGCAAGGACCTCCGCTACTTCGACGATCAGACCAAAGAGCGTTACGTGCCGCACGTGATCGAGCCTTCAGCCGGGGCGGATCGGGCCGCGCTGGCGTTCCTCTGCGAGGCCTACCAGGAGGACATGGCCCCGGACGAAAACGGCGTGCCAACGCAGCGGGTATTCATGAAATTCCATCCCCGCTTGGCGCCCATTAAGGCCGCCGTGTTTCCGCTGGTCAAAAAAGATGGAATGCCTGAAATCGCCCGGGAAATCTACGCCGCGCTCAAGCCACACTTCAATGTTTTCTACGACGAAAAGGCCGCCGTGGGCCGCCGCTACCGACGCCAGGACGAGATCGGCACCCCCTTCTGCATTACCGTTGATGGGCAAACCCTGACCGATGGCACGGTGACAATTCGCGATCGCGATACGTTGCGGCAATGGCGGGTCCACAAAAAAGACTGCCTGGCCGAAATCCTCGAGCGATTGAAGTAAAGCCGTTCAACAGAGAAGGCGATTCCTGGCCGGGGCGGGCCGGGTCTGCTCTCCAGAGTCGCACCTCTTGAAGGGGTGTTGACTATCCGCCAGACCACTTGTCGCTGGGCTTGCTCGGCGCGGCGTGCCTTTGCCGTCCCACGATGTTTTTGAGGAGGGTTTTGTCATGAAGCGAATTGTGGTTCTCAGTCGCGTACTGCTTTGGTTGTGGACCACGACCTTGTTGTGGACCGCGGCGTTGACCGCCCAGCAGCCAGCGCCGTTTTATCCCGACAAATCGAATGTCATGTTCTACCTCGGCGAGGATGGCGAAAAGCATCCGGTCGCCACCGTTGCCGACTGGCAGAAACGCCGCGCCCACATCCTAGCCAATGCCCAGGCGGTCATGGGTCCGCTGCCCGACGCTTCAAAAAAGACGCCGCTGGATGTTCAAACGGTCGAGGAGGTTTCTCTTGCAAAAGTCACGCGGCGAAAAATCCTTTACACTCCTGAGAAAGGCGACCGCACGCCGGCCTATCTCTTCGTTCCTCATGGAATTCAAGGCCGCCGTCCGGCCGTGCTCTGCCTGCATCAAACCACGGCGATCGGCAAGGGGGAGCCGGCGGGGCTAGGGGGTGACAAGCCCTACGCCCTCGAACTGGCCGATCGGGGCTATGTGACACTCGCCCCCGATTATCCCAATTTCGGCGAATACCACTGCGATCCCTACGCCTTGGGCTACGCCAGCGCCACGATGAAAGGGGTGTGGAACCATATCCGCGCGGTCGATTTGCTGCAATCGCTGCCGGAAGTGGATGCTGAACGCATCGCGGCCATCGGCCATTCGCTCGGCGGACACAACGCCATCTTCCTCGCCGTGTTCGACCCGCGCATCAAAGCCGTGGTGAGCAGTTGTGGATTCAACGCCTTTCCGAAGTATTACGGGGGGAACCTGGCCGGCTGGAGTCACCGAGGCTACATGCCGCGGATCGCCGAACGATACGGGGCTGATCCAAGGCGCATGCCCTTCGACTTTACGGAGTTGGTGGCCGCCCTCGCCCCGCGTCCTTTCTTCACCAATTCCCCTTTGGGCGACGCGAACTTCGAGAAGTCGGGAGTCGATGATTGCATGAAGGCCGCACAACCCGTCTACGCCCTGTTTGGGGCGGAAGACCAATTGGTCGCCGTCCATCCCGACTGTGGTCACAGTTTCCCCCCAGAGATTCGCGAACAGGCCTACGCTTTCCTCGACAAAGCTCTGGGCAAGCCATAGGCAGCAGCAAGGCGAGCGCCTTGTATCTCCACCGATGCCGACTCACTTAGAGCCTATCCCAAAAGTCCCCTCTCCCCATGGGAGAGGGTCGCGGTGAGGGCCCAAGGTCTTTGCAGACGACGGGAAAAAACGCCTGCCTCGCAGTTACCCTCACCCCCAACCCTTCTCCCGCGACCGGGAGAGGGGAGGTTGTGGGATAGGCTCTTAGAGCCAAGCCGTTTGGGGGGCTCGCCAGAAGGTCATCACCTCCGCGCCGCGGAAGCCCCCTCTCCACGTCTTTGGCTGCGTTGAACTCGGCTAGCGCAGCCAGCCGTTCGAACGAGGCGACGGGGAAGCGGTGGTGGCCTCATCGAAGGCCGTCCAAACTGGCGTCTGCTGCCGGAGTTTGGCCAGGTAGGCTTGCTTCGCCTTCTGTTCGCGCTCGGCGCGGATCTTCTTTTTGATTTCGACTTGAGCCTGCTCGAAGGGAGTACGGCGGGGAGGTTCCCGCTCGATCACCCGAATAATGTGCAGGGCGTGCTCCTCTTCGAGGATGGGACTTAGTGCCCCGACGGGAATGCCGGGCCGAACGCCGTCGCCAAAGATGACGCGGTCCAAAAGCGCGGAAGCCAAACTGCCTTGGTTGGTCCAGTCCCAACGGCCGCCATCGCGGGCCGTGGAACCATGGGATTGGGCCCGGGCAACCTCGGCAAACGGCACGCCATCGAGCACCTGGTTGCCCATTTGGGCAAGGGCCGCGTAGGCATCCTCGCGGCTCGGGAATCGTGCGACACGCACCATCAACTGTTCCCATCGGGCCCGGGCCGGCGTTTCAAACTCGGAGAGGTGCTGGTGGTAGTAATCCAACATCTCCTGATGGCCCACCTCTTCGTCGATCTTCATCTGGTGGCGGAGCCATTCGTTGGCAATCACGGCGTCAACGAACTGATTCTTCTGCATTTCAATCGAACTGCCCGAGGCCTCCAACAACCGATCCAGTTCCTCGCGCGTGCGTGCGCCGGTGGCCTTCATCAACCTCGGGATTTGGGAGGCCTCGAACTCGCGGGCCACGTTCTCGCGGATTTTCGGAAAATTATCTTTAGGGATCGTGCGCTGCGCGTCTTGCACGATGAGGCGTTCTTCGATCTTTTGGGCCACCCGCTGCTTGAGAATCTCCCGAATCTTGGCCTCCAACAACTCCTGCGGTGCATCCTTGTTTTGGGCCCTCAGTTCGGGAATGCCCCACGAAACCTCTTTGGCCAGAATTACTTCGGAGCCGACACGACCAAGGATTTCTGCGCCTTCACAAGGGATGGCTTCCGATTGCCCAGGGGATTCCACGGCCCGAGTCAGCCGATCATGGCTCCCGGATCGCTCCGTCGGCCCCCCCAGCCCGCGCCAATCGAGCACGGTACGTCGATCTTCTGGAACGTTTGGAACCGCGTCGGGCGGAAATGAGTTTGGAGAAACCTTTTCTTGGCTCGAGGGTTGTGTGACGAAGTCAGCCGCAGGAGGATCGTCCGGTCCGATCGCCTCGTGGCGAAGGGGATTGAAGGGCGAACGACCGGCGTTGGAAGTGTCAGCGACCGGCGTGGGGCGACGCCAATCTTGATCTGACGGCGCAGCTTGCGGCCACGCCGCCGGCCGAGAACCTGCCCTGGGTCCTTGGGGGCCGTCGGGTGTTGGCGGCGTAGTGGGCGGCCGCGTCCAAGGCGGTACATAATTCTCAGACCAAGGCGCGTTCTCCCATTGGGCAGCCAAGGCCAAGATCGTGCCCAAACCGCCAGGCCGCAGCAAGATCACCGCCGCCAATGCTAGCGTGGCCACCCAAAGTAATGGATATAACTGACGCACGCCAAATCGCTTTCGCGCCGCGTTGCAAACGAACGGTCACCCAGAAGGTCCCCACCGCCGCTTTACGAGCAGCCCAGTAGGGCGGCGGATTATAGTTCCCCACGTCGCCGGGCCGCAACATCAGTTTGACCGCTTCGGATGTTTGCGCTGTTTCTTTAACTCATTGCAAAGAAATAAGTTAAGTTCTATGTGCGTGCCCGCGGAGCGTCATCCCACGAAAATCTTCCCATCGAACCGCCAAAAACCGGATTCCCGGCGACCGACGAACCCAACTCACCACGTCGCGGGAGCGAGAGTAACCGAGGGCCAAGAAATTAAAAATCGGGAGGCCAAACCGTTGGCCTCCCTTTCGGAAAAGAAAGCTTGACGGCTTGCTCCGCCCGCTCTATGGCCAAGCTCAAGCAAATTGTTCAGCAACAAACTGCCAATTCACGAGGTTCCAAAAGGCCTCGACATACTTGGGGCGCTGATTGCGGTAATCGATGTAGTAGGCGTGTTCCCAAACGTCGCAAGTTAGCAGGGGCTTCTTGCCGGCCGTCAGCGGGCAGCCTGCATTGCTGGTGCTCTCGATGGCAAGCTTTCCGTCGGCCTCACGAACCAGCCAGGCCCAACCCGATCCAAACGTCCCCACCGCCGTGTTGGTGAATTTTTCCTTGAATTGAGCGAAGGAACCGAAGGCGGAGGCGATCGCCGCGGCCAAGGCCCCGCTGGGCTCCCCGCCGCCCTTCGGGCTGAGACAGTGCCAATAGAAGGTGTGATTCCACACTTGGGCCGCATTGTTGAAAATACCGCCCGACGATTTTTTCACGATTTCTTCTAAGGATAAGTTCTCAAATTCCGTCCCCGGGATGAGTTTGTTCAAGTTCGCCACGTAGGTCGCATGGTGCTTACCGTAATGGTACTCGATCGTTTCCGCGGAAATGTGTGGCGCCAAAGCATCTTTGGCATAAGGGAGTTCGGGCAATTTGTGTTCCATGAATCACTCCTTCCAGATGCAACCAAGCAACTTCAGGGCGTCGGCAGAACCCGCTTTCTCAACCGCCCCGAAACGCCAACCACCATACAGAAACCCTCGAATACATCAATCCCCCGGCTAGGTAGGCTGGTAACTGTGGCATCACCGCGACGATGGGAGATTCCTAACACCAACGAGCCGTCTAACGGCACAACAAAAACTGGGACGCGATGAGATTCTGAAACGCATCCTATCGCGCACGCTGACTGGGCTTCGCCACTCGGAAATCTGGAAGCGCGATCCGTGGCCCGGTATCATGGAGGGTTTACAAGGTCCACACCGCTGGTCCCGCGGCGAATCGCCCCCATGCAGCGTAACTCGTTCCCGATGGCACGCGGCGGGTACTGCGGAAATTGGGCAAGATCGCAAAACTGACGAATGATCGTCCTGAGCGTCTCGAATCTCCGCAAACACTACGGCCCGGAGCCGGTTCTGGCGGGCGTCGAATTCGAGGTCCGACCCGGCGAGCGGATTGGACTGGTGGGGCCGAACGGATCGGGCAAGACCACGCTTTTGAAAATCCTCGCTGGCAAGGAAGATCCGGACGGCGGGGAAGTGCAACTCCATCCCGCCGTCCGATTGGGCTACCTGGAGCAACAGCCGGAGATCGTCGCTGGCCGAACACTTTGGGACGAGGCCCGCGGGGCCTTGGCGCATTTATTCCAACTCCAGCAGGAGGCCGTCGAAGCAGCCCATGCCCTCGCCCAGGCCGCCGACGAGGCCGAGCACCGCCGCTTGGCGGCCCGCTTCGACCAGCTTCAGCAAGAGTTGCACCGCCACGATGCTTACAACCTGGACCACAAAATCGAGCGGGTGTTACAGGGATTGGGCTTTCCGGAGGAGAAGTATCAGCAACCCGTCGACCGCCTCAGCGGTGGCGAGCAGAACCGCTTGATGCTCCTAAAACTGCTCCTGGCCGAGCCGGACCTGATGCTGTTGGACGAACCGTCGAATCACCTGGACATTCAGGCCACGGAATGGCTCGAAGAGTTCCTGGCCAACCATTCGGCCGCGATGATCGTGGTCAGCCACGATCGCTACTTTCTCGACAAAGTGACGAATCGGACCTTGGAGCTGTTCGACGGCACGGTCGAAAGCTATTCCGGCAATTTTTCGGCCTATTGGCGGCAGAAGGCCGAACGGTTACTCGTCCAACGCCGAACCTACGAAAAGCAGCAGGAAGAAATCGCCAAGGCGCAAGAGTTCATTCGACGGCACCACTACGGCCAGAAACACGCTCAGGCCGAGGACCGCCGCAAAAAGCTGGAGCGGATCGTGCCGGTGGCTCCGCCGCGGGAGATCTCCGCCCCGCCCATGGCCTTCCCGCCCGCCGAACGCAGTGGCGACATCGTGCTCCGTGCCGAAGGCCTTGCCAAGTCGTTTGATCGAATGCTTTTCGCGGGCCTCGATGTGGAGATCCAGCGGGGCGAGCGTTGGGCCATTCTTGGTCCCAATGGCTGCGGCAAGACAACCTTGCTGCGGTGCCTGCTGGGCCAACTCCAACCCGACGCGGGTAAAGCCAAACTGGGCCAGGGAGTGATCGTTGGCTATTTCGATCAGCAACTGACGGGACTGGACGACGCTTTGCCCGTGGTCGATGCCATTCGCCCCGAGCGGGGTGAATTCCCGATAGGCCGGCCTGGGGCACCGAAGGAGCTCAACGAACAAGAACGGCGTTCGCTTTTGGCACGCTTCGGGATTCAAGGCGACACGGGTTTGCAAAGGGTGTCGAGCCTTAGCGGCGGCGAACGATGCCGGGCGGCTTTGGCCCGCCTGGCCGCCGCCGAGGCCAATTTTCTCGTGCTCGACGAGCCGACCAATCACCTCGACCTCTGGGCCCGCGACGCCCTGGAAAATGCAATCCGCCAGTTCGACGGCACGGTCCTTTTCGTGAGCCACGACCGCTACTTCATCAACCGCGTGGCCGATCATCTCTTGGTGGCCGAGGCCGGCCGGTACCGCGTGGTTGAAGGCAATTACGACACCTACCAGCACTGGCTCCAAACGGTCCGGACCTCCGCCCCTGCCCCCGGGCCACGCAGCGCCGTCGAACCGAAGCCCGATCAATCGTCCAAAACCAACCGACCCGACGCCAAAGCCGAGCCTCCGCGGCGAAAACGTCGCTTCCCTTACCGAAAGGTGGAGGATATCGAAGCAGAAATCCAGGCCCGGGAAAAGCGGCTCGAGGAGCTGCACGCCGCCTTCGCCCTGCCTGAGACCCACCGCAATGGTCAAAAGGCCCGACAACTCAAGGCGGAGATCGCCGCCGAACAGCAGGCCTTGGAGACCCTCTACGCCCATTGGGAAGAGGCCTTGGAGTTGAATTGGTAGGCCGCGCCCGTGACGAACTTGCCGTGGCCGACGCTGATTTCCCCACCACGGGCCCGGGCGTGACGTAGACTTTTCTTGCCACCCCGGGAAAGGCCCCGCCGAAACAAGCCACCATGCTGGGACGTTGTTTCGAGGGAAGGGGGCTGAATGGCCGGGAAAAATCGGCAAACTGTCACTGGGGAGGGAAGTGTCATGGCGTTGTTTTTCGCTGTCTTTGCCCTGGTGAATGTCGGCCTAGGATTCATCTTAGCGGTCTACTTGGCGCGCAAGTGTCGCCAGTTGAACGCCCCCAACGGCGAGCAATGACGCCGGTCAGAGAAATTTGGCGGCCGTAGTCGCCAACGCCGCCCGTTGCCTGCGCCGCTTGCTGTTTCACCGGGTCACGAGCCGCAGCAGGGCGGTTTGGGACCGCTTCAGGGAGATAGTCACGGTCTGTCCGTCGCTGGGAATTGGCTCGCCGCTAACCACATTCAAGACTGGATACTGGCCAGGTCCTCCTCAACGATTCGAATGCCCGTCAGCGCCTCCACGGCCTCCAACGATTCACGCCCGTCTTCCAAATATCCTTGGACATAGTAGAACACGGCCGTGGCCTGATTGCGTTTCAACTTGGCGTGCAAGGCGGCTCGTTGCGCGGGATCGATGGAGAAGGCGTTGAGAAAAATGTAGAGCTTGTAGTCGGCCAAGAGGGGGGATGCTAGGTCGTCCAGCGGCAAATAGTCCCATGGAGCGCCGACCTGGGGCATCAGCACCACTTGATGGAGGACCAAGGCGGCGTTGGCGTTGGTCGGCCGCATCCATTAGAAGCTCCGCGAATCAACGAACACGCCGATTTCCGGGGAAAACGGTCGGCGAGTCCGAGGGCCTGCCGCATCACGTCGTGGCCGCAGCCTTAAGGATTCATGCCTAGTTGCCGCATTTTTCGGTAGAGATTCGATCGGTGCAGGCCGAGCTCGGCCGCCGCCAAGCTCATGTTGCCGCCCGATCGTTCGATCGCCCGGCGGATATAGTCGATTTGGAACTTTGCTGTAGCCTCGTTCAAGGGCAGGCCACCTTCGCTCAGGGCCACGGAAAGGTTTCGAGGAGAAGAGACGAAGGCCAAGTCCTCAGCGTCGATGGGGTTGGCCTCGCTCAGGTAGGCCAACCGCTCCATTAGATTGCGGAGTTCCCGAACGTTGCCCGGCCAAGGATGCGTTTGCAGCCGCTGCTGGGCGGCGGGCGTCAGCTCAGGGGGCCGTCGTCGGGCCTTGCGGCAAAAATCATTCAAAAAATGTTCGGCTAGAAGGAGAATGTCCTCCGGCCGCTCGCGAAGCGGCGGCAGTTCAAGTGTCACGACATTCAGGCGGTAGTAAAGGTCTTCTCGGAACCGCTTCTGCTGCACCATCTCGTGCAGGTCTTGGTTCGTGGCGGCCAGCACCCGGGCATCCGAAGGGATAGGCACTGCCCCGCCCACGCGGACCAACACGTGTTCCTCCAGCACGCGAAGCAGCTTAGCTTGCCCACCAAGGCTCAAGTCGCCGATTTCGTCGAGAAACAGGGTGCCGCCGGCGGCGAGTTCGAACTTGCCGGGCCGGGTCTCGGTGGCGTCGGTGAAGGCCCCTTTCTGGTGGCCGAACAGTTCACTTTCCGCTAACGTGTCGGGAATGGCCGCGCAGTTGACGGCCACGAAGGGTTTGTCGCGCCGCTTGCTTTCATAATGAATCGCTTGGGCCACCACCTCCTTTCCGGTCCCGTTCTCGCCCAGGATCAAGACGGCCAGGTCCGTGTCGGCCACGCGCCGGATGATCGAGCGGATGGCCTCGATCTTGGGGCTCTGACCGATCAGGCGCACGTGCTGAGCGGCCTCATCGGCCATTTGACGGCTTCGGGAGAGTAATTCTTGGCGGTCTTGGGCATTTTCCAGGGCCACGGCCGCGTGCGCGGCCAATTCCACCAGACCGGACTCGTCATCGGCCGTAAAACTTCCCGTACGCTTGTTCAACACCTCGAATGCGCCAAACAACTCGCCCGATCTGCCTCGTAGAGGGACGCAAAGGATCGTCCGCGTGTGATAGCCCAAGGCGGCATCGACCTTGCGATCGATCAGGTTCGGCTCCGTGGCCGCATTGACCCGGCACGGCTGGCCCGTCTGGATCACGCGCCCCACAACTCCCCGATTGTCGTCAAGTCGTAGCTCCCCGCCTTCGACGCCCAGCGCGGGTCGGCCCACGAGCGAGTGGGTCCGGCGATCCCAAAGGAAAATGCTCGCGCGATCGGCGTCCAAAAGTTGGCAGGCGGCCTCGGCCATTTGTACCAGCAGGGATTCCAGTTCGCGGGTCTGGTTCCACCGCTGGGCAATTTCCAGAATCGTCGACAAGCGGCGAATCCGTTGTCGGTCCTGGGATCGCGCGGCAACCGATTGCATCTGCTCAGCCAAGATTGGTCCCAGCGTCGCGAGAACCGACATTGCGGCCGCGGGCTGTACGCCTGGGGCGCAGCGGAGCGCAATGGCAAGGGTATCGGTCCTGGTTTGTCCCAAAGGGACCGCCACCCACTCCCCAAGAATTCCTCCCGATTCGCGGTCTAACACGTCCGCAAGTAGTTCGATCGGCGCCGCCTGGCGCAAGCCAGTTTCCCCGAGAGGCCTCCAGCGGCCTTCCTCAGCCTGCATAACTGTTACAAAACAGCCACCCCCAGATAGAAGGATTACAGGCAATGCCTGAGCCAGGTAAGCCTCCGTGCTCGCCGCGCGGCT
>CALFBP010000083.1 GCA_937951625.1 uncultured Thermoguttaceae bacterium
GAAGGCCGAAGAGGAAGCCAAGATGAAGGCCGAGGCCGAGAAGAAGGCCGCCGAGGAAAAAGCCGCTGAGGAAAAGAAGAAGGCCGAAGAGGAAGCGGCAAAGAAGGCCGAGGCCGAGAAGAAAGCGGCTGAGGAAAAGGCCGCTGAGGAAAAGAAGAAGGCCGAAGAGGAAGCCGCGAAGAAGGCGGCAGAGAAGCCCGAAGAGAAGAAGTAGTCGCCGAGACGACGGACAGTCAGTGTATGCGCAGCCCACCCCTCTCCCAGTGTTGGGAGAGGGGTGGTTTTTGGGCAGGTCCTTTCAGCGTCAGGCCGGTGCGGCGATTCGCACGCGGCGACCTTCGACGCGGACGCGGCCTTCGGCAATCAGTTGCAAGGCCCGCGGGTAGGCCTCGCATTCGGCCGCGAACACCCGATCGGCCAAGGTGTCGGGCGTATCGTCATCGAGCACGGGCACGGCCACCTGGAGGATGACCGGTCCGTGGTCGTATTCGTTGTCGACGAAATGCACGGTGCAGCCGCTCAGTTTCACGCCGTAGGCCAGCGCGGCCTCGTGGACGTGATGCCCGTAGAACCCTTTGCCGCAAAAAGCGGGGATCAAGGCCGGGTGGATGTTGACCACGCGGTGGACGAAGTCGTCGGGAATGGCGAGTTGCTTAAGAAACCCGGCGAGGACGACCAACTCAACGCCCGCCGCACGGACGCGATCGAAAATCGCCGTGCTGTATTCTTCTCGCGAAGGGAAATCTCCGCGCCGTAGCACGGCAGCAGGAATCGACGCCTTCTCGGCGAACATCAGCCCCTTGGCCTCGGGCGTACTGGAGATAACGAGCCGGATGTCGCAGTCGAGTTCCCCGGCCCGGATTTTTTCGATCATGTTGGCTAGGGAGCGGCCCGTGCCGGAGATCAGCACGGCAATCGGCAAACGCGGCCGCCAGTCGCGGTGAACGCCTGTCATGCGGGACTTTCCTCAGTGAGAGTCAAGCAAGATACGCTCGGGCCTCAGCCCTTGGCAATCGCCTTGCCGTGCCCATGAGGGCACCCGGCTTGGAAGTTACCTATTCGTTTCGTTCGCCGCCGCGACCTTCACGTAAAGCGTCAAGGCATGGCCAGCCGGCTTGATTTCCGCCCGGGTGGCGCTAGCTGTCGCCTCGCGGAGCGAAGCAACCGATTCGACCAGGTTGCGGTCATCCGTGACGTTGCTGGGCAAAAGCGCGCAGTACAAGTCGAGACAAAGCGTCTCGTGTTGGACGTAGTCCTTGAAGTTGTTCAAGGCGGCGTACAGTTCAGCGGACGGGGTGATGGCCACGACACAGATTCGGTCGGTGTACGCGCAGCCCATCTCTTTGCGTAGGTTCTGGATGCCGTGGACTGCCTCGCGGGCGAGCCCCTCAGCGATCAACTCGGGCGTCAGCTCGGTGGACAGGACCACCACGGCAGCGCGCCCTTGGGCGGCGGTCCAGCCTTCTTTGGCCTGGAGGCGGACTTGCAGATCCTCGGCGTCGAGCGTGACCGGGCCCTCGGAGAGGATGAAGGTGGCTTGGCCTTCCGCAGCCAAGGTGTTCATCAAGCTGGCGGCGTCGGTCTTGGCCAGGACGGCTTTCAAGTCCGGCAGCCGCCGCCCCAGCCGCGGTCCGAGACGCTTCAAGTCCGGCAGAATGCTGTAGCTGATGTACTGATCGGCCTTGGCCGCGAACTCCACCCGTTTGACGTTCAGCTCTTCGGCGATCAATTGGGCGTGTTCCTCGAGCCAAGGCTGTTGGGCCGCGTCGGCCAGCACCACCTCGACCCGGGCCAAAGGTTGACGCACCTTGAGCTTGGCACTCATGCGGGCGCTGCGGCCGAGGGAAACGATCTCGCGGACCAGGGCCATGCGGCGGGAAAGCTCCTCGTCGATGGCGGCCGAATCCGCCATCGGGTAGTCGCAAAGGTGGACGCTTTGCCGCGCCCGGCCCGCAAACGGCCTGGCCGCCAGGTTTTGCCACAAGCCCTCGGCCAAAAACGGCACGAACGGGGCGATCAGTTTCGACGTGACGACCAGGCACTCGTAGAGCGTCCAATAGGCGTCGGACTTCTCCACCGACGGCCCATGGCTCCAAAACCTCTCGCGGCTGCGGCGGACATACCAATTGGACATAGCGTCGACGAACTCGCTCAACCGTGCGCAGGCCGTGAAGTTGTCGTAGTCGTCGAGCGCCGCGATGACGGCCGCGGTGGTGCGGTGCAGCTCGCTGAGGATCCAGCGGTCGAGTTCCCCGCGGTCGCCCCAGGGCCGATAGCCCTCGCCCCGCGCCAGCACCTTCGGCTCCAGTTGGTCCACCTCGCCTGAGATCGCGACGGCCGGATCGAAGCCGTCGATATTGGCATAGATCACGAAGAAACTGTAGACGTTCCAAAGCCGCAACAGGAACTCGGGAATGCTGTCCTTGATCGCCGTTTCGCTGTAGCGGATCGAGGTCCACGGCGGCTGATTGGCGAAGAAATACCACCGCAAGGCGTCGGCCCCATAGCGGTCGAAAATCTCTTGCGGCTCGCGGTAGTTCCGCTTGCTTTTCGACATCTTGCCGCCGTCTTCGCCGAGCATCAGGCCCAGCACGACGCAATTGCGGAAGGGATGCGGATAAGGGACAGCCGGCGTGGTGGAGGCGGTGAAACTCGGTTTGGCTTCCCCGCCGCTCGAGGGTTCACGGTTGGCAGCACCTTCGAGTGGTTCCGACCCATTGTTTTCGCCGCTGAACAACAGGGTGCTGATCGCCAAGAGGCTGTAGAACCAGCCGCGGGTCTGATCCAGGGCCTCGCTGATGAAGTCGGCGGGAAACTGATCGGCCAATCGCTCGCGGGAGCCGGGATGATGTGGATAGCCCCATTGGGCGAAGGGCATGGCCCCGGAATCGAACCAGCAGTCGATCACTTCCGGCACCCGTCGCATACGACTGCCGGGCGCCTTGGGCGAATCGTAGGTGATCGCGTCGATGTACGGCTTATGGACCTTGAGGTGTTCGGAGAGATCGGGCCTCGCCCGCTTGGCGTTCTCCCAAACCTCGACGCCCTGCACGCCCGGCTTGGACAGCAGCTCTTCATAGCTGGCCACGGCCTCGGCATAACCGGTCTTTTCGCAAACCCAGATCGGCAGCGGCGTGCCCCAGAACCGCTCGCGCGACAACGCCCAGTCCACGTTGGTTTCGAGAAAGTTGCCGAAGCGGCCGTCGCGGATGTGTTCCGGCACCCAGTGGATTTTCTGGTTATTGGCCAACATCCGCTCCTTGAACCGCGTCGTGCGGATGAACCAACTGCGGCGCGGATACTGGATGAGGGGGTCGTCTTCGGCCCGCCAACAAAACGGATAGTCGTGCAGGTATTGCTCCTGGTGGAACAGCAGCCCGTCGGCCTTGAGCTTGCGGATGATGTCCCGGTCGGCATCCTTGACCCAGCGGCCTTGGTAATCGGGGGCCTCGGCGGTGAACTTGCCATCAGGCGCGACGGCGCAGATCAACTCAGGACCTTCGCCATCGACGAAGCGGCTTTGTTCGGCCAGCAAGAGTTCATAGTCCACCTCGCCGAAGGCCGGGGCCTGGTGAACCACGCCTGTTCCGGTGTCGATCGTCACGAATTCGGCCGGCACCACGCGCCAAGCGATGTGTTGCCGACCACCGTCTTTCAACCGACCGACCCTCTCGCCGAGCGTTTTCCAGTAATAATCGAACGGCGGCACATAGCGCCGTCCCAGCAACTCTTCCCCGCGAACGGCCTTTTCGATTTGGGCCTTCTTGCCTACCTTGCTGGCTACCGTCTCGACCAACGCGGCAGCCACGATCAGCTTGCGTGGCTCGTCAGGGAGGCGGATCACGGCGTAGTCCAAATCCGGCTTCACCGCGGCGAACTGATTGCTGGGGAGCGTCCACGGGGTGGTGGTCCATACCAAGAGGTCGGTTTCGGGGTCATCGACCAAGGGGAATCGGACGTAGACGCTGGGATCGGCCACTTGCCGATATCCCTGACCCACCTCACCCGAGGAAAGCGCCGTTCCGCCTTGGGCCCACCACCAGACGATCTTGTGGCCCTGGTACAACAGCCCGCGATCGAACAAGTTCTTCAACGCCCACCAGACGCTCTCCACGTAGCTCTGATGATACGTGACATACGCCTCGTCGAGCTTGATCCAAAAGCCGAGCCGCTCGGTAAGCTGTTCCCACTGTTTGACGTAACGGAAGACGCTCTCCAGGCACTTATGGATGAACGGCTCGACGCCGAAGGCCTCGATCTCGTCCTTGGCGTGGATGCCCAGTTCCTTGCAGACCTCGACTTCGACGGGCAGGCCGTGGGTATCCCAGCCTGCCTTGCGCTCGCAACGATACCCGCGCATCGTGCGGTAGCGCGGAAACAAGTCTTTGATGGCCCTGGTCAGGCAGTGGCCCGGGTGGGGCAGCCCGTTGGCCGTCGGAGGCCCTTCATAGAACACGAACGCTGGCGCCCCTGCCCGGGCAGCCAGCGATTTCTCGTATATCCTTTCCTCCTTCCAAAAGCGGCCGATAGCCTCCTCTAGGCGAGGGAAAGAAAAGTCCTTTTCAACGGCGTCAAACATCGTGGCGTAGCCCTGCGGGTCTATTCTTCATTCTGGAAACCCCTAATTAAACTCCGCCGGGGGTTTAATTCAACCCCAAGGCGTCACCCAAGAGAATACTCTCTTGGGTGGCGACGCCCAACTCCCAAAAAGGGGTCAGAACTATTTTTCTGCTGCCCGGGCGTCTTTCCGAGGGCGGCCGCGCGGCCGGATCGTCAGGTCCATGTGCAGTCGTTTGGAGAGTCGGGCGACCCACCGAGAATCACCGAAAGGAAGGCCGGTCTGATTGCTGCGGCGAATCGCCGCCAGTTCTGCTTCCTCCGGGACCTGGTGGACGTAGGCCGACCACCGCCGGCAGCGGGCGGCCCGTTGCACCGCCAAGCCTTCGTAGGCCGCCACGCGGTCCAACAGCGCGTCGCTCGCTCCGCACCCGTGGGCCTGGAAACTGCTCCACCGATAGTTGCCCGCGTCCTCCACCACATGCGCACGCAAGGGATTGGCCTCGATGTACCGCAGCACGGCCAGCAAGTGGTCATCCTCTTGAATCACCGGGCTTTTGAACCGTCCCTGCCACACGTGGCCGCCGCTGTGATGGAACCGATGATACCGCTGCGTGTGCGAGACCAGCAGGCTCTGCATGATGCGGCTGACCGAGGTGTGTCTCGGACGCAGGAGAAGATGGAAGTGATTTCGCATCAGGCAGTAGCCGTAAAGCTCGAAGCGTTTCCGCTCCTTGAGGTCCCCCAGGGCCTTGAGGAAGGCAAGGTAGTCGCCGTCGTCGAAGAACACGTCTTGGCGGTTATTGCCGCGAGCAATGACGTGGTACACCAAACCATCGGCAATCGGTCGTAAAGGGCGAGGCATAGCAGTAGTTTATCACGTCGAAGCAAAGTCCGAAAGACAAAAAAAGTTCTGACCCCTTTTCCGCCGCTATCGGCTCGCTCACGCGGTGACGATTTCTACCTAAGCTGTATATCCCAGTGGCCGCAGCAACGCAGGCTCGTTATTCGAGTTCTCCCCGGGTTAGTATTGATTTAGGAACCAGAATAACGCGTCCCTCTGCTTGGACTCGGGGCAAGCCAATAGCGCAAGGGGTCGGGGTTAAGGGCAGCTAAAACGCCGGGTTTTTTCCGCCGACCGCAGAGATCCTCAGCCCTCGCCAAAACCTTCTCCTCGGGGGTGAGGGGGCTTTTGCAATAGGCTCTTCGTGGCGGCATGGTCCACCGAACTGGAAATGGTGTTGCTTGCCCCTCCTCAAAAAGCACGGCGCGGGTCAATTTTTGCCGGGCGTGGTGGGCAAAACGCGGAACTGCGAAGGGGGGCGATGATTTGCGTTGGACGCACTGCTTAGTGGATCGCGCGGCATAGGCAAGGGGGGGCTTCTGGGGTATCCAATTGCCAAGCACAGTTTGCGCAGTTTCTCACGTCAATCTCCTTGATCTTGACCCTGTAAGCCCCTTGGAAGTAGCATATCTCGCCTATTTTGTCGGAATTTGCCCGGGGCGAGCGGCGTTGTCCGGGCTGCGCTGTGGGTCCGTCGTTCGGCTTTCTTGATCGTGACATGAAACTTTCGGCTGCCCTCGCGATGGTCGTCGTGTTGACCTTAGCCCTCGGCGTGCGGTTAGGCGCGGCGACGTGGTGGCAGTCCCGAGTCGGAGACCAGTTCTACTTCGGCGACAGCGAAAGTTATTGGTACCTTGCTCGGGCCATTGCGCAAGGCGAGCCTTACGAATTCGGAGCGCCCGACGCCCGGATTTTTCGCAGTCCCGGTTATCCCCTCGTGCTCGCCCCGTTGTTTGTGTTAGGGGGCAAAGACCCGCCGATCCTTTGGGCGCGTTGGTTAGGCGCGGTGTTGGGTACTTTGGCAGTGGTTGGGGTGGGATGGATCGCCTGGCGGTTGTTCGATGCAAAGGCCGCGGTAGCCGCCGCATTTCTTGCGGCCATCGAGCCGGGAGCGGTGGCGATGAGCGTGATGGTGCTCAGCGAGGCCTTGTTTTGCCCTCTGATGGTGCTGCACCTCGGCCTGTGGATTGCGGCTTCGTCGAGTTCGAAACCTGCGGCAGCGGGCGGCTCGGGTGGCGTCTGGCGCCACTGGCTTTGGCAGGTGGGGGGGCTTTCGGTCGCAGCGGGGTTGGCAAGCGGGGCGGCGGTCCTGACCCGGCCGAGTTGGCTACTGTTCGCTCCCTTCGCCGTGTTCGTGGGGATTGCCTGGAGTCGTTCGCGTGCGAAAGAAACATGCATCGCCGCGACCATGTTGGTGGCGATGGCATTGGCCCTCGTGCCCTGGTGGGTTCGCAACTATCGTGCGGTGGGGCACTTCGTGCCCACCACGCTTCAAGTCGGCGCAAGCCTGTACGACGGTTGGAATCCTCGGGCGACTGGGGCGAGCGATTTGTCGGTGATCGAGCCTATCGCCCGCGAGGAACGCCAGAAAGCGGCAGCGGACCCGGCCCGATCGCTGCCCTATGAATATCGTCTCGATCGTCGCCTTCGAGACGAGGCGATGGCCTGGGCCCGAGGGCATCCTGCTCAAGTTTTGTGGCTGGCGGTGGTGAAGTTCGTTCGGACGTGGAGCTTTTGGCCGAACGAGCCGGGGCTTTCGGCTTGGCCGATCCGCTTGGCGATTGTCGTGACGTACGTGCCGATTGTGTGTCTGGCCGTGCTGACCGCGGTGCGGAGGGAGCGGAGAGGCTGGCCTTATGCCTTGGCTTGGCTCCCGGCGGTGTATTTTACCGCGTTGCACATGGTGTTCGTGGGGTCGATCCGCTATCGCGTGCCGGCGATGTTGATGCTGGCGGTGCTGGCAGGCGGGGCGGTCGGCGAGGGGCCGAGATGGATGGCGGCTTGGCGCCGCTTGATCGGAAAGCTCGTTCCTACTCAACCAGGGAGGGTTCACATCGATTGTTCGCGGGCTGCTGAGTTTCGGCTGGTTGCTGCTCAAGTGGGGGTTGCTGGGGGCGGCGATGGGATTGGTGTTGGCCATCCCGCACCTCAACCGGCGGGTGGATCATGAAATCTGCCGTCGCATCGAGGGGCAATTCGCCCAGCATTTCCAAGACTTGAAAGTGACCGTCCGCTCGGCCGAGGTCGTGCCCGGCCGGGGGATTCTGGTGCGTGGGCTGGCTCTGGCCGAGCCTGATGCGCTCGGTCCCCGCGCCGAGCTGGCCCTCGTCGAGGAGGTCTTCCTCTCGTGTCCCACGGACCTGGAAAAGCTGCTGCAAGGCGAGGTGGAGGTGCGTCGGGTGCTGCTGCGGCGACCGACGATTCGCGCCACGCGCCGAGCAGACGGGGCTTGGAGCGTGACCAAGCTGCTCCGCCCGCGCACAACGCAGCAGAAAATCCTCGACGTGAAGATCGAAAATGGCGTCCTCGAGGTCTTCGACCCCACCAAAATCCCCTCGACCAGCCTGACGCTCCGCGACGTGCAACTTACCTTGAAGGCGGCGGAGGACTCGGGGGTCCAAACGCGGAACTACGTGTTCGAAGGCACCTTCACCGGCGACTTGCTGCGGCAAGCCCGTTTCTCGGGGACCTTGGATTCGTGGAGTCGGCGGTGGACGCTGGACGGGGCCGCCGAGGGCTTGGAAATCTCCAGCGAGTGGCAACGCGCGCTGCCCGAGCCGCTTCGCGCACATCTGGAAATCCTTCGGTCACTTCGCGCCCAGGGCACGTTGGATTTCCACGTGGAGCACGATCCCGACGCTCGGCCTGCCTACCGTTTTCGCTGCACGGGCCTCATTGCCCGCGGACGCCTGGACGATCCCCGATTGCCTCGCCCATTGACCGATATCCGCGGCACGGTCGAATGCACCGAGGAAGGCGTGAGCATCGAACGATTGGTTGCGCGAAGCGGGCAGGCTTCGGTCCAGCTTAGCGGGCGGCGGCTGGGTTACGAACCCCATAGCCCTCTGACGCTCCACGCCGAGATTCGCGACCTCGACCTGGATCGCGAGCTTCGCGACAGCCTGCCCGAAACGGTTCGGGAGTTGTGGTATCGCTACCTTCCGGCGGGAAAAATCCACGCCGACGTGGCAGCCAGCTACGATGGCCGCGCTTGGCACCCAGACATCGCGGTCCAATGCGTGGCGGTGGCCTTCACCTACGACAAGTTTCCTTATCGCTTGGAGCAGGGGCAGGGCAGCGTGACGTTGCAAGACGACCTGTTGTCCGCGAATCTCACGGCCTACAGCGGCAATGTGCCCGTTCGCATACGCGGTGAGATGCGTCATCCGCTCGATGGGCCGGTGGGCTGGGTGGAGGCCAAAGGCGAGGCCATCCGCATCGACGAGAAGCTCCTCGACGCCATTCCCGGCAAGAGTCGGGCGGTGATCCGGGCCATGGAGCCGCGCGGCACGCTGGACTTCGTTGCCCGCGCCTGGCGCGAGAAACCCGACGAACCGTTTCATCGTCGCGTGCTGGTGGGCCTGAATCGTTGCGCGATCCGTTACGAGAAGTTCCCTTTTTCGATCCACGCGATTCGCGGCACCTTGGATCTGGCCGACAACGACTGGACCTTCCGCGACTTGGAAGGGGCCCACGGCGCAGGCCGGATCACGGGCGAGGGCAGCTTGACGGCCACGCCCGAGGGCAACCGCCTCTGGCTGCGTTTGGCCGGGTCGGGCATTTCGTTGGAAGAAGAGCTTCGCGACGCCTTGCAACCGGGCATGCAACAAGTTTGGAACAACCTCCAACCGCAAGGCTCCGTGGACTTGGAGGTGGAGATCGAGCACCTTTCCGGCCAGGATCGGTTTGCCGTCAGCCTTCGCGCTGAACCGCGGAGCGAGAACGCCTCGATCAAGCCGACCTATTTTCCCTACCGGCTGGAGAACCTCCGCGGGTTGCTGACGTATCGCGATGGGCGGGTCAATCTGGAGCGATTCCGCGGCGAGCACGGCAATACGCGGGTGACGTGCAAGGGCCAATGCGATTTTTCGCCCGACGGGAGCTGGCGCCTTCGGCTGGAGGACCTCGACGTGGAGCGGCTGCGGGTCGACCGGGAACTAGCGGCCGTCTTGCCCGGCCGACTGAAGAAGGCCCTTTCCGAACTCAACCCCGCTGGCCCCGTTCACCTCCGTGGCACGCTGGGGTTGAGCCAAAGTGGCCGTCCCGGCGAACCCCTGGCCAGCGAGTGGGACGTGCAGATCGGCTATCAACGGGCGAGCATCGACGTGGGCCTGAGGCTGGAGAACCTGCACGGCGAGATGCGGCTGACGGGGGCCTGCGACGGCGACCGCTTCTGGAGTCGCGGCGAGTTGGCCGTGGATTCGGCGATGTATCGGGATTTTCAGGTGGCGGAGATGACTGGGCCGGTGTGGATCGACGATCAGCGGATTTTGTTCGGCGCCTGGGTCGACCGGCCGCAGCCCGGCCAGGAGCGCCCCGCGGGCGAACTCCGCTCGCCGCGGTCGGTGACCGGGCGGCTATTTGGCGGGCTATTGTCGTGCGACGGTTGGGTGGCCTTGGGTCCAACGCCCCGCTATTCAGTCCATGCCCAACTGACCGGGGGCGACCTGAAGCGTTGCGTCCAGGAACTCGGCTCGCCCGCCCGCGACCTCAGCGGCATCATCCGCTCCGAGGTGCAGTTGCACGGCAGCGGGCGTTCGTTGAACTCGTTAGGTGGCCACGGCAAGATCGAGCTTTCCAACGCCGATATCTACGAGCTGCCGGTGATGATCGCCGTGCTCAAGATGCTCCGCGCCCGGCGGCCCGATCGTTCGGCCTTCAGCCAGAGCGATATCGACTTCCGCATCGAGGGCGGACACATCTATCTGGACCGCATCAAGTTTAGCGGCGACGCGATGAGCCTGGTGGGCGAAGGGGAGATGAACTTCCAGTCGGACATCCGCCTCCGCTTGCACGCCATGGTGGGTCGTGGGGAGCGGGACTTGCCGCTGTTGCACGACCTGTTGAGCGGGGCCAGCCAGCAGATCATGCAGATTCACGTGGGCGGGACGTTGCAAAACCCGGAGACCCGGCGGGAACCATTCCCTGGCGTCGCCCGCGCCCTCCAGCAGTTGCAGCCCGACCCCGACGCCAAGCGTCCCTCGCCACGACGGTGGTAGGCGGCGGCCAGCGTCGCCCTCGGCTGGATGGCTTGCTGACGACCGGCTGGCCCTAGCGGGCAAAACTGTGGACGATCGTTACCTCGCGGATCTGGCGGCTATCCGGCTCGAACACGCGGATTTTGACCTGAATGCCGCGGAGCGGGGCGAAGTAGGGCGGGGGGGCCTCCATCTCGGCTGGCTCGTCGACCACGCCATCTCCGTTGTCGTCGAATCCGTTTGTCCCTTGTTTTCCCGCCTCATAGTGCAACGACCAGGTGTCGTAGACCGAGGGACGCCGGGTGGGGATCGGCGGCCAATCGCTCTGGTTCGCCCAATTCTTCGCGTAGGGTTCGGTGCCTCGGAGGTAGGAGGCGGGGTTGCCGGCGCCGTGAAATTGCGGCCAGGGCGCTGCAATGGCCTGGTTGAGGTGATCCAAATACAGTGGATTTCCACCCAACGGGCCGCCAATCAAGCACATGTAATTCAGGTCCACGTAGGCCCCGTAGCCCACCGGGAACGGCATCCCGCTTGGCACCGCGGCGTTCGGGTTGGCGTCCCGCCAAACGACATATTGTTGCAGCAGGCGGCCGTACGTTTTATCGTCGGGCAGCACGACGTTCCCGTTGGGGTCGACAAGCACCGGGGCCCCTGGGTCCCAGGCTTTCACGTCGAACGACAACACGTTGCTGAGGATCACGTCTTCGCCCAATCGGGCAGCCGATTGGGGAGGCGTCTGATCCGAGTCATGATAGGTCCGCAGCGTGCCCTCCCGTGGCGAAACCTCGGTCCAGGGGTGGGGGTCCAACCAGGCGTCGAAGGGCTGATTCGACGTCAGCAGCGGCATTGGGGCGGTGTTGGGCAGCGCCCCGGTCTCGATCCGTAGCGGTCCGCCCGCCACCCAGGGAGTTGTCACCGAGGAACACTCGCCCAACGTGGGGAGCCCCAGCCCTTGCCGCTCACGTCCGGTGGGAGACAAGACACCGCAGGCCAGACTCGACCAAGGCGTGGGATAGATCGCCCCCGTGGTCCA
>CALFBP010000084.1 GCA_937951625.1 uncultured Thermoguttaceae bacterium
TTGACGCCCACGAAGGGGTTGGCATCGATCAGCCGTCGTCGTTGGGCGTCCCGGAAGAACGCCCGCACCCGTTCCAGCCGCTTCAACGCCGTGGCCCCGCGTAGCCCGTTACCCGCCCCTCGACGTGGCCTCGCCCGGGCATTGGCAGTCAGCCACTTGGCAAAGTCGTCGGCATCGCCTTGGGTGATGGAGTCGATCCGCCGTTGCTTGCCAAAGAACTGCAACAAGTCTCGCAAGGCGTGTCGGCTAGCGCATTGACTTGTGGCCTTGGTGTGCGTCTGGCGTTGCAGGTAGGTCGGCACCAAGTCGGCCAAGGCCATGCCGCTCGTCGGCTTCGCGTCCACCAAGCCGCACCGCGCCAGGCGCCCGCGCAGTTTCTCCCCGATGCCGTTCAGCCAAGCCGCCGTTCCTGCCGCACAGGTTGGCCCGTGGTTTTGGCCACAAGCAACGCTTCGACGTGGCAACGGATGCTCTCGGCCGCCTTGCGGTCCACACACCCCAGCCGAAGCGTCTTGCGTGCCCTGTCGGGGCTTGTGAAGAGAATCCGCCAACCACGCCCGTCTTTCGAGATTGAAGCCGTGGAATGTTCCTTTCTGTTCGCTAGTTCAGTACCCTAAATCGAGTCCGTCGGCCACGGCCTTTTTGCGGCCGTGTTTGCGCTCGGAACCCGGCAAAAGCGCCAAAATCTGCATCGGAGAATCTTGCCTAAGTCCACAATCTGGGGTGATTGCCCCACACTCGGGGCTCGCCCACCGCGCAACGAATTGAGTCGGCAGAAACGTCAACACTGTACGCCTCTTCATATGCGGCCTTCGCGTGACCGCTCGACGTGGTGCTCAACAACCCACACCGCCAGCCCGCATCCGCCGCCTTCTCGCTTTGAACGACCACGATAGGCACGTCGGGTGGGGCCGCCAGAATTTCGGGTAGCCGATACAACGGCCGGGGCTCGGGCATCGCCCGGATCCGCCAGCCGTTGGGATGTCTGGCCAGCGGGCGAATCTCTTTCCCGTCGGGCAGGTTCCATCGCAGCACCACGCCCACAATCTGCCTGTGGGGGTCATGATAATTCCAACGCCCCGCTTCGGGCCCTAGTTTACGTTCTAAGGCGCGTTAAGCGGCTTGGGCGTCTCTGAATACCTGTCCATTGCTTGTGGACTCACCGTTGTTTCCTACGGGCTGATACGGCCTATCCGGAATCAAGTCGGCCATCGTCAACCCCAGGTTCCTAACGACGGATTCCGCCGAACATCCCGCGTGGCAATGCAGCACCACGCCGCCATTGTCGCCAGCCGCAACTGATAGGCTGGCCTTTCTGTCGTCGTGGGCAGGGCACCGTGCAGCCCAGCCATTGCCGGAACGACGAGGGGCGCAGCCGTGGCGATCAAGGGCCGCAACGATACGTTCTGTGGGTTCACTCATTGGACGGCACCTCCGCGTTTTCCAACCGGACGTTCGCAGCAGCTTGCTGCGCCAACCACGCCTGTAGCTCCGACACTGGGTAGAGAATCGTTTTGCCCATGCGAACATGGGGAATCCGCCCTTCCTTCGTCCAAGTCCACAGTGTCCGCCCGCAAATGCCCAGTTCTCGGGCCGCTTCACGCGGACGCAAGGCCAACCGTTTCGATTCCATCGCTCAAAACTCCACAGAGTTCCGTTCGGGGCCGACACCATGCCGACCCGCTTACCCTATAGCCCCAGACGGCTACCAAACAAAACACGCCGTAAAATGTTGTTCCTTAAGGCGTTATGCTTTCCAAGATTTTTGTCGCCGGTGATTTACCGTTGAAAGTCAGCCCTTTGGTGACTCTAGGGCCGGGCCGCTACCGCGTTGCTGCCAGCGTGGGCGTCGTGGGGCTGCATTGCCCTGATAAGCACCTAGACCTCGCGTAAGATCGACGCAAGGCGGGCCGGAACGACTCAAATGCCCAAGGCTAGCCACAACCGCTACAGGCGATTCTACGGCCTTTACACCGGCAATGTGCCCGCAAGCGACAAGAGCGACCAACTTGATGCCCATGCTATGCAAACTACCCTGCACCGCTGTGGGCATCACTACCGATCGACACCCGGGCTGAGCGACACCCCACAGCCTGAGTGTGGGCGTCGTGGACCGTATTTACGGTGGTAGGGTGCCACAGCGTCAAACTGGCGTGTCAGGTGCACACGCGCCACGCTCACCCGCCAAATGCTAAGGCCGGATATGCGTCCGTGAGAAACCGGCCAAGGGCAGGATTTTACCAAAACTATCCGTTTGTCAACAACCTGCCCGTGTTTTTTGTCGTAAGTCCCTGCGGCACAAGGGCCGACAAACTCGTCATCGAATTGCGACCGTTCCGGCGTCTCTCACTAGAGGGATTGCTGTCTGGTAGCACCTAACAGGTGGGGAGATTTGAAATCCGTCACAAAAAAATTCGTCACAACCCCTCATACACTCGCGCGTGCGGTGAGGGTATAACTGTGACATTGTGACGGATTTGGGTGTGACAGACAGAAATACTTGTTCTACAGTTTACGGCGTCGAAACCCGTCAGAAGATGCCTGTGACGGAGTTGTGACGGAGTTGTGACGGATTGTGGCGGATTCGACGTACTCATACGACGCGATAACCTAAAGCAATCTTGGTCCGTGTGGTAATTTCTACCGGATGTATATCCCCTTTGTGAACCAGTGGGTTGATGATTTGGTCAAATTTCGGTAGCCCGGCAACGCATCAGTCGCATAAGCTCGCGGCGGGGCATTTGGCCCCCAGCCTCACGGAGCTGGCGCATATGACGTGCATTCCATTTCCTTTCGAATGATTTCTCTCTTTCCTACTGGTTTGTCAGTTCGCCATACGCTGATATTTTTTGCTTGCTGTGACTCTTAGACGCACCGAACCGTTGCGTATATAGAGCACGGTAACCTTGGCGGGAACTTCGACTTCGATTCCCTGGTCAGCCGTTCTTGTAATCGCGAGAAACATAGTCACACCTCATCGTCGAACATTCGTGGTAATCCTTTCTTAGTTCTTCCACGATCTATCCGCTCCATTTCGTTTTTGTTAATTCCCATGTGGATCAACAGATCGCGTAAGCTAACAACGTCGGCAGTAATGCCGTTACCAATGACGTAGTCTTTAATGATCATATCAAGGGGTAATACCCTCCTAAGCCGTGGGGTTACGAGAATATACTTCGTGTCTTTTACGATACACCACAAGGAAGTTCTCCATTTAGCGTGTGCATTTACTACTACTCTTCACCATCTAAGTACCACGCCTAGGCCACGCAACCCGTTGGTTGGGGCACATTTTTTGGATCACGTAGCGGCGTGATAGCTTCCACTATCTCGGGGCTAGTATGATTCTCGACTTGTGCAGCTTCATGCGGCCTGCCACCACACGCAGACCATCATTGGACCATTTACCTGTCCACCTGGACAACACGTGGGGATGGTTTGCGCACGGCTGAGGAAAAACTTCCCTCTGCGGCAGTTGGCTTGCTTGCGTCGAGAACAGACACCGTTCTGCCGCTCGTGTTCGTGGTTGTTCGTTGACGCGCCCAGTCATTAAGAGTCGGCTAAGGGATACGCCACAGTCCTGGACAGCCGCTGTCTGCCCCGATTCGACGGGGCAGTCTGCCGTGCGGACTTTGCGAAACTAAGTGGCGCTAGTGTAGCGTTCAACGAGCGATTTGGGTTCAGGGATGCAGCCGGCAGCCCAATCTCCGATCCTTCGTTGAATAATCGACCGAGAGAGGGGTGTAAAAGGTCGATTTTCCGGCCTAGTACTCGCCGTTGCAGTCAAAGGCTTGCAACACTCGGCTACCGTTCCCAGCCTCTGTACAGTTCCCCAGTTTCGCCTTCCAGTCTTGATCGGCGTCTCGTAACACACCGGCCAACAGCCGAAATTCTTCGCGCCCGCCAGGTAAACTTTACCGGCAGCGCAGGCTGTTTGAATTGCGTAGATTTTAACGAAAGTCTGGATGGTCAACGTCCGATAACTTTGCAACGCCTGGGACCAGAGGCCCAGCGAGCCCTAGTTCCACCCCCCCAAGAGGAACAAGGCATGATCTGCCAGTGTTGCCGGAGCAATCGCTCATTGCTCCTGTTGAGTTTCTCTGTAATTGTGGGAATCTCTCACGCATTCCCAGCCAGCCTGCCCGCCCAACTGGTCTGGAAACCCCCAAAATTGCCTGTATCGAGTAAACCAGCGGAAGAGAGTGGTCCATCGGCGCAACCGTTTGCTGCTCAGCCGGACGGGGGCGGTTCCGGTGCCTCGGGAAAAACGGCGATCCTGACCTCCGCTCGTCAAAGCTCCACAAATCGAGGGGTTCGCCCAGCCAGCTTGGCTGAGCCGGATTCGGACAGCTTGATCATCGAAAAGGCGCCGGAGTTAATCATCGAAAAGAAGCCGGAGGGCCCCGAAGTCATTCCCACCCCCGAAGCACTCTCACCTGAAGAGCTGCCGAAGCAGCCGTACATGTTCGCACCACAAATAGGCGATCAAATGCCACCGCCAGAGGAGTTGCTTTCCGAGGAGGGTCCGATAGCGCGGCCCATGCCCCCCTTCGGTGCGTGTGAGCCATATTCCCCATGTGGACCGTGCGGGGCCTATTCTGGGGAAAGCGAGTTGTTCCGCGACGGGCTTGGCGTGTGTTTGATTAACGCCCTGTCGGGCTTCAGTTTTTTTGCTGGCATCCACGGTTTCAAGGGACCGGTCGATCTCGGCCAGAACGGAAACTTTGGGTTTCACGAGGGCCTGAACTTTGGCGGCCCGTTGGGAGATCCCTGGGGATTCGGCTATCAACTCGGGGCGCAAACCGTCCACAGCGATTTGACCGGCTTTCGCGTGGATCCATCCAATGGGGGTCCGTTGGACACCAATGGACGCGACCAGATTTTCTTCACCGGCGGGCTCTTTCGCCGCGCGATCTGCGGTGGGTTCCAAGGTGGGGTCGTGTTCGACTATGTTCATGACAGCTATTACGATAAAGCCGATTTGCAACAAATTCGCAGCGAGACCGCCTTCGTGTCCCCTAACCGCATGTGGGAAATCGGCTATTGGGGCGCGTATGGTCTGAATCGGGAACGCTTCGTTATCCCCACTCGGCCCAATGAATTCGTCCTTTTACAGCCGAACGACATCTTCGCGGTGTTTTACCGCCGTCACTTCTCGGGCGGCGGGCAAGGGCGGCTCTGGGCTGGGGCCACAGGCGCCGGGCAAGGGATCATCGGCGGCGAGGCCACCGTGCCACTGGGCACCAGTTGGGCCTTGGAAAACAACTTTGTGTATGTGATTCCGAAGACGTCCGCAGCCAACGGAGGCCAAGCCGAGGAGCATTGGAGCGTTTCGATCAACCTCGTGTGGTATCCCGGCCGGGCCGCCCGCAGCGTCTTTAAGGACCCCTTCCATCCCCTCTTCGGAGTCGGGGACAATTCCGCCTTGCTCATCCGGCGATAATGTTCCCCACTCAGGCGAAATCGCAACGGATCGGGGCGGTTTCGACTGCCGTATCATTACAGCTTCGGCCCATCCGTTGAAGATCAACGGGTCGCAGGGGGCCTCGGTGCGCGGAATTTCTTAGCCGCTCGACACGACCATTTGGAATGAACTCGGGGCAGGGCACGAAGACGACTAAATGGCCTTGGGTTTTTTCCGCCAATTTGCCGCAAGCGGTCGTGCGATTATACTGAGGGGATGCCGATCCATGATTTGGGTTACCGCCCGTGGCAAGGCCGGCTCGTGCCGCAAATCGGCCGGTTTTGGGTCATTTCGCAGGCCGGAATACGGTTGGCCTGGCGCAACATGTGGCTGCGGCGGATGTTGTTGTTGTCCTGGCTGCCGGTGATCCACGTGGGGGCGTTGATGTTCGTGTACGAGCAATTCCTGGCCAGCGAGCCTGGCCAGGCCCGCTCTCAACCCGTGGGCACCATTGTCCCTTGGCTCCAGCAAATCCCCATCTCCGAAAGCCGGCATCAGGTTTGGGCCTGTTTGCTCTGGTTTTTCTTTCGCTATCCGCAATTGTTCGTGATGATTTTCGTGGTGGGGCAGGTGGCCCCGCCGCTGGTGTCGCAGGACGTGCGGACCAAGGCGTTCTTGCTTTATTTTTCGCGGCCCTTGGCGCGGCTGGAGTATGTGCTCGGCAAGATGCTCGTGGTTTGGTTTTACTTGGCTTTGATTTCCACCGTGCCGGGATTGTTGCTTTACGGGCTGGCCGTACTGCTTTCGCCGGAACTCAGCGTGGTATGGAGCACTTGGGACCTGCCGCTGCGGGTGCTTCTGGCGTCGGTGATTTTGATGGTTCCCACGGCAGCCATCGCCTTGGCCCTTTCGTCGCTGACTCCGGAAACGCGTCACGCCACCTTCGGCTGGTTTGCGGTATGGGCACTGGGGTGGGCAACGTATTTGATCCTGGAGGCGAACACCGTTGGGGCGAACAGCCCGCGCCGCTGGGATTTCGTGTCGCTATATCATACCATGGGCACCCTCCAGTATTGGGTGTTCGGCCTGAAGCAGGAATTGGTGGGTCGCGTTCTGCCTTTTCCGGGAGGCAGCAGTTTTCTCCCGCCGCCCTCGGAGGTGCACGTCGGACCAGCGGCGATCGAAGTGGCCGTCCTGACCGTGCTCGCCTTGGCGGTGTTGTTTCGCCGGGTTTCGTCGCCGATGCGGATTTGACATGATTGCCCTCCGACGCGCGACCAAGCTCTACGGCACGGTGATCGGCGTGAACGACGTCACGCTCTCGTTGGCGCAGGGGGCCTACGGTTTGATCGGACCGAACGGATCGGGCAAGAGCACGCTGCTGAATCTGATGACAGGCCAACTGCGCCCCACGCTGGGAGAGGTCCGGATTTTCGGCGAGAATCCGTGCAACAATCCCCACGTGCTCCGTCGCCTGGGCGTATGTCCCGAACAGGACTCCGTGTATCCCGATGTGAGCGGTTTGGAGTGGGTTAGCTATTTGCTCCAGCTTCACGGTTTTGGGCGCCGCGCGGCCCGCCAGCGCGCGGCGGACTCGTTGGAACGGCTGGGAATGGCGCCCGCCATGCGGCGCCGGATGGGCAGTTACTCGCGGGGCATGAGGCAACGGGCCAAGCTTGCCGCCGCCATGGCTCATGACCCGGAACTGTTGATCCTCGACGAGCCCCTCAATGGCCTCGACCCGGTCGGACGCCATGAAGTGACGGTGCAGTTGCAGGAGTGGATTCGCCAGGGTCGCGGGCTGGTGTTGGCCAGCCACATCCTCCACGAGGTGGAGGCGGTCACGCAATCGTTCCTCCTGATCTGCGGCGGCCGGTTGTTGGCCTCCGGTTCTGCGGAAGAGGTGCATACGCTCCTGGCCGAACTCCCCAACGAGATCCACATCCGCACCAACGACGCCGCGGCGGTCGCCCGACGCCTTGTGGAAGAGGGTGTGGCCGACTCGATCCGCTTCGGCGGCAACGAAAGCCTGACCGTCGCCACGCGGAATCCGGCGGTCCTATATACGCGGCTGCCGCAGTGGCTCGAGGAGTCGCACATCCAGGTTCACGAGCTGCGATCGACCGACGAATCGCTCCATGCCCTGTTTTCGGCCCTGATGCGCATCCACCGAGGAAACGCATGAGCATTCTCCGCGCCACTGCGGCCGTGTTCGCCTTCGAGTGCCGCCGGGCGCTGGGCTGGCGGCGCGGCTTGCTGGTGCTCGGGCTGGCCTCGTTTCCGGCCGTCATCCTCTGGCTCATCCACCGCGAAGGTGGTCAGCTCGATCGCCCCGAGGCCTGGCCATTGGCCCTGTTCATCTTGATTCCGGAACTCGTCTGCCTATTGGGGCTGCTGCTTTGGGTCACCCCGGCAATTCAAACCGAGGTCGAGGGCAAGACGTGGCCGCACCTGGCGGTCCGGCCGGCGGGAAAGCTGCCCATCTTGCTGGGCAAGTACGCGGCCGGCATCGTCTGGACGGCGGCCACCGCCTGGCTGGCATTGGC
>CALFBP010000085.1 GCA_937951625.1 uncultured Thermoguttaceae bacterium
GCGATTCGGGAGTATTTTCCCCGCTATCCGAACCGCCGGGCGGTGGTGTTGCCGGCGCTGCACGTGATCAACGAACATCTAGGCTATGTCCCGCCCGAAGCCGTCGCCGAAATCGCCGAACTCCTCGAGCTCGCGCCCGCCGAGGTTCAGGACACGCTTTCATTTTATGGGCTGTTCAAACAGGACCGGCCTCAAGGTCGCGTCCGAGTGTGGGTGTGCCGGTCGATCAGTTGTGCGGCGCGGGGCGGCGAGGAAATCCTGGAATACCTGTGTCAGCGGCTTGGCATCCGCCCCGGCGAGACGACGGCCGATGGCCGCGTCAGTCTGGATTTCGCCGAATGCCTTGGGGCGTGCGATTTCGCCCCCGCCATGCTCGTTAATGAAGTCTTGTGGAAGAACTTGACCAAGGACAAAATCGACGCGTTCCTCGAGTCGCTCGATCAGAAAGCAACAGCCCAAGCAGACCAATGATTTGCAAGCTACGGAAGCTTGAGTGAATAAAGGCGGGCGGGAAGTGAAGGGAAACAGGAAAAAAACGACCGTTTCTTGATCGTCAAGGCGCGTCCTTCGCTCGATGCTGTACGCGTCTCAATCCCAATAAGCGATTGCTGAACTCGAACACCGTGCCTGAGTACGAACCTGTCCTTTTGGCGAACCTCTCCAAGCCGGACATCGAGACGCTCAAGGGCTATGAGGCCCAGGGTGGCTACCGCACGCTGCGCCGCGTGCTCAAGGAGCTTTCGCCTTCCGAGGTAGCGGCCATGGTGCGTGCTAGCGGTTTGCGGGGCCGCGGGGGGGCGGGATTTCTGACAGGGCTGAAGTGGTCGTTTTTGCCCGCGGACCATCCCGGGCCACGATACCTTTGCGTCAATGCCGACGAGAGCGAACCTGGTACGTTTTCCAACCGCGTGCTCATGGAGGGGGATCCCCATCAAGTCCTGGAGGGGACGATCCTCAGTGCTTACGCCACGGGAGCAAGCACCGCCTACATTTACCTCCGTTTCGAATATCCCTTGTGTTTTCGACGGTTGCAGGCGGCCATCGACGAGTGCTACGGTGCGGGCCTGTTGGGCAAGAACATCCTGGGCAGTGATTTTTCGTTGGACATTTACATCCATCGCGGGGCCGCGGCGTATGTATGTGGGGAAGAGACGGGCTTGATCGAGAGTCTGGAGGGAAAACGGGCGTGGCCGCGAATCAAACCGCCGTTTCCCGCCGTGGAAGGGCTTTTCCGAAAGCCCACGGTCGTCAACAATGTGGAAACGCTGGCTTGCGTTACCCATATCCTCGACCGGGGCGTGGATTGGTTTCGTTCCATCGGTGTCCCGCCGAAACCCAACGACCCCCGCGATCCCGGCAGCTTGGGGCCGAAGCTGTATTGTGTCAGCGGTCACGTGAACCGGCCGGGTTGCTACGAGGGCCCTTTGGGGCTTCCCTGCCGCGAGGTCATCGAGCGATTCGGCGGCGGGGTGTGGAAAAACCGCAAAGCCAAGGCCGCCGTACCGGGCGGATTGAGCACCGGATTGCTGGCCGCCGAGGAATTGGATACCCCTTTGGATTTCGATGGTCCCGTGCGCGCGGGTTGCTTGGGCCTGGGCACGGCCGGCGTGATCGTGTTCGATGAAACTTATAGCATGATCGATTTTTTGCACAACAGTTGTCGTTTCTTTGCCCACGAAAGCTGCGGTCAGTGTACGCCCTGCCGGGAGGGAACATACTGGGCGTTGAGTATGATGGAGCGAATCAAAGCGGGACGCGGGCGTTTGAAGGATTTGGACTTATTGTTGGAAATTGCCGACTCGATCGGCATCATTCCCGGCACGACGATCTGCGGCTTGGCCGATGGCGCAGCCTGGCCGATTAAAACGGCGATTCGCAAATTCCGCCATGAATTCGAAGATTACATTCGCCGCACCAACCCGCAGGGGTACGCGGCGACGGAACCGGTCGCCGCATGCACCGGAAGCTCGGCATAGCCGAGGCCTTATGCATCGTAGCGAAGAGAGAAAACGGTTAACGCGCTGGTTTTTCGCCTGACCCGTCAAAACAAAACGATTCGAGACTTTCATGCCCACCGCCTTGATCGACGGACGCGAGCTGGAGCTAGGCGAGCACGAGCGCCTCAACGGGATCGAGGCGGCTCGCCGCTTGGGGATCGAAATCCCGCACTATTGCTGGCATCCCGGTCTGTCGGTGGTCGGCAGTTGTCGGATGTGTCTGGTGGAAGTGGGAATGCGGGACCCGAAGACTGGGCAGATCAGCATGTTGCCTCGTCTGGTTCCGGCGTGCAACACACCGGTGCGCGATGGCACGGTCCTGGTGACCAACAGCGAGAAGGTCCAGCGAGCGCGGGCCATGGTCGAGGAGGACCTGCTTTTGCGTCATCCCATCGATTGTCCGATCTGCGACAAAGCCGGCGAATGCCGTTTGCAGGACTATCACTTCACCTACGGCCAAGAACAGCGTCGGGCCGATATTCGGCCGTTCACCAGCCGCCGTCGTGACGTGGGCAGCGAGATCACGCTCTTTGTCGACCGCTGCATCATGTGTAGCCGGTGTGTGCGGTTTTGCCGCGAGATCAGCGGCACCAGCGAGTTGCTGGTGGTTCAACGCGGTGCCCACGAGGAAATCGACGTGCTTCCCGATTTCCCACTCAACAATAAGTTATCGGGCAACGTGGTGGACCTCTGCCCGGTGGGCGCCTTATGCGACAAGAATTTTCTTTACCGGCAGCGCGTATGGTATTTGAAGTCGCATCCCGGCGTGTGTACCGGCTGCGCCATCGGCTGCTCGACGTGGATCGACGAAAACCAGGACCATGTATGGCGCATCCGACCTCGAGAAAACCTCGCGGTGAACCGCTGGTGGATTTGCAATGATGGACGCTACGACTATCCGCACGTCCACAGCGACCAGCGGATCCTCGTACCGCGGCGGCGGGACGGGGAAGCGTGGACCGATCTGAGTTGGAACGGCCTGATTCGGGAACTCGATTCCCGGCTGCGGCAGGCGGGGCGGATCGGCGTCGTGCTGTCGCCGTTCTTGACGGTGGAGGAAGCGTTTCTATTGGCCTCCTATGCGCGTCAGGTCGATCCCCAGGCCGTGATCGTCGTGGGGCACGTGCCTGTCGTCGATGAAGACGAGCGCTTTCCCGGCGGGTTTATCATCGCCGCGGAAAAATGCCCGAATCGTCGAGGAGTGGAGGCGATCGCGTCGCGCATGATGGGGCGTGTTCTGGCGTGGGAGGCGTTTTTGGGTGAGGTTTCTTCGCTGGGCCTGCGAGGGCTGTGGGTCTCGGGGGGCTACAAGCGGCCCTGGATCGACGAAGCGACGGTCGATCGCCTTCGGGGTTTGGAACTGCTGATCGTGCAGGATCTATTTCCCTCGCCGTTAACCGAACGCGCCGACTACGTGCTGCCCGCGGCGGCTTTTCCGGAGCGCGACGGCTCCTACGTGAATCGCAACGATCACTTGCAATCGGTGCGCTGGGCGATTCGCCCGCCACGCGGCGTGCGGCCGGAGGGAAGCGTGTTTTGGGAATTGCTAGGCCGTTCGGGGCTGTACGACGCCCCAGGAGCGCTTCGCGAATTGGCCGCCGAAATCGGGTATTTTCATCTGGCCCTCGGGACGATTCCCGAAGGTGGAGTGAACTTGAAAACAAACCTTTTGGCGTGAATCATCAACCTCGGAGCATCGGTGCAGCCTACGGCCCTTGGCTGTTGTTTGGACGGGTCGAGAGCGATAAGGCGTAGGAAGTCCATGACGCGTGAAATCCTCGAGGCTCTGATCAAGATTGCAATCCTCTTCGGTGGCTTGATGACGGCGGCCGCGTACTTGGTGCTCGCAGAGCGGAAGGTCGCGGCGTGGATTCAGGATCGCCGCGGACCGAACCGCGTGGGCATCCCGCTGACGCGGTTCCGCTTGTTCGGCTTGGGCCAGCCGATTGCTGACGGCGTGAAGTTTTTTTTCAAGGAAGATGTCACCCCGGCCCACGTGGACAAGGTCCTTTATTGGCTCGCGCCCATCGTCTTGTTTACGGCCGCGGTGGGGATTTACGCGGTCATTCCTTTCGGAAGCGTGCTGCCGTCAAGCCTGGGGCTGGAAGGAGAAGCGATCCATCTGGTGATCGCTCCGGGCATCGACGTGGGCATGATCTATGTCTTCGCGCTGAGCGGTATCGCGGTGTACGGCGTGCTTTTGGGGAGTTGGGCAAGTAATAACAAGTACAGTTTTTTGGGCGGGCTGCGGAGCGGGGCCCAGTTGATCTCCTACGAATTGCCGTTAGGCCTGGGCTTATTGGGTGTGGTGCTCATGTCGGGCTCGCTACGCCTGGAGGACATCATCGGTTCGCAGGCCCGAAGCGGGGTTTGGAACATCTTCGTGCAGCCGCTGGGCTTTATCGTCTTCGCTGTGGCCGCTTTTGCCGAAGCCGAGCGATTACCCTTCGACCTGCCCGAGTGTGAACAGGAACTCGTAGGCGGCTACCACACGGAATATTCGGGCATGAAGCTGATGCTCTTCCTGGTTGCCGAGTTCGTCCATATGGTGACCGCCTCGTTCTTGATGGTGATCTTGTTTCTCGGCGGATGGCATTTCTGGGGCTTGACCGGTTGGGAGGAGGCGGTCGACTTGCCCACGGCGGTGGTCAGGATCGGCGTCCTGGTGGTGAAGGTTCTCGGTCTGATCTTCTTTTTCATGCTCGCCCGATGGAGCTGGCCCAGGTTTCGCTTCGATCAATTGCTGAACATTGCTTGGAAGGCTTTGTTGCCATTGGGACTCGTCAACGTGGTGGTGGTGGCTTTTTGGATCGAGTACGGCGACCGTCTAGCCTCGATGGTCGGGTTGGCAAACAAGGTGTTGATGGCTGGCGTGGGTCTGGTCGCTTTGGTGGTCGCCTGGTGGGCGGTCACGTGGGCGGATCCTGCCGCTGTCGACAATCGACCTGTACGGTGGTCGGCTGCGGAGACGGTGGCCGGTAGGGGAGAGGATGTGTGATGCAAACCGACGATCAACAGATCCTTTGGATCGAAGAGCCGGAACTGGGTTATTCCGGTAAGTCCTATCTGCGTTTATTCGCTGAGGGGATGACCACGACGATCAAGCACTTGTTCGGACCCAAGCAAACGATTGAGAGCCCCGAAGAACGTTACCAACCGCCCGACCCGCTTTTGTACCGTGGCGTACATCGCTTGAATCGCGACGAGCAAGGGCGGGTCAAGTGCGTAGCCTGCTTCCTTTGCGCCACGGCTTGCCCGGCGCATTGTATCGACATTGTGGCCGCGGAGAGCCCCTGGCCCGACCGTGAGAAGTATCCCGAGAGCTTCACGATCGACGAGCTGCGGTGTATCTTCTGCGGCATGTGCGAGGAGGCCTGTCCGGTCGATGCGATCGAACTGACGAGCTTGTACGACTTGTCGGGCAAGAGCCGTGAGGAAATGATCTTCGACAAAGAAAAACTGCTGAGCGTCTACGACCAAACCAAGGATGCCGAGCCGATGCGGTCGAAAAGGGAGCCCTTAGGATGAGCGACGTGCGATGGCTCGTGTGGATCGGATGCGCTTTGGGCGGGCTGGGGCTTTGGTGCTCGCTTCCGCCGCGGGGGGCTAGCAGTCGCGCCTTGGGGGGCGTACTGGGGTTCAGCGGCTTGGGCTTCCTCGGGGCCGCCTTGCCGGGATTGGCCGATGGGGTTTCACAAGTGGTCTTTTGGATCCTTGCCAGCGTTACGATCCTTGCGGCCGCTGCGGCGGTGACTTTTCGCAATCCGGTGTATTGCGCGATTTGGTTCGGGCTGGCGCTGGCCGGGACAGCGGGGCTGTTCCTGTTTCAAGGCGCTCAATTCTTGGCCGTGGCCACCGTGGTCGTCTATGCGGGCGCGATTCTCGTCACGTTTTTATTCATTCTGATGTTGGCGCAGCCATCGGGCCGGGCACGCTACGATCGCGTGAGCGTGGAAGCGCTGGTGTCGGCGGCGAGCGGCGCGATTCTGGTGGGAGTCTTGGCGACGACAGTCCTCAGCGTGTTGGCCTCATCCGACGCCCGCCAACACGCCCTTCAGGTCCCCCCCCATGAGCGTCAGCAAGCGATCCTCGCTGAGGACCACGTGCGGCAGATTGGCGTTCATTTGTTCACTACGTACCTTGTGCCGGTCCAATTGGTGGGCGTGTTATTGTTCGTGGCCTTGGTGGGAGCCGCGGTGATCGGGGCCCGCGGCAATAGAGCGCCGGAAAACCTGTCGGCGCCGTCTGGCGGCTGGACGGTCCAAAAGTCAGAGGAGGTGGCAACGCCCCCGCTCGGGAGGAACCATGGCTGAGCGCGAACTCGCGTTGCTCAACGGTTACTTGATTGTCGGGGCCGCGCTGGTTGGCATCGGGATGGTCGGCTTCATCAGTCGCCGCAACTTGATCACCATCTTTTTAGCGGCGGAATTGATGCTTCAAGGGGTGTCGCTCAGCCTGATCGCATGGAGTCGATATCACAATGATTTCGGCGGTCAGGTGCTCGTGCTGATGATTATCGCCGTGGCGGCCGCGGAGGCTGCGATCGCCTTGGCGCTGGTGTTGATGCTTTTCCAGCGCGTGGGAAGCCTAGACGTCGCTTTGTGGCAGCGGTTACGGGAGGCGAGCCAGCCTCCCTTGGTCGACCATGAATTGCCGCCGGAATCGCCTGAACCGCCGCCAGTTTGGCCGAAGCTGCCGCCTGCGGGCGTCCGTCCCACGATTCCTCGTGAGGAGCTCGACTTCCGCCCCCATGTTTAGCCTGAAGGTTCTCCTCCTATTGGTCCCGACCTTGCCGTTGGCCGCAACCCTCCTGACCGCGGCCTTCGGTCCGGGGTTGCTGCGGAACCGAAGCCACGTTCCCGTGGTCTTGGCGATCGCCCTGGCGTTCCTAGCGAGCTTGGGGTTGCTTGTGCAGGTTCACCAGGAGTGTTCCAGTTGTGCCAGCTTCGAGCATATCGTTACGCTCTGGACTTGGGCCGTGGTGCCTTCCCAGGACCAGGACGTCGAACATCTCGCCCGAGGTACGAACGTTCCCGGCGGAGCCAAGCTCGATGTTGGCGACTCTCCGCCGCTCACCGACAAGGAACCCGCCTCTCGCGGGCCGTTGCGAAAAGATTTCCGCATCGAAATCGCCCTTCGCGCCGATCCGCTTTCAGCCGTGATGCTGGTTACCGTCACGTTCGTGGCACTCTTGGTGGCGGTGTACTCGGTCGGCTACATGCATGGTGATCCCGGCTACTGGCGGTTCTTCACCTACATCGGCTTATTCGTCTTCTCCATGACCATGCTGGTCTCGGCCAGCAACTTTCTGTTGCTTTACGTATTTTGGGAAGCGGTGGGCCTGTGCAGCTATCTGTTGATCGGCTTCTGGTACCACAAGCCCGAGGCCGCCGCGGCCGGGAAGAAGGCCTTTCTGGTGAATCGGGTGGGGGACTTCGGTTTCGCGCTCGCAGTGTTTCTCATCTGGACGACGTATGGGAGCCTGGACTTCCACGACGGTTTGGCCGGGCCTGGCGTACTCGGTGAACAGCGATGTTCGTCGGGGGCGTTCGCTGGCGGAACCGTGGGCACGGCGATTTGCTTGTTTTTGTTACTTGGCGCGTGTGGCAAGAGCGCTCAGTTGCCGTTGCACGTCTGGCTGCCCGACGCCATGGAAGGTCCCACGCCCGTCAGCGCCCTGATCCACGCCGCTACCATGGTCACGGCGGGGGTCTACATGGTGGTCCGCTGCGCCCCCTTGTTTGCCGTCTCGGTCGATGCCCAGCAGACGGTCGCCGTCGTGGGCGGACTGACGGCCCTGATGGGTGCGATCATCGCGGCCAGCCAGTTCGACCTGAAACGCATCCTTGCGTATTCGACGATTAGCCAACTTGGCTATATGTTTTTGGGATTGGGGGCCGGGGCGGCGGCGGGCAACACGGCGGGCATGTTTCACCTGGTGACCCACGCTTTCTTCAAAGGGCTGTTGTTCCTCGGGGCAGGCAGCGTGATGCACGCGATGGGCGGAGTGATCGACATCCGCCGCCTCGGCGGCCTGCGGCGAGTCATGCCCGTGACGTGTTGGACTTTTCTCATCGGTTGCCTGGCCTTGGCTGGTGTGTTTCCCCTGGCCGGGTTCTGGAGTAAAGACGCGATTTTAGCGGCGGTCCACGAGCGGGCAGGAGAACCCGGGCCCGCCTCGCCTTACGCCACGCTCTATTGGCTCGGTCTGGTGACGGCGGGCTTGACGGCGTTCTATTCGCTCCGTGCGTTCTTCTTCGTGTTTTTCGGCCCGGAACAAATCCCTTCCGAGGCCGGAGGCCATGCCCACGAATCGCCGCGGTCGATGACCGTGCCGCTGGTGATCCTCGCCGTCGCTAGCTTGATTGCCGGTGCGTGGCTCGAACTTTCCGGCAGCCTAGCAAGCTTTTTGGCCTCGACGCCGTCGCTCCACGCTTTGGGCCACTCGAAGCACGCGGCCGCCAGCGGGGGGCACCTGGATGTGGCTGCTTGGAGCACGGCCGCCGCTATCCTCGGAATTGCTCTAGCCTGGCTGATGTACGTTCGCTCGCCTAATGTCCGCCGCGGCGTGGTCAGGGCGATGGAGGCCCTGGGGCTATATCGCCTCTCCGCCGAAAAGTTCTTCGTGGATGAGATGTACCAGATGCTCATCGTTTGGCCGCTAGAGGGCGTGGCCCGGCTGGCCGCCTGGCTCGATCGCCGGGTTATCGACGGCTTGGTCGATCTGATCGGTTGGGAACCGCGCGGGCTGGGGGCATTGTTGCGCCCACTTCAGGCAGGTTTGTTGCCGTTATATGCCTTGGTTATGCTGCTGGGAATGTTGCTGCTTTTAGGAACTCTGTTGGTTTCGTGAGCCGTCCATGGATTCGTTCGGACCCATGCTTGTGGCGACGATTTTTCTTCCCGCGGTGGGAGCGGTCCTGGCCGCGGCCAGCAGGGAGCACGCCCGACAAAGCGCGCTGGTCACCTCCCTGTTCGTGTTTGCCATGAGCGTGGTCTTGGTCGAAGGGTTTCCCGGCGGCACGGAACGTTTCGCGGTCTTCGATCTGCCGTGGTTCGAAGCACCGGGCGGTTCGCTGGCCATTCGTTTCAATGTGGGTTTGGACGGGCTGAGCCTCTGGCTCTTCGCCCTCAGCGCGCTACTGACCGTGGTGGCGGTGCTTGTAAGTTGGGAGGCCATTGTCGAGCGACCGGGAACGTTTTATGCCCTGTTGCTGTTGCTCGAAACCGGGATGCTCGGCGTGTTCGCCGCAGGCGACGTGATTTTGTTTTTCATCTTCTTCGAATTCACGCTGGTACCGTTGTTCTTCCTCATCGGATACTGGGGCAGCGAGGAGCGGCGGTACGCCGCGATCAAGTTCTTTCTGTTCACCATGGCCGGAAGCGTGCTGACGTTCTTGGCGTTGATCGCCCTGGTGCTTTGGGATCACGGTCAGGGTGGGGGACGAGTCACGTTTTCCATCGCCGAGCTGACGGACCGGCTCGCTCAACGGCCCATGGACCGCTCGGTCCAATTGGCCGTGTTTTTGGGCCTTTTCGCCGGGTTCGCCATCAAAGTGCCGCTGGTGCCGCTGCACACATGGCTGCCTTTGGCCCACGTCCAGGCCCCCACCGCGGGGAGCGTGTTATTGGCCGGCGTGCTGTTGAAAGTCGGGACATATGGATTCCTGCGATTCTCGCTTCCCATGACGCCGGACGCCGTCGCGCTTTGTATGCCATGGCTGCTTTGGCTTTGCGTGGCGGGGATTGTCTACGGGGCGCTGGTCGCCTTGGCGCAGCACGACATCAAACGCCTGATCGCCTATTCAAGCGTGAGTCACCTGGGGTTCTGCATGTTAGGCGTGTTCGCCTTGAATCGCTTGGGTATCGAAGGCGGGGTGCTCCAGATGGTGAACCACGGGTTGACCACCGGCGGGCTGTTCGCCGTGGTGGGCATGATCTACGAACGCTTCCATACCCGGCAAATCGACGACCTCGGCGGACTCGCCCGCCACTTCCCCCGCTTGGCGACCTTCATGATCATCCTTTCCTTGGCCAGCATTGGCCTGCCAGGACTCAATGGTTTCGTTGGCGAGTTCCTGCTGTTGTTAGGCATGTTTCATCGAGCCTGGGCCGAGGCTCCAGCAGCCTATGCCGCTTCGTACCGGGTGATTTCAGTACTTGCCCTTTCCGGGGTGGTGCTTGGGGCGTGGTACATGCTTCAGTTGATTCAACGGGTGTTCTTCGGCCCGTATCGCACTCCTGCCGTCCATGCCCACGACGCCCCCAAGCAGCCGCTGAGGGATTTGTCCTTTCGCGAGTCGTTCGCGTTGGGTCTGCTGACGGTGTTCATTTTCTGGATCGGGCTGCAACCGCGATTCTTCTTGGATCGGATGAGCCCGACCTTGGGCAAGATCCTCGCCCCCGCCGCGCAGGCTTACGCCAAAAGCCACCAGCCGGGCAGCGACCTGCACCGGTTGGCGTGGCGGCCTGGGTTAGCGATCGCGTGTGAGGAGTTAGCCCTTGAGACGGATTGCCGGGGGCCAAACGTCTTGTTTGAAACCGACGCTGCGACGGATGCAGCAGGCGCGATGTTGCCCGCCTCATACTCGTCTTCCAAGCCGGTGCCTGTGGCTGAAACACGAGGGTCCGTACATGTCCGCTGAAACCATCGCGATGTTCGCTGCCGAGCTGGTCGTGGTGGGGACGGCCATCGCGATCTACTTAGGGGGGGCCTTCGGCGATCGGCCACGGCTGTGGCGCTGGGTGGCCGTGGGTGGACTGGTTGTGGCCGCCGTAGTCCTCCTCGAGTCGCCGTCCGGCCGCGTGAGCGATGCGCCGCTCGAAGTCGATGCCTTGGCCAATTATCTGCGGTGGCTCTCTTTGGCTTCGGGCGTGCTTTTCGTGATGTTGGGCACAGGCCCGATCGCCGGCCCGAACACCGCAGAGTATTTTGGTTCGTTGTTGCTGGCGACGGCCGGGGCCATGCTCGTGAGCAGCACCCGCGATCTCGTGTTTCTCTTCGTCGGCCTGGAAATGGTGTCCCTTCCCACCTATATCTTGCTGTATCTCGGCCGCGGCGACTCGGCCAGTCAGGAGGCCGCGGCCAAGTATTTCTATTTGAGCATATTTGCCTCGGCGATGCTCCTTTACGGATTCAGCTTCCTGTATGGCGCCGCGGGCTCGCTGGATTTGGGCCAGATTCACGCGCGGCTCAGCGCGACACACGGTTCGGAGGGGGCCTTCAGTGTGTTCGCGAAGATCGCGTTGGGTTTGGTGTTGGCTGGGCTTGGATTCCGGCTGGCGGCGGTACCATTCCACTTTTACGCGCCGGATGTTTACCAAGGCGTTACCCATCAAAACGCCGCGTTGCTGTCGATCCTGCCCAAGATCGTCGGCCTGGCAGCCGTGGTCCGCGTGGTCGTGGTCGGCATGGCGGGGTTGCAGGCGTATGCGTGGCCCGCCCTCCTGGCAATTTCCTTGGCTACGATGACGTTGGGAAACGTCCTGGCCTTGTGGCAGGA
>CALFBP010000086.1 GCA_937951625.1 uncultured Thermoguttaceae bacterium
TCCATCCAAGGGTTGATGACGAGACTCGGCCCGGAGAATCCAAACTCCGGAAAGCCACCCAAGGGCCTCGTCGTTGCACAGAACTTAAAATAGCCTCCTGGTAATAACCGCCATTGGTCACGCTTTTTTCGCCGATACGCCGGGTTTGTGCCACGGCTTCAAGCAAACGGGATTTCCCATAGTTGTACCGCTGGAGGGGAAAATTGCAACACAGCAAAGAGTGTTTGCCGCGGTTTTTTTGAAAATTTTTTGTTGCGGCGACCAAACGCGGCCTGTTTCTCCATCCTTCACCACCGCGGCCCGCCATGAACGGTCAGCATCGCGTAGCTCAAGTATGCGAAGTACCCGAACAAGATCGCCCCAAAAAGGCTTTGCCATTGCACGAAGGCGACCACCGCCATCAGCACCGCCGTGACGAACGAGAGCATGAGCGACCATCGCGTACCTTCATCGGGACGGATCGCGGTCAGCACCTCGCGGGCAATCTGTCCGCCATCGAGCGGATAGACGGGCAGCAGATTCACTATGCCCCAAAACACGGAAATGAAAAAGAGATCGTTAAGGAGGCTGGAAAAAGCCAGAGATCCAACCATTTCCCGAACGGCGATGAGCACTCCGAACGGGAGGCCGACGCGAATCACCACTTCAAACCCAGCCAGGGCGATGATGACTACCAGGATTCCCGCGAGTGCGAATCCTGCCGCGGGGCCCGCGGCCAAAATCACGATGTGCGGCAAACCTCGAGGCTGGCGAAAAAACGCGCCCTCGCCAAAGGAGGTGAATCCTCCCAGGCCGTACAGCGTGATCGAAGGATAGACGCCATAGGCGCGCATCGCCGCCGCATGGCCCAACTCGTGGACCAGAATCGCCACGAAGAAGGCGATCATCCAGGCGATCAACTCGGCGGGATCGTTCGCCCGAGCCCCCAACAGCAATCCCACCAGCCAAAAAAACGGATGGACGCGCACCGGGATGCGGAAGATCGAGAAATCCAGGTCCCAACGGGTGCGTCCGGGATCAAGTCCGAACACGAAAACTATTCCCTTTAGCTTCGAATCAACAAGCTCACGCCTGTGGCGTGGTGCAATGGCGACTTATTGTAACACGCCCTGCACCCGCCGCAATCCGAGAACGCAATTCCCTGCGCCGGTGCGCCGAACCACCGGCGCGCTGCGGTTGAGGGCAAGTGCGGAGCAGCCGCTCGCCCCGCCTGCGGATCACCTACCACGCCTCGCCCGCCGCCGACAAGCCGAGCGCTTGCTTCGGCTGAGAGCGCGCCGGGGTCTTTCGCCGCGAATGTCCTCTCTCACGCGCAGCGAGCATCACCGTCCGCTGTTTGCCGTTGGGCGCCAAGCCATGTCATGTCCCAGCGCCTCACTTGCGTGTTTTCGAGTACGCAATGGCGCGAGCAAGCAAGCTTTCCGCGAAGTTCGCGAACGCCAACTCCCTGCACGGCTCCGAGAACGCTCCTCCTCGGCCTGCGTCGGCTGGCGAAAGAATGAGACACGCTGCGTCATATAACCGCTCGCGGACCATCTTGAGGAGCAGAGTCTCGTAGCGCTTCACGTAAGAAGAGTTGCGAAACTCCTCGAACACGGGGAAATGCGGTTCAGCCACAGACACCGGTCGCGTCGAACCAGCCGCATCCTCCAAAAGCATCAAATAGCCTAGCCAGGGCTTCGGCGATCCCTGGAAGGCCCCTTCACGGAATGCAGCCCAATAGTCCGTCGCGTTGCCGAGCGCCTCCTCCGTACGATTGTTGAAATTGTTTCCAAACGATGGTCCCACATGCGCCTTGAACTCGACAGTGGCGAACAAACGGCCATCCACCACAACGACGAGGTCCCATTTCTTCTCCGCCCGGTAGTAGCCCGGCAACTCTACTCGTGTTCGTCGATGGATGGCCTTCTCGCTAATGCCCGCATCGACAAGCAGTCTTCGTATCAAGTCGGCGAAACCATCGAGTTGTGCGCCGCCCGTGACAGCGCTGCGGGCCCCGCGATCCCTTTTTCCGGCTTTCGCTCCCTGAGCTCTGGCCTGACGTTCTCGTGTTTGCCAGAAATGGCGGACAGCTTTGCGAACCGTCCTTTCAAGTTCGCTGCGGCTCATGGCCAGCCGGTTACCTGGAATCCTTGAGAATCTCGACGTTGATCGCGGAGAAGAGGCCCGTCATTTCTTCGCGGAGGCGTCGTTCTGCGGAGGTGAAATAATACGGGTCGACTTCGCAGCCAAGGCTATGGCGTCCCCATCGTGCAGCAGCCACGTTCGTGGTTCCCGTGCCCATGAAGGGATCAAGGACCGTGTCGCCAACGAAGCTGAACATACGGATAAGGCGCTCTGCCAATTCCAAGGGAAAGGGCGCTGGATGTTCGCGGGTCGACGCCCCGGTGAGTCCGGTCCATATTTGTTGGAACCACTGCTGATACTCTTCCGTGGAGATCACGCTGAGCAGCCGTTTAGCGAGCGAAGGCTGCCGGTAGCCGCCTGGCTTTCGCTCCATGAGAATAAACTCGATATCGTTCTTGATTACTGCATTGGGCTCGTACGGTTTACCAAGGAAGCCAGCGTTTCCGTTTTCGACCTCGTAAGCAACATTCGCAATTTTGTACCAAATGATTGGTGCAAGATTGTCGAACCCGATGCGGCGACAATGTTCCTGAATTGAAGCGTGAAGCGGCACGACGGTGTGTCGTCCAGCGTTTTTGCGGCGAGATAGGCATACGTCGCCGACCACGCAGATCAATCGCCCGCCAGGAACCAGCGCCCTGAAGCAGTGCATCCAAACCTGATCGAGTTCGGCCAAAAAAGTCTCGTAGTCTGACACGTGGCCTAACTGGCCGTCGCATGGGCGGTACTTCTTCAGGGTCCAATACGGGGGCGACGTCAAGACGAGATGAACGGAATTCGGCTTGAGGTCGTGCAAAAGACGCGCATCGCGAAGGATTAGCTTATGATGGGTTGGGATCGATCGAACCGCATTCGCAATCAACTGGATGAGGCGGCCATCCTTCGCAATGGCGGGAATCGCCGTCTGCGAGTCGGTCGTAGGCCGGAGTTCCTCGGGGACAAACGTCCAGAGATCGCATCCTTGATCTTTTTCGCCGGATGAATGCGGGCCACTTAATGTGCTCGGCCCCGCTATGGCCTGCCGCATGACTTTAAGCCCCGAACACAATGTTTGACGCTCCGTCCTCCAACACAACAACTTGCCCTCGACTGACAAGCCAAGCATCCTGCCCTATCAGGAAGAGGATCGCCCTGTGGCGTTGCTGGCTCCCATTTCGCTCTTGGTACCCTCATCTGCCTCTTCTGGGCACGCTGTATCCATCATCGACACCGCCGCCGTCAAAGGTTTTAAAAGGTCATTCCTGAGCTTTTTTGTCACCCTCATTGTACTTGACAATGCCACGGATGGCTCGCAAATCAGCCGGCGCCTACATGTCGTACAAGGCTCCACAAGCGGATGGGAGCCGAACAAGATCCTCGACTATCGAGTTTCACCGTGAGCCTTCCCCGTTGGCGATGTTCACATGAGTCAGTTTAGCAGCGCATACCATAGTCGTCTAGCGGCACACGTACCTGAGACGCTGTTCGCACGCCGCGCGGCGGGGCAAGCGCGGAGCAGCCGCTCGCCCCGCCTGCGGATCACCTACCACGCCTCGCCCGCCGCCCATGGTGGTCATAGTGGTTGGGGCCACGGGCTTGGCATCGTGCTCCGGGTCTTGCGGGGGCGGAGCGATTCTGGTACGGCTATTCCTAGACCGATGGCGATTCATATCGGACATGTAGAGACGAGGGAGGTGGCGGCGATGAGGGCGAAACCTTTGGAAAAGATTTCACGGCGGAAGATGGTGAAGGGAACGCTGGGGACCGTAGCAGCGCCCCTGGTGATGCCAGGGCGGCTGTTCGGAGCTGCTGCGCCGTCGAAGAGGATCACCCTTGGTTTCATCGGCATGGGCAGCCAGGGGACGCACAACAATCTCACAAACTTCTTGGCCCAGGACGACGCCCAGGTTCTGGCCGTCTGCGATGTCTTTCACAGCCGCAGCGACGCCGCCAAGAGGATCGTCGACGAGCGCTACAACAACAAGGATTGCAAAAGCTACACCGATTTCCGCCATATTATCGACGACAAGTCGATCGACGCCGTGGTGATCTCCACGCCAGATCACTGGCACATCCCGATGTCGCTCATGGCGTTGGAGGCGGGCAAGGACGTTTTCTGCGAGAAGCCCACCAAGACGATCGCCGAAGGTCGGGCGTTGGTGGACATGGTGAACCGCCGCAAGGCGGTCTTCCAGATCGGCTTGGAGGACCGTTCGGTGCCGCACTACCATAAGATGGTCGAGTGGGTGCGGAACGGGGCTATCGGTGACCTCCAGAGGGTCGAAGTCCAGTTGCCCGAGGGCCACGTGCTGCCCAACCAGCCCGAGGCCCCCATGCCCAAGGACCTGGACTACAATCTTTTCGTGGGCCCGGCAGAGTTCATTCCTTACCGCCCAATCCTGGTAGAGGGCAACAATTGGCGGATGGTGAAGAATTTCGGCACCGGCTCGCTGTTGGACTGGGGCTCGCACCAGTTCGACACCGCCCAACTCGCCGTCAACGCCCCGGAAATCTGCGCCCTAGAGGCCGAAGGCACCGGCGAGATTCCCACCAACTCCCTGACCAATGTCATCATCAAGTTCGATGTCACCTTCCGCTACTCCAACGGCGTGGTGGTCCACGTCAAGTCGGGTGGAACGGGCATTCGCTTGATCGGAAGCAAAGGTTGGGTGGGCAACGCCGCTTGGCGCGACCGCCTCCAAGCCAGCGACGAAAAAATCCTCCACACCAAGTACACGCCCGAAACCTCCAAACATTGGCCCATGCCGCCCGGCGAGCAACGGAACTTCCTCGATTGCGTCAAGTCCCGAAAGCCCACCACCTATACGGCCGAGACCATGCACTTCCTCCACCTGAGCCTTCACATGGGCTATCTGGCGATCCTCTTAGGCCGCAAGCTCCGTTGGGACCCGGTCAAGGAAGAATTCATTGGCGATCCCGAGGCCAACAGGCTCCGCAGCTACACCTATCGCGACTGGCAAAAGGCGTAAAGCGTCCCGCCTGGAGCTGGCAAGACCGCCCAGGACGAGTCGAGCTACGGCCCCTGCTAACGCTAGCCCCGAGGGCGTGATCACTGTGTGCGGTCATGTAGGGCGATGGGCTTCGGGTCAATCGGAGCCACCGTGGCGCGACCTTCGTACCCCAGAATCCGATTCGAAGGTGTTACTTTTTCCAGAAGCTGGCGAAGCAAAGCACGAGCACGGTCGAGATTTCCAAGCGGCCAAGGAGCATGACCACACTGAGCACGATCTTGGCGAAATTGGGGAGCGAGGCGTAATTGTCGGTAGGGCCGACGGCGCCAAGGCCCGGGCCCACGGTGCTCAAGCAGGCGATCACACCCGAGCCTGCCGTGATCAAGTCCACGCCCGTGGCGGCCAACAGCAACGCGGCAATCACGAAAACGCCGAGAAACAGGACGGTGAATCCCAGCACGTCCTGCATGATTTCCGGGGAAACGGTGCGGCGGTCCAGCTTGAGGACGTAGACTTGGCGTGGATGAATCAGCCGCGCGGTTTGCAGGTAGGCGTGTTTCAAAAGCAAAACGATCCGTACGAGTTTCAGGCTTCCCGCCGTCGAACCGGCGCAGGCGCCCATGAACATCACGACGAGCAAGACGCCGTGGATCAGGACATGCCACTGTTCGTAATCGGCAGTCGCGAAGCCGGTGGTGGTCACGATGGAAATGACGGTGAACGCGGAGTCGCGGACGTTGAGGAGCGAACTGTCGTATCGGGACCAGTTGCATGCGAAGGTGAGCGAAGTGACTGCAACTAAGAGGCCGATATAGAAGCGGAACTCTTCGCTTTGCCAGTAGCGGCGGAAGTTTCCGCGGAGGGCGTAGCAATGGAGGGCGAAGTTCGCGCCGCCAAGGAGCATGAGCACCATGAGGACGATCTGGCTGTAGGTTCCGAACGCGGCCATGCTGGCGTTTCGCGTGGAAAACCCGCCCGTGGCCACGGCGGCGAAGGTGTGGCAGATGGCGTCGAAAAAGTTCATTTCGCCCAACCAGAGCAAGGCGACGCCGCCGGTCGTCACCAGGGCGTAGACGCCCCAGAGGAGGCGTGCCGTGTCCTGGATGCGGGGAGTGAGCCGATCGGTAGTGGGACCGGAGACTTCGGCCTCGTAGAGCTGCATCCCGCCCACGCCCAAAAGCGGCAGAATGGCCACGCCCAGCACGATGATCCCCATCCCGCCGACCCATTGGGTCAGCGCCCGCCAGAAAAGGACGCTTTGCGGCAACGCCTCGACGTTGGTGAACACCGAGGCGCCCACCGTGGCGAAGCCCGACATCGACTCGAAAATCGCGTCGATCGGATTGGGAAGGCAGCCTGAAAACAGATAAGGAAGGCTTCCGAACAGGGCGAAACCGACCCAGCCGAACGTTACGATCGCAAAACCCTCGCGAAGCGTGACTTCGTCCCGGCTGCGGAAACCGTAAAACAACAATCCGCCGGCCAAGGCCGTGATCGCCGCCGACAGCGCGAACGCGCCGAGTTGGCCATCTCGGTAGTACAGCGAAAAAGGAATCGGCGACAGCAAGGTGACGCCCTCAAACACCAAAAGGCCGCCGAGCACGTGAAGGGTCAAGCGATGATTCATGCCTGGTCTCGGGTCGCGGCTTGGCGCGGTCAGGAGAAGAAACGTTCCACGCGGGCGATGGCCTCGGGCAGGGTGAAAATGACCACGTGGTCGCCGGCCTCGAGGTGGTCGTCGCCGCCGGGAATGACCACCTGCTGGCCCCGCACGATGATGCCGATCACGGCACCGGCGGGCACGTCGATGGCCTTCAACGGTCTGCGGAGGATCGGACTTTGCGGCGGCATGACGACTTCGAGGACCTCCGCGTTGCTGTGCTCGATCGCAGCCACCGCGGTCACGCCCCGGGGCCGCACGTAACGCAAAATCGCGCTGGCCGTGGCCAGTCGGGCGCTCACGCAGGCATCCACCCCCAACGACGGCGCCAAGGTGACCAGCTCTTGCCGATCCACCAGAGCGATCGCTCGCTTGGCCCCATAGCTCTTGGCCAACAGCGAACAGAGGATGTTCGTTTGCTCGTTCGGCGTGACGGCCACGTAGGCGTCGCAATCGGCGATTCCCTCGTGCTTCAGGGTCTCGATGTCGGTCCCCTCGGTGTTCAGCACGACGACGTTGTCCAGCTCCTCGGCCAGACGCTGGCAGAGGTTCGCATCGCGCTCGATGAGCTTGACCCGCAGCTTGAGTTCGGAGAGTTTTTGGGCCAAGGCCTCGCCGATCCGCTCCCCGCCGAGGATGAATACCCTCTCGATCCGTTGCCGCTCGAAGTCGAACAGGTAGTTGATCGCCGGCAAGTCGGACTTATTGCAAACGAAGTAAACGATGTCGCCCTCTTGGATCGAATCTTCGCCGCGGGGAATGATGGTTTCGTGTTTTCGGGCGATGGCCGTGATCAGCATTCGGTAGATGCCGCGAATGCCCGCCAGTTCCTTAAGCGTGATCCCGGCCAGCGGACTGCGCCGGCCGATCGTGTAACCTAGAAACACGACGCGGCCGTCGGCGAACTCCGCCACCTCGCTTGCCGCGGCATAGGAGACGATCCGATAGATTTCGTCGGCCACCACCTTTTGGGGGTTGATCAGCAGATCGATGCCCAGCTTGGTGGCATTCTGGGCCCATTCCGAGCTGCTGTATTCCAGACTCTTGATTCGGGCGACGATTCGCCGCGTACCGCATTCGTGGGCCAGCAGCGAGGCCACGAGATTGACTTCGTCCTGGTCGGTGACGGCGATGAAAAGATCCGCGCGCTCGATGCCGGCTTCCTCCAAGACCTCGGGACTGGCGCCGCTGCCGCGGATCACCAGGGCATTGAGACGCGCCCGGAGTATCGGCTCCTTGTCCCGATTCTTTTCCACAACCGTGACGTCGTGGCCCTCCTTGGACAGCCGCTCCGCGATGTGGAACCCGACTTCGCCGGCGCCAACTACGATGACGTTCATAAGTCGCAGATTATATGGGCCCCCGCGCGCTACCTCAAGCAAGCGGTATACCCCTCATGTAGTACATTTTACCATAACCCATAAGCTGTCTTTGCTTCGACTTGTAGGAGGTTTCGGCAAGGGTGAAATGTTCAGACACCAAGTGGACCGTTTGAGGCAGTCTGATCACGAACCATCGCCCGCCTGAGTTTTTGGCACCCCAAATCCAGGGGATGCGATCTGCTGCTTGACGCTCCCTTCTCTTGTCTCTTGCGGAGGATTCCTGAGCAACGCATCATACAATTCGAGGCTGATGCTTTATCGGCGTGTCTTGCAACCGTCGAGAGTCGGTCTTCCACGAGTAGAGGACGTGATCGAATGCAACTTAGTCAACAACTTTCGGACGCGGTGGCTACCGTGCAGCGGTTGCTGCGAGCCAATCGGCCGGTTGAATACGAAACCACCGCGGGGTACTTCAACATCCATCTTCCCGGCAAACCGGAATGGTCGGTCTGCCGTCTCGTCAATTTCGAAGGGGGGAACCCGAGCGTCATGGTCCCGTTGCCGGCGGAAATGGTGGCCAATCTGGTACCCCTTCTGGAAGCCTCGCCCGCGGGCCCGAAATGGTCCAGGATCGCACTGGCCACTTCGCATGACATCCGGGTCATCGGCCCTGCCCTCTGTGCAGCTTGGGACGCCTGTTCCGATGCCGTCGAGGCGGGCGGCCAACCTAGCGAACCGGCGAATTAGTCGAAAGGCATCGCAACGTCCGTATACCTTGCTGCCTGACGGAGCACGCAGGGCGCAGCAGCTAGCCTATTTCGGCGTTCTCGCAGGGTGGCTGAGAAAGTGTGGCGGCGGCAGCGGCGTACCAGTGCGCCCCAACACTTGCAAAAGGTATTCCGCAGCTCGCGCCGAAGCCCCGCCGTGGGCGACTTGGGCCTTGAGGTCGGCCAGTCGCTGCTCCAGGCTCGTCCGCGCCGCGGGGACAGTAAGCCACTCGATAACGTGTCTCGCGATCTGGGCCGATTTGTCTTCGCAAGTAAGATACTCGGGAAATAGGACGCGATGGGCGTCGGGCTGCCCCGGGTCGTAAGGGGTCAAATCCGCGGGAAAGAGTTCCTCCGCAACGAGCAGGTTCACTAGCGTGATGTATTTCACCTTACGAAAATACTCCTGCACCCGGTAAGCGAGCGGAGTGATCCAGTACAAAATCACCGTCGGTTTGGTGTGGTACAGCAATTCCAGTGACACCGAGCCGGAACAGGCCATGCAGCAGTCAGCCGCCCGAATCAATTCCGGCGTCCTGCCCGTGAAAACTTCGATAGGCAATCCGCTCGAATCGACCGCGGCTGAAGCCATCTCGGCCTGGTGCGGCTTGAACGCGGCCACGGCGAAGCGTGCGTCGGGCACGGACTGACGGACCAACTCGGCGGCTTTCAGAAACCATTTTAGATTGTGGCTCACCTCCTGGGTCCGCGAGCCTGGCAAGATGGTGACCAAAGGGCCAGCGTGGCTTCGCACCTGCGCGACAAAGGCCTCATCGACCGATTGCCGCTGGAGTTCGTCGAAAAACGGATGGCCCACGAACGTGGCGTTGCAACCGTGTTCACGGAACCAGGTTTCCTCGAACGGCAGGCTGCACAAGACGTGATCGACCAGGCGGCGCATTTTTTTCACCCGCCATTGAGCCCAAGCCCAAATCTGCGGCGGGGCGTAGTAGAAGACGGGAATGCCGTGGGCCTTGGCCCTCCGCGCGATCCACCAATTGAAGCCTGGGTAGTCGATCAACACCACCGCGTCCGGCCGGTGATGGCGAAAGTACCGGTCGGCTTGAACCAGCAGGCCCCAAAACTTATGCAAATTCGCCAAAGCCCTTGCGAACCACATGACCGCCAAGGCCGTGAGGTCTGCGTGCAAGTCACAGCCGGCCGCGGCCATCCGAGGGCCGCCGTAACCGACCGCCTCCAAGCGCGGCTCGCGTTGACGCAGTTGGGCGATGAGGTTGGCCCCGTGCACGTCGCCACTAGGTTCCCCGGCTGAAAAGAAAATCCGCAGCGGCTTCCCGGACATGACGATTCCCTCCCTGGATCGCGGGTCGCGTGACGCCCCTTCGATCGAACCTTGGTGATGGTGCTTTCGCGTGACAATACCTCTCCACCGCCGTTGCCGTGGATTCCCCCCGCTTGCGTCGAGGCTTGCTTCACGCGGGTGAACGGGAAACAAAGTAGAGTATCGCACATCGGCGGGGTTCGAAGAAGGTCAATTCCGCGCGACGCAAGTCTCCATAGGCTTGGTGGTGATGGACTCGGGCGAAACGGCCTTACCGCGGCTGCTCGGTGTTCTGGACTGCGGCTTCCCGATGGCGGGACGTAGGACGACGCCGACAGGCTCGAACGGTGGGGCGTTTCGCGGTCTGGGCAACCAGGGTCTGGCGGAGTCTCCCCCGGCGCAACTCCGCTATTCCGCGCGAAGGGCCACGGCAGGGTCTTGGCCCAGCGCCGCTAGCATCGGCAGATAACTCGCCACCACCGAGATGAGGGGAGCGCCGAGCACGGCGACCAAAAGGGCGTCAAGCCCCGCGGTCAGTCGTTCGGCGGGCAGATCGAAAGCCCGTTGGCCCAGCCATTGGGCAAGAAGCGTTCCCGCAAGAAATCCCGCCAATCCGCCGGCGATCCCCAGGAGCACGGCCTTGCCCATGATGAGCGAGGCGATCATTCCCGAGCCTTTGCCGATTGCCCGCAGGATGCCGATCTCGACCCTTCGCTGGCGCACGTTGCTCAAAGCCAGCAGGCCGACCCAGACCGCCGAGACCAGCACGACCAAGGGTGTGAGCACTTCGGCAAGCGTCTCGATGATCCGAAGCACCCGCTCGCGCGAGACCTCCATATCGGCAAGGATCTGCTTGCGTTCGGCGAGGATTTTTTCGCGTTCGGCGAGGTTCTGCCGCATGTGGTTGAGGATTTCCTCCTTTTTCGCCGCGACCGCGGCACGTTGTTCGGCGCGGGCGAGGGCGATCGTGCGGAATTCGGTAACCTGGGTACCGGGCAGGATTTCGGCGAGCTGTTGGCGAATCTTGGGCAAATCAGAACCCGAGCAGCGGCAGCTTAACGCCATGATCTGATTGATCCGATTCGGCTTGTTTAACAGCTTCTGGGCATCGGCCAAGTGCATGGCGATGGTAATGTCTTCCTTGCTGCCTTGTTCAGGTAGGATGCGTGCGATCTGGAATGGCTGCCCCAAAACGTGAATCGTCTCTCCCGGCTTTTTGCCGATCCCCAATTCATGGCCGAGGAACACCGTGCCAGGCTTGATTCGATAGCCCATGGGCTGCTTCCCGGTCGCGTGGGGCTGCGGCGCCTCGGGCAAATAACCCACCAGCAACACCTTGCGGTTTTCCCAGTCGATTTTCTGCTGGAGCGTGGCCACGAGGTGGGCTACCAAAGTGAGTCGCGGATCCGCGGCCAGACGCTCAACATAGTCTTGCGGCATGTCGGCGGCGGCAAAATCCGCGGCCCAAAAGTCGCTCATGTTCGTGTCGCGATGGGTAATCATCAGGTTGAAGCCCATGTCGCGCATCAGGCGGCGGGTCTCGTCTTCCAGCCGCGCCAGCTCCGCGGCCGTTTCTTGCTCCACCTGCGCCATCCCCTCGCGCATCGACGCCACCTGCTTCTCCAAGTCTCCAATGCGCGACTGCCACTGATCCACCTGGGCCTGAGTCTCCTGTTGGTAGGCGTCGACGAGTAGGGGTCCGGCAACGAACAGCGTCACCGCAATGGCGATCGCCAACAGGCTGAGTAAGAAGTTCGACTTGCGAAAGGTGATTTCGGCGAACAGAAGCTTAATGGACGACATGGTGGGGTGGACGGCAACAGTGCGTTGGGAACCGAGGGCGGTCAGGAGGCCCTTCCTAGCCGGGGCATGCACCGGCGCTCTCGGCAGGCTCGATCCTTCCCAACCTCTGCTAGGAGTTCGGCTCTTCCAGCCCGAGTTGCACCAGACGGCGGTATAGTTTTGGCCGCGTCATGCCAAGGAGTTTGGCGGCCTTGGTCTTGTTACCTTTAGCGCGCCGCATGGCCCGGGTCAAGAGTTCCCGCTCGATCCCCGCCAAAAAATCTTCGAGGACAATGGTTTCCTCGGGACGGCGAGGATGGGCAGCGGCAGATCGCGCAAGATGGATTCGCTGCGGCAGATCCCCCAACGTGATCTCCGGCCCCTCCGCGTGGCGGTGGGCCTCTTCGATCACCTGGCCAAGCTCCTCGACGTTGCCAGGCCACGAGTAGGAATCCAGGCAGTCCAAGGCCTCGCTCGACAGTCCTGAAAGCTGTTTTCCCCCCCGGGCGTTCACCTTCTCAACAAACCATTGGGCCAAAAGCGGCACGTCGCCCCGGCGCTCCACGAGCGGCGGCAAACGGATGACAAGCGTGCTCAACAGCGCCGCCAAGTCGTCACGAAAGCGGCCCTCACGAGCCAGATCGGCGAGGTCGTGCCGCGAAGTGGCCACGATCCGCAATGGGATCCCCTTGCCCGACAGGAGCCTCACGATCTCGGTTTGCGACTCGATGGGCAACTCGTGAACGTCGTTCAACAGCAGGGTGCCGCGGCCACTGGCTTCCACGGGAAATCGCTGCGAGGCGATCGCCGCCAACGTGGAGGCAATCAGATCGGCTGCCAACACCGCACAGGAGAGAGGGACGAGCGGCCCGCTCCCCTCGCCGTGAACGGCATAATGGATGGCATGGGCCGCATGCTGACGGCCGCTTCCCGGCGGACCCACGATCAACACACTCGCCCGACTCGCCGCCGCGACTTCGATTTGAGCGCGGGCGAGTCGCATGGCCGGACTGTCGCCCACGAAGCGGTCCAAACGGTACTTTTCCGCCCGCTCGTGCCGGAACCGTCGCAGACGCTCGTGCAGCTCCGCCGCTTCGCTGGGCAAGGGCTGCTGTGTCTTGTCGGCGGATTGGGCAAGGTCCTCCGTTTCGACAATCGCCAAGACGAAGGGAACTTCCGTGCCATTCGCCAAGGGGATGAAGCGCGCGCGGCGGCGGCTCAGTCGACCATCCCGAAGCGTTGCCCCCACCATGCCCGCCTGCTCGCGGCCCGTCCAAATCTCGGGCGGAGGACAAAGCCCGGCCGCCAACGAAACGCCGATTTCCCCCTCGACCGAACCATAGATACACCGTTGGCCCTGGAGCTCCTCCGCCGAACAACCCAACCACTCCAAGCAGGGCTGGTTGCAGAACACGATCGTCCGATCCTCGTCCAGAACATAAAGCGGCTGCGCTGCCGCGTCCAGCAGTCGAGCCAGTTCTAATGCTCCAAGTCGCCCGCGTGCCATGAGATAGGCGTCGAGATCAAGAGGACGTCAAGGGGACCGAAGTGTCGCCTCATGCACGACGCAGAATTCCTGTCTCCGCAAGGTGTGAGCAACTTTTCCGTTGGGGGCGATCTTCTCGGTTTGGGCAACAGCGGCCTTGGGCCGCACGCTCGATTGATTGGCCCAGCCGAGCCAAGGGCCGGGAAAGAAGCCAACCAAAATCACGGTGGCCACGGCGCAGGCCCAAGCAGCAGCTAAAGGCCCGGCAGCCTGAACGCGGGAGGGGGGCGTGTCCGACGGCGGGCGGAAGAACATCACCCCCACCACTCGCAAATAATACGCCGCCGAAATGGCCGAATTCACCACCCCGCCGATGGCCAACGCCACAAACCAGGGCCGGGCCTCGGCAGACGCTACGTCCAGCGCGCTGGCGAAGATC
>CALFBP010000087.1 GCA_937951625.1 uncultured Thermoguttaceae bacterium
CGGGACCAGGCGACGGCTGTTCGCTTCGGACGATGTTTTCTACCCACTTGCAAGCCTGCGGCCTGCTGTTAGTATCGTCGTCCGCCGCCTCCGTAGCCGCCCTGGCGTCCGCCGCCTCCCCGGCCGCCGGGCCGATCCTCCCGGGGACGAGCCTCGTTGACGGTGAGCGGCCGTCCGCTCATGTCCTTGCCGTCAAGACCCTTGATGGCTGCCTGGGCCTCGTCGTCGGTCGCCATTTCGACGAAACCGAAACCCTTGCTGCGGCCCGTCTCGCGGTCCGTCACCACCTGGGCGCTTTGGACAGATCCGAAGGCCGCGAAGACTTGCTCCAATTCGGAATTGGTCACGCCGTAGGGCAGGTTCCCCACATACAAACGCTTACCCAAGACACAATCTCCTTTTAACGAGGGCTGCGGGCGCGACGGACGCCCCAGCCTAACACACACCAGACCCCCGGCGAACCCACCCTGTGGACACCGGACCACAATCGGCAGTATACTCGTCGCCGCAGGTCGTGTACATCCCCGGTGTTCCGTTAGCTGCCGACGTGCGGCGGCAGATTCGTAACGGGCTTATGGAGCGACGCAAAGACGGGCGTCCCACGGAGCACCGAAATCGCCCTCCGATTCGAGGGCGCGAAGCCGCAACACCGTTTTCGCCCCGCGGCGGGTCCGATTTCGTATCCCCGCTTGTTTAAACCGACTACCCACCAGCGTCTTACCCAGCGACTCCACCGCTCCGCTCTCGATCAGCAAACCTTTGGGGCGATACCGTGGCTAGTCCGTCTGCTCCGCGTTGTTCAGGTATTCCGTTAGCTTACGCAACGTCTCGCGCTTCCCCACGATCTTCTGCCATTCAGGGAACGAAACGCGGTTTGCGTTTCAAGGTCGCCTGGTGAGCCGGCAATTGCATTGTCGGTGGTTGAGCCGGATAATACGAGATTCCCGATCTTTGGCTGGAGATCTGTGCCCATGCGTCAGAAGTTCAAGTACCAAGCAGTAACCTTCGACGACGTGTTGCTCGAACCTCGATACAGCGAGGTCCTGCCGTCGGAGGTTGATGTGAGCACCTTTCTCACCCGGCGCATCCGCTTGAATATCCCCCTGCTCAGTTCGCCCATGGACACCGTGACCGAAAGCGCGATGGCGATTGCGCTGGCGCAGGAAGGCGGGCTGGGGGTGATCCACAAGAATTTGTCGATCAAGCGACAAACAGAAGAAGTCGAGAAGGTGAAGCGGAGCGCCAACGGGATTATTGTCAATCCGGCCACCCTCCCGCCCGAGGCAACCGTCGAACAGGCAAGGCAATTGATGGACCAGTTCAAGGTCTCGGGCGTCCCCATCACCCGGCCGGACGGACATTTGGAGGGAATCGTCACCCGTCGCGACCTGCGATTCTTGGCCAACTGGAGCCTCAAAGTCTCCGACGTGATGACCAAAGAGGGGCTGGTAACGGTCACCGGGGCTGTGACGCTTGAGCAAGCCGAGAAGATTTTAATGGAAAAAAAGGTGGAGAAGCTTCTTCTGGTTGACGAAAATTTCAGGCTGACAGGCCTGATCACCATCAAAGACATCGACATGATGCGGAGTTTCCCGAAGGCGTGTAAAGATGGGCAAGGCAGGCTAAGAGTCGGGGCGGCGGTGGGGGTCCACGACTACGAAAGGGTGGAGGCGTTGATCCGCAAAGGCGTGGATGTCCTGGTCGTGGATTCGGCCCACGGCCACTCCGCCAATGTCATGGAGACGGTTCGAGAAATCAAGCGACAGTGGGATATCGACGTCGTGGCAGGGAACGTCGCTACGGCCGAGGGTTGTCGTGATTTGATCGCAGCGGGAGCGGATGCGGTGAAAGTCGGGATCGGACCCGGTTCAATTTGTACCACTCGTGTGATCTCGGGTGTCGGCGTTCCCCAGATTTCCGCAATTTGCCAAGCTGCCGAGGCTGCCGCAGAAACCGGAACGCCAATCATCGCGGACGGAGGCGTCCGCTATTCCGGCGACATCACCAAGGCCATTGCCGCTGGGGCTCATGCGGTGATGATTGGGGGGTTGTTTGCTGGGTTGGAGGAAAGCCCAGGCACTCGTATTCTTTATCAGGGTCGGGTTTACAAAGCATATCGAGGCATGGGGTCCCTAGGGGCGATGGTCCACGGCTCTGGTGAACGCTATCGCCAGGAGGGTGGAACTAAACCAGAGAAACTCGTGCCCGAGGGCGTTGAGGGCCGAGTGCCTTATAAAGGTCCCCTGGGGCCTTTTGTTTACCAGCTTGTGGGGGGGTTGCGAGCTGGAATGGGATATTGCGGAACACGGACGATCGAAGAACTGCGCAGGGACACGCAGTTCATTCAAGTCTCGCCAGCGAGTGTGAGGGAGAGTCACCCCCATGACATCACGATCACGCAGGAAGCCCCCAATTACAGCACGGAATACGGGATCGACGAACTGTAGGCCCACGACTCTTGGAAACGCTGCGTCGGGCCGGTTGCCTCGCTACCCGAGGCTCCGCTTGATTCCAATTTCGATCCTCGCGTCCGCGCTTTTGGTCGCGAGTCTCGTCGAAGCGTCGCCATCGGGCGTCAAGGCGGTCAGTTATTCCTCGGGCGTAAACGGTCGTCAGCTCACCTGGTTGCCGGTCAAGCCAACGGCCCCAGACGGTGTCGCTCAGGCCTCGGCAGCGGAGCCTACCAATTCAGCGCCACCAACCAACCGAGTTCGACAAGCCGACGGCGATGCCTTCGCTGATCCCTTCGAAGACAGGCGGACTCCGACCTCCAGCCTTCCCGCAGTGCAGCCAAACAGCTCGAGCACCGAAAAGTCGGAAGTGCTCCCGCCGTTGGGCGGTTCTCCGCCGCGCCTGCTTTTAGAATCGCCGAAAGCGAATGATCTGGCCCCTAAGGCTGTCCCGCCGGCCAAGAGACCAGGCATTGAAAAGGACCTCCAGGTCACCATCGCGCCCCGCACCGACGAGTGCCCCACTCCAGAGGCCGTCCTGGTGCCTTTGACGAAAAAAGACATCCTGGATGCAGTCAAGCCGAAACCGGGCGAGTTTCCCCGTTGGTGCAAGATGGGTCGGGAATCGTTCGTGCCGCGGTCGTGGGCCCCGGCAACCTTCCATTGGACCGCCTCGGCGCTCTGTCACAAACCGGTATACTTCGAGGATTTGCAGGTAGAGCGCTATGGCCAGACGGTGGGCCCCTGGCTCCAGTCGGTTGCCTCGGGCGGGCACTTCTTCCTTTCGGTGCCGGCGCTGCCCTACGCCATGGGCTTGTTCCCGCCCAACGAATGCGTGTATACCCTGGGCTATTATCGGCCCGGGAGTTGCACGCCGTACCTCTTCGATGCCTTGCCGTTGAGCATTCGCGGCATTCTGTACGAGGGCGGAGTCTGGACGGGAATGGTGTTCTTGGTTCCTTAATGCAACTCCCGTCCACGGCTGAGCTGCCCTGCCTTGCTGATCTTAGCGGACCCAGGGCAACGGACAGGCTATTGCGAGCCTCGGCTGAGGTGGTAAGAGAAAACCTCTCGAGCGAGCGTGAGCACGACGGTATCGCCCTCGCGTTGCAGGGGTTTCCGATCGAGCGACTGGCCGTCTTCCGCAATTGCCTCGGCATGGGTCGCCTGCGGGAGTTTCCAGGGGAGGGCGGACCAACGAATCCGCACCTCGCGGGTTTTCGCCCGGGCCTCGGGCAGCGGGGTAACAACGAGGGCATTGCCGTCGGGGACCAGGCGGCAGCCTGCCGCTGTGACCACCGGCCCGAAGTCGATCAGTCTACCTTCGGGGTTCCAGCGCGGGACGGTGACATCAGGTTCGGCAGGCCGCGGCGTCCAAGCAATGCTCGAAAGTTGCTCCGCTTGTCCCTCGCAGCGAATCGTACCCAAACGGATGCGATGCCAGCGGTCGTCGGGACCCGATAGGGCGAGTCGTTCCCCGGTCCCAGGATGGTACACCCCCGCTCGGAGTTCGTAAGTTGCGCCCGCTTTGACTTCCGAGGGGATGGTGCCGACGACCCGGGCGGTGAACTCGCCTTGGCGATCGGTTTCGAACCGCTGAGGTTGGTGGACGGCCTGAAATACGATCTCCCCTTCGTCATTGCAGAAATGGAAGAACGGCGCCCAACCGGCCGGCAGCGGCGCATCGGCCCGCCAGCGGACCGTGAATTCGAATCTGCGGTCCCCGACCAAACCCATCTTCTCCACCGATACCCAAATGGGTAGCGGTCCGCCCATTTCCGCTCGGCCGTTGACGTAGAGGCGTTCAGGCGCCTGGGCCATTTCGACGATAAGGCCATCGCGCCGGGCAATGAAGGCCACGACCTCGCCCTTTCCGTCCTGAGTAGGCGATCGGGCAAGGAAACCGTATTGGGGAAGCACGGTACCTTGGACAGTCCAGTCGGTCGGCCCACGGTTCACCCAAACCTCAGCCCCACCCGACCAGCGCACGTACTGCCGATGCAAATCCCCCTCCACATATTCGACGGATTCGATCTGCCGCAAGGCGAGCGCCCGGGCAAGATCGGCCAGCAGCCAATACTTGCGGACCACGTTGCGGCCGAAGGCCCGCGAGACCATGCCGGGGTGGCCCGTGAGGACTTCCGTGGAGATGTAATCGTCGCTATCGATGCCGTGAAGACGTGGATCCAACCCGCCCTCGTACCGGCCCGGATAACCCGCCCCGTGCAAGATGAACCGGTCATGATGGGCAGCATCGAGCCACGGGGTCCGCTCCGCGTCGCTGTGGGGGATGTCCAAGACGGCCCAGCTATGTCGCCCTTCCGAACCCGGCTTGCCCACGCGGAGGTGGTTGGTCTGGGCCCCGTCGAGCCAACCGATCAACTGGTCATGGCCGCTCTCGGAGATTTGCGGGGCGTTGTCGCCCAGCAGCTCGCGGATCCAAGCGAAGTGTTCACCCCAGCGATTTCGTGTAAAAACGCGATCGGTGAACTTGCCGTCGGCCGTCCAATAGTCGTAGGGACCGGCGCTGGACCAAACGTCGATGAAATACGCCGTCGGCCGCAAGCCCTCGCGGATCCACTGGAGATTGCGTTTCAAGAACGGCTCGATGCGGTCGGCGCGGTAGCGGTACGATTGGGCGTTGCGTGCCTCGTTGAGCCACGCCCGCACCGGCGTGCCATCGGGGTGGAAAGCGATCTGCTCCTCATAGGAAAATCCGTCGGCGTCGGGATAGAAGTCGATGTAATTGTCGTGCAAGGCGAAGGGCACGCCGGCCTGGCGGCAGGTTTCGACGAGGGATTTCATATCGTCGAGGGTACCGAATTGCGGGTTGGGCGGATAGATGTCGGGCAACCGGTAGTCATAGCCCCAGCGCTGCCAGTTGTGGAAAATGACCATCGAGTCGGTCAATCCATAGCGAAAGGCGCGGCGGAGCGCCTCGGCCGTTTCGCGGTAGCGGCCGCCCCAGAGGTCGAACACGAACCGGCCGGCCGCTCGCTGGACGCCACCCGCCGGCTTCAGCCCATTGGTTTCGCGCCATCCCTTGACCGCTTCCCAAACGTTTTCTGCCGGAATGAGCGTCATCGTGGATGTGTGCGGTACGTGAAGCGAATAGTGGCGTGCCTCGGGCGCGATCTCCAAATGCTCCGGCGGCACGTCCACTCCCTGGACCAACGAGATCCCGCCCGCGAAGTCGAAGCCGACGAACGACGTGGCCAGCTGGTGACCATCGAAATGCAAGCGGAAGGGGCCTGGATCGCGGATCACATTGCCCACGCCGGCGTAAACCTGCCAGGCCGTATCGCTCCAGGTCCCACAAGCTACGTCCTCAAGATGAACGTGCAGCCAGGGTCGCGGGGCTGGGGCGTTTTCCAAGGCGAACCGTACCCGAAGCACCCCTTGCTCCACGGCGATCGTGCCAACCAAGTCAAAGCTTCCCAGATGACTCTCGAAACGGTGCCGCACCGTTTGCCGGCCGGTGGCTGTCTTGAGGGGAATCTGCGTGATCTCTTGGAGGACGACGGGCGAGCGTGGATCGTCGAGGCGAAGGCCCTGCACACGGACTTCAAAACCGCGGAAATACAGCCGCCGAATGTCGTCGCAGAAGGCGATCACGCTGTCCAACAGCCCGCGTCGCCCTGGCCACACACGCACCGAAAACTTCGTTCCGCCCCGTCCGACTTGGCCAAGAAGCCACGAGCCGGTGTCGTCTTTCGGCGGGAAAGGCAGCGGCTCGGGAGGCGTGCCGACGGTGAGCACCGGTTCGGCCCAAAACGATTGGTCCCAGCCCGTGTTGTTTCTCGGGCCCGGATGCGATTCGAGTTGTAGTCGTATCGCGCGTCCGGCAAACGCGGTCAGATCGGCCTCGCCGGGCTCCCAGGTCTTCGCGGCGCTGTGTCGCTCGAAGACCACCTGGCCGAGTTCCCCGGCCGGTGCGTCGAAGGGCAAAACGCGAACGCGGAAGGTCACTCCATCGCTTTGGCCTTCAGGCACGATCGCCGTGGCGAACGACAGTCGCACGCGGGCACTCTTGGGCAAGGCGATGGGATACTCGGCCGCCAGCGTGCCGACCAAGCCATCGCGGTAGGGCGGGTGGATGGCCACGACCTCGCGTGTCTGACCGGCAAACGTCTGCCGCCGCACGCCGAACGAACCTCCGGTCCGCGGCTCCGATCCCTGCCATCCCGCCGGCATCGTCTGCGGCGACTCCTTGAACACCGCCACCACCGCCCTGACATTCGGCAATCGCCACAAGGCTAGCTGGCCGCCTTCGGTTAGTGGAAAGGGTTTCCAATCGACCTCGGGCGCGGGCCGCGGCGGCGGGGGGAGCCTGGTTTGCAGAATCAAGATCGGGTGGGCCGTGAACTGCTTGCCTTCCATCTCGAATGTGACAAAAGCATGGATCGGGTAGTGACCGCTATAGGTCCCCAGGCCAGCCACAACATGGAACTCTACAGCCGCTTTCGCACCAGCGTCGACCGAGAATCGCACAGGACCGCTCGGTTCTGCCCGCCAGCGGTCGATGACCTTGATTTCCACACTGCCCTCCAATCGCCGGTCGTGGCGACTTTCGAGCACAACGCGGACCTTCTGAGGGACATCGACCTGGGCGACCTCCGCGGGCGCTTCGATCGTCGCCGTCAGCGGCCCGGCGGTGTCAACAGGTGGATTGTACGCCCAGGCTTGGGAACCCACCCAGAGTGCCGCGAAGCTGAAGACCAGCTTTACGTCGATCGTGCTTCGTGACGTGCTTGCCATGCGCAGACCCTCCTGAGGAATGGAGAACTCTGCGCCAATATAGCAGCTCGACCTGCGACCGAACACTCATGGGCTTTTGGCGCCTCAACGACGAGCCAGCCTTGGCGTGCCAATCCCCTCGCCCGTCGCTCGAAGGGTGGAGTTGCCCAAACTCGACCAGAGGTCGGCTGAGTGCGAATCGCCGCTTAGAACTCGAATTGCAGCCCGGCGAAGACGCCGTGGATCAAAAGGCTTCCGTTCGCCTTGACGGTGTCGAGAGCAGCGAAATCTACAACGTCGTTGGGGAACTGGTGATCCGCCAAGCCCATGTTGGTCGCGGCCAGCAGGCGGTAGCCGGCGACCGCGGACCAGTGAGGCGCGAATTCCCAGTCCAAACCAACATCCACCTGGCTGAGAACCGCGAAGACATCTCGGTCCACGGCCACGGGGTAAGTCCGCGTGATTCCGCTGCCGGGCGTAGGATTACCTCGCAGCGAGTCGCCGCGGAAGGCGTCGAAGCGGGCGTCGATATGGTTGTTGTAAATCCCGAACTTCGGCGTAGCGAAAATCCGCAGCGTGCGCGCGAAGCGGAAGCCGGTGTCGATTCCGAACTGGAAACCAATCAAATTGTTGATGACGCGATCGTTGAAATAGGCCTCGTCGAGCGGGCTGCCCCCCCACGCGCCGCCAGCCGTCAACCCGCCGAAGGTCAATTCTTCCCGGAAGACCACATAGCGGACCCCAGCTAGCAGCGTCAAATCCATCGAAGCAAACCCGTAGGCGTCGAAAACATCGGAGCGCCGCATGAGGCTGACTTCCGCGCTCTCGAGGCGATTGACGCGGGCAACGCGATGCCCGGCGGAATTGTTGAAAAACGTGTCCCCGTTGACCCCGCCGAACTCGATCTGATTGACCGCCAAAGGAGTGTCCACGCCGCCAGCCAGCGAAGCTTGAGAGAAGCCTCGGAACCGATCGATGGTCCAATAGCCGCCCTCAACGCCCCAATTCTTGTTGGCCCCAAAAAAGGTCCCGATCTTCACGTCGTAGCCGCCCCGCCAGTCCACGTCGGCATCCGTCGTCCGCATCAACCAATCGCCAGTGGCGGGATTCACCGTCGTGGCCACACCGTTGGCCCGATCCCGGGTGAAGAGCAAGCCGTAGGCCGTGGCGTACCAGGTTGGCCGGTAATCAGGGTCGCCAGCGTAACCGTTTAAGGCGTCAAAAAACGGACTGCCCGAGCCAGAGAACCCACAGTTTGGGCCACACTCCAATTCGTCATATAGCGATCTGCGGTTCGCATGGAGCGGTTGCGGTTGAGGAGTGTGAATCGGCCCAACGTTTGCATGAGACGGACTCGGACTGGCTCCAGCGGCCGCCATCCGGTAACCAGAAGGCCGTTCCGTAGGAGCAGAGTAAGGCGCTTGAGCAGGCCGCGGGGGCCGATAGCCTCCCTGAGCGGATGGGTATGGCCCAATCGGATAGGCGGTCGATCCCTGTGGCATCGGTTGAAGCGGCGCGTAGTGCGGGTAATTGCCTGGTGCCGCGGAAAACGAACTTGCCGATGATTGGGCAGGCTGCAACGGTTGCCTCGCGGAGTATTGGGGGTGCAAGGAATGCGGACTGCCTCCGTAAACAGCGGGCGGCGGGATCGTTGGCTCGGGGGCCGAGCCTGACGAATACGACCCGTCTCCCCCCATATCTTGTACGAGGGGCAGCATCGCCGGGGCACCATAAAGCCCCTGAGCAGCGGCACTCGCCACCATCCAGATCAACGCAACCAACGCCAAGCACCAGGTCTGAACCCGCCTCATTTTCGCACTCCGTTCGTCACAGACCGTTTCACCCCTTGAAATGCATCGTCCGGTCATTTCGGAAGATTCGCCAAAACCGATTTGCCACACCCCGATTCGGGCTGACGAACGTCGCGTTGGACGATTCCTTCGGCGTCTTCGGCGAAGCCGATTTTCGCCCAAAAATCGTCTTTTCCGGCAAAGCCGGAAATGAGAGACGATCCCAGAATTGTCCCACTCTGGTGGGTGGTAGCGAGCGCCGGAGTCCAGTCGATGGTGAAAAACCGCCGGCGATCGGAAACACCCTACCGCCGGGTCTTCTCCCTCTGAGCAGGCGAGGGGACCATGGGATCGGCCTTAAATGCCGAATGGCTCACTTGAGCTGGATCGACCAGCGGTTCGGACCGGTTTTGGCGAGGGTGAACTGGGAGGTAGCCGACTCACCACTTGCGAGCGTTACGGTAACGCGATAATCGCCAAGAAAACCTCGAAAACTGGTCACCCCCTCGTCGCTTGTGGTCAGGTCAGTCGTTGTCCACCACTTCTTCTTGATCAGGGCAAGAAGTCGCTCGTAAGCCGGCTTTGGGGTCATGTCGGCGCGGAGAAATCCCGCCGGGGCCCCCTGCCAGGCGTGATAGTCGGAGAAATCCCACCAGGTAAGGGCTTCGACCGCGGGATGCGAGAACAGCATGGTGTAGAATCGCTCCACCTCGTTGGCCTGGAAGACCTCGCCCTCGGGCGTGGACTTCCAAGGGCCCCGCTTTTCCCATCCTGGCTCGCCGGACAAGATGGTCGTTTCCGTGAAATGGAGCGGGACTTTGAAGCGTGAAAACCGCTCGCAAACCTCCCAGATCTTCTCGTTCGGCCAAGTGCCGCCGTGCATGTGGCTTTGGATGCCAATCACGTCGTAGAGCGGCTTGCCACTCGAGTCCACGAGCCGCTCGATCACCCGCTCGTAGGCCGCGTCCGTCCGGTAATCGTTGATCAACAGCGTAGCCTTAGGGTTGGCCTTTCGGGCGTGGACGAAACACTCTTGGGTGAACTCCATCTGCCCGACCTCTTGCCACATCCCGGTCATCTTGGGAGCGCGGCGGAAGAGCTCAGGCCGGTCGAAATCCGCGGCCTCGTTGACGACGTCCCAGCGGTCGATGAGGCCGGCGAAACGCGAGACGCAATCCTCGATGCGGGCCATTTGCAAACGACGAACCTCTTGAGGATCATCCGGGAGCCATTGCGGATCGGCGAAGTTCCATGCCAGGGGATGCCCCTTGGTGACGATGCCGTGTTCTTGGCACCATTTCGCCACTTGCTCAGTATGATGGTGGTCGGGCTGGCCGCGTCGAGGTTCGTAGCCAGGCCAATAGAACGGCAGCGTGGCGTAGTTCAACAATTCAGCAAAGCGTCTTCGATAGGCCGCCTCCCTCTCAGGATCTTGGATTCTCCCCCACATGAAAATGTTCGACCCGAACAGAAAGGCATGCCGCATTTGTTCCACGTGGACTTTGACTCCCGGGAGGGGCTTGCCCGAGGCGTCGAAAACCTCGATCGTCGCCTCGGACTTGCGGTGTTTTTCGATCCGCTGCTGAGCAGAATTCAGCCAGGCTGGAGACTGCTCTCTTTTTTCCGGCTCCGCAGCGTCCGCAAGACGGAGGGACGATGAAAGCCCCAAAGAGACCATCAGGACTAGGGCAAGTGAAGCGCGTGGCATGGGCGACCTCCGTTGGACGAATGTTCACAAACGGTGACTTGCTGGCCATTGTTCCCACTCCGAACGCCCGACGCAAGCGAGGCGGATGGAAGTTCGGTTAGCGGGTTGATCCGTCCCCCTAGATCGAGTACCATGACCAGTCGGGGATATTCGCCCTGCCCGAAGGTTCTCGTCCCATGGCTAAACCATTCGTCCGCGTCGATCTCTCCGATGCCGCCAGGGATTTCCAGCCCGTGGCCATCGAACCGGGCCTTGCCCTCCTGGACAAAGCAAACGCCAACAGCCGGCTGTGGTTCAAATGGCTTGGCCGGCTGGCGGCCGAGGCCGAGTGGGATGGTGAATCCGTCAAGTTCTTCGTTCAGGACGATCATGGCGGGCGGCTGGAAGAGGTCGTGGTCCAGCCGGTGAGCGAGGAGGACCTTCGAGGGCCGCTGAAGGAGGAGGTGGCCTTACTAGCCGAGCGTTTGGCCAAAGCGCGGGCCGATTCGCCGAGCGAGCGGCTGGTGTTGGGGAAGCTCCGCGAGGATTTCGCGGCGCTCGTCGATGATCCTAGCCGCCTGGATCGAGACTGCTTCTTCTTTCGTTACCGCGACCCGCAGCGTCGCTGGCGTTTGGTCTGGTGCGTGGGCTACCAACGCCGGGAGGCGGCCGCGGCCGCGGCGGTGATTTGTACGGACCCCGATTGCAACTTGCTTTTTGTCCGTCGTCCGGGCGGGAGCGCCCGCTGTCCGGGCTGCCGCGCCATGCCGCTTGTCGCCCCCGTGTCCCGCAGCAGGGCATGGCGTGCGGCCGTCGTGCTGTTGCTGTTGTTGGGTATCGTGGCGGCCTTGCTGCTTTGGCGCCGTCCGGAACCCCAGGTCGCCGTCCAGCCGCCCGAAAGACCGGGCACCGCGGCTTTCTCAAAGGATTCGGCGGAAAAGCCCGAGGTCCCACAAGCTGAGCCGAGTAAAAAACCTGCGGCCCCTTCGCCGGAGGCCGTCGAGAAGCCCGCAGCCCAAGGTTCTTCTTCTCAGTCCGTCGAACAGCCTGCGTCCCCGGCCTCCTCAGCTCAGCCGATCGAAAACCCAGCGGCGCAGACTTCTCAACGCCAGTCCGTCGACCAACCCGCGATCGAGTCTCGTCGCGAACCCGCTGGAGAACCCAAGGAATCTGCACAAGCGTCAGGCCGCGCGGCCAGCCCGACTGTTGAGCACGCCAAGCCCTCGGAAGTGGCGATTCTCAGCGATCAGGGGCCTTTGGTTCGGTTTCCTGTGGGCGCGGAGTTCGACGACTTCCGCGTGGAGGCCCGGTATGCCGACGGCTTTACCCGCATTGTCAACAAATCGGCAACGTTACGAACCACGGAAGAGGCCGCCTCGGCCCCGGTGAGTTTCTCCGGCGGCAAGATGCGAGGCGTGCATCCTGGCAAGACAACGGTTCAGGCCGAGTTCGGGGGAGTGACTTCGAAGCAAGGGCTGGAAGTCGAGGTGACCGAGTCGGCGGACGTGCAGGAGATTCGCCTGGTGCCCTCGCCGGTCGCCTTACGACCCGGCGAGTCGCTGCGACTGGCGGCCTTCGGCTACCGGGAAGGCAAATCCTTGGGCAGCATTAGCGACCTTGCCAGTTTGACCTGGAAATCCAGTGACGAGTCGGTGGTAGGCATCGCCGGGCCGGTTGCCACAGCCAAACGCCTGGGACAAGCCAACATCACTGCCCAGCTTGGGTCGGTCACCAGCCGCCCAGCAGAGATCACGGTGGCGGAAGGGCGGGCCGCAGCATTGCGCGTCGAGCCTACGGCGCTGCGCATTCGTGTGGGGGAATCAGTGCCCGTTGGGGATGGCCTCCGCGTGTTGCGAGGCGAATTGGACGTCAGCCGTCAGGCAGCGGTGGAGTCTTTGTCTCCCGCGGTTCGCTATGATCCCGAGAGGCACTCTTTGATCGGAACGTCACCGGGCCGCTGCGTCGTGCGCTTCGCGTATGGCGATCAAGCGGCTTCCGCCCTCGTCGAGGTGGCCGCCGCCTCTTACGGCGAGGGCCAGGTCTCGATCGAGCCGGCCTCGGCCGTGTTTTCGGTGGGCCAAGCCATTCCTTTGCGGGTGTTTCTGACAGAACCGGGCGGGCGGCGTGTGGATCGAACCAGCGCGGCCACGTTCCGCAGTTCGGCCCCCGAAAAGGTGCAACTCTTGGGCGACTCGGCCTGTGCCCTCGCCCCGGGCGAGGCTGAGATCACCGCTTTTCTCCCTGAATCCAAGACCCCCGGCCGCGCCAGGATTCGCGTCGACAACCACCCCATCACGGACCTCGTGCTGGAACCTTCGCAAATCGCCGTGGCGGTGGGCGATCGGGCCCGGCTCTGGGTCCTAGGGCAGTCGGTTAGCGGACTCCGCGAGTTGTTTCCACAAGACCGACTCGTCATGCGTGCCACTGGCGCATCGCCCAATGCCATCCGAATCGTCGGTTCCGAGCACGTCGAAGGAGTGCGTCCCGGCGACGCCATAGTGGAAGTGATTTGGTCGGGAAAACTTCGCCGCGAGGCCGCGGTCGTGGTGACCGAGGGAATATGGAGCGACCTGGCCATCGACCCGAGCGCAGCCACCCTACATCCCCGGCAACAGCTTGTGTACTCAGTGACCGGGGTACGCGGCGGTCGGCGCCGGAAGATTGGCCCCAACGATGGGCTGAAGCTTTCGGTCGCCGACCCGAAAGTGGCCGAAGTCGTCGCGGAAGGGGTGGTGCAAGGCTTGGAGGTCGGTCAAACGCGGGTGGTTGCCGAAGTCGGTGCCACGCGTGCGGAGTCGGTCCTGAATGTTGTCGCGGGCAGCGGTTCCTCGGGACTGGTGGTAACAACGCCCGGCGTCGGACTGCCGGTCACCGAGCCGGACGGAACCGCTTATATCGTTGGCCCTGAAGGGCAGGTAGAACCGCCTTGGTCCGAGGCGGGGTTGTCGGGGACGCCGGGACCGTCCCGCGACCCCGCGCTTGTACCCTCCAATGAACAACTTTGGATCGAGCCACGTCGGGCTACGTTGGGAGTGGGCGAGACCACGCCGCGATTCGCCGTCATGGCTCAAGCGCCGGGCGGTTCGCCAAGGGAAATCCAAGCGGTGATTGAAAGCGTCGATCCGCGGGTACTTGCCGCGGTCGAAGGTTCGCCGGGCCGCTTCTCCGCGCTGCGGATGGGCAGCACTCAGGTGCGCGCCGCCGTGGGGAATCGCACCGTCCTCGCCGACGTAGCGGTGACAGGGGCCCGATTCGACGTCATTCGCACCGGGATCGCTTCGCTGACGGACACCGATTTCCGCGTCCACGCCGAGATCACGGCAGTGGGCACGGATGGCGCGCTGGAGTATCGGGTCTTTCGGGCGGGCGAGGCGCCCCCGGCGAACTGGGTCCCGTCGGAGGTGGTGGAGGGTCAGCGCCGCGTGGTTTTGGAAAGCCCGCGCATTCCCATTGGCCCGCCTTCGGCGGTGTATCGCCTCACCTTCGAGGCCCGCGATCCCGTCACCGGCGTCGTGCAGCAATATCCGTTCACGTTCCGGCTCGCGCCGCAGATAGAGAGAGCGGACCCATAGATGGCATTCCCTGACGAACGCGATCGCACCCTGATTCGCCGGGCGGAGCAGTTGGAGAACCTGGCCAATGCTTTGTGCCAGTGGCTGGGGGACTTCAACCCTAAGCGCCGAAATGCGGACCTGCTTCCTGTGCTGGAGGAAGATGAATTCGAGGTGCTCCAATTGAGGCGGCGGGCAAGCAGCCTGTACACGTCGTCCCGCGTGCCTGTGGCGGCGGCCGTGTATGGGGCGTCGCAGGTCGGCAAGAGCTTGTTCATCGGGCAGGTGCTCAAACCGCACAGCGAGGCCTATAGCCCCTTGGGCCGCGACGAACAGTACGGTCCGCCGGCCTATTACAAGGACTTATCCTTCACCGCAGACCTCAATCCCCAGTGCGGTTCCAACGAGGCCACGGCCTTGGTGACGCGCTTCACGACCAAGGACCGTGTTACGGCAAGCGTCGCGCCGGAATACCCCGTGATGGTCCGCGCGTTGACACGAGCGGAATGGCTTCGGGTGCTGGCGCGTGGGTTTCAGGTCGAGTGCAGGACCCCGTTGCAAACGTGGCAAGCGAATCAGTTGGAGGAATTGTTCGAGAAACTGTCGCGGCAGCACCCTGCGGTGCAAGTCGATCGGCAATGGCGCATGGACCTTTTGGACGCCTATTCCTACATGCGCACGGTCGATCCCCGCGGCTTTCCCGCCCCGGAGGCGGTCCTTAACGGCCTGTTGAGCCGCTATCCGCTCTCCGACGAGGGATGCGTGGCGGTGGCGGCGCGGCTGTTCTGGGACGATTGGCCCTCGCTGACCGGCCTGTTTTTGCGGATCGCCGGTTTCCTGGAGCGGATTTCCATTGGGGACCACGATCCGGGCATCTTCTTGCCGTGGGCAGGTGTTCGGTTTTTGCTCGACAGTCAGCGGGCCAAAGTCCACGAACGGCAGACCTCGAAGGTTTTTTCCCGGGTGGACTGGGCTGATTTCTATCTGACGGAGCGCAACGGCTGGTACGTTCTGGATTATCGGCCGGGAACCGGCGGCGGCACCGAGGACCTGGCAATGATTCAGGCCGGGATGCTGGAACTGATCATCCCAGTTTTGCCACACCGCCTGCACGACGACTGGCGCAAGGTAATCGAGCAGATGGATTTTCTCGACATCCCTGGCATGCGCGCGGTGCGGGCCGGCGTCGAGCGGGGCAAACGCGAATCGGCCGAAACCCTCGACGAGCAGATGGAAATCGTCAAACGGGGCAAGGTCTCCTACCTCTTCGAACGTTACACCGACGAACTGCAAATCCAGACGCTGCTGTTGCTTTCCCGATTCGGCAATCTCGAAGTCAAGGCGCAGATGAAGTATCACGTCGAAAAGTGGGGCCGGGCCCGGTACGGCGCGACGGTTTGGCCCAACCGCGTCTGCGACGAAATTCCCGCCCTGTTCATCGGTTTGACCGGCATCGACGACGAATTCCGCAACCACGCCGACTACGCCGACAGCAAGCTTTACGACCGCCGCCTGGGGGAGTTGGTCGACACGCTCGGGGCGGTGATGAACGATTTTGGCGGCAAGGGACTCCCCTTCACCAACGTCTATCCCATTCGTTACCCCGGCACGTGGGACACGACCGAGGCCCAGCGTCAGGCCAGCGATCCCGAGAAGTGGGTTCGGGCTCGCAAGGCCTTTCTCGAATCCGAAAAGGTGCAGCGCTACGTCCGCTCTCCGGACCAGCGTTGGGACGCGGCCATGCGGGACAAGGACGGGGGCTTGTCGCTGATCGCCAACGGCATCCGCGCGGTGACCACGGCCGACGCCAAACAGGACGAACTCCAACGCCAAATCACCGAGGTCCACAACCGGCTATTGCAATTGGCCCGCGGTTGGCGCGTCGATCCCGACGTCAATCTCGATCGCGAGAAACGCATGGCTGTCGCTCGAAAAATCCTGGATTGGATTCGCGAAGACGAAAACGCCGTGTATCCGCGGGTGTATGCGATCCAGGAATCGCTCGCCACGCGCGAGGGCGACGAACTTCCCGTGGCCGACTGCGCCGAGTTGGTCAGCCGGCGTCTGGGCGATCCGCTGGCCCGGCAGCTTCGCGAGTTTTTGCACCGTTGGGCCACGGTCGATGTTCCCCGGCGGTGGGAGGCCTACACGGCCTCGCACGTTGACGGTTCGCCGTGGCTGGAAGGCGGCGAGCTGAACACCTTCGCCCGCTTCCTCCGCGATTATCTGCTCACCGAGGAGGTGTTCAACGAACTTGCCAGGCGCTTGGAGCCGGTGGTGGAACTCAGGACCCGAGACGAGGCCGCCCGCCGCCGCGCTCGACGCAAATATGTGCGGATCATCCTCAATGATTTCCTTCTCAACCCGGGACCGAGCGCGGCGCCCCTCTCGGCTGCCGGGACCACCGAGGAAGCGGACCCGGCCGAGGACGACTTCGACCGCTTCGGGTTGATGGCCTCGTTCGTCGCGCGCTGGGCCCGAAGGCTGCCCGAGGCCCTCGCCCGCGGCGCCGGCGAACACGTCACCATCCCCCCCGGCAATGAACAACTCGCAAAGATCCTGGAGCCGTTCGAAAGTTGACGGGTTGCCCATGGCCGATGTGAAACAGTCCCTTCCCACGCACGTCCTCTTCGCCAACACGGGGGTGCAAATCATCGCGGTTCCCTTGCGGGGCGGCGTCCGCTACAGTTCCGCCCAAATCGGCTATGGGTGGCAGCGCTGCTGCGTCGCTTCGCCGAACCCGAAATCCAAACCCCAGCAAATTCCCTTCGTTCAGTGGCAGATCATCCAGTCGCAGGCGTCCAGGCTGTTTTTCGCCGTCGATACGACGTGCGGCCCGGCGGAGGAAGGCTATTTCAGCCAGGCCGAAACGCTGGTCAGAGACTTTACGCTTCGTGTGGAGAATCTCTTGGACCTGACCGGCTCGCCGCTCAAGGGCGTGCCGGCGATCGAGGTCTGCATCCGGCCGGCGGCGGCGACGGCCGGCGACGCCAAGGGCGTCCACCTCGTGGTCGATTTCGGCAACAGCCGCACCGGGGCACTGCTTGTGGAAATGAGCGGGGAAGTTTCGCAGCAGCCGTTGATGCTTCCCTTCGAATTGATCAACCGCTACCACCTCGACGCCTGGAACGAGCAGGGCGAATTCTTGATCAGGCCGGCTGCCCGTTGGTTCTCTTCCAAAACCCATTGGTGCAACACGCCCTATTTGCCTCCCTTGCCGCAGAAACGCGTGGAATACCGGGTGATCGAGGAGGAGCCTCGCGCGGGTTGGTTTGGCCGCACCAAGGGTGGGCCGAAACAAGTCAAGGTGGAAGTCGTGGCCACGCCGCCATTGTTCGATGACCTGTCGATGGTCCGGATGGGCCGGGAAGCGGAAGACGTGCTGCAAGTGATGCGGGCCGAGGGCGACATCCGCACCGGCGTCAGCTCTCCGAAACGCTACCTTTGGGCCGACGACGCCAGTTGGCTCGAAGGGGCCAACTGGTTCATGGCCGATCCCACCGACCGCTGCCAGACGGGCGCGTACGCAGCGCCGCTCCAGGGCCCTTACCTCCGCTTTCTCCATGAAGACGACCGCGATTTCCTGCTAAGCGACGACCCGCTTCAGGAGAGCGATTTCGCCTCAGAAAAGCCGGTCAAGCCCCGCCATGCCCCCCGCGCCTTGATGACCGCCGCGCTGTATGAGCTTTTGTGCCAGGCCTACACCTATGTGAACTCGGCGGCGTATCGACAAGCCTCGGGCGATGCCAGTCGTCCCCGGGAAATCCGCACGCTCACGCTCACCTATCCCAGCGGCATGATCCACGAGGAATTCAAACGCCTGGAGGCCCAGGCCCGCAAGGCCATCGCCATTTTCGCGGCGACGCTGGGCAAGAGCCAACGGTCCCGGCCGGAATTGAACCTGAGCATCGACGAAGCCAGCGCGGTGCATTTGACGTACATCTGGAGCGAATTGTTAATGTTGGGGCAGGACCCGCGGCTATGGTTCGCGGCGATGCGTCGGGAAGGAGCGCGGCCGAGATCCACGAGCGCCGTCCCGTCGCCACCGCTTGCCCCGCCGTCTGCCCTCCGTCGCCCAGGCCCGACGGGGCGCAGGCCGGGTCTGCCTTCCCGGCTGGGGGGGCGGGAGGAAGAAATCGGCGACGCGGGCGACGAAGTCCGCATCGCCTGCATCGACATCGGCGGCGGCACCAGCGACCTGATGATCGCTCGCTACCGTTTCGAATCAAGAATCGACGATTACGTGCATGGCGAAGTGCTGCACCAGGACGGCATTTCCTTGGCTGGCGATCAACTGGTCAAGCGTCTTTTGGAGGTCGTCATCGTCCCCCACTTCGCCCGCGCCCTCGGCCTGGAGGAGGAAGACGCGGTCTTTCTTTTCGGGCCTGAGGTGCCGCGAAACCGCGCCTTCCGCGCCCAACGGCTCCAGTGGATGAATCGGCTCTTCGTGCCGCTCGCCCAGGCCTACCTCAACAACGCGGTGGACGACGTCCGCGACGTGCCGGTTTCGCACACCGATCCCGAGATCGTCGATCCCGCGGTTCTCGAATCCCTCCAGAAAGTGTTCGACAAGATCAAAGGGCCGGGTTACTACAACGCCCAGCAGGAACTCGGCCTGTATTTCACTCCCGATGTGTTCGAGGCCGTCGTTCGCGACGTGTTCGATGAGTTGCTGTTCGACTATTGCCAGCGATTGGTGCAGCACAACGTGGACGTGGTGCTGTTGGCCGGCCTGCCCTCCAAGCTCAAGGTGCTTCAGCAGTTGGTGCGGACCTACCTGCCCTTGCCGCCGTCGCGGATCGTGCCGATGGATCAGCATTACGCGGGCAACTGGTATCCTTACCAGGACGAGAGCGGTCGCAATCCCGGGGTCATCGTGGATCCCAAGAGCCCGGTCGTGGTCGGCGCGGCCATTCACTTTCTGGCTCGCAACGGCATGTTGCCGCAGTTCAAATTCAACATGAAGGGCCGCCAGGGCGAAAACAGTTACTACTGGGGCGTGATGAGCAGTGCCACCTCTGGCATTCGCCGTGAACGGATCCTTTTCGAGCCTTCCGATTCGGCTTCCAAAGAGGAAATCACCGAGTTTTCCACGGCCTCGCAGCGCGTGATCATTGGGCGAAAGATGAGCCCGAATGAGCAGGCCCAGGCTTCGCCCGTCTACCTGTTGAAAATGGACGCCAAGGATCGCATTGGCGAAACCCACGTCGTGGTCAAGATCAAACGCCGCCGGCCAGATCCAAGCCGAGAGGAATCGCTCGAGGTCATCTCGGTGAACGGAACGGTAGCGGGTGAGGCGGCCGTGCTCGGCGAAAATGTTCATTTCATGTGGCGGACTCTGGCCGACGAACGCTATTATCTCGACACCGGAGGCTTGGACAACATCGAATGGAACTTTGCTGGTTTGCTGAGCAGGTGAGGAAGTTTTGAAAGTGGTAAGCGAATCGTTGGGAGGGCTGGGGGCGGCGCCGGGCGAAGCGGTTCCCGCTGTCGCCTCGGCCTCCTTCAGACGCAGCCTGCCCATCCGACAAAGCTTGGCCTGCTAGCCGACCCGTGCGCCGCTACGCGGGCTGGAGGGGCGACGTTTTCTTTGGAGTTAAAGCGATGGTGTTCGGTTGGTCGAAAGCAGAGCCCCCACCGCCAGAACCGGCCGCCGAGCCTGCGCGCGAGCCGAGCGCGGCTGCGGACGAAGTGGGGCAACTGATCGCCACGTTGGGGCGGGTGGGGGCGTGGATCGCCGCCGCGAACGAAAAAATCCTCGCCAGCCTGGCCACCAACCAATCCACGGCCCGATCCCCCTTGCCAGCCGAAGAGCCCCTGCCGCTGCGGGCGATCGAATCGGCCCTGGCCTCAATGGAAGAGCGAATCGATGCGGCCACGCAGGACATCCGCAATGTCCGCGATCTGATCGAACGCCGGTTCGAGCAGTTGGCCGAGCGGCTCGCACCGCCCTCGAGCGAACCCGAGTCGCCCTCCGATTCCGCGTGGGAGAAAATCGTCCTAGGCCCCGAGATCGCTTCCCAGCCCGGCTTGGCCTTTCAACGTCATCAACTCATCAGCGGTGTACTGGAAGGCGACGGAGCAGCGTGTGCGTTGGCGGGCCACTTGCTGGTGTTTCGCTCCGCTTCGGCCGAGCGACTCCCGCCCTTGTTGAAGGAGATTGGCGAGGCCTATTACCGATGGCAACCGAAGACTAGCCCTGGTCCAAGTCCCTTCGAGGAAGCCCTCGCGGCGTCGCTGCAAAGCGCCTGCGAGGCCGCAGGCTTGCGAAACAGGATCGAGCTGGTGGAACCGGGCGAGCGGTTCGACGCGGCTCGGCACAACGCCAGCTCGCGGGGCGTGGAAGTCGCGGAGGTCCACGGTTGGATCGTGCTCCGCGACAATGGGAAAGTGTACACCAAAGCCAACGTGAGCGTGCGCTAGGCCGGCAAAAACGCACGAGGCGGCCCGCTGGCGAGCTGAAGCAGGCACCATGAAGACCTACCGTTGTACGTCCTGCGGTTTCGAGGTTCAGCGGCCCACGCTGCCGATGAAATGCCCCCAATGCCAGCGTCAGGCAGTCAATCTTTTTCGCGAGGTGAAAACTGCTTCATCCCCCCCGCCGCCGCTCTCGTCGCCGCCAAGAATTTCCGACGGCCCGCCGGCCCGGCCAGGCGTGTCTCCCGCCGCGGCGAAGACTCCGCCGCCGTTGCCGAAAGCATCGCCGCAACCGCCGCCTTCGGCGTCGTCCGCCGCACCCTCCGCAGCCTCGCCCTCCGCGGCCCAGCCGCAGCCTCCACCGCCGTTGCCCCAGCAGCCGTCGCCCCAGCCGCCGACCGCGGCGTCAAGTCCGTCCTCCCCGTCGGTCAAGTCCAAATCCCGGACGCTCCCGCGTGCGAAGGCGTTGGAGGATACTCTAGACGCGGGGCAAGCGTTCTCCTCGACCTCCGCGAAGCCGGCGGCATCTGCGACCTTCGATGAGGCCCAGCAGGCGTCCCTGCTCGGTACGCCAGCGGCCCCGAAGTCCCGGGCCCGGCCGGTGCCAACGCGTCCGCCGCAATTCGTTTGGGCCTTTCCACAACAGCCGGTGGCGGCCGGTGAGGCTTTTCCGATGAAGAATGCCCCGGTGGTTGACGTTGCCGGTCGATGCATCGTCTGTCATCAAGGCCGTTTGTACGCCTTGATCGAGGATCAGGGCCGGCCCCGGGTGATTTGGGATTATGTCATCAACGCGCACGTGCCCGGTCCCCTGGTCATCGCGCCCGATGGGACCCTTCGCGCCCACGCCGCCGATGGATTGCTCCATGCCCTGAATGCGGAAGGGAAACACGTGTTCTTGCCTGCCCAAGTGGGCGAACCACTAGGCTGGGCCGCGCCCATCGTCGATCGCGCCGGGAATACCTTCGTTTGCAGTTACGAAGGCGGATTGCTCCGCGTGGATCCGCAGGGCAAGCCAGCGCGGCCGCTTTTTTTTCGCTCGCGCCGCAAGTTCGATGCTCCAGGACTTCTCGTAGGCAACCTGCTTTACCTGGGTTCCGAAGATCCCTACGTGGTCGCCATCGATGTGAGTGGCCCGAGCGGCGAAGCTGTGTGGAACACGACAGCCGAGCAGGGCTTGGTGGGCGGGTGCGTGAACTCCTCGCCCGCCCTCGCGGCCGACGGCTCGATCGTGGTGGCCGTGCGTGGCGAAACGGTCGTGGCACTCGATCCCAGCGGTTCTCTGGCTTGGCGCCTGGACATGCCCGGACAGGTGCTGGGCTCCCCGGTGATTGACCGCCACGGCCATATCCATGTCGGTGTCAGCCAAGCCCCATGGGGCAAGACGCCCAGCGGCGGACTGGTTTGTATCGACGGCAACTCGCACCGCGTCCGCTGGCAGTACGAAACGCGAGCCCCTGTCGAATCCACGCCCGTCATCGGCGACGACGATGTGCTCTACTTCGGCGACAACTCGGGCCTGGTCCACGCTGTCGACCTACAAGGAAAGGTGCAATGGACCGCCCAGTTCGAAGCCGCCGTCCGATCGCCTGGCGCGTTGATCGCTCCCCATCGTGTGGCTTTCGGCCTGGACAACGGCACCCTAGTGGTGCTGGAATGCTCGTCCAAAGCTTTGGCGGCTGAGGGCTGGCCAAGCTCGCAAATTCGCGTGCTGCCTTGACCGGCTGGGGTGTTAGGAACGGATTCTGAGGGACCCTCGACTGGGGGGTCAAGTCTACACTTCGGGAGGCGGCCCGCTTTCGAAGCTCAGCGCGGCGACCTAAAATGGGCTTTTTGCGAGGGCGCGTGCCTCGCATTGCGGACCAGGATGGAAATTCGATGACCAAGCATATATTCGTCACGGGCGGGGTGGTAAGCTCCCTAGGAAAGGGGTTGACCAGCGCCTCGATCGGCATGTTGCTGGAGCGGCGAGGCCTCTCGGTGCGGATGCAAAAGATCGACCCTTATCTGAACGTCGATCCCGGGACCATGAGCCCTTACCAGCATGGCGAAGTGTACGTGCTGGACGACGGCAGCGAGACGGATCTGGATCTAGGGCATTACCAGCGATTCACCAATAGCCCCCTCACCCGCGATAGCAATTACACGACCGGCCAAATCTACCTTTCGGTGATCAACAAGGAGCGCCGCGGGGAATTCCTCGGCCAGACCGTGCAGGTCATTCCCCACATCACCAACGAAATCAAAAGCGCGATTTCCAAGTTGGACGGCGAGGACGTGGACGTCGTGATCACCGAGATCGGCGGCACGGTGGGCGACATCGAGAGCCAGCCCTTCTTGGAGGCGATCCGCCAGTTCGCCCTCGATATCGGTAAGGAGAACTGCCTGTACATCCACCTGACCCTCGTGCCCTACCTGAAAGCGGCAGGCGAATTGAAGACCAAGCCTACGCAACATTCCGTGGGCCAGTTACGGCAGATCGGCATCCAGCCCGACATCCTCATCTGCCGCACCGAACGGAGCCTGAGCCGCGACGAGCGGGCGAAAATCGGCCTGTTTTGCAACGTGCCGGTGGATGCCGTCATCGAGGAAAAGGACAAGGATTTTTCTGTCTACGAGGTTCCCATCAGTCTGGTTGACCACGGCCTCGACGAGTTGATCGTCCGCAAATTGGGACTCAAGGCCGGCAAACTGATGTTGGACGATTGGCGCGATTTGATCCATCGCTTGCGCAATCCGGAACACGAAATCAGCATCGCCGTGGTGGGCAAGTATTCCGAACACCGCGACGCCTACAAGTCGATTTACGAGGCCCTCGACCACGGCGGCATTGCTCACAAGGCCCAGGTCCGCATCCAGCGCATCCATAGCGAATTGGTCGAGCAGGAAGGTCCGGAACGATTGCTCTCGGGCGTGGACGGCGTGCTGGTGCCGGGCGGGTTCGGCGAACGGGGCATCTCGGGAAAGCTGGAAGCGATTCGCTTCGCCCGAGTCCGGGGCATTCCTTTCTTTGGCATCTGCCTGGGCATGCAATGCGCCGCGATCGAGTTCGCCCGCAATGTGATTGGCTTGGAAGGCGCCCATTCCACCGAGTTCGACAAGAACTGCCCGCACCCGGTCATCTGTTTGCTGGACGAACAGAGGTCGATCACCCAGATGGGCGGGACGATGCGTCTGGGGGCCCATCCGGCGGTGCTCGTGCCCGACAGCACGGCGGCCCGGTGCTACGGAACGCTGCACATTTCCGAGCGGCATCGCCACCGCTACGAGTTCAACAATGCTTATCGTGAGCAATTCGCGGCCCATGGAATGCAGGTGATGGGCACCAGCCCGGACGGCTCGCTGGTGGAAGTCATCGGGCTGCCGTCTCACCCCTGGTTCGTGGCCGTCCAGTTCCATCCCGAGTTCAAGTCGCAACCCACGCGACCCCACCCTCTGTTTGCCGGATTCGTCGGGGCCGCGGTCCAGCGTCGGCTGTCGCGCTCCGCGGAGAAGACAAAGCCCTTGCCAGTGGCTTCGCAGGGCGACGGTAACAGGGACGGCCGGAGCTCGCAGGGTGCAACACCAACGGCTCAGGAGGATCTTGCGCGATGAATGAAAACCCTGGTCAAGCGAAGGAAAAAAAGATCATCGTCGATGAGGATTGGAAAGCCCAAGTCGAGGCCGAGAAACAAGCGGCCAAGGCAGCGGCGCAGGCCCAACAAACCAGTGCCGAAAAGCGCGCCAAAGGCCCCTTGCCGCCCCCTTCCTTGAGCCTGCTAGCCAGCTCCCTGGGAATGCAGGCCATGGTCGCCATGGGGCTGGTCGTCGGCCCCGATGGGCAAAAGCTGGAAGTCGACCTCGACGAAGCCAAGCACGCTATCGACATGCTGGACGTGCTCTGGCAAAAAACCGAGGGCAACCGCACCGCGGAGGAAACCGCCATGCTCGACAACCTCCTCCACGAATTGCGACTGAGCTATGTCCAGGTCCAGGCCCTTGGCCAAAAGATCGGTTGATCCGGCCGCAAGATGGGTGGTACAGCGGTTCTCTCTTTTTGCGGTGTGCTACAGAAAACCGTCATCGAGCGATGGCTACGTTCGCGTGCGGAAGTAGTTTTCAAGATCGATGCCCAAGGGGCCCCGCTTCTGTCGAATCGGGGCGTCCGCTGGGGCGTCTGATCGATCCAGTCGATCACAACAATCCACCCTGCTTCCGGCAGCTTTCCTGCCTGGCATTCTTCCGTGAATAGGAGGAGGAGACGCCTCCCGTTCGACGGCACTACGACAGCATCGCCAGCCGCGCCAGGTTCAGCACGTGCTTGGCGCAGAGGACCTTCAACAGCGCCGGGTGGGCGGCGAACGGAACGGCCTGCACGGCGACGCCGCTCGGACTGGCCAAGGCGTAGTGGAACGGTTTAGGCTCCGCGGGCGGGGGATCGAGCGCAGGGAAAGGGCCGGCGCAGAGACCATAGTCCGCCCCAAACCGCTTACGGCAGGCCTCGGCCATGGTGGAAACGTCCGGAGGACTCACGCCGAGAACCTTCTGGACCGTAGCCTCGTCGCCCAACACCAAGCCGCCGCGGTAACAGGGATCGTTGCCGGCCGCGGCGCCGAGCCAGTCGGCCAGCAGGCCCGCGGTCCCCCATTCCACGGTCGCCAACGTTTGCTTCCGCTGTCGCAACAATCGGACGACGGCGTCCTGAAGCTCGTCGTCCTCTTCGCCGAAGACCAGGTTGCCCAGGCACTTGCGGATGGTCTCCACAGTCGGTTCCATGGCCGCCAGGGCCGCTTCTTCAGTAGGCCCGGACGCCGTGATGCGAAAGATGATCGTCGCCTGGCTGGCGTTGATGCCCACGCGGGGTTCGCGTCCGCGCCGAACCAAATCGGGCAGCATGGCCTCCATTTGGCTCTCGCCCACGCCGAAACACTTGATCCGCCGATGCCGGATCACCTGCCGTCCCGCGCCTGCCTTGCGAAGCTCGTGGACCACCGTGCCGAGCCACATTTCCTTCATCTCGGCGGGCACGCCAGGCAAAGCGAAGAAACGACATGAGGCTCGACCAGGGCGGGGAATTTCGAGGTCGATGCCCGGGGCCGTGCCGTTGGGGTTGGGGACCACGCGGCTTCCCTCGGGAAACAGGGCCTGCGACTCGTTTCGCTGGGGCATTTCCCGCTTTCGCCGCGCAAAGAGGGCCCGAATTTGTTCCAAGGCGCCGGCATCGAGCACGAGCTTGCGGCCCGTAGCTTGGGCCAGGGCCTGGCGGGTCAGGTCGTCGGCCGTCGGCCCCAGACCGCCCGTGGTCACGATCACGTCCGCCCGGTCGATCGCCAAGCGGAACACGCCGACCATGGCCTCCAGCTCGTCCCCCACACCGGAATGATACAGTACGCGGATGCCCATCTCCTCCAAACGCTGGGCAAGCCACTGACAGTTCGTGTCCAGGATCTGCCCACTGATGATTTCATCGCCGATGGAAATCACTTCCGCGTGCATGCGCCTTGCCCATCTATTCGGCGATCTCGATGTCCTTGAACATCACTTCGTTGACCGTGCCCGAGTGCATTTGCAGGGCGAAGTGGCCCACGGTACGGCCCTGGTAGTCCTTCAATTCGCACGTCGTCTGGCCGTTGACCTTCACGACGATATGCCCGCCGTGGGCCGAAATTTCCATCTCGTTCCAGTCATTGGGTTTGTAGACCTTTTTTTCGGCCTCCGGATCGGGTTTGGCCAGCCAGCCGCGGCCGTAGCTCTCGTAGATGCGTCCCAAACCGCTGCCGGGCGGTCCCACTTGGACCTGGAGGTTGTGGGCCTCGTCCGGTTCCTTGAAGATCGTGCGGATGTAAAAGCCGCTGTCGCCGGAAATGAACTTGAACTTGAAGCGGACGGTGAAATCTTGGAACGTCTGGTCGCTGAACAACAGGCCGTAGAGTTTTTCGTTGTTGGCCCGGCCGACAAACGCGCCGTCCTCCACGGTCCACTTGCCGTGCCCCACCGCATGCCAGCCCGCCAAGGTCTTGCCGTCCATCAACGGTTTCCACTTCTTCTCCTCGCCGGCCAAGCCTGCGGTCTGCCATCCCAACAAGACCGCCACCAACCCCATTACCAAACCTGCTGAACACTTCATCCGCTGCACCTCCCACGCTGGATTTCCGAGTGGCACGAACGTCCGAACCCGAGGGAATTCCCCCGCCGATTGCTTCAGAATAATAGCCGTCCACACACCGGTCAACTTGCGGTGAAGAGGGGAATTGCGGCGATGAAGGAAGATCATGGATTCGCCCGCTTGGATTCGGCTGGAGACGCACGGGGCGTGCTGGGGTGGAATCCCGGCGGCGGGAAATCGCGGCGGATTACGCTTGATCAGGCGGTTCGGGCAAGAGCAGGGCGATGCCGGCCGCCGGCAGGAATACGAATGAGGCGTAGAACAAGGCCGGCCGGTGGTCGCCCAACTGCGAAAACAAGCCGAAAAACACCGTCCCTCCCGCCGCCACGATGCGGCCAATGTTGTAACAAAACCCCGCCCCCGTGGTCCGTAGCAGCGTCGGGAACAAGGGCGGCAGGTACATCGTGAACAACCCGAACAAGCCCGCGCACGCCCCCGCTCCCGCCAGTAACCAGAACTGGGTCCAGTGCGAAAGCGGTTCCCCATAGTCGAAATAGGCCGCGGCCATCACGCCCCAGTAGGCCACGCACATCCAGGAAATCGTCTTGCGATAGCCGATGTACTGTGCGATCCAACCGGCAAGAAAATTGCCCGCGATCGACGCCACCATCACCAGGATCATCGCCAAGCTCAAAAATCGCGTGCGTTCGGCATCTGTCCAATGGGCGATGTCGGGCAGGTTGCGGAGGTGTTGCAGGAACCAGTACATGAAGGCCCAGTGCGCGGTCAGTGAAAACGCGCAGACCAGGATCGTCAACACCGTCGTGCGCCGTACCGCGCCGCGGAACAAGTCGCTGAGGCGGGGCAGGGCGTCGCGCGACTGGGAGCGGGCCGTGTGCCACTCTTCCGGCTCGGGCACCGCGCGGCGAATCCAGAGCACGAGCAACGCCGGCAGGATGCCGACCAGGAAGACTACCCGGTATTCGTAGTACGCATATTTCTCGCCAAAGGGAATGAGCGACAATAGCGCCACCGCCACCATGGCCAACAGCACCCCGATGTTCACCGCGCTTTGCAGCGTGGCCGCGATCCAGGGCCGCCACCGTTTGGGCCAGGTCTCGGAAAGCAGCGACGCCCCCACCGCCCATTCCCCACCAATCCCCAACGCCGCCAGAAAGCGACACAACAGCAGATGCCACCACGTTTGCGCGAAGAACGACAGCCCGGTGAACAAGGCGTAGGCGAGGATCGTGAGCATCAACGCGCGGACCCGGCCCAGTCGGTCGCCGATCCGACCGAAGAGTCCCCCGCCCAGGGCCCAGCCGAGCAAAAACGACGCTTGGATTACCGACCCGTAATAGCCCACGTCCGGATGACGCACGTCGCTCACCATGAGCAACTGGGCCACGAAGGGGGTGGCCACCAGCGTGTAAAGGTGCATGTCCAAGCCGTCGAACAGCCACCCCAGCCAGGCCGCAATCCCCGACCTCCACTGTTGGGGCGAAAGATCAGAAAGCCGGCTCGCCTCCCGGCCGGAATCGACGCTGCCCATGGTCGCGGTCTCGAAAGAATGCCTAGTGCGCGGCGCCCGTCGCGGAGGGCCTCGGACGCTGCAACTCTCCGTCGCGGAAGTCGCCCAGAACAACGCGGCCTACGCTAGTGTGTCGAGCAAGGCATGTCAAGCACCAATGACGAAAGAACGTCGGGTGCCACTGCTGAACAAGCCAGCAAGTGGCACTCGGCCGGCGAGACTTGGATTTCAGATTGCCCGACTTCGCGGGGAGCTGAATGCAGGTTGGGTGGGGCTCGTACAGGGTCTTGACGGCCCGCGGCCACAGTGATAAGGTCGCTTTCACTTCAGGCCCCGGGGAAGGCATCATGACGACGTGGTATTATCAGCTTTCCGGCAGCGTGTTGGGTCCTGTTTCATGGGAGGAGTTGCGAGCCAAGATGGAGGCGGGCGAGATCGACGCCGAGACCCCGACTCGCGAAGGCCCCAACGGTCCCTGGCGTCCCGCAGCGTCCGTAGAAGGGCTGTTTCCCGCGCCCTCGGTCTCCGCTCTCACCGCCCTGGCCGAAACAACTCAGGAGGAGGGCGAGGCCTCGCCTGATTCCATCGACGAACAAGCGCATTTGGTGCGACGTTCCCCGTTGACGCTTCGGCCCTGCGCGGATTGCGGGAAAATGGTTTCGCGCCATGCCCGGGAATGTCCCGAGTGCGGTCGAACCTTTCGTGTCTCGACCTTCGAGGTGCCCTATTCCGGCGAACATCCCATTCCCGTTTGGGCATTCTTCACGATTCTGGCCCTGGCGTTTTTTGTGCTTAGCCCGCTTGTGGTCCACCGCTTGGTGCTTTCGCTCGTTCCTCAAGCAACCGAGGGCGATGAGTTTGGCAGCCAGATGGCGATCGTCGTCGCGGGACTGTACGTCCTTTCGATGCTCGGATGCGCCGGACTCGGAGGCGCGGTTGGCGCGCCGCGCATGGCCTATTTCACCGGTCTGCTCTTGGGATTGTTTTTCGGTCCGTTGGGAGTTTTCGCGGCCTTCGCCATCGATAAGCGGCCCCTCTGCCCCAATTGCTTCGAACGACTCAACGGCCTGGCACGCGAATGTCCTTCGTGCCACTCCGGCCTGACCTGGGTCCTTACGCGGCGCTGGTACTGAGCGGCGTGACGCGCAACCTGGCAAGACTGGTCGCTGCCGGCTCGGCTGCGTTGCGACGGGAGGGCCACGCCTGGTCGTGGCCGAACCGAACGCCAGGGGTCCGTAAACGCGCAAACACCGGACGCGACGCAGCGCCGCGACGCGATCCAGCGCGTAGCTCCCCAGGGCGAGCCTGTCGCAGGGCAGGCATCTGACGCCATCAGGCCCCTTTTGCGTTTCGGCTTTCAACGGCTCACCGCGGAGTCGGGACGCTGCAACGGCAAGCGCCCAGGCTGCCAATCGCCAAGGGGCTTGTGGACTGTGTCCTGGCGGCTAATATGGGGAGACGTTGCCCAACAGGCATTGTTTGGAAAGACCTTGCCCGCGATAAGCCCCCTGCGGCTGCTTCCCCAGCTATCCTGCCGCCCTCAAGGGGTGGTGGCCAGCCAGGGTTGCCCCTCCAGCCGAACGGCGAATCGCTTCGATCCAAGAAAGGTGGCGCCCCATGCAAACCTGCTTGCCGTTGTTCCGTGTCGCCGCGGTGGTGGTGCTGGTAGTCCTGCTTGAGCCGCCGAACGTGTTGTGCGCCGAACCGGTGCTCTTCGTCTCCACCCAAGGGAATGACGGCTGGTCAGGTCGACTCGCCAACCCCTCGGCCGACCGATCAGATGGGCCATTGCGAAGCCTGGCGAAAGCCGTCGAGCGGGCCCGACAAACTGCGGCCAAACCCCCGCGGATCGTGCTTCAACCGGGAGAATACTTCTTGGAACAGTCCGTTGACCTGGGGCCCGAGGATTCCGGGCTGACGATCGAGGCGGCCGACCGGGCCAAGGTGGTTGTTTATGGCGGTCGCCAGATTCGGCCGTGGCGACGGGACGGCGAGACCCTCTGGGCAGCGGACCTGCCGGAGGTCAAGGAAGGCCGCTGGGACTTCCGCCTTTTGGTCGTGGACGATCGGCTTTGCGACCGGGCCCGACTGCCCCGCGAAGGCACATTCACCCACCTCAGCGAGTTTCCCGTGCCCTGGATGAGCACGACGGGCGGTGGTTGGAAACGGAAGCCCACCCACGAGGAACTGACCACGATGAAGTATCGGCCCGAGGACTTGGAACCGAGCTTGGAAGTCCGCAACGCCGAGGTGACGGTCTACCACATGTGGGACGAATCGATGGTCGGCGTGCTCCGGAACGACCTCCAGAACCACGTGCTGACCTTTTCCACGCCTTGCGGCCATCCCCCGGGAGCCTTCGGGGTCAAAAAATACGTCGTCTGGAACGTGCGCGAGGGAATCAGCCGGCCGGGCCAGTGGTACCTCGACCGTGCGGCGGGCAAGGTCGTTTACTGGCCGTTGCCCGGCCAGGACCTCCGCTCGGCGAAGGTCATGGCGCCGATGGTCGAGTCGATTTTGCGGATCCGCGGTCGGCCGGATCGACGGGTTCGGGACGTCACGATCCGCGGGATCGTGTTCTCCGTCACGAACACACCTTTGGTCTCGGGCGGGTTCGGGGCGGGAAAGTTTCCCGGTGCGATCGAATTGTCCCACGCGGAAAACTGCCGCCTGGAACGATTGGAGGTCAAGAACGTCGCCGGCCAGGGAATCAAGGCATGGAACGTTCAGTCGTGCGGCATCGAGGACTGCCATCTCCACGACACCGGGGCGTGCGGCTTGAAGGTCGACGGCGGCTGCCTGGTGCGCAACAACCACGTGCATCACGTGGGCCGTGTGTACCCCAGCGGGATCGCCGTTTGGGCCAATGGCCGGAACGGGCAAACGTGCCGCATCGAGCACAATACCATCCATGACACCCCCTACACGGCCATCGCTTGCGGCGGCGAGGACCACCGCATCGAACACAACCGGATTTATCGGGCGATGCAAGTGCTCCACGACGGGGGCGGGATTTACGTCTCGATGTGCAAGAGGGTCGTACTCCGCGGCAACTACCTCCATGACATCGTGGATACCGGCGGCTATGGCGCCTCGGCCTACTATCTGGACGAACAGGCCGAGGATTGTCTGGTCGAAGGCAACCTGAGCGTGCGCGTGGCGCGGCCTTCCCACAATCACATGGCCCGAAAAAACACCCTCCGCGCCAATGTCTTCGTCTGCGAGGGCGACGCGACGCTGAGCTTCGCCCGCTCTTCGGAATACACGATGGAGAAAAACGTGGTCATCGCTCAGGGGGCCATCCGGCTCACACGGCCGGAGGCAATTGCCCAAGCCCACGGCAACCTGCTCTTCAGCCGCTCGGGAAAGGTGGAGGGGGTCCAGTTGGACGACTATCGGCAGACGCGGTCCCTGCCCTTGCCTGCCGGCGCAGGTTGGCTGCTGGCCGATCCCAAGCTGACGGAGTTTGAGAGCGGTCGCATCGAGTTCGCCCCGGATAGCCCGGCGCATGGCCTGGGAATCCCAGCGTTGGACGTGCGAGGGGCGGGTTGCGCCGAGGCAAACCAGGGCAGTTGATCATGGTTCCCAAAAACTGAGGTTGGCGACGACTACTTGTGCCGCAAAGAACTCGTCGAGTTCGTGGCGGTCTGGGCAAAATGCCCAAAATAAGCCATTTGCCGTCCTTGCGGCCTAAGTTCAGAGGGGGTTCACGGCGGGTAGCTGGCGGTTCCCAGGCCCGCCTGCGATTGTTCACGCTTTGAGGTAGGATATCCTTTGGTCCCTCCTCGGAGACTCCCCGATGGAAACCGGCCCCGCGCTGCCACCGCCGGAGTGTGAAGAATTCGAGGGGATGCTCTCGCAGTGTCCCACGATGCACGAGATTTTCTCGTTAATTCAGCGGATCGCGCCTGTGGATAGCACGGTGTTGATCACGGGCGAGAGCGGAACTGGGAAAGAGATGGTGGCGCGGGCGATACATCGGCATAGCCGGCGCCGCGAGTTCCCGCTGTTGGCCTGCGACTGCACCGCCTTGGCGCCCACGCTGCTGGAGAGCGAATTGTTTGGCCACACGAAAGGGTCGTTCTCCGGGGCCATCGCCACGAAGCAGGGGCTTTTCGAGGCGGCCCATCGCGGCACCCTCCTGTTGGACGAAGTGGCCAATCTCAGTCCAGAAACCCAGCGCAAACTGCTTCGGGTGCTGGAAAGCCGAAAGGTCCGCAAGGTGGGCGACACGGCCGAACACGAAATCGACATCCGACTGGTGGGGACGACCAACCGCGTCTTGGCCGAGATGGTGAAGGTTGGGGAGTTCCGCGCTGATCTTTACTACCGCCTCAACGTGGTGCCGATTTTTCTGCCGCCGCTTCGTGAACGCAAGGGCGACATTCCCTTGCTGGCGTCGGTCTTTCTGCGGCGGTTTTGCCGCCAGATGGGCGTGCCCTGCGGCGGTTTCTCGCCCGAGGCGATGCGCTGCCTGGAGGCTTACTCCTGGCCAGGCAACGTCCGGGAACTGCGCAACATCGTGGAGCGGTTGGCCGTCCTCTATGGGGGCCAGCGGATAGAATCGGCACACTTGCCTCTGGAGCTTCGGGATCGCGAGCCGGATTGCCCCACCGAACTGCCCCGCACGTGGGAAGAGCTGCGGCGGCTGAAACGGGCCATGACCCGCGATCTCGAACGACGATTCTTGATCGCGGCGCTCGAGCGATGCGGGTACAACATCAGCCAGGCGGCCGAAAGCGTGGGAATGCAACGGCCTAACTTCCACGCTTTGTTGCGGAGCCACGGGCTGAGGTCGGCTGGGGGAAGGGGCAAGTCGGGCCAAGAGGCCGCGGCGGACGAATGAAGTTCACCCCAGCAAGCCGCGACGATTCTCCGGCAAAGGGCCGACCGCCTCGCCTTGGGCTCTACCTATTCTCCACCAGCCCTGCGGCAGATTGCGCAATAGCCCGTGATGAACATGCGGTGGGAAAGGACCTGGAAGTCGTGTTCGCGGGCCACGGCGTCGCGGAGCCTCTCCAAGGCGACACTGTGAAACTCGATCAACCGGTTGCACGATTGGCAATAAAGGTGGTCATGGCTGGGGTAACCGTATTCGTGTTCGTAGACGCTGCGGCCGCCGAGGGTCATCTTGCGCAATAAGCCGGCCTCAACCAACTCGTTCAAGGTGCGGTAGACAGTAGCTCGGCTCAGCTTGCGCTGGGAGATGAGTTCGGCCAAATGGCCCATCAACTCATCCGCATCAAAGTGGTCGTGATGACTGAAGACCTGTTCGACGATCCAGCGCCGCTGCGAGGTCAACCGCTTGCCGCCAGCCCGAAGGAACTCGGCGAACCGCTCGCCCGGCATCATCGCCACAGGAACGGAGCGCAACGAAAAGTCCGATTTGCGGCGGCCGGGCATGATGGAGCCGTTATCCGATTTCGTCGAGGAGCCGACCGATTGCGATGCGGAGTTTGTCGTCCGTCTCGTACGTTCCCTTGGCGATTTGCGCCCGAATCTGATTCACCCGATCCCAGCGGATGTCCGGCAGCTCATGCGCTTTGCTGATTAACTGTCCGGCTTCGGACAACTGGAGTTCGTCCTGGATGGGGGTGGACTCCGCGGCCGGCGCGGGACGTTGGAGCCTCGCGGCGTGCGGCGGGTTGATGGCCTGGGGACCGTGTAAGTGCGCTGGGCCGTAGACGTGCATCGCCTTCCTCCCTTCGCTCGCTTGCCTCGACCCCGACGCAAACGAGCCGAGAAACGTGTGTTCCCTTCCTATCAACTCTAGCTTATGGGGTAAGGTGCCGAGGGCTCTTCCGAGAAGCACCGTGCGATGAGGCCCCGTTCCGTGGGAAACACTCGCACGAAACTCATCGGCCGCCGCCTCCGACCGCGCTCAACCAAAGCCCAAAGCGCCCTATTAATTCGTCAAGCGATTCCTGAAGACCTGTAGGGCTTGTGACACGTGCATTATCGCATCCCCAAGCCACATCCGCCAAGCCGGTTTTGGTGTCCTGACGGACGAGATCTCACCTCGCCTTCCCGCAAAGTTTTCCGCCTTTTTCAAGGCCCTTGGATTGGTTGAGTTCCCCAACGCCTTAGTATACGCATTTGCACTTCGGCCAGTTCATCGCCAGGATCGCGGATTGTAGGTAATGGCCGTAAACGCGGCAAGATCGCTACCCAGGAAATTAGGAAATTCGGGGTGCGGGGGTGCAAAGGCTTAACTAAACGGGAGTGCGAAAGCCGTTCCTGCGACGCGCTACTGGAATGCAGTGGGAATTCGCTTTGCTAGCTATCCTAATTTAGCGAATCTTTCCATTTCCTTTCCCTTAAGTGAACAGCAATCGCCACTATGGGGGAGCCAGAGCTTTGCCTATCTTGCCAGCAGATGCTTTAGGGCCTCAGGTTGCAACATTTGCGCGACGTGCTCCCATCTTTTCCGTACAATGGCTCGCTGCCGCCTTGGCTTCGCCCTGAGACTCTGTTAAGCCCCTGGGAAAGGCCGCGCAGGGTCGGACTTCGTTGAGTCTTTGCCTATACCGGGCCAAGACAAAGCGTACCCCCCAGTGGTGTAACGGAGCATAGCCCACCAGAGCTATTTTGGTTGCGGCCGCGGGTGGCGGTGGGCTTATCCGCTGAGTAGTTCGCCGGCGAGATTTCGGTAGTCTTCGGCGCCATTCGAGGCTGGGGCATATTGGAAGATCGATTGTCCGAAGCTCGGGGCCTCGGCGAGACGGACGTTGCGGCGGATGCGGGTTTGAAAGATCCGCGCGTCGGCCCAGGGCGATTGCTCGCGCTGGGCGCGGCGAAAGAATTCATCAACGTCCTGACTGACCTCCAGCGCAAGCCGCGTGCTGGAATCGTACATGCAGAGGATCACCCCGTTGAGGCGGAGCCGGCTGTTGAGACGTTTGGCCACCAACTCGATCGTTTCCAGCAGCTTGCTCAGCCCGTGCAAGGCCAGAAAATGCGGCTGGAGCGGGATCAAGATTTCCTCGACCGCCGCCAAGGCGTTCAGCGTAAGGATTCCCAAGGAGGGAGGGCAATCGATGAACAGGTAGTCGAAGGTTTCCGAATCTTCTTCGAGCTTGTCTCGCAAGATGAGTTCCCGGCCCACCACCCCTGCCAGTTCCAGCTCGGCCGCGGCCAGGTCCAAATGCGATCCCACTACCCACAGGTTCTCCGCCACTTGGCGGCGGACATCGGCCAGGCGGGCATTTCGCACCAGGACGTCGTAGACCGAAAGGCTTTCTGGCCGCGGATCGATGCCCAAATGCAGCGAAGCGTGGGCTTGAGGGTCCAAGTCGATCAGGCACACCCGTTGCCCGGTCGCCGCCAAGGCTGCGCTGACGTTGACCGCCGTGGTCGTTTTGCCGACTCCTCCTTTCTGATTCATGATCGCGATCGATCGCATCCGACACCTCCTGCGTCGTTAAGAGCGGTGGAAATGGACATGTTGCCAGCGGCCGGCCGTTCGTTGCCAGACGCGGGTTTCTTGGCACTGCGAGATGGTGACCTTCCCTTCGGAATCCGCCCGTTGGGTCAGTCGCACGTAAGCCACCACGGCGGCATCGCCCATCAGGCGGACCCGCGGGGCCACGATCGTCGTCTGGCACGACCCGGCGGAAGGCCCCAATTTGAAAAAGAAATGGTGAAACTCCAGGCCCTCCACGAGGTGGCCTTGCGACTCCGGCTCGAAGGCCGACAGGCTTGGATCGCACAACGAACGATAGGTCTCCCAGTCGCCGGAGACAATGCTGTCCAAGAGCCGTTGGGTCAGGGTCAGCAATTCCTGGGCGGTGGAATCGTGGCTAGGCATGGTCACTCCCTCATCAGACCGAGTCGCAGCAGTTTTTCCCGACATTCGTCGCGCTCCCGGCTGTGCGGAAGCCCGGCCCAAGCCGGGTCCTGGGCCGCCAGGAACTGGGCTTCATCGGCTGGCAAGTTGCCCGCCGCGGCGAGTCGGGCAATCACCCCCCGCTCGAGGCGTGTCAGCACCAGCGCCTCCACTCGATAGTCGAGAAACGCCTCCCAAATCAAAGGGAACAGGGGTTGGACGATTTGTTCGCCGATCGTCCGGGCATACTGCCGGATTTCCCACTGCGCATGGACATCCATGCGCAACTCCAAAAAGTGCAGCAAGTTGTGGAGGTCGATCTTCCAATAGGCCTCGGTGTAGGTGGAGAGAGGAAGGTCTTTTCGGGCCTGTTCTCGGGCCACGCCCGCCTCGATCCGCCGCTGATACACCCGACGAGCCTGCTGCTGCAATTCGGCTTCCTCGGCGGTCAACCATCGACCTGTTTCCGAATCCAGAGAACCCTCGCTGCCTTGACGGTTGGCTGCCGCCTGCCGACGCCATTGATCCGGCTTCGTGGTCTGGGCCGCGTCGATAGCGATCGAGTATCGGGTACTCATCTCGTTGACCGAGGCGGTGCGGTGCCGGATCCACTGGCGCCAACAGTCCATGGGCACGCGGACCAGGAATTTCACCTCCGCCATTTCAAACGGTGTGGTGTGGCGGTGTCGCATGAGATAGCGAATCAACGCCCGGTCGTCGGAGACGGATCGCGTTCCCTGCCCATAACTGACTCGGGCGGCTTGGACCACGGCGGCGTCGTCGCCCATCACGTCGACCAGGCAGACGAAGCCGTTGTCCAGCACCGGAAATTTCTTCCATCGCAATTCTTCGACGGTCGCGGCGTTGGTCGACATGGCGGCATTGTATCCGGCGAACCGCTCGCTGGCGATTCCGACTTCAAGCGACCTCTCTTCGCGTCCCCAGGCCCGCAAACCGTCGAAGCTCGTGGCGATTCACCTCCGGATCCCGATGGAGGGCATCCAAGACGATCTGCAATTGCTCCTGCGGCCCGAGGGCCAAGTCCAGTACCAGCAATTTGCGTCCCTTGACTTCGCAGGCCCCGCCCCCAGCGCCATCTAGCCATTCGTGGCGGACCTCGTAACCTGCCTGCTCTGCCAGGCGAAGCACTGCCCGAAGGGCCTCCACCGTACGCATCCCAGTCTTCCCAAAGCCCTGGTTTTGAAACCTTCCATCCGTGCGATGCGGATTATATCGCCTTGCGTTTCAGTTGCCGAGCCCTCTTCGACGATACCCTTTTGGGCAACTAACTTCTTTGATCGCCAACAGTTAAGACGCGATTGTTCGGCAAACGGGCGAACTCGTTGGCGAATAGGCAAACGCGGTGAGTGGGGCATTTCGAGCAGACCTCGTTGGACGACCGCGTCATCCACCAACACGGCACAATGACCATGAGCAGCACCTCCGACCCCGCTGCGTTGGAGCAGCAGATTCAGCTTCTCAAGCAGCAACTCGTCCATACCCAAAAATTTACGGCGTTGGGCGAACTCGTCAGCACAACCACCCATGAATTCAACAACGTGCTGATGACGATCATCAATTACGCCAAGATCGGGATGCGCCACAAGGACGAGGCAAACCGAGACAAGTGTTTCGAGAAGATCCTCACGGCCGCCAATCGCGCCGCCAAGATCACGGGCAGCATCCTCGGGATCGCCAGGAACCGTTCGGCAGCCTTAGAGCCCACCGACTTGGCTCAGCTCCTAGAAGACACGCTTGTGCTCCTGGAAAGGGAGATGAACAAGTATCGGATCGTGGTTGAGAAGCGAATCCAAGCGGTCCCACCCGCCCTTGTCAATGGCAACCAAATCCAGCAGGTCTTGCTCAACTTACTCATTAATGCCCGGCAAGCGATGCCCAACGGCGGTCGCGTGATGGTCAAGCTCCAATACGACCCCGAGAGCGACACGGTGGACGTGGTGGTGCGGGACTATGGGCCTGGGATCCCACCCGAAATCCTGCCGCGGATTTTCGATCCATTCTTCACCACCAAAAAAGGACCTGATGCAACCGGAAAAGGCGGAACGGGTCTGGGACTGGCCACGTGTAAGGACATCATCGAGGCCCATCACGGTCGGATTCGCGTCGAGAGCACTCTGGGCAAAGGGACTGCCTTCACGTTGAAACTACCCGTCGCACGCCCAACGACTCCCGTTGCTCCCACCGCCGCAGTAGTCACCCAGCCAGTCGATTCGTCGACACCCTCAATGTCGTAGAAATGTCACCCTGCCAGCACAAGCCGAGGTCCGATGGTCGCCACAACGGCTCACCACGCCCGGGCGAAGTGGATTGAGAGCCCTTCGTCGTTTACTGCCGGAGTGATCTGCCAGCCGGACTGCTGTTGCTCGGTCCAGTCGACCGCGTTGGCGGAGAGAAAGGCTACCCACCAGCCGAGCATCACTTGGGACAAATAGTGTTTGTCCCGAATGATCCTCGTCCAGCCCGGCACGAACGAAGCGACATAAAGCGCTGATTTCAAGGGGATGTTGTCGGTCATTTTGGCGGCGTTGATGAAGTTGACGCCGCCGATGAAGGCGTGGCCACTGACCGAATTATCTCCGTCGAATGGGACCCAGCGCGACCCGTTCGTTGAATCCTCCGGCCGACTCGCCCCCAACCCGTATTGCAACGCCAGAACCACCGGTGCGCCGACCAGAAAGCTCCTGAGAGAACGATCTCCCCATTCGCCAAAGAAGTTAGCGAGGGGACTGTCGGGCCAGGCTTCTCTTGCCCCCAAGCAGATAACGTAAGTTGGAACAAAGTAGCGTCCATTCCCAAGTTCGCCGATGGGGTAGGCGAACTTGGCCCTCTTAGGATTGACGACGTGTGTGTTGTGCCAGTGTTGGAAGTTCTCGTCGATGGTCTGGTCGTCGACTTTCACGTTGGCGTATATGGCGGCTAGACCAATTCCGCCAGACAAAGCGACGAGTTCTGGGAGCGAATAAAAATTGCCGTAATCATGGAGACTAAGGTCCACAAGGCGAAAAAACTCCTCACCCACTCGAGCCGAGAAACCCGTGCGCAAAGGTTCGGTCTGCTCCAAGGGGGCGAACCCCGCCCCGAATTCCGGTTCGAACACCTCGCCCGATGCCTCGGACTCGCCTCTAAACATCGCTGAATGATTGGCTGATCCCGGATCGATCAAATCCCCCGTGGATGCGAAGAAACTTAGGTTGTCGTCTTGCGGGGTCCAGCCCGACGTGGATCGAGTTTCTGGTCCTGAAGCGCACCGCGGCGAGGAGGAGCAGCCAGGCGACCCCGGCGTGCAACCCGGTTTGGAGGGCGGCCCTGTCGGTTGCGGGGCGGGCACGGGCGCAGGCGGTGGCGGAAGCCCTTGCACCCCCAACGTCTCTTGCAGTTGAGCCAGAATCCGCTGCTCCAAGGCCCGATCTCGGCCAAGCCGAATCCACCCTTGGTTCACTTCCTGGTCGCCGATCGGATTCACAACCCGAGTAAACGAGCTTTCCGTACGGAAGGTCGCCGCGCCGGCCGAGACGTGGGCCGGCCGTTTGACGTCTTCCAGCTCCTTGAAGACCGTGACGTCGACCAGGAACCCTCCCTCGGACGGGATCACGCGGACGTGTGCCTGACGACGGATCGACTGGAGCGTGCTTTCCACCTTTTCATAAGGGTCGGCCGAGTCGTGGCGCCACGGTTCCAAGACCGTCGAGCCGGTCTCAGGGAAGGTGTCGATCCGTCCTTCGGTCAAGGTGTCGCCCACCATCCGCACCGGCTCCTCGTTTTCAATGCGGAAGTAATCGTCGATCACATGGACCAACGCCTCCCAAAGTGCCGACCAATCCCGGACCGGCATGAGGAGTGGGTTGTCGCAGTAGAGCGGGACGGGTGGGCCCATGGGCTCAGCCAACGGGCGGACCCGCGCGCAGCCCATTACCGCCGCTAGCAGCAATCCTCCGAATCCGATCCAGCGCATCGAGTTTCGTTCAACGCCCTACGCGGTGGGAGTGCGGAACCATCCTGGATTCGCGCTATTTCACGACAAGTGCCCAAAGTCTCCCAGAAAACCCGCTTGCGCCGCAAGGGCAGAAACTTTCAACATACCCATCTAAATATAGAATCATATACCCCTATAAAGTAGTTATTCGGTGGAGTAAGTACAAGCGGAGCGATGGGCCCTGGCCATCAAGATGGAACCCACCCAGAGCCTATTCCCCCTGGTAGAGCGGTTTAATTATGACCTCGCGATGGTAAAGGTCGATCGCGAGAAAAAGGTGCTCCGCGTCGCCTTCGCGACAAGCTGATGGCCCCCGAGTGGTGGATGTAGCGTACCGTGATAGGTAGGATTTACCTGGACTACCTGTTCCGCACGGGTGGCCGACGTACCGGGAGTTTTTTTCGTGGGGTCGGGCTGCCGTTGACTCCCAGTACCTTCTGGGCCTTGGCGAGGTCGTTGACCTTGATGACCGCCAGGCCGGCTTTCCTGGCGCTGCCCTCGGCGAACGAGGCGTAGGCGTAGTCAATGTTCAAATGCTCGGCAGCCAAGCGTTCACAAATCTTGCGGAACGCGCCAGGTTGGGAAGGGACTTCCACCATGAGCACTTCCGACGGCTCGTAACGCACGTTGAGTTGCTCTAAAACCTCGGTTGCGGCGGCAAATTGGTCGGGATTGGGGACAAAGCGGACCGTCCCACGGTCTCCGGAATCCATGACCGCTAATGCCTGGAAGCCCACCTTCTTTTTCGCAAGCGCCGTCAACATGGCAGCTAACCGCCCCGGCTTATTGACCAGCGAAACCGAGAGTTGCTTGGCCGTTTGCATCACGTTCCTCCTTCTGCGTTGAAGTCAACAAGAGAACGCCGCAACCGTGTAACGCGATCAGTCGTTCCATTCCGCGCGGCCCTATGCTCCGGGTTTAGGCCCGGCCTCGGCTCAGAACCGACCGCCGTGCCGCCGCGGTGTTGCGCTCGAAAAGTCTAACAAATTTAGTATACGCCCTATCTTGATCGAGAGAATCAGCTACGTGGGCGAGCAAAAAGGAAATGGGCAGGATCCCCCAACCGGAAGGGGGGCGCAATTCTTCGCCTTCCGCTCGGACATACTCCCTCTGTCGCAGCAACGTCGCAACACAGGCTCGCGGCGACCGTTTGGAGGATGCGGTCCATTCTCCAACCCCAGGGACCGTGGCCCTCCGAGGGTGAATTTCGCACGATAACGTCCTTCTCCCGGCGTTGTCCAACTGGCGAAGTACGATTCCCGAAGTGCCTCCATTATAACTTTCTATCGCCAATCGAATGCCGTGCCAATGGCTAACAAGAATATACCCGAACGGGCTAAACCGTGTGGCAACGCGGCGGCCGCTGGACTGGCCATTGCGCGATCAAGGGGATTTGCGGCGGAGAAAATTGGGGCTACCATCTTAAGCTATTGGCAAGCTTCTGTTAGGATGGGAGCATACGCAAGAGCGGGCGGCCTTACCGTGGTTGTCGTAGGGGAAAGGAACGAGTCAGCATGGCTTCCTTGATACGGTCCGAATCGGATGGAGAAATCCTCACGGTCTATTTCACCGAAGCGAAAATCCTCGACGAGCTGGTCATCCGCCAGTGTCAGGACGAGTTGATCCGCTTGCTGGAGAAGACGCAGGAGCAAAACGTCATTCTCGACTTCCGGTTCGTGAAGTTCCTCTCCTCGTCGGCGTTGGGCATGTTGATCCGCGTCCAAAAGCGCTGCAAGGAATTCAAGATCAACCTGAAGCTCTGCAACATCGACAAGGAAATCGAAAAGGTCTTCAAGATCACCGGCCTCAACAAGGTGCTCGACATCTGTCCGACCAACGAGGATGCCGCTGCGGCCTTCAAAAAGAAAGGGTTTTTTTTCCGCAAGTAGTCGCACGGCTGGCCGCGGTTGCCCGGGCAGAAATCTCTTCTGTGTTTTTCCGCTCGAACCGGCGGGGCTTCCGAAGGGGACTTCGGATACCCCGGCCTGTGGGCGTCGGACGGTGGACGCATGGCGGTTCGGCGGATTGAAGCAAGCTGGTACGATTACCCGCAATACTACGACATCGCCTTCGCCGACGAGACGCGCCGCGAGGCCGATTTCATCGAGGCCGCGTGCCGCAAATACTGTGGCGGCGCGGTGCGTCGTGTGCTTGAGCCCGCCTGCGGCAGCGGCCGTCTCGTGACCGAGATGGCCGCCCGGGGCTATCAGGTGTCGGGATTCGATCTGAGCGAACCGGCACTGCGGTATCTGCGTCGCCGCTTGAAGCGACGGGGTTTGAGCGCGAGCGTGTTTCAGGCCGATATGGCCGACTTTCGTCTCTCCCAGCCGGTCGACGCGGCGTTCTCCACGTTCGATGGGTTCCGCCACCTATTGACCGAAAAGGCAGCCGTTCGCCATTTGCATTGTGTGGCGGAAAGCCTGCGTCCTGGCGGCATCTATATCCTCGGGTTCCATCTCGTTCCGCCCGACGCCGCCGAGGAATGCATCGAGCGTTGGCGAGCTCGTCGTGGAGGCATCCAGGTCTCGGTCACGCTCCGTGTGGTTTCCACCGATCGGCGGCGACGGCTGGAGACGCTGTGCGTGAATCTTCTGGTCCGCGGCCGCCGCACGCTCCGTTTGCGCCACGTGTTCGATTTTCGCCTCTACACGGCCGCCCAGTTCCGCCGGACCCTGGCCGGAGTCCCTTGCCTCCAACTCTGCGACGTGTACGATTTCTGGTACGAGATCGATCAGCCGCTCGCGCTCACCGATGAGCTGTCTGACGCGGTGTTCATTCTCAGGAAGCAAGGAGACGAAGGATGACCCGCGGCATGAACCGTCGCGAGATACTATCTGCCGGTTTCGGGGCAACGGGATGGCTGCTTGGCGGCGGGATGGCGGCGTCTTGGGCCGCCGAGGCTAGCCATCAACCGACCCTGGTGGATCGCTCCCAGCAAGCTCCCACCTCGCCAGTGGCCATGGAACGATGCGACTCCTACGATCCCCAGGTCGTGCGAGCGGCCTTGGATCGCGCGCTGAAGCTTCTCGGTGGCATTCAGCGGCTGGTGCAGGGGAAGACCGTCACCGTGAAGCTGAATCTGACCGGCGGTCAGGCGGGCAAGCTGGCCGGGCTGGCTCCCTACCTGACCTACCACGTGCATCCGCACGTGGTGGCCGCCGTGTGTGCCGCCCTGGCCGACGCAGGCGCGAAACGCATCGTGCTCGTCGAGAGCCAATACTCCCGCAAACCCCCGGAAGAAGTGCTCAGCGGCGGCGGTTGGGACGTGGCGGCGATTCGGGCCGCGGGCGCCCATCGCGTCGAGTTCCTCGACACCCGCAATCGCGGGCGATTTCCGAACTACAGTCGCCTGTCGGTCCCCTGGGGCGGGTTCCTCTTTCCCGCCTTCGACGTCCATCCGGCCTATGAAAAAACCGATGTCTACGTCTCATTGGCCAAGCTCAAGGACCACGCTTGTGCGGGCGTGACCATGGCCTGCAAGAACAACTTCGGCATGCCGCCTACCTCGCTTTATGGCGGGGACGCCCCAAACGAGGACACCACCCATTACCGCGGCGACATCTTGCATCTCGGCCGCAAGCAGGTGCCGGCGGGCGTGCCAGGCCCCCACGACGTTGGCCTCGCGGTGGGCGATTGGGCCCGGCGGGTGCCCCGCGTCACCGCCGATACGGTCGGCGCACGGCCCATTGATTTGGCGATTATCGATGGCGTGCTGACGAACCGCGGCGGGGAAGGTCCTTGGATCCCCGGCGTCGAGCCGATTCAACCCAAGCTCCTCCTGGCCGGCCTGAATCCGGTCACCACCGACGCTATCGCCACGGCCGTGATGGGCTATGACCCCCTAGCCGACCATTTCGCCTTTCCTTTCCAAGGCGAAAACCATTTGAAATTGTTGGCCTTCGCCGGGGTGGGCACGAATGACCCCAGCCGGATCGAGGTCCGCGGCCTGAGCGTTCAAGAGGCCTTGTGCCCGTTCAATCCCAAGCGATTACCGGTAAGGGCCCCCGTGTCCGCGACGGTTTATTGCCGCGCGCTGCTTGCCTGATCGCCGGAGCGTCGTCCGGGACCGAGCTGCGTGTGGACCACGAAATCGTTTTCCGTCAAACGCAGCGTGATCGCGCCGTGCTCGGCGGTGTGCAGCACCTCCGCGCCCGTTGTACGGTACGTGGCCGTAGCATCGTCTGCGTTGGTCCTCGCCGAGCCGCTGATGACCACTAGGCGGGGACGGCTCCATCGGGCCAACTCGGGGGAATTGCTGGCTTGGGTCCCGTGGTGGGGGGCCATGAGAACATCGCACGGCCACGGCTCTTCCTTGAGCAAGTTCTCAAGCCCGGGGCCATCCAAATCGCCGGTTAACAGGATCCGCTGGCCCAGGCCCTCGATCGCCAGGACGATGCTTTGGGCATTATCCGATCCGATCATTTCCCCCCGGGGAGGATGAAGGACTTCCACGCGACAGAGTTCAGGATCGACCTGCGGTGGGGATTGGCCGTGTTTTGCGGCCGCGGGGCGCCGCGGCCCAAGCCAAAGCCGATCGTTGGCCGCGATCTCGCGGATTGGCACGCCCGCTTGCTCGATCGCCTCGCGGAGCGCCACCAGGGAGGGTTTTTCTCGGTCCCACATGTTCCTCGGGACATAGACCGCCTTGATCGAGAATCGCTCGAGCAACGTGGGCACGGCGTTGAAGTGGTCGGCATCGGGATGGGAAAGCACGAGGGCGTCGATCCGCGTCAAGCCCTGGGACCAAAGACACGCGGAGATGCCCCGCGCGGCCCGCTCCGGCGACATCAGCGAACCCGCGTCGTATAGCAACGTCGCGCCGGACGGTGCGTGGATTATCACTCCGCATCCGTGACCCACCGAGGCGAAGGTGCAAACAAGCTGTGGGCGTTCGTCAGGCAGCAGCGAGCTGCCGATTCCAACGCTCGTCCAAAGGGCCAAGATCGCCGCCAGCCACCGCCGTGGCGGACGCACCCGTGGCCAAGCTAAAAGCACTCCCAGTCCGCCGTACAGCCCCAGCAACCACCAATCGGCTGGACCGGGGACCCACCAGCAACTCCCAGGCACCCGTCGCGCCGTTTCCACCATCCATTGCAAGAGTCCGATTGCCAGGTCGCAGCAGAAGCTCAAGGCCGGCACGGCCCAGGGGCAGATCACGCCCGCCAAAAGGGTCGCGAAGCCAGACCACAAAGCGGCGACCGTGGGCAGCCACGTCACGGGGCTGAGAATCAAGGCGATCGGCGTGATCACATGGAATCGGGCAGCAACCAACGGCGCGGTGACCAGCCAAACGACCGCACTGACGCGCACCAGTTCCCACGTCCAGCTTCCCAAGTCGCCAAGCAGCCGCCTCGGCCAGGGAAGGCTTTGACGGACTAGCCGCTCCAAGGCGGCCTCTGTCGCATCGCGTGCTGCCGGCCGCGAGGAAAGCCACACCAGGACCATCACGCAGAGGAAAGATAATTGAACGCCCACGCGGAAAAGATCGGCGGGGTTCAAGACCAACACGATCAGCGCCGCCGCGCCTAACGAGTTCATCCCCAACGGCCGACGCCGAAGCCCATAGGCCCCGCAGACGATCAGCACCAGCACCATGGCCCGCACGGCCGGCGGCTGGGCGTCGGCCAAGAGCGTGTATCCGGCGACCACCGCGGCGGTGACCAGCACCACGGCTCCGCGAGGCGCCATCACCGCCTGCATGACCCAAAACACTGAGGCGGCCAAGATACCCACGTGCATCCCCGAGATCGACAAGACGTGGATCGTACCCGTCTCCACGAAGGCCTCGGTCTGCTCGGCGGTCACTTCCTCGCGGCAACCGAGCAACACAGCGGATGCGATTCCTGCCCGACGCGGATCGAGCCACTTCCAAAGGACCGAATCCCCGGCCGAACGCACAGCATCGATCCATCGCCGACCATGCCACCAAGCGCCCGGCTTCACCAAGGAAACGCAGGCGGGGCTCTTCGCACGCAAAACAACCAGGACGCGATCGGCACGATGATGGGCGGCAAAATCGAACTCGCCGGGATTCGGGGCCGGCATCAAGCGGGCGAAGTGCGCGAAGACACGAATGCGGTCGCCGGCACGGATCGTTGGTTTCCCACCGTGGATGCTCAGCCTCGCGCGACCTGCCGCCGGTTCCCACTTCGCCCCATTACGCAGCGCGAGCACCTCAATTTCCAAGTGGCATGGAGGCGTGATCCAATGTGGCCGCTGCGGATTCGCAGCGGGAGCAGCAGGGGTTCGGGGACCGGTCAGGACGAGGGCCTCGACGCAAAGTGGCTGCTCGCTTGCCCGGGCGTAAAAGCCCAAGTCCCTGGCCGAGAAAAGGTTCCAGCGGCAATGGTGCCAGGCCCCGCCGCAGGCCGCAGCCGCCACGAGGATCGCTAAGCCTGCCGCCCGATCCCAGCGTCGCCGCCACAAAACCCACCAGGCGAGCCACGCGGAGCTGCTCAAAGTCCACCAGAGCGGTACGGCCCATCCCAAGCGACGATCGGCCACAATTCCCGCACACACCGCCAAGGCCACGAGCACGAGTGGCTGATACCGCGGCCCGTCTGCGCCCCTGGCGTCGTTTCCAGCGCTCTTGGCGTCCATGAGAAAGGCCTGTTGGGCGTGGCCTGTCCCTATGCCGTTCCATCCCCGAATCCGGACGCATAAGTCAAGTATTCCTCATCGGCCCCCGCAACGTCAATTGGCTCCACCTTTCCGGGGACTGGGCAAGAGGCTACAATGCTCGCGGCGGCGGATGAATCCCTTCTCTTTACCATGCTTGAAACGAGGAGTCACGCACATGGCCCCGCGCCTTCTTTCTAGTGCCAGGTATTGCTTTCTGGTTGGAACCGTCCTCGCGGTTTTGGCGAGCTCGCTGTTCTGGACCAATCCAGCCCAGGCCGCCGGTCCCTTGGACAAACTGGGCACCTCGTTGAACTTCGTCCCCGCGGATGTCGCTTACTATGGGGCCTTGCTCCGCAATGGCGAGCAGATCGAGGCGATTCGCAACAGCCGGGCCATGGCGTCGATCATGGCCCTTCCCGCCGTGCAGGAAGGGCTGAAGCGATTCATGGAGGAGATGGAATTCGGCCAAAACGCCGCGCAGGTCAAAGCCGTTTGGGAGAACCCCGAGGTCCAAAAAGCGTTGAAGCTCTTGGCCGACATGTTTTCCCACGAGGTCTTCGTCTGCGGCGACGACGCGATGATCGACCTCATCGAGCTGGTGCAGCGGCTTTACGGCACGACGCAATTCGTTTCGCTCCTCGAACAACTCCAAGGCGAAACGCCGGAGCGACCCTTGGGGTTTCTGACCACTGCCTTGGTCGATAACCTCGAATTGCTCAAAGTGCCCAACGTGGTGATCGGCTTCCGGGTGAAGGACCGCCCCTTGGCCGTCGAGGAGTTGACCAAGCTCGAGGGACTCGTCAACGCGATGCTGATGTTCCTGCCCCAACTCGGCGGCAAGTGGAAACGGACCACCGTGGCGGGCAATGACTACCTCACCCTCACGCTCGACGGCGGCATGATCCCGTGGGAGGAAATCCCCCTGGAAGCGTGGCGCGAGCAGGAAGAGCGCAAGGGCGACGTGGATAAGATCGTCGATCGGATCACGAAGCTGAAAAAGGTCGTTGCCCTGGGGATTCGTGGGGAGTATGTGATTCTTGCCGTGGGACCTTCGACCGAGTACCTCGCGCGACTAGGCAATGGCCGATCATTGGCCGACCGGCCCGAGTTCCGACCGCTCGAAAACTTCGCCGATCGTCGCCTTGTCCAACTCGGTTACACCAGCGCGGCCATGGCCCGGCTTCAAGATTCGTCGCGCGATGCCCAAGAGCTGCTCAAGGCCATCGACAAAGCCCTGCCGAATCTGGGACTCTTGCCCGATCAGCAAGCCGCAATTCGCAAAGACATCGAGGAACTGACCGCTGACTTGAAAGCCTGCTTCGCGGCGGATGGGGCAAGCAGTTCGTTTCACTTCCTCACCGACCGCGGAATCGAGGGCTACTCTTACTCTTGGGGAAAACATCGGCAACTCAACAACCAATCGGCCCTGACCCTGCTGGAGCACGTCGGTCGTAAGCCGATCTTGTCGGCGCTGGCCCGCACGAGCGACTGGCAGACCGAGTACGACCTGGCCGTGAAATGGATACGCCGGGCCTATCACTATTTCTATGAGTTCGCCGTTCCGCGGATACCACCTGACGAACTCGAGCAGTTCCAAAAGGCCGTCGAGCTTTTCACTCCGCTTGTCCAACGTTTCGACAAGGCCAACCGGCTCTTGATCCAAGCCGTCTCGCCCGGCCAAATCGGTCTGGTCCTGGACAGCAAGTTTCAAAGCCGACGATTCCACCGGGCCTTGCCCGACTTGGACCAACCCATGCCGATGATCGAGCCCGCCGTAGTCCTCGGCATTCGCAACGCGAAGGCGCTGCGTCAGGCCATGGGCGAGTATCGGGTGATTTTCAACGAGGCGGTCGAGGCCCTGCGCAAAATCGTTCCCGATCCAGATAATATCCCAGACATCCGTTGTCCTGAGCCGAAAACCACAGAAACGACCAACGGCACGCTCTTCACCTTCGAGTTTCCCGAGGATTGGGGTCTGGCCAAGGAAATTGGCGTGCATTTGGGCCTGTCCGATCACTTGGCGGTGATCGCTTTCACCTCGGACCATGTCAAGCGGCTGCTCGTGCCCACGCCTGCCGGTGTGGGCGGCGTGCTAAGCGACGCAAAACGTCCGCGTCTCGCCGCAGTCTCGTTCGATTGGGCTGGCTTGGTGGCCGCGGCCACGCCCTGGGTGGAGTTTGCCATCCGCCAAATCGCCGACGAGGATGCCCAGGAAGCGGAAATCCGTAAACCGATACGTCAACCCAAGCAGCCAGCCGCGAAAGAAAAAGCCGCCAAGGATGACGGTGAAAAAAACAAGCCCGAAGGAAAAGCACCTGCCGAGCCACAACTTCCCGCGAGGCCCCAAGCCCCCGAGGCGACCATCACGGACCAAGTTCGGGTGGTGCTCAAGGTACTCACCGCCATTCAGTCGATCACGAGCGAGACTTATTTCGACCAGTCCGCCCTCGCTACCCACTCGCTCATCGAAATCCGCGATCCAGAGTAAGCGACCTGCGAGTCTGCCGTTGGGCGTTGGTCGTTGCCCGTTGGCCGTTGGGTCGTTGGCCGTTGGGTCGTTGGCCTGCTTTGTTGGTACGACCAAGCTAGGAGCCTATCCCAAAATCCCCTCTCCCTCTGGGAGAGGGTTAGGGTGAGGGCTTAGGGTCTCTACAGACTACGGGAAAAAACGGCTAAAAAACCTCTTTTGAGCGGGATAGGCTGGGTTGTAAAAAAAGCTCCAAGTCGGCTAAAAAGTTAAGCCGCGCAAATTGAGTGTTGAAAATGGGTGACGCAGGAACGTCGCTTTCCTGCCAAGTTTACCCTTCGCCTCAACGTAGCGCTCTCGTTCCGAAGTTCGTTTGGGGGTGCGTCGTTTTTGCTTGCGGCGCTACGCCGCGCCGAGGACTTTTCGCCCTTAGGGGCTCGAGGGCGTCCCACATCGCGGCGTGGCCTGGGGGTTCAACGGCCGAGTTCGTCGGCCAGCGGCCCGGCATCGTAGATTTTCCGCAACGCCTCGACAATCGCGGCTGAGTGAACGGACACGGCTCGGGCCTGTTCTTCGGTGTAGATGAAATCCAGCACCAGCGAGTGAATGTTGCCGTCGAAGATCAGGCCCACCACCTCGCCGCGGCGGTTGACCACCGGGCTGCCGGAGTTGCCTCCGATGATGTCTGGCGTGGAGACGAAGTTCATGGGCGTGTTCAGGTCGAGGTGCGCCTTGCGGTCCAACCAGCTCTGCGGCAATTGGAACGGCGGCCGATTGTCGTGCTCGGCGGAGCGCTCGTAAGCCCCGGCGATCGTGGTCCACGGCGGGATCACGCGGCCGTTTTCCGTATAGCCTTTCACCGTCCCGAACGCCAGGCGGAGCGTGAAGGTGGCGTCGGGATACATCTCGGGGCCAAGCAGGGCGAAGCGGGCGTTGGCGATCTTCGCGTAGGCTTGACGAAGCGGCTCCTCCACCTTTTCTTCGTACACCTTGCGGACGCGGCGCGCCGCAGGATCGACGAGCCGGGCGAGCTGGATCATGGGATCAGGTGATGCCTCGATCGCCTTCGGCCCGCCCTCGGCCAAGGCCTTGCGCACCGCCACCTCGCGGAGCCTCGTTCCCGCGACCAGCTCCGCTGCCCGTTGGCGCGGCGATTTGCCCGCTAAAACCTTCTGCACCAGCGGGTCGTTCGCCCCGGCCATTTCCATGAACATGGAAAGCGAATCGGCCAGCTTGAGGGTTTCCAAATCGTCGTAGATGGGGGCCTCGGAGAAGAGCATCTGCTGGAGCGATTCCAGGTTCGACTCGCGGAACTCGCGGAGCCGCTCGGCGTTGGGCTTGGCCGTTTCCTCGGCCAAACGAACCAAGGTCCTCGCAATGCTGAAGTATTCGCTGTTGAACGCCGCGGCTTGCTCGAGCAAGACCATCGGCTGATAGATCGGCTCCCAGACGCGGAGTGCCTCGGCGACCTCGTCCCAAGCGCTGCCATAGTTCGATTTGAGCTGAGCATCGGCATCGATGGCCGCGCGGAGCCTCCGCTCCTCGATCTGCTTCGCGCCCATGATCGCCGGGTCTTGCAGACCGGCCAATCCGCCCAGCCGGGCCTTGCGGCTGTTCTGATAGCCGAACAATTCGTCCTGGGCTCGGCGGGCGTTTTCCCGGCTGCGTTCGCTGTAGGTCGAAAGGAGCACCTCGCGGCGGAAGAGCCTTTGTAAAAGTCCCGGATATACGCGGTCGCGGAGAAATTCCAGGTGTGCCACCGTGTTCAGCCGGTTGGTGCGGCCGGGGTGACCGGAGACGAACACCAATTCGCCGTCCTCCGGACCAGCGGGACTCCATTTCAGGAAATGCGGCGGACTGGCCGGACGGCCATTCTCATAGACGCGGAAGAAGCAGACGTCGAGATCGAAACGGGGGTACTCGAAATTGTCCGGGTCGCCGCCAAAGAAGGCAATGGCCTGTTCCGGCGCGAAGACCAGCCGAACGTCCGTGTACTTCTTGAACCGATAGAGATGATACTGCCCTCCCTGGTACAACGTGACCACGTCGCTTCGCAAACCGGTCTTGTCGAACGACTCTTTTTCAATCGTGTTCATCTCCGCACGGCGGGCCTGAAACGCCTCGGCCGGCGACATGCCCGGCTTGACCGCCGCGTTGATCCGATCGGTGACATCCTCGATGCTCATCAGCACGTTCAATTCCAAGTCGGGAGCGCGGATCTCGTCCTCCTGGCGACGGGCATAGAAGCCGGTTTTCAGGTAGTCGCGCTCGGGCGTGCTGATCTTCTGGAGCATGTCCGCCCCCACGTGATGATTGGTCATCACCAAACCATTCGATGAAACAAACGATCCCGAACCGCCGCTGTTGAACCGCACCGACGACTGCTGCAAATGTTCCAGCCACTCGGCAGTGGGCTGGAAGCCGTATTTCTCCTTGAGGATTTTGCTGGGCGGGTTGTTGAACAGCCACATCCCTTCATCCGCCGCGGTGGGCGAAGCCGCCAAAGTAAAGCTCCCCAACACCCAGGAAACGATCAGCAAGTCATAGACGCGAAGACGCATGAGAAACTCCTTTCGTTGGCCCCGACATCAACGGCCTGCCCTCGCGGCATGGCTTGACTTCGTGGGAGCGAAGGCCAAAATCGTCCGGTCGTCCCATGAACCGCCGCGAGCGCAAGTCCGATCGGCGTATTGTAGAAGCAGCGCGACAACCAAAAAAGGTGGCAGAAGTCTTTTGCCCTATCGAAAATGGAGCCGAAGCGAGGTGGGTTTCGCCACAACGCGCGAGGGATTTGCGCCTAACGCGAAATGGTTGTCTGCAAGACCGGCGCTTCGTCAACGGCGTCAGACCGCGGCGGTCCCAGTCGATCGGACGCGGAGACTCGGACTGCGGGAGGAGACCGCATGCCACCGTGATCCAAAGCGACGTCGCTCCGCAGCAGCACGCTGAGTTCGCCACGGCGCTGCACGTGGGGCGGAAGCTCCGCGAGGGTCCAACCCGATTTCCGCAGACTCTCCTTGAGGCGATCGTACCTCTCACCGCTCAGCCCTTGAGTCTCTTCGAGGATTACAAGTTGAGGTTGAACCTGTTGGACGAGCTCCACCACCTTGTCGGGATTTCCCAGGTCGCGGCGGAAACTCTCATAGCGGGCGTCCGCATAATGGGCGGCCACGGGCGCCAGTCCCGCAGGCCCGACCAGAAGCAAGCCGGAACCGACCTGCTCTCGAAGCCAGAGTCCTAGCGTTGCCGTGTCCTTTCGCGGCGCGTAACTAGCTTGAATTCCCAAGCCCACGGAAGCCAGACTGGCCAAGGTCACAAAAACGATCGGCCCCCATCCCGCCACTGGGGCGATACTCCGCAATCGAAGGAGCGGATTCCCCCCCCAAATCGCTTGCTTGGGACGTGGCTCGAGCCATTTGCCGAGTCTGCCGACCAGCCATTGCGTGAGACTCACAAGCCCCAGGGCAGCAAATGGCGAGGCCATCAGCACGATGGGCAAAGCGTAGCGGAAGCAAAGTTGCCGGTCGAACCAAAGCTGGATCCAACTACTAAGCACAAAGACCATCGCGGTCCAAAATAGGGCCTGATGGTCGCGACGCGCCCACACCCGTCGCCACTTCCACAGGCCGCCAAACATCAACAATGCGAAGCAGGGAGAAAGCCCCCGGGTCATGATGGGAAAGAAAACCCATGCCATCTGAGCCAAGGAAAGACGCGGAATGGACGCCCCCTGGCTCGCCGGATCCTCTGCAAGCCAACCCAAAAACCCCGCCAGCCAGGCCATCGCCCGACCCACTGGATCCAAACGAATCAAAAGCCACTCGCCGCGGGTTTGATGCCACACGAGATTTGCTGCCAGGATCAACGCAGGCAGAGGGATCAAAAAGGTCAAAACTCCGAGCAGTAGCTTCAACCGACCACCGCGAAACGCGATCCATCGCCACAACGACCATAGCCCCATGGGAAGGAAAAGATACAGGCCCTCGAAGCGAGTCAGACAGGCCAACGTCGTGGTCAGCGCCGCCAAAAGAAACCAACTCACGCGGAGTTCCACGACCGCACGCCATTGAGTGTATAACGAAGTGGCGAACAAAAGCCAAAACGTCTGGTCGCGGATCACCTCCGGACTCAGGGCAATGAACTTCGGATGCACGATGTAGAGGAAGGAAGCCACAAGGGCGACCTGGTCATCGAATTGTCGACGGACCCAACCGTACAAAGGTAAGACCACCAACGTGGCCGCGACGACGCCCCAAATCTTGGCCGCAAGTTCCCAATCGATGCCCAGGCAGTGCATTCCGGCAAGGATGGCCGGGTAAAGGCTCAGTCCCCGCAATCCAGCCAGTAGGTTGCCGCTTTCCAACAAACGGGCCTGCTCGATGTAGACCGCCCCATCCGGGGTGATGCTGGGCACGCCGAAGGCAACCAATACCCGAGGCACAAAGCAGGCCACGAGAAGCCCGATGACTACTGATCCTCGCACCGCCGAGCTAGAACTTTCGGCAGTGGGCGATGCCAAACGATTGGGATAATCTTTGGGCAACGGCTGGAGGAAAAACGCCAAGGCCATCGGCGCGGCCCCTTTTATCCAGATTTCCCGTCTTTTCCAAGACAAGCCACTAATTTTTATGTTGACGCTGCACGCTGCGGAGTTAATTCCGTGTCACAACAAATTTCAACGGCGGGAAATTTAGCTGTCGCCACGAGTCGAAACAATGGCGAAAGTCCTACTGGCTCACTCGGCTGACCCTCCCGAGAGCGCTTGCATGGCAAAACCCTTCACGACTTCCGAAATAGGCAAAGTCAGGAATTCAAAAGCTTGCCCCCCATTTCAGGGAAAACTAGATACCGCTAGTTTATGGTTCTCTCGATTTTTCATGGAGCCATGCGTTACGCTTTGCTAAGTAACCCTTTGCAGATTGCGAACAACTCGGAGCCCCGGCGTGGCATGATTGACGAGAAGCTGCAATACTACTTCAGCAAGGCGACCGACAACCGTCCGAGGCGGGGATCGCAAATGTGATTGCAAATTAAGATTGGGGGGAGAGTAGAGCCGCGTTACGCGCTGTGCAAAGGAAAGTACAATCGAATTGCAGTCCCACACGGATCGGGCCGCATCATGATCACCCACTTTTCTATTCGGAACTTCAAGAACCTTGCAGCCGTGCCGCCGGGCGAGAAAGAGTTTCTCACCTTTGGTCCGCTCAACGTGTTGATCGGTCCGAATGGTTGTGGGAAATCATCGCTACTCCAAGCGATTGATTTCTTGAAAGCGTTCTTCCGCACCTCGGTCGAGGTGTACCTCCAAGAGCGCGGGTGGAATTATAGCGATCTTCCTAACCTACGCCAAACCTCGAAGGTCATCCGTTGGGAACTCAAGGCCCAACTCGACGACGAACAAGGCGTCAACACGGGGGAATACCATTACACGGTCGCACTCCAGCCCCGAAAGCATCTTGGAATCGGTGAGGAAAAGTTCGTATGGAAACCGCCTGAGGGCGGCGAGCAGATTTTGCTAGATCGTAAGGGGCGCCGCGTTCGCATTTTCAATCGCACCACGAACGAGATGGAGTACTTCAATGCGATCGGATTGCCGGCAAGTGCAATGAGCCAAATGGAAGGCAGCCAGGATCGCAAGAAATATCCCGAATTGCTCCGCTTCCGCCATTGGATCGAACGATTCCGTTACTTTCTGATTTGGGATCCAAAAGTCTTGAGGAATCCCGATCGCGGCAAGCATGACGAGCTGGGGGCGTCCGGCGAACACCTGGCCAGCCTCGTGGGACGTCTTCGCGACGAGAAGCCTGAGGCGTTCCAGAAACTCGTCAAGCGACTTCGGCGGTTGTTCCCCACCCTGACAGATATCTCAGTGTCTGGACGAGGTTGGGGATGGCGCGGAATCCGCTTGACCGAGGGCAATGGTCAATCGATCACTTTCAACAGCCGTCAAATGAGCGACGGCGTGTTACGGCTCCTGGCGATAACATCGTTGTTGTACATCGACAACATCCCTAGCGTCATTTGTCTTGAGGAGCCCGAAAACGGTGTTCATCCTCAACTCGTCCGTGAAGTGGTGCAAATCCTGCGAGAGCTGACTCAGCGGAAGCCGCCGAACCGATGCCAGGTTTTCCTGACCACTCACAGTCCTTATATACTCGACGAGTTCTTCGACCATCCGGAACAGGTTTACTGCCTGGATCGCTCCCGGCCCCTCGAGGGCGCATCCGTCCTTCGCCTTTCTGACAATAGACAGCTCGATTTAATTCGCGAAAAGTTCGAGCACTCGCTTGGCGAGGCATGGACTTTGGGTCTGATCGGCGCCACCGCGGGAGTCCGAGGCCAATGAGCACGAAGATTGGCATCATCGCTGAGGGACCCATCGATCATTGTCTCCTGCCCGCACTATTGGAACAAATCGCGCGGCGAAGGGCGGACTATTCTTGGCCCGTATCCGCCGACGACGTTACCCAACGCTTTTGCATCCGTAAGCGGGGTTTTGGCGGCGTGCTCGCGTCGGTGCGCCGGCTGGTTGAGGTCCTTGAAACAGGGGAGTTCGATCACGCCTTCTTCGTCATTGTGCTGGATCGACGGACAGAGGCCGCTCAATCAGCCATCAAAAATATGTTGGCAAACCGGGACCGCTTCGTTCTGGGGATCGCCATCGAAGAAATCGAGGCTTGGTGGTTGGGCGACCGGGAAAACACGCTGGCTTGGTCAGGCCTGAAAAATGGCCCGCCGCACGATTGCCGTTACGCGCAGAGGGATTACCGTTCCGAGCGCGACAAAGATCCCAAGCGGACTCTCGACGAGTTGACGCGAATATCCGACCGCTTCGATCGCTACTATGGTGAAGGAAATGTCGATTTGGCACACGACTTTGCCGAGAACTTTTGGCGGCGGTCTGCCCGGCTGGACGACATTCGCGGGCAATGCCCGCAAGGCTATAGGCCATTTGAGAAAGCAGTAACACAACAGTTCCGATCCGCCAAGCGACGATCCCATGAGCACTTCAAAAGGTAGGCCCCCCGGCGGAAAAAAGAACTTTGTTGGGAAAACTCAAGAATTCGTCGGATCAGGGAGACTGCGCTTCGAGGGCCAGACTGCTCGATCTCTTGATCTCTGCATTGTGGGGTCAACCCGTCTTGTATGGTGTAGTGAATTAGATAAAATAGGGGGTAAGGTTTCTCGTGGAAAGGGCTGGTTCCATGCGACGAGGGGATGCGGGTTTTACGCTGGTCGAATTGCTGGTGGTGATCGCCATTATTGGCATCCTGGTATCGCTGTTGCTGCCCGCCGTGCAAAGCGCCCGCGAGGCGGCCCGACGCACGAGTTGCGTCAACAACTTGAAGCAGATCGGCTTGGCCCTGCACCAGTATCATGACACGCACAAGTGTTTTCCGTTCCTCCGCGGCGGGACCTCGGGACCGTGCGATTTGACGTCGAACTGCGAATACTTGAGCGGCTGGATCATGCTGCTGCCGATGTTTGAGCAGTCAGCGCTGTACAGCAAGTTCACCTCAACGCAAAACTTTGGGGGCGTGGATTATCCACCGTGGGGGCCTGCGCCGTTTGATCCTTATCAAAACGGGTATCTGCCGTTCAATGTGGAAGTGAATCTCCTTCAGTGCGCGTCGGATCGGCAATCGCTTCGGGCGCCGGGACAGCCGGGCCAGACGAACTATCATTTCTGCCTTGGCGACAGCCTGGTGGGTAACGATAGCCAGCGATTTCCGCGGGGTATTTTCGGTTTCTACACCGCCACCCGCATGGCCGACATCACCGACGGCACGAGCAATACGATCGCCGTGAGCGAGGCCTGCAAGGGCGGCGACGCCACGCTGATCCGCGGCGCGGCGGCGTTCAACGTGCTTGGTGCGGACACGAACCCCTCGATTTGCCTCGCCTTGCGGGGCGATGGCGGCCGCTACCGGCCGCAGGTGCAAACGCGGCCCTGGGTGGGAATCTACTGGCACGCCGGCGTTCCGCTGATGAACGGCTTCACCACGGTGTTGCCGCCCAACAGCCCCTCGTGCCTGTTCGGAAGCTCCTGGATGGGGGCGGGCATTGTGTCGGCTTCGAGCAATCACCCCGGCGGCGTCAACACGCTGTATGCCGACGGCTCGGTCAATTTCACATCCGAGACGATCAACAGCGGTCAGGTGGGTTCGCCCGAAGCGACGAGCGGTCCCAGCCCTTACGGCGCTTGGGGCGCATTGGGCTCGAAAAGCGGCGGCGAGGCAGCCGGCGGCCTGACTTATTGACTGGGCAGCAACATGGTTCTCACTTGCGCGTCGGTGTTGATCCCAAGCTGAATTTGCGTACGACCAAGGAATCTCCTCGATGGCGATACCGAATCCGCCCAAGCCGGAACCACCCCCGCGCCCGCCTTCGGGACAAGTTCCCCCCAGTCAAGCTGGCGAAACGAGCGAATCCCCCGCGGAACCCCTGGAAATCAACTGGTTCAGTCCGCTCTTTGTGACCGCTTATGTCTTGGTCGGGCTGTTGTGCCTATGGTTTTTGTACCGCATGGTTTTCGGTTCCGCCCGAAATCCGAACCTGGTTCGCGTGCGGGGAACGGTTACCTTTCAAGGCAAACCCTTTAGCGGTGCGGTGGTGACGTTTCATCCCGTTGCTCCCGACGGCGTGGCCGCGGTGGGGGCCACGGATCGCTTTGGCAAGTTCGACCTGAAGACGCCGGGCATGGGCAATGGGGCGTTGATCGGCGAATACCGGGTAACGGTCACGAAGATGGCCTCCGAGGAGAAGATGATGACGCCCGACGAGGCCAAACAGTATACCAGCAAGACCGGCAAGCCCCCGCCCGAACCCAAGGTCGCGAACCTGGCCCCGCCCCAATATGCGTCGCCGCAGACCACTCCGCTTACGGCGACGGTCAAACGCGGCGGAGGACAATTCAAATTGGATTTGAAATAGTGCGATTGCGGAAAACAAGGATGCTCCACTTGATTGGAACCTGCTGGGGTGCTAGGCTCGATGGGAGCTTGACGGGAAGATGCGTTGCACGTCTTACGGCAGCGTCGCCAGTCTTCTCGCCGGCGGCAAACGTCGTGGAAAAACCTGCGCGAGGGGAGGGTTCCCATGGCAGAAAAGACTGATCGTCGATGTTTTCTGGCCCGGGGCATTCTTGGCGCCGGCGCGCTGAGCGCCGCCTACACCAGCATCGAAGAAGACACGTTGCTGGCGGCGATGGAAGAGGGCAAGGCCCAGCCGGCCGCTCCGTCCGCCCCCAAGACCGACATCCCGCCCGGCAGCCTGCCCCAAGGCAAGATCGGCAAGGTCTCGCTCAGCCGTCTGTTCATCGGGGGCAACCTGATCGGCGGCTGGGCCCACGCCCGCGATCTGATGTACGCTTCGAAACTGTTCACCTCCTACAACACCGAGGCCAAGGTGTTTGAGACGTTGGATCTTTGTCAGGCGTGCGGCATCAACACGATTCAGTTGGACCCCCTCTGCTGGCCCGTGGTCAGCAAGTACAACAAGAGCCGGTCCACGCCGATCCAGACCATGGTTTGTATTACGTTCTCTGAAGACAAGTCCAAGACAGCCGAGGCCGTGAAACGCCAGGTGGACTTGGGCGCGACGCTGATCTACTCCCACGGCGGCATGACCGACGCCTTCATGATGAACGGCGGCAAGATCGACGCCATCGCCCAGATGGTCGAGCTGATCAAGGCCGAGGGCGTCCCGGCTGGCGTGGGCGGCCACTCGTTGAACATGCCCATCGCCTGCGAAAAACACGGCGTCAATCCCGATTTTTACGTTAAGACCCTGCATTCGGACGGCTATTGGTCTGCCACGCCCAAGGAATATCGACAGGAATATGACTGGATGGGCGGCAACCCGGGCGATCACAATCGGAACTACGACAACATGTGGTGCAACAACCCCGAGGAAACGATCGCCTTTATGGAGTCGGTCCAGCGTCCCTGGGTGGCCTTCAAGGTCATGGCCGCTGGGGCCATCAACCCGAACATGGCCTTTCCTTACGCCTACCGCAACGGGGCTGATTTCATTATCGCCGGCATGTTCGACTTCCAGGTCGAGGCCGACGTGAAGATCGCCCTCAACGCCCTCCGCGCCGCGCGCAACCGGAAGCGGCCCTGGTATGGTTGACAAGCACCGTGTGTCGCGGGTGGGGGGGCCTCAGCGAGGCGCCAAGTTAGCTGTGCTTCGTCGGCGCCATGAATCCTCGGGAAACATCGGAAGCTGCGGACCCGACAGCCCCCAGCAGGCGATTCCCTCCCCCAAAAAGCCCACGTGGGCGGTCGGGAACGTGCTTCTTCTTCGGGCCTCGCTCAGCGGCTTTCGTCGGACTCGACGATCGTCACTAATTGATTGACCGCTAGGTTTTCCCTAAGGGTCACACCGCCGCCGATCCAGCGGACCTCGATGCGATCGACCCGCTCGCGCTTGCCCAGGCCGAAATGCAGGCGGGAGCCCCAATGGCTCTGGTACCCGCGGCCGCTGTGAACTTCGTCAATCTGCGTGAGGTCTCCGGCCACCACGCGGACCCGAGCCCCTACCCCATCGCGATTGGTCTTCACCCCGCGGAGCTGGATTTGAATCCAGTGGTTTCCGCCGGGCGACTCGTTGCGGAGGATGGTGGGCGTGCTCCGCGAGTTGAGCACCACGACATCGATGCGGCCATCGTTGTCCAAGTCG
>CALFBP010000088.1 GCA_937951625.1 uncultured Thermoguttaceae bacterium
TTTCGTAGTCGGCAGCGAAGCGTTCCAGGCGGCCAATCGCGGCAGGCTCGCCCTTCTTGCCAAGAACGCACCGCTCCTCGCATTGGGTCTCCTGCGGGCAGACCCGGCCGCAGATCGCCGGCAGGCAGTTGGTCTCCTTGATCTTCTGCGCCGCCTCGGCGAATTTCCCCTCGGCCACCAAACGAAGGAACCCCGGAATGTCCACGTTGACCGGGCAGCCTTCCACGCAAAGCGGCTGTTTGCACTGCAAGCAACGAGCGGCTTCCTCGCGGGCCTGTTCCGGCGTGTAGCCCAACGGTACCTCCTTGAAGTTCGTAATGCGAACCTCTGGCGGCTGTTCGGGCATGGGGACCCGGGTCTTGCGGCGCGGCGGCTTGGCGGTTTTTTGCTCGGCTTGGGGCGACGCAAAGACTTCGGGATTCGGCACTGGAGCATTGCCTTGCGGCTCGGACTTCACTTCTTTCATGACGTTTCCGCCCACTGCTTGAGGTAACGCTCGAATGAGCACGCTTCCTGATGGGCATAGACCTTTTGGCGCGAGAGGAGCTGCTGCCAATCGACGAGGTGGCCATCGAATTCCGGTCCGTCGGTACACGTGAAGCGGGTTTCTCCCCGAAGGTCCACGCGGCAGCCGCCGCACATCCCGGTGCCGTCGACCATGATCGTGTTCAGGCTGACCACCGTCTTGACTTTGAATGGTTCCGTGACCGCCGAACAGGCCTTCATCATCACTGTTGGCCCGATCGCGTAAACACACTGAATGCGACGTGTCACATCGCGTTCCAATAGCTCTTGAAGCGGCTCGGTGACGAGGGCCTTCCGCCCTGCCGTGCCATCATCCGTGGTGATGATGTGTTCGTGGCTGACCGCGGCGAGTCGGTCCGTCCAAAACAGGAGGTTTCGGCTTCGTGCCCCTTGAATGGTAAGAACCCGCGTACCGCCGTCGAAGAAGGCCCTTGCGATCGGATACACCGGGGCCGTGCCCACCCCGCCCGCCACCATCACCACTGTGTCGTAGCGTTCGATCTCCGAGGGCCTGCCCAAGGGGCCGATCAACGCGTACAACGAGTCGCCCGGGGCGAGCGACGACAACTGGGCCGTGCTGGTGCCCACCACCATCAGGACAAGCGTGATCGTGCCCGCTTGGCGATCGAAGTCGGCAATGGTCAAAGGAATCCGTTCGCTTTTTTCATGGGCCATGACCACGACAAAATGGCCAGGCTGGGCTTTCTTGGCAATCCGCGGGGCCTCGACGGTGTACTCGAATATCTTCGGCGCAAGTTCCGTTTTCGTTAAAATCTTGCTCATGATTGGCCGCCAAATTGCCGTCGCGCTCTTGGTTTCTTTGTAGTGTAATGCCTGTGTATGGGACGTCAACCGGCAGGGGTGCGCGCCGCGGTTGGGTCCGGGAGCAAGCACGGTTCGGGTGGTCGCGGAGGAAAGTCCGCATGGCCATTCCGCTGACCTTATAGCAGCGGGATGTTGGCCTTGGCGCAGGCTTCCTGCATGGCCTCGGGCCAGATCCCCACGCTGACTTCGCCCACGTGCGCGGTGCGCAGGAAAAACATGCACAAGCGCGATTGCCCAATCCCACCGCCAATCGACTGGGGCAGCTCGCCCGCCACCAACATGCGATGGAAAGGATATTCCAGCCGGTGTTCCAAACCGCGAATCTTCAATTGACGCACGAGCGTTTCTGGATCGACGCGGATTCCCATCGACGAGATTTCGAAAGCGCGGTTGAGCACGGGATTCCATAACAGGATGTCGCCATTGAGTCCGACGCCGCCGTCGGGCCGGGGCGTGGTCCAATCGTCGTAGTCAGGAGCGCGGCCGTCGTGGGGCTGGCCGTCGGGCAACGCCGCGCCGATGCCCATCACGAAAATCGCCCGGTATTCCGCACAGGCACGGTTTTCGCGTTCCCGCGGCGGGACGTCGGGCCAACGCCGGTACAACTCCTCGGAGGTGAGAAACGTGATTTTCTCGGGCAGGATGGGGCGAATGCAGGAATATTGCGAGGCCACGTGAAACTCCGTGCGACAAATCACGTCGTAAATCGCGCGGACCACGGCCTCCAGCGTCTCGCGGTTTCGCTCCTCGGGCGTGATGATCTTCTCCCAGTCCCATTGGTCTACGTAGATCGAATGGGTGGCGTCGAGCGTCTCGTCGGGGCGAATGGCGTTCATGTCGGTGTAGATGCCCTCGCCCACCTGGTAGCCATACCGCTTCAAGGCCAGCCGCTTCCACTTGGCCAACGACTGAACGATTTCCACCGGGGCATTGCCATCGTTCTTGACGAAGAAACGCACGGGCTGTTCCACGCCGTTCAGGTCGTCGTTCAGGCCTGTCCCGCTGCGAACGAACAACGGCGCCGTCACCCGCTGAAGCCCCAAGGCCGCTGCCAGATTCCGTTCGAAAAAATCCTTGATGTCTTTGATGGCGGTTTCCACTTCGCGAGTGCTCAGGAGCGGGCGATAGTTGGTGGGTAGATCATAGTTCTCCGGCATTCTGGTTCCTTTCGTTGCCTGCTGTTGGCCAAAAAAATTCAACGAGTTGACTGCGCCTCGGGCACCAATATATCCTCTCCGCGGATTGCCTCGGAGCGGAAACAAGCGGCTTGCCGCACGTTTTTTTGCCGCAAGGAAAATCCGTGAGGGGGCTGCAAACCTCAAAGCGGTCATATCGCGCGCTTGACGAGGGCTTAAGGGACGTTCAGAATAACTCCTGCCCTAGCGAACTATCGCCACGGCACGTGACGTCATCGGCGGGCTTTGGGTTTGGCGTTTTGCTGCTACGGGGACGCATCATGGCTTACGATGGTTTGCTGGACGATGTTCGCCGGGCGATCGCCCTGGAAAAGCCGCGCCGCTTGCCAATTTTCGCACATAGCGAGGAATTCGACGTCAAGTGGTACGGAAAATACTGCTACGAAGACGTCTGCCAGGACGGCGACAAAATGGCCGAGGTCTGGATCGCCGCCATCGAGGAATTCGACTACGATTGGGCTTGGCTTCAAGTCGACGATTGTTTCGAGTTCGAGCCGCTCGGGGTGGGCACGCATGGGGAGGGCAACATCCTGCGGGCCACACGCGACTACCTTCCCGCCACTCAAGCCACGCTCGACCGACTCCCCCTGCCCGACCCCAACACCGACGGCCGCATGCCGCAAAAACTGAAGGCCCTTCGGCGGTTGCGGGAGCATTTCGGCGATCGGGTGCTGATCGAGGGGAGCTGCGCGGCGCCGTATAGCTGCGTGGGACTGTTGTTTGGCCTGGAAGCGGCGATGCTTTTGGCGATCGAAGATCCAGACTTGTTCTTCAAGGTCTGCGATTTCTTCGTGGAGCTCGAGGCCCGGTGGATCGAGGCCCAAGTCCAGGCCGGGGCCCACGCCATTTGGCTGGGCGACTGCAATGCATTTTCGGGTATGCTGTCCCTGGCTCAATACAAGAAATACGCTTTCCCGCCCTGCAAGCGACTCGTGGAACGCGCCCACGCCTGCGGGGCAATCGTCCACCTGCACAACAGCGAAATCAGGACGCCCTATCTGTTGGCCGAGGCCGAGCTGGGCGTGGACATCGTGAATTGCGGCCCGGCCGCCAACTTGGCCGAGGCATGTCAAGCCCTGCGGGGCAAGTGTTGCCTCAGCGGGAACCTCGATCCCATTGAAGTGCTCCTGAAAGGCACGCCCAATGAGGTAGCTCGCGAAACGGAACGCCTCGTTCGGATCGGCTATGCCCAGGGCGGATACCTTTTCGCCACCGGCGAAATGAATCCTCGGGATGTCCCTGTCGAAAATATGAAGGCCATGATCGAATCCGCCCGCGAGACTGCCGCCGCTATGCTCGCGGCGTAGTTGGCGCTCAACAATCTCTGCCGCGAGGCGACGCCCCGCGCGTTTGATATTGATAGAGGAGAAATCGCGTATGAGACACCTTGGTTCGACCAATCGTCGAGACTTCATAAAACTGCTTGGCGGCGGGGTTGCCGTGCCGATGTTCGTGCCGAAGTTGTTGGCCGCCCCACCCAGCAGTCGGGTGCGGCACGCCAGCTTCGGGGCGGCGGGCATGGCGGGAAGCGACTTGTTGAGCTTCGCTGCCCATCCCGACGTCGACATCGTCTGCGTCAGCGAGGTAGACCTCAGTCGTTTAGACATGATCGAAAAGCATTTGAGCGACCGGAAGATCAAGGTCTATCAAGATTGGCGCGAGATGCTTGATAAGGAGGGAAAGAACCTCGACACGGTCAACGTGGGCACGCCCGACCACATGCACGCCCCCATGGCCATGTCGGCGATGCAGGTCGGCTTGCACGCTTACGTGCAAAAGCCGCTGGCCCACGACATCTACGAAGTACGTCGACTGACCGAAGTGGCGCGAGAGAAACAGCTTGTCACCCAGATGGGCATCCAGATCCACTCCACCGCTTATTACCGGATTGCAGTCCAGGTGATCCAAAGCGGTGCGATCGGCAAGGTCAAGGAGGTCCACACCTGGAGTTCCAAGAAATGGGGCGACCTGGAACCGTTGCCCGAGCGAAGCGATCCGGTGCCTAGCAGCTTGAATTGGGACCTCTGGCTTGGCGTCTGCGCGCCCCGGCCGTATCTGGCCGGATACTACCACCCAGGCAACTGGCGCAAGCGGCTGGATTTCGGGACCGGGACGTTCGGCGACATGGGCTGCCACATCTTCGACCCGGTCTACAAGTCTTTGGAGCTTACGGCCCCGATCTCGGTTCGCTCCGAGGGGCCGGCGCCCAATCGCTGGAACTGGTCGATCAATTCGGTGATTCACTACGTGTTTCCCGGCACGGCCTACACGGCGGATAAAACCATCGCCATCTACTGGTACGACGGCGACCAGCGGCCGCCGGAAGACGTGCAGACCCTGCTGGGCAAGCAGGCCATGCCCGACCAAGGCTCGATCTTCCTTGGCGAGAAAGGCGTGATGTTGTTGCCGCACGTGGCGCTGCCAGTCCTGTTGCCAGAATCGCAATTCAAGGACTACAAGCTTCCCCGCGACCCGGGCACGTCGCACAACAAACAATTCATCGACGCCGTGCTGGGACGCACGAAAACAAGCACGCCTTTCGACTATTCCGGCCCACTCACCGAGTCGGTCCTCTTGGGCGGTGTGGCCACGCGATTCCCCCACCAAACCCTCGAATGGGACGCGGCCGGCCTGAGGTTCACCAATTCGACCGAGGCCACGCAACTTCTTCGCCGAGAGTACCGCAAAGGTTGGGAAGTCAAGGGCCTGAGCTGACGGTGGCCGCACGGGTCGCTTGGCGAGGGCAGGTTCCGGGCCGTCGGGCGATTGATCTCAAGCGGGGCGCACACGCCGCGCAGACGCAAGGCTTCACCAAGATCGAGAAAACCCAAGGAGTAGATCAGGATGACGGACGATCGTGTGTGTCGATGGGGAATTTTGGGGGCGGCCGGGATTGCCCGGAAAAATTGGCAGGCGATTCGGCACGCCCCGCATTGCACGCTGACGGCGGTCGCCAGCCGCGACCCGGAACGGGGGCGCCAGTTCGTGCGGGAGTGTCAAGGCCACGTGCCGTTCCCCGAGCCGCCTCGCGTCTGCGCTAATTACGAAGAGCTTCTCGCCCGCGAGGACGTGGACGCCGTGTACCTCCCCTTGCCCACCGTGCCTCGCAAACATTGGGCCATTCGCGCGGCGGAGGTCGGCAAGCACGTACTTGTTGAAAAACCGGTAGGCGCGACCGCGGACGACGTGCGGGAAATTCTTGCTGCCTGCCAAAGAAATCGTGTGCAGTTCATGGACGGCACGATGTTCATGCACAGCCGCCGCTTGGAGGCCATGCGTCGCGTGCTCGACGACGGACAAAGCATCGGTCATTTGCGGAGAATCACTTCGGCCTTCACCTTTGGCGGCAGCGAGCCGTTTTTCGCCACCAATATCCGCACCGCCAGCGACCTGGAGCCGCTCGGCTGCCTGGGCGACCTGGGCTGGTATTGTATCCGGCTAACGCTCTGGGCGATGAACTGGGCGTTGCCGACTCGGGTTTGCGGGCACATGCTGGCCGAGCATCGCCGCTCGGATAGCCCCGCGCCCGTGCCGCTCGACTTTTCCGCCGAGCTCTTCTTCGCCAACGGTGTCTCCGCCGCCTTTCACTGTTCCTTCATCGCCGAGATTCAACAATGGGCAGTCTTCAGTGGAGAGAAAGGCTCGCTTTTGGTGGATGATTTCGTCTTGCCGTATTTCGGCAGCGAAGTGGCCTTTCGGGTCTCCAAGCCTGTGTTTCGTTTCGAGGGTTGTGACTTCAACATGGAGGACCACACGCAGCGAATCGCCGTGCATGAGTACAGCAACGCTGCGCCGGGCGCTCAGGAAGCGAACATGTTCGCCACGTTCGCCCAATTGGTCTTCAGCGAACGGCCAGACCCGTCGTGGGGCGACATGGCCTTGAAGACGCAACAGGTCCTCGACGCTTGCCTTGCTTCCGCGCGTCGCGGTGGACAGATCGTGGCGTTGCACGAGGCGTCGTGACCCGACAAAGTCGCGCGGGCGTCGCTGCTACCTTGTCCCGCAGGACACGGTGACGGGAAGATTGGCGACATGACTTGCCGTGCCGGCTGCCACGGCTGGCTTGCCCAGCCGTGGTGTCCCCGGCGAATTTCGACTCTTTTGGAATGAGCCGGCAGCGGCGTGAAAACGAAACCGACTTCAGCCGTTCCGCCCGAAGAATGATTGGGTCTAGCGGGCCTTCCAGGCATTGCCATAGCTGGACAGGGCGAATGACTTCTTGGAAAGTCACCGCAGCAAGTAGGCCTCGGCGATCGTGAAATAGATGACGATTCCGGTGACGTCGACAAAGGTGGCCACGAAGGGACTGGAGGCGAAGCCCGGGTCGAACCCCAGACGTTTGAAAAGGATTGGCAGCATCGATCCCGTCAGCGTTCCCCAGAGGCAAATGATGGCCACGGCTTGGCCGATCACCAACGCGAGCGTCCAATGGTTCACCTCGCCCAGCACGCTTTGCGGCGTGAATGCGGCGCGGACGAAGCCGATGATTCCCAGGGTGACGCCCAGCGCCATTCCCATCAACAACTCATGGCGGAGCACACGGAACCAGTCGCGGACCGTGATCTGTCCCAAGGCGATGGCCCGGGTGATCAGCGTCGCGGCCTGCGAGCCGGAGTTCCCTCCGGTCGAGATGCACAAAGGCACGAACAGGCTCAAGGCGACCACCTTTTGGATGGCCTCTTCGAAGCTGGCCAGGGCGGTGAAGGTGAACAGTTCGGCCACGAAGAGCATCGAGAGCCAACCCGCCCGCTTCCGCCAAATCGTGATGAACGCGGATTCCAGATAGCTTTCCGCGATGGGCATCATACCGCCCATCTTGTACGCGTCTTCGCTGGCCTCCTCGACCACGACGTCGATGACGTCGTCGTGGGTGATGATGCCGAGCATGTGACGGGCCTGGTCGACCACGGGGATGGCGAGCAAGTCGTAACGCGCTACTTTCTGCGCGACGACTTCCTGGTCGTCGTCCACATTGACTGTGACGAGGTTTTCCTCCATGAGGTCGCCGATGCGGGTGTTCGGCTTGCCCATCGCCGAAACCAATTGCCGCGCCGAGACAACGCCGCGGAGATGGCCCTCGTCGTCGAGGATGTAAATGTAGTAGATGGTTTCCAACTCTCCCGCTTGACGGCCCAGTTCCTCCAGGGCTTCGCGCACGGTCAGGTTCTCGCTGAGCCGGGCGAATTCGGTGGTCATCATCGCCCCGGCCGTGTTTTCGGGAAAGGCACGCAACCGCAAGATGTCGCGGCGTTCGGCGGCGGGCATCAAGGGAAGCCATTGGGCGACCAAATCGGCATCCACGTCGTTGAGCAAATCGACGCGGTCGTCCGGCGGCAAATGGCCGATAAATTCGGCGATCTCGGCGCGGTCGCCAGAAGTGAGGATTTGGATCTGCTTTTCTCGAGGAAAGTAGCTGAAAATTTGGACGCGGGTGGGCATCTCCGCGAATTGCAAGACGCGCCACGCCTCTTCGGCGCTGAGCCCCTCCATGAAGTCAGCCGTGCTGGCCGGGTGCAGGGCCGTGCAAAATTCCCGCAACTCGGCCGCATTCCCCTCGGCGAGCATTTCCCGCAATTCCGGCAAGTATAATGTGTTCGGCAGGTTCATGGCGTTGTCCCTGACGTGCTTTGCGAGTGGCCCAAAATTGTATTATAGGCGGCCATGCCTCCCTTGGGACAGCCCTAATGAAAGTCAAGTGTCGGCCCGAAGATTTCCGCGTCGAAGAACGCACCGCGTTCACCCTGGACGGCGGGCCGTTCGCATTGTATCGCCTGACCAAGCGGGGACTGGGAACACCCGAAGCCCTCGAAGCCGTGGTTCGACGATGGCACATTCCACGCCAACGGATTGCTGTGGGGGGGCTTAAAGACCGCCATGCCGTCACCTTGCAGCACATGACGATCCGCGGCGGGCCGCGACGAAACCTCGCGCAAACGAATTTCGAGCTGACGTATCTCGGCCAATGTTCGCGACCTTTTTCAAGCAAAGACATCGTTTGCAACGCCTTTCAAATCACCGTGCGCGACCTCTTGGAGGCCGAGGCGATCGCCGCCGGGCAGTCGCTTCAACAAATCAGCTTCGAGGGCCTGCCCAACTATTTCGACGCACAGCGTTTCGGCTCGCGCGGCCAGTCAGGGGATTTTATTGCCCGACCGTGGTGCCTCGGCGATTACGAGCGGACCCTGTGGTTGATTCTCGCCGATCCGCAGTCTGGCGGTTCGCCCGCCGAACACCGTCAACGTCGCCTGATCCGCCAGCATTGGGGCACTTGGGAGCAGTTGGCCCGCGAACTGCGCCGTTGCCGTTGGCAGGGTGTTTTAGCGCATCTGGCCTCGAAGCCTAACGATTTTCGCGGGGCGCTGGCACGCGTGCCGTCCGATCTTCGCAGCCTCTATCTCGCCGCGATGCAAAGCCACTTATGGAACCTGATGCTGGCCCAAGCGATCCGTGAACGATTGCCGGACGAGCGACGTCTGGAGATTCAGGCAGCGGGCCAATCCCTGCCCTTTCCCTCGAGATTGGAGCAAAAGGAACTGGAACTGTTTCGAAGCCTCGACGTGCCGCTGCCTTGCGCGCGGAGCCGCAAGACGCTGGGCCCCTGGTTGGAGATCGCGGAACGGGCCGCTGGCACGCTGGGATTGTCCGTCAGGCAGCTCCGCGTGAAATACCCGCGCGACAGCTTTTTCTCCAAAGGCGTGCGATCGGCGTTCGTTTTTCCCACTCAGGTGGATTGGCGCGTCGAGGCGGACGAGCTGCACGAGGGACGCAAAAAGCTCGCGATCTGCTTCGAGTTGCCGCGCGGGGCCTATGCGACGATCGTCCTTCGGCGTCTCGCAGCCCGACCTAGACCGGAAGGCTAACGCCGATAGTCCGGCCCCCCGGCCGTGTATCCGGTCGATTGAACGCCGCTGTCGTTTCGCGGACCAAACGGTTCCCGGGAAGCCGTGTTCGCGGACGACCCTGCACTAGTCGACTTCGGCACGTAATCCGAGGTGCTTCCCGGCCGGAACGGTGGAGGTTCGTCCGCTTGCGGCCTTGCATTGTTGAATCCCCGGTAGGGCGAGGTCGACGCCGGGCGATAGCCAGTGTCGCCAGGCCGGTAATCGCTGGCCGGCGGTTGATACCCTGTATTGCCAGGGCGGTAATCGGTCGACGGCCCAGCGGACTGCGTGGGCGCACGGAAATCATTGCTCGCCGCTGGCGACCGATCACTGCCAGGGAAGTCGTTGCCGCCTGTCGAGGGATACGGATTGCCTAACCGTGATGACGACGAATCGGTGGATGGGTAGTCGCGGTAATTCGGCGATAGAGCACGGTCGGAGCCCGAGGCGCCTGTCGACGGGGCTGCTTGCGCGGCAAATGGGTTGCTGGCGTAGGCGGGGGTATTCCGATCCGCCCCGTTGGCGTTCGACATTGCGGGTGACGCATGAGGCGACGTATAGGGAGAATAGCCACGGTCCGGGAGATTGTTAGTCGTGGCGGCAGTCGCCGAGTGGTTATTCGCTTGGAACGGATCAGTTGGACCGCTTCGCGTGCCAGGTGTGGCCGTTCCCGAGACCGAGGCTCCGTAGGCCGAGGGAGCGGATGGATAGCTCGATCCGGTGGCATTGTAGCCCGGCGTGGCGCGACTAGCAGTCGCCATCGGCTCGTAAGCCGGAACGTTCGTAGTTGAAGAGAATGAGTTTCGGTCTGCCGCCGCACCATAGCGAGGGACCATCGCACCGCCGTTGTTAGCGGTGCTTAACGTTGAGGAGGTCGTATAGTCCAAAGGTGACGACGTGTAGTCTTTGGCGCCGGAGCGGAAGCCGGAAGTGGGGGGGCCGTCGCTGCGTCCCGTTGCCACCGATGCCGCGGCTGTACCCGGCCCACTGGACAAAGCATTGTTGGCGGGCTTGGTGTTGGCCGTGGAAGGCGGAGAGTAATAGCCGCGTTGCGGGCTGACCACCGGATCCAACCCATTGGCCGTCGTTGCCGCCGGCGATCCGCGTTGGGAAGCCAAAGACGCCGCCCCTGACGGGGAGGGAGAGCTGGTGGGAGTATTGGCCGGCGCTGTAAAACTCGTGACGGCGCCGGGAAAATTCGTGGAGGTCTTGCTGTTTGGCTGGGCCGCCAGTCCGCTGGCCGCGGGAGTCTTGACCTCGGTCGGGTTGGCTACTTGGGTCGATGGCTTGGGCGGATACTGGGGCTTCGAGGTGGCGGCGGCGGTCTTGCTGCTCAACGGGTTTGATTTCCAGAACGCTAGGCTGTTGCCGCCGCCAGATTGGCACCCGGTCAGTCCAGCCAGGGCGATCGTGGCCCAAACAATACGCGCGCGGTGGATCCCCATGGCAAATAGCTTCCTTTGGGAAACTCGACGAAGAGTAGGGCGTGGAGAACGGCCCTGCGACCTCCATGTCGAAGGGAAATGGATTGTGGTCTCATCCTTGAAGACCATGATCCGTCGAAGTGGATCGGCGATGGGCCTGCCCAACGCGGCGATGGTCGACCCGATGCCACGCCGACGCGATTCGTCGATCACTGACGGTCCGGTAAACCTAATTCGGTGTGAAGCTTATATCGGCTTGTGCGCGAATTCGGTTTAGGCAAATCGGGCAAAACAAACGGCTGGATGGCGGCTTCTTCACGCCGATTGGGGGCGGATTATAACTGCCCGCTCGAGTCGGTCAACGCCAATAAATTGGGAATTCGGCCCATCGACCTATCCGACCTATCCGGCCCTTCCGGCTGCGCGGCATTTACCCCAAAATGACGTTGACCCCTTGCCGCTCCTCCCGTATTCTCCACCCCCAATTCTTGGGTTAGTGCGCCCTAAGACGCACGTTTCCGCTCGAGCTGCGCTAGTTGCGTTGCCAAGCAGGTCGACTGGGTCGCTATGTCGGGTTGTCGCACGGGCTTCCTTGAGACTCGTCGAAGTGTGCGACTTGCCGCCTGGATGGCGCTTGCGGCCGTTGGCCTGGGCCTTCCCAGCGGTTGCGCCTCGCGGATGGTGTCCTTGCGGCAATGCCCGCACAACCCGCTCGTGGGTCAATTACAACTGGCTGGCTGGGGCGGGCCCAAACCGAGCGATCGAACCATTCAGTTTCTTCGCGTCTACGACCTGACCGAGGACTGGAAAGGCGACCCCCAGGCGTTGTTGCAAAAGGTCCAGGCCATTGTCGAACGCGAACCCTCGGCCGACAAACTGCACGCCATCGCCGAACTCAGTTACCTTCAGGCGAAGCGTGTGGAGAGATCGCAGCCGCAGTTGGCAATGAACTTCTACGGCGCCACTGTGCTCAATGCGTACCAGTACTTGTTCGACGAGCGTTTCCGGAACACGCGGAATCCGTATGATCCGAATTTTCGCGGTGCTTGCGATCTCTACAACGCGGCCCTGGAAGCAGGCCTGCGGATCGTACGACGCGACCAGAACCTGCTGCCCGGTCACACAGTTTCCATCCGCACTGCCGCCGGCACGTGGGACATTACGTGCGAGCTACAACCCGGCAACTGGCGTCGCGAGGATTTTGGGCGGTTCGAGTTCGTTTCGGACTATGAAATCCACGGTCTGAAGAACCACTATCATGCCTACGGACTGGGAGTGCCTTTAATTGCCGTGCGGCCTTCGCAAGAGAGCGAGCCCAGGGAACCGCCCGCCGCCATCTACTACCCCAAAGATTTGAGTTTTCCCGTCACCGCGTTTCTTCGGCCGGCATTCGAGGCCCACCGTTGGGAGTCGCAGTCCGGAGGGGCATCGCGCCGCCGGGGAGTTCTGGAACTTTACGACACGCTGGCCGTGAGCGAGATCGTCGTAGGTGGCTTGCGCGTCCCGCTCGAAAGCGATTTCACCACGCCGCTGGCCTATTTTCTTTCTAATCCGGCCTTCGATGTGGCGACTGCCGGGCTCCTCCGACCCGAAACGCTCCTCTCCAAGGCCAACGGGGCAAGACCGCTGATGGGCCTGTACATGGTTCAGCCCTACGAACCGGGTAAAATCCCCGTGCTGATGGTCCATGGGTTATGGTCCAGTCCCATGACTTGGATGGCCATGTTCAACGACTTGCGAAGCATTCCTGAGATACGCGATCATTACCAGTTCTGGTTCTATCTTTACCCCACGGCGCAGCCATTTTGGCTTAGCGCCGCCATGCTGAGGCGGGACCTGGCCGACCTAAGGCAAGTGCTGGATCCCCAGCGCCGTGAGCCCGCGTTGGATCAAATGGTATTGATCGGGCACAGCATGGGGGGGTTGGTGGCGCGGTTGCAGACGGTCTCCAGCGAGGATCGATTTTGGCGGGCGGTGAGTGAAAAACCCTTCGAGGAACTGAAGGCCTCGCCCGACGTGCTCGAGCGGCTGCGAGCCTGCTTTTTTTTCCAACCCAATCCCTCGATCCGCCGCGTGATAACAATTGGCACGCCGCATCGCGGCAGTAGTTTCTCAAACCAAACCACCCAATGGCTCGCCGCGAAGCTGATCCGGCTACCCAGCATGATCCTCCTGAGCCAAGAGACCTTGTTCCGCGAGAACAGGGACTTTTTCGCCGAAAACTCCCTATTACGGATTACCACGAGCATTGATTCCCTCTCACCCAAGACGGCGATTTTTCCAGTGCTGATATCATGCCCGAAGCCGCCCTGGGTTACCTACCACAACATCATCGGCATGATTCCCCGACGCGGGTTCTTCGGCAAGTTGAGCAGCGGCGACGGCGTCGTCAGTTACGAAAGCGCACACATGGATGACGTGGAGAGTGAACTGATCGTTCCCGCTGACCACTCCTCAGTCCACACCCACCCCTTAGCGGTGCTCGAAGTGCGGAGGATACTCCTGCAACACCTGGACGACCTTCGCGCCTTTCCTCACCCGGCTGAGCCTACGCCGCTTCAGACCGCATCGAGCATCATGCCTCATTGAGAGGCGGCGCAGTCCGGACACCCGCGCGGCGCAGCCGAAGGCAGAGAGTTACGGCTCGAAATTGGCCCGACGAAGCAAAACTGGCGGCGAGTTCGTCACCGATCTCTGTTTCTTCGTTTCGCCACCCAACCGAGGCGTCGCGAATTGGGGGTGGAGAGGTGGGCCCAACGACGGACTAATTCGGCAAGTTCCCGGTCCATCCAGCGACTGAATCGGCGATACGCGCTTCGCCTTACGAGGAGCTTCGGCCGCTTGCTTTCGCGGCCTCTCGAATCACCCAAGTCGTCATGCGTGTGGCCGCTCTCCATCGTGCTCCCCCTGCGTTGCGAATACGGGAGTTGCCTTGGGAAAAACCCGGTCCACTCCCTCTATTTGCTCTCTGTCCCTCTGCCTTCCATACGAGAGACACGCTCCAGCCGTTCAGGTTCTCTGCCTTTACGCCGAGCGTAACTTTTAAAAACTATCGTTGATATCCACCCCATATAGGGGGAAAGCTCGACTGCCCCTCAAGATAGTCCTTGAGGATGGATTTGACCAGAAGAAACCGTTCCTCAGTAGAACACCCGCCGTAAACTTCGTTCAGATTGTCTCTTCGGATTCGCCCTTCGAGGCGGAAATTAATATGATCCAAGGCAGACAGAATAAACTTGACAGTGAGTCCCCCTGTGAGTAGGGAAGAATTTGAGGACTTTTAGAATAGCTCGCGGTCACTGTTCCGCGTTGCAGCCCCCAAAGTGTTGCGATTGCGTTCAATTGACATTCGACGTAACGTTTTTCCAGTTAGAGACTTGCAGCCGTGAACGACTTTCGTGTTCATCCTTGGCGTCGGCGACCGCTTGGAGACTAATTGGTCGTTTAATCGCCATCGACTACCGTGCTTTGGGGTGTTTATAGCAGCGGGGTACCCTTAAGGTCATTAGGTGGGGTGGAGGCGTTTCTCGATTGTGGAGTGCGAAAAGGTTCGTTATACTTTCCCGCTTACGTTGCAAAGAGCAAACCCAGTTTACGCAAGCCAACTCTTCGTTCGCAGCCATGCGATTTTCTCTGGTCGATCGAATTGAGCGATTGGAACCCGGCGTTTGTATCGAGACCATCAAGTGCTTGACCATGGCCGAGGAATATTTGGGGGATCACTTCCCTGGTTTCCCAGTGATGCCGGGGGTGTTGATGTTGGAGGCCATGACTCAGGCGGCGGCGTGGCTGATCCGGGCCAGCGAGGACTTTGCGCATAGCATGGTGCTTCTAAAGGAAGCCCGTGGGGTGAAATATGGTCAGTTTGTTGAACCTGGGCACACCCTGCATGTAACGGTGGAAATCGTCGACCAAACTGATCGGGAGACAACCGTTAAAGCGAAAGGAATGGTCGATGGGCGGTTGACGGTGCAGGGCCGATTGGTTCTGGAGCGGTACAACTTGGAGGAAAGACAACCAGAACACGCGATGACCGACGCCCTGTTGAAACGGCAGATGCAGACGATGTTCGGCTTGCTCAAGCAAAGTTCCAATTCGTCGGCAACCGCAAGCTGAGGAGGAAGAAAAATCGAGCTTTGGTCTCGGCTGGTTAGGAATGGGCTTTCCAGCCAGCTTATTTCTCGGATCGAGTCCAAAACGGCTTGGGCGATTCTTAACGCAGAGGTGCAGTAGCAGGAGACTTGGGTAGATGCGATTCAAGGACAAGATCGCGATAGTAACTGGAGGGAGCCGAGGCATCGGGCGGGCCGTGGTGACACGCCTAGCCTCGGAGGGAGCAGAGGTCGTTTTGGTCGACGTGGTGATTCCGGAGGCGACGGAAGCCTGGATCGGGGAAGTGGCAGCCCAGGGGCAACAAGTTCGCGCCGTCCAAGCCGACGTCCGCGATGGAGATCGGGCCCGCCAGATCGCGGATGAACTCGTGGAGCAACGGGGTAAGATCGATATTTTGGTCAATTCGGCAGGCATTGTGCGTGATGGGCTGATGGGCGCCATGACGCCGGATCAGTGGCGGGACGTGCTCGAAATCAATCTCTTCGGCACCTACAACTATTGCCGCGCCGTGGCGCAGCACATGAGCTATCGCCGACAAGGAAGCGTGATCAACATTTCCAGCACGGCGGCCGAGTTTCCTTCGCGCGGACAGGTGAACTATGCCGCCAGCAAGGGAGGCGTCGAGGGGCTTACCCGCGCCATGGCCAAGGAATTCGCTCCCCGCGGCGTGCGTGTCAATGCTGTGGCCCCCGGCCTGATCGACACCGATCTGAGCAAGGCTGTCCGCGGCCTGATCGGCGACCGTGTCAAGGACATCATTCCCATACGTCGCGTCGGCACGCCGGAAGAGGTGGCCAACGTGGTGGCCTTTTTCGCTAGCGACGAGGCGTCGTATGTGACAGGCCAGGTGCTTCGGGTCGACGGCGGATTTGGTCTGGGGGGCTACTAGGGGGCCAGATCGCCAGACCGGGATTCCCTCGAAAAAACTTCATCGCGTCCGCTCCACTGGTAGCGGCCGCCAAACGATGGTTGTCAGCAAATTGAGACGTGGAGGTTTATCGCAATGCCAACAAAGGAGGAAGTCTTCCAGAAGGTCCAGAACGCGCTGGTCGAGGCCCTGGGAGTCGATGAAGAAGAGGTCACGCCCGAGGCGACGTTGGTCGGGGACCTTGGCGCGGAATCCATCGACTTTTTGGACATCGTTTTCCGCTTGGAAAAAGCGTTCGACATCAAAATCCCGCGCGGCGAATTGTTCCCGGAAGACGTGTTGACCAATTCGACCTACGTGGAGGACGGCCGGGTGACGGAGGCGGGGCTGGCGGAATTGCGAAAGCGGATGCCTTTTGCCAATCTGGACGAGTTTGCCAAGAATCCGAATGTTCAGGACTTTGCCAACTTGCTCACCGTGGCCGACATGTGCCGCTTCGTCGAATCGAAGGTGAACGTCACGGCGTGAGAGGAAGCTCATGCGTTGGTATTGGATCGACCGATACATCGAGTTTCACAGCGGGCGGTCGGCCAAGGCGATCAAAAACATCTCCCTGGCCGAGGAGCATCTGCACGATCACTTTCCTGGTTACCCGGTGATGCCGGCAAGCCTGATTGTCGAGGGAATGGCGCAGACAGGTGGGCTGTTGGTCTGCGAATATGGCCAGTTCCGACTGAAGGTGGTGCTGGCCAAGATCACTCGCGCGGTGTTCCATTGCCCCGCGTTGGCGGGTGATACGTTGACGTACAGCGCCACGATCGAGTCGATCCGCGACGATGGCGCGATGGTGACCACGACCAGCCATAAAGGCCAGACACTCCAGGCCGAGGCTGAAATGTTCTTCGCCCATCTCGACGGCGGTCATCAGGACAAGACGCTGATCGAGCCCCGCGATTTCCTCCGCATGATGCGGCTCTTGAAGGCCTACGAAATCGGCCGTGCCGCGGATGGCTCGCGTCTGAAAGAACCGCCTGGGTTGCAGGACTTCTGAGGGGGTGGCTGATGCGTCGGCGCGTCGTGGTGACGGGAGCAGGCTGGGTGACCCCCATGGGGTCCGACATCGAAGCCGTCTGGAAACGCATCCTCAACGGGGAATCGGGCGTGGGCTACACCACGTTGTTCGATGCCAGCCGCTTTCCCACCAAAATCTCGGCGGAGGTCCGCGGCTGGGACATCTCGGAAGTTGGCGAAGACCCCGCCCGTTGGAAATACCAAGGTCGCCATACCTTGTTCGCCGTGGGCGCCGCAAAGAAAGCGGTCGCCGATTCCGGCCTGGATTTGAACCGGATCGATCCGACGCGGCTGGGAGTCTATCTGGGCAGCGGAGAAGGCGGCCAGGACTTCGACCGTTTCACCCAGATGATGGTCGCTGCCCTCGATGGATCGCGAGTGGACCTCGCCAAGTTCACACGCAAGGGACTGGAAATCCTCAATCCCGTGGCCGAGATGGAACAGGAGCCGAACATGCCGGCCGGGCATCTGGCCAGCCTGTTCAACGCCCAAGGGCCGAACGTGAATTGCTTGACGGCCTGCGCGGCCAGCAGCCAGGCGATTGGCGAGGCCGCCGAACTGATCCGCCGCAATGAGGCCGACGTGATGCTTTCCGGCGGCGCCCATTCGATGATCCATCCCTTCGGCGTCACCGGATTCAATCTGCTCACGGCCCTGAGCACGCGCAACGACGAGCCGCAAAAGGCCTCGCGGCCTTTCGACCGCCTCCGCGATGGCTTCGTGCTCGGCGAGGGCGCGGCCATGGTGGTGTTGGAAGAACTCGAACATGCTAAGGCCCGCGGCGCGAAGATTCTCGGCGAGATCGTCGGCTACGGGTCGACGGCCGATGCCTTCCGTATCACCGATACGCATCCCGAGGGCCGCGGCGCCATCGCCTGCATGCGCATGGCCTTGAAGGACGCCGGCGTGGACCGCGTGGATTATATCAACGCCCACGGCACCAGCACGCAGGTCAACGATCGGGTGGAGACGATTGCATCGAAGGCGGTGTTCGGCGAGGAAGCCTATCGCATCCCAATGTCAAGTACCAAGAGCATGATGGGACACTTGATCGCCGCGGCTGGCGCAAGCGAATTGATCATTTGCCTGCTGGCGATCCGCGACAATGTGTTGCCGCCGACGATCAACTACGAGTACCCCGATCCGGAGTGCGATCTGGACTACGTTCCCAACTTCGCCCGGCCGCAACGTTGCGACGTGGTCCTCTCCAATAGCTTCGGTTTTGGCGGCCAAAACATCAGCCTGATTGCCCGCCGCTTCACAGGCTGAGCCTCCTGGCCTCGTGCGCGGCACCGTGGCCTGTGAGGGCAAGTCGGATCGATTCCGCGACAGCGGTGGTGCCGCTTAGATTCCGGCTGAGCGATCGGCCACCAGTACCTTTTGCTCCTTTGCTGGGGCAAGGCATCGTCGGCCGTGGTCGATTGAAAGACGTTCCCAAGCGGTGAAACGAAAATGACCACCCCGGGCTGCTCTCTCTGTGCGGCATTTCATCCCGGCCACCGGACCGACGGAGGATCGAGCCCAATGTTCTCGCCAACCCAGTTCCACGCCCTGGTCAACGGACAAAAAACCGGGCTCATGGCCGGCCTGGCTCGCTTGGGATTACGCATCGCCGAAATCCCATACGGGGGGGCAGTCTGGTGTAGAAATCGCGCCTACGATTTTGGCGTCCTCAAGTCGCATGCCTGTCCTGTGCCCGTCGTCAGCGTGGGGAACCTGACCTTGGGCGGAACCGGCAAGACGCCGATGGTGGAGTGGATCGCTCGGTGGTTCCGCGACCGTGGGATTCGAGTTGCGGTGATCAGCCGGGGCTACGGGGGTGGCGCGGCTCAAGGCAATGATGAGGCCATGGAACTCGCCCTTCGCCTGCCCAACGTGCCTCACCTCCAGAACCCGAATCGCCTTGCGGCGGCGCATCGCGCGGTGGTCGAGTTGGGTTGCCAGGCCCTGGTGCTCGACGATGCCTTCCAGCATCGCCGCATCGCCCGCGACCTCGACCTCGTGCTGCTCGATGCCCTCCAGCCGTTCGGTTTCGAGCACCTGTTTCCGCGGGGGACGCTGCGGGAGCCGATTTCCGCCCTCCGTCGCGCGGATGTGGTCGTGCTTTCTCGGGCCGGCGCCGTGGAACCGTCCGAGCGCGAAGCGATTCGCCGGCGCGTCGCCGGGCTTGCCCCGCGGGCCGTTTGGGCCGAAGTGGATCACGCTCCCCAGTCCTTACACAATTTCAGCGGCCAGCAACAGCCGATTTCATCGCTGGCTGGTCGGCGGGTGGCGGCCTTTTGCGGCATCGGAAATCCGGCTGGTTTTCGGCACACGCTTCAGGAGTGCGGCTATCACGTAATCGCATTTCGCGAATTTCCCGACCATTGCCGCTACTCTTCCCAAGCTGCCGACTCGCTTGCCGCCTGGGCCGCGGCTTTGGACGTGGAAGCCGTCGTCTGCACCGAAAAAGACCTGGTGAAACTGAAAACGGACCACCTCGCTGACCGGCCCCTTTGGGCACTCCGCGTGGCGATGGTATTCCTTGTCGGACAATCGGAAGTGGCGGCCCGACTCCAACGCTTGGTCCCAGCTTGAACCTCTTTTTGTCTGTCTGCCGGTTGCAACACGCCACACCGTCGGCTAGCCTGACTCATACACTAACGCCAGCGAGGAGGATCTGCCTTGATGTCGTCTGCACGAAACATGCTTCTGGTTTGCTTGGGGGTGTCTTTCGTCTCAGGGGAAAGCGTGTGCGCACGCAGCGCGCCAGTGTATCGCTCGCCCATCGCGGTCGCCGTGTCGCCGGATGGAAAGACGCTGTTCGTCTCCGATCGAACGGCGGAGTGCGTCGCCTTCGTGGACGTGCAAGCTGGGAAACCGCTTTGCGAAATACCTCTGCCAGGCGAACCGACAGGCTTGGCCCTTTCGCCTAACGGGAAGACGCTTTACGTCGCCGTACGCAAGGCGCATGCCGTGGTCGTGATCGACGTGGCGAAGGCCGAGGTCATCGGGCGGATCGCCGTGGGCGCGTGGCCGGTCGCCGTGACGATCGCTCCGAATGGCCAACGGTTGTACTCCTGCAACCGCGGCGATCACAGCCTTTCGGCGGTCGATCTGGTGGCGGTCAAGGAGATTAAACGGATTCCTCTCGTCCGCGAACCCGACGCCGCTGCCGTCACGCCCGATGGCTCTCGCGTGGTGGTGGCCAACATGCTTCCGGCCGGCGCCGGCACCGACCCCACGCTGGCCGCCGAGGTCAGCATTGTGGATGCCACCGCCCTGAGCGAGAGGGCACGCATCAAGCTGCCTGCCGGCGCGACCGTGGTCACCGGCGTGACCACCAGCCCCGACGGCCGCTGGGCCTACGTGGTCTACACGCTGGGCCGTTTCAACCTGCCGATCACGCAACTGGAGCGGGGCTGGGTCCACACCTACGCGCTGTCGATCCTCGACCTGAAGGCCAACGCCATCGAGGCCACCGTGCTCCTAGACGATCTCACCGGCGGCTCGGCCGATCCCTGGGCGGTGGTTCGCTCGGGCGACGGCACGCGACTGTGGATCAGCCACGCCGGGACGCACGAGGTCACGTTCATCGACATCGCCAAGGTCCACGCATTGCTCGAGGGCAAAGTTCCGGAGGAATTGGCCAAACTCAAGGACGGGATGCGCGACAACATCTGGGTGCAAATCCGCGACGACCGCACCAAGATCGCGCGTTTGACCAACGATCTGACGGCTTTGTACCTTGCCGGCGCGATCCGCCGATCCCCTTCCGGCGGCATCGGCCCGCGCGGTGTGGCCCTTTCCCCCGATGGCCGAAGGCTCTTCGTGACCAATTATTTTTCCGGCAACGTGGGCATTCTGGACGCCAACGAAGGAAAGTTGCTGGGCACGATCGCCCTGGGGCCGCAGCCCGAACCGGACGCCGTGCGTCGGGGCGAAATCTACTTTCACGACGCGATGAAATGTTTCCAGCATTGGCATAGCTGCGCGACCTGTCATCCGGACGGCCGGGTCGATGCCTTGCCTTGGGATTTCCTCCGCGATGGGATCGGCAACGGCAAAGACGTGATCAGCCTGGTGAATATTCACGAGACGTCGCCGCACAACCGGCGGGCGACGCGGCCCGACCCGCACGACTGCATGAGGACCGGCGTCACCGGCAGCCACCTCATCGTGCCCGACCCCAAGGACGTGGACGACCTGGTGGCTTACGCCTCGTCGCTCAAGGCGGAGCCGAACCCGGTCCCGCCCCCTGCCGACGCGGTCGCCCGCGGCAAGGCCCTGTTCGAGGGCAAGGCTCAATGCGCAAGCTGTCATCCCGCGCCGTTCTACACCGATCAGAAAATGCACAACGTGGGGATCCTCACCCCGTTGGAGGCGGATGGGATGTACGACACCCCGTCGCTGATCGAGGTCTATCGCACCGCGCCGTATTACCACGACGGCCGCTCGGCCACGCTCAAGGACGCCCTCACCAAGGACGATCCCCAGGGCAAACACGGCCACGCCAAGGACCTGACGGCCCAAGAGCTCGAAGATCTCATTGCGTTCCTGAACAGCTTGTAATCGGAGGATCGAGCAGTGACCGCGATCAGGCGGACCTACCTCAGTATGCTTGCCGCCACGATAGTCGGCGCGGCAGTGGTTTCTCAGCTCCGGGCCGCACCTCCGACGCCGTCCAAGCTTCCCCAAGGCGACGCCGGCATCGCCGCCAGCTACCCCGGAGACGCAGGAATCGGCTCGGATCCGCAAGTGGTCTTCGCCGAGGACTTCGAGGATCGGTCGCTGGACACGGTGCTCGCGCGTTGGGAGAGTGTCTCGGCCAGGGAGATCATGACGCTTTCGCCCGATGTGCCAGCGGGGAGCGGTGGCAAGCAGTCGCTGCTGATGAGCCACGTTGGCGGGAAGAACCATGGCGGCCATCTCTACCGCCGCCTGCTCCCCGGTTACGACATGCTCCACGTGCGGTTCTATGTGAAGTTCGATCCCGACTGTGCACCGATCCACCACTTCTTTCACGTCGGCGGCTACCACCCGCCCACCCCTTGGCCGCAGGGCGGCGCCGGCCAGCGCCCGCGGGGCGACGATCGGTTCAGCACCGGCGTGGAGCCCTTCGGAAACGCCTGGCGCTGGGACTACTACAGCTACTGGATGGAGATGCGCGGCAGCCCGCCGCGGGGCAAGACCTGGGGAAACAGCTTCATCCACAACCCCGCCACGAACGTCGAAAAGGGTCGCTGGACTTGTCTGGAACTGATGATGAAAATGAACGACGTCGGCAAGAGCAATGGCGAGATGGCCTTGTGGATCGACGGCGCGCTGGTGAGCCATCTTGGCGAAGGCTTTCCCAACGGCAAGTGGATTTTCGACAAATTCATCCCAGGCGACGGCGGCGAGAGCCTCCGCTGGAACGACGAAAAGGCACAAGCCGAGCGGTTCCAAGTCCCCGCGGGCGGTAAGCCCTTCGATGGCTTCCGCTGGCGCAACGACGAAAAGCTCAAGATCAACTTTCTCTGGGTCTTGCTTTACATCACCAAGGCCCCTCCCAACCACCTGAGCAAGATTTGGTTCGACCAGATCGTGGTCGCCAAGCAATACATCGGGCCGTTAGGAAAACCGAAGCGATGAGAGCGGAAACCTCATCCCGCCCTCTCGTTCCATCCGTCACGAGAAACATGGCATGGGCACGAGCGACGATCCGCATGGATGCCACTGCTGGCGCGGGTGCTATTGCTGGCCTGGGCAGCAGGGCCTATCGTGGACGCCCTTCGCCGTCGCTGGCCACGCTCCAATTGAGGCGGTGCCTCGTCTGGACCCATGAAACGGGGCCACAACTCTCTTGCCTTACCTGCCCCGCAAGAAAAAAGTGTCTGAAAGGACCGTGGTTCCTCGCTTATCCAGCACGCGGTTCACGGCGCTGACTAGTCAGCAGCGGCAACCGTGCAAGAGATCACGATCCCCACGATCTAGTTGTTCCTTGGACGTGCCATGGTGCGACTCCTATCAGGTGTTTCGTGGTAGGATTAGCACGAAATCCCGGGCCTTCGAGCTGCACTTTCCGGCACGGAAAGGTGTTCCTAAGTCTAGGAACGGGCGTGTTTTACATCAAAGTCGGGGCGACTGGATTTGAACCAGCGACCTCTTGGTCCCGAACCAAGCGCTCTAAGCCAGGCTGAGCTACGCCCCGCACCATCTATTCGAATTAGTCCGCAGGCCCCGCATTTCAACCCATTCTTTATGGTGGGATTTTCCAACCAGGTTTTCGTGCTTGACCTAGGGGTTCAACCGATTCATTTGAACGCCAGTTCGTATACGGTAGCCGACGAGCAATAAGTCGTCAACCACGAAAAGCGACAAAGGGCGGAGCCGCGGAGCCGTTCCTTTGCTTTGGAATTTTTTGGAGGAAATCGTTCACGCGGCTTTATCGCGGTGTGCCCTGGCGGGAGGGGGAGCTTTCCAGCGGCGGTGGAGCCACCAGTACTGCTCAGGCGATTGGCGGATCATCGTCTCCATGAGCCCGGAATACCATTGCGTCAACTGGCGAACGGAGCCGACACCGTCTTCGGCATCGCGCGGGTCCGCAATGCCCATCACCTGCATCTCGAAATGCATCGGCTGGTCCAGACGCCGCGCACCGCACACAGCCATGGGAGCGTCGTGCTCCAGCGATAGTAGGGCAATGGCCTTGTGGGCCGAGGCCGGGCGCCCGAAAAACTCAACCCAGCAGCCCTTGGGACCGGCGTACTGATCGGCCAAGAATGACATCGTCCCGCCCGAGGCGAGCACGCGCAGGATTTCATCGTACCCGCCGTTCTTGGCGATGATGTGCTGACCGGTTGCACTGCGGAATCGATTCACGAAACGATCCAAGTAAGGATTGTCGAGGTTCCGAGCGACAGTGTGGGTGGGGAAGCCAAGCAACCCCAACATGAACCCGCCTAGCTCGAAGTTGCCGAAATGGGCGGTGACGATCACTGTAGGGCGGTCGCCGAGCAGGAACCGCATCAAATCGGCTACATCGCCGAGCTTCACGTAATTTCGCCAGTTCGTTTCGTGGATTTTTCGGGGGGCATTGGCCACCTCCAAGGCAAGAATAAAGAGGTGTTCCCACATGCGACGGGCAAGTTGACGCCGCGACTCCTCGGAGAGGGAGGGAAAGGCGTGACGGAGGTTTTCATCAACCACGCCGCGCCGGATCCGCAATAGGTCATTGGCCACCCAAGCCAGCCCTCGGGCCAATCGCTGGCCAGTTTCGATCCGAATCGCCTGCGCAAAACAGATCAATACCCGAACCAAGAGATAAACGAGATAGTCGACCACGGCGATTTTTCGCATGGGAAACCACTAACCCGGGGGGGCACAGCGTCGATCGATTTCCGCCAGCAGGTTGGACGGTGATGGCGCGCGGAAGCAAGGGCGGCATGAACCGCCCGGGCTTACCAATCGCTTGATCTGACGAAAAAGGGTATTTATTGAAAGCGACTGCGATATTGTCGCAGAAAGGCAACGCGAGGGCCAAGACCGGTTTTAGGGTGCTTGGCAACGGCTTCGAACCGACAAACCAGACAGCAAGCTAGTAAAAACAGCGAAATTGAAGAAATCCTGGTTAAAAGGTGGAGCTGGGGTTTCTGAGTGCGTTGGGTGTTTTGGGTGTGCATCCGGCAAATCGATCTGGACATCGAGCTCGTTTTTTGCGACACTCCCCGCCGCTTTTTTAGAGGTCATGCGACGAGGCGTCTGGAAACGCTGAGAGAAGCGACGGAGGTCAATTTTCGATGAGATTCAGCACGGCTATGGCAATGGGAGTGGCCGGAGTCTTGCTGGCGGGCCTGCTTAGCGCGGAGGCTAACGCAGGATGGTTTGGCATCGGCGGTTCCGGCAAGTCGAGCGAGGCGAACAAAAAGCCCACGAGTGGTTACTATGACCCCAACCTGATTGGCAGCGGGGCTGCGTCAAGTTCCACGAGCAAGCAGTCCTCTGGAGGGATCGCCAGTCTGTTTGGCTTAGGCAAACCCTCAACAGGCAACTCATCGCCAAAAAAGTCGCCCTCCGCGACCAAGTCAAAGAAGACCAGCGACAAGGACGAGAGCCAATCTTGGTGGAGTTCCTGGTTCAAACCCAAAGAACCGCCCCCACCCAAAAATACGGGGGAATGGATGAAGCTTAAACCCATCCGCTGGTAGAGGTTTTGTTCAAAAAAGCCGATTCTTCTCTTCCTCCCGATGGCAGACAGCCCACCTTTGTCTGGGCGGAGAGTCGCCGTTTGTTCTGCTTCGATCGGTTTGAGGTCTGCAACCAGCTTCGGAGTTCTTACATGAGACCGAAGGACGCGTGGCGCATCGTGGTCGCCGCTGCGTTGGGCAGCGCGGTGTTGGGGTGTTCGGCCATGGGCAAGTCCCTGACCGGGGCTTCGGTTCCATCGTTGAAGCGGGAGGACAAGGCGCTCCGCGCGGCGGTCGAGAAGGACCCCTTTCCCCGGGCCGCAGGCCTGACGGCTGCGGGAAAGACATAGGCTCTTCGCGTATCTTGGGGTTGCCGATTTCATTTTTGCGATGAGGGCGAAGAGGCGGGCTGCGTTAAGACGTTGCGCGTTCGCCCACCGGAGAAGCTGCTGGGTAGTGTCGGTACGCGGTCCTCACAGGCCCTTTCCGATGGCGCACCCCTTCAGAACGACCCTGCGTTTGAAGCGCATCGTCGGAGAGGCAGCTAAAATCTTCCTCCAGGAACGATGTTTTCGCAGAGTGCTCCCCGCCACCGCAGCGGGGAGTTTCGACTTCCATACGTACCGACGTTAGTCGTTCTGAACCAAACGGTTTGGGCAACCGATTCGGGGGCTTCTCGATCGAGTCGGCCCAGTGTATCTTGACGGGGCTGCTTTGGAAGCCCGCTTGTCCCGGTATCTTCCAGAAGGGTTGTCCGGATTTCTGGTCGCTGGGCGCGACGGTTGGTTTGCGTGACCGAGGTTGCGGTTTCGACGGGACAAGCAGGCAGCGGCGGATGACGTTGGAATCACCGGGTGGTGTTGAACCCTGAAGTCTATCGCATTGGAGAAGCAAACATGTCGCAACGTCCCTTGAAGGTGGGGTTGATTGGTGGTGGGGCAGGCGCGTTCATTGCGCACCCGCATCAGCGGGCGATCCATTTCGACGGAACGCGGCGCGTCGTCTGTGCCGCCTTGCATCCCGACCCAGCCGTGGCCCTCCGCGAGGCCGAAAACTGGCCCTACCCCATTCATGGCTACAAGAGTTACGACGAGATGATCGAGGCCGAGTCGAAAAAGCCCCTCGGCGAGCGGATCGACTACGCCGTGATCGTGACCCCCAACCACGTCCACTTCGATCCCGCCAAAAAGCTCCTCTTGGCGGGCATCCCTGTGATGTGCGAGAAACCGCTGACGATCACCGTGGAGGAGGCCGACGAGCTGGTCAAGCTGGTTCGCTCGAAAAAGATTCCGTTCGGCACGGCCCATACGTATATTGGCCACTGGACCTCGCGGCTCTCGCGTTTCATCGTGCAGAGCGGCCTATTGGGCGAGGTCCGCTGGGTCGACGCTTATTACCTCCAAGGCTGGCTGTTCGAGCGGACCGAAGACAAGGGCGTGATGCAGGCGGAATGGCGTGTCGATCCGAAGCGGGCAGGGGCCAGCGGCTGCGGCGGCGACATCGGCACGCACGCCTTGATGCAATTGCGATACTGCACCGGCCTGGAGCTCCGCCGCATCTCCGCCCACTTGGAGACCTTCTTGCCCAACCGGCTGCTCGACGACCACTTCACCGTCTATGCCGAATTGAGCAACGGCGGCAAGGCACTGATTCGCGCCAGCCAAATCAGCATTGGCCACAAGAATGACCTTGGTATCGAGATCGTGGGCACGAAGGGGACGCTTCGTTGGGCCCAGGAAGACCCGGAGAAGGTCGTGGTTCAACTGCCGGGACAGCCCGATCTGGTGTATTGGCGCGGCTGCGTCCAGACCAACGACGCCTTCCTGAAAAACGTGCCGGCCGATCTGCTTGCCGAGATTACCCTGCCTTCGGGCCATGTCGAAGCGCATCACGACGCCTTCGCACGCCTGCACCGCTGCTTCGAGGCCGACGTGCGCGCCTATAACGAGGGCCGACCCTTCCAAGACGACGGCACGAAGTACGCCAACGTGGAGGATGGACGGATGGGCGTGTATTTCATCTCGAAGGCCGTGGAGAGCAGCCGCAAGGGCGGGGCTTGGGTCGAAATGTAGGATGGTCGAAATGTGGAACTGCTGCATCACGCGCGGCTGCCGACCTCTCGAACCGGCAGCCGCCGTGGAGCAGTTTGGAAGAGGTAGTGTTTGGGGCGCGGTCCCGCGGCGTCAGTAGATTTCGATGCTCTTCACCACGCCGCCGCCACACGAACGGGAACCGTACAGGCAGCGACTGGCGGCCTGGACGAGTTCGTGGGCGGGAAAGTTGCGTGGGGGCAGACTTACCGCGGCCACACCAACGCTGATCGTGGCCAAGGCGCGTTGATCCATGTCGTCCGCCGGTACGGCTCGGGCGAGTTTTTCGATCAAGTCATGGCCGAAGCGGACCGCAAGCTGTCGGTCGCAACCTTTAAGGATCACGGCGCACCCTGCTTCGCCGTAGGCCAGGCATGTCTTGGGAACGTGATCAAGTTGTCGGCATGCGGTTTCGAGTTCCGACCTCAGTCGGCGGAACCCCTCCAGTCCCCGATTCAACACCAAGTCGTCGGAACGCGACAGCTCGACTAGCAACAAGCTCAAGGGGCAACGGGACTGACGGCAGACCGACACCGCGGCGGTCAGTTGCCGCAGCAATTCCCCATCGCGTTTGGCCGACCCGTTTGGCCCGGGCCTGTCCTGGGATGAGGAGACAGAGGCAGCGACACGCGCCGCTGGCAGCCCTTCGGCGTCTCGCGGTCCGTAAGTTCCACTCGGGCTCGACCCGCTTGGGTCTCCGTTCCGTGCCGGCGCGATCACGGCGCCGACGCTGGTCGCACAGGAGCTACCTGCTGCTCGCGCGGGAGGGGGACACGATGGGCGGGGTGTCCATCGAGAGGCAGCTTCCCGCACCAATAGCACTTCCGCGCCGAGTCCAGACTTGGCAACCGAATCGTGGAGCATCCGTGCGGCGGTATCCGCGGCCACCTCAGCGAGCCGAGCGTGGGCCGCCGCGAGTAATTCGCGATAGTCGAAGCCGTCCGACAGTTCCAGAGAAAGCCCCTCGGCCAACGCGGCCACCTTTTCTTGTAGAGACGCGATCCATGTATGGAGCTCTTCCGCGGTCAGCCCATGATTCCGGGTTCCAATCTCCAGAAGTTGGTTGAGGGCGTCGGGGCGGCCGTCGGCTAGGAGCCGGGCAATCCATTCCGCCAGGTACACGACACCGCCGATGCGATCCTGCCGTTTTTCGTCTTCGTGCGGCAACGAAGCGAGCTTGGGGTCCGCGGAGGGAGGTCCGGAGAGCGCGGCGTCGCAGTTTGCGTCCGGTTCCCAAGCCACGCAGTCGATGATGGCCTTCGGCAAACCCCAGTCGGCCAACAATAGCGCGGTGAGTGTGGTGTGATCGAACCCTAACGAGGCCTGCTCCAAGGCCAGCAGATCGCAACCGGTTTGGCATGCCTTGTTCACCAACTCAGCGTAGGGGGGCCCCAACTCTTGAAGCAAAAGCAATACTCCCAAGTCCTGCAACAAGCCGGCGAGAAATGCCTCGTCGGCGGAGCCGTGGCCGAGGGTTTCACAGATTTCGCGGGCAGCGACGGCCTTGGTGAGCGAGCGGCGCCAATACCATCGAAGCGTGCTTGCTTCCACGCCCGAGAAAAGCCCGGTGGGAAGACTGAAACCAAGAACCAGCAGCTTGAGGGGCTTCGCGCCCAATAGCGCCAAGGCTTGGCTGAGGTTGGAAACCGGGCGTCGCAGGCCGAAAAGGGAGCTGTTGACGACCCGCAGTACCCTCGTCGTCAAAGCCGGGTCTTTCTCGATGCACTCGCGGAGCGCTACGGAATCGACTTGCGGCTGATCCGTCAGTTCGAGGACGCGAACCGCCACGTTGGGCAGGGTGTAAAGATGCGAGGCCCGGCGCGCCAAGCCGTCGACGAGATGGATCGAGGTCTTCATTTCGCAACGTAGATGGTTTGACCCGGTGCGATGGAACGAATTAAGCCCATCGAGCTGTTTTCGTGCCCCTCCCCAAAAAACTTACCTTATGGTTGGGCAACGAATTGGTAGTTGAGCGACTCCGCCCCTCCGACTTCCTGAGCCTGAAGCCAAAGCGTTTTTCCCAGCAGTTTGCGCCCGTCAGGCAACCGATACTGGGTCAATGTGGGCGATCTGGGGGAGGCTGTCACTTGTGCGGAAAGTCGCTGTCGTTCGGGCACAAACAACTCGCACCGCAGGCTGATCGAGCGGGTACCTTCGTTGATGGTCCGTTGCTCGATTTCCAAATCCCCCTGAGGGTTCAGTCGCGTGGTAAACTCCATGGCCACGCTAGCCACCCCCACATGGACGGGACAAACTACTTTGAATCGGTGGTGCTGTTGCGGGCTGGTTGGTGTCGGGTCCAAGAGAATTTCAAACTCGACGCCTAAATCATGCGGCCCGGCGAGCACATTGTTTGGGAGGGTCATTTCCAAGTTCTGTTTGAAGGTTTCACCCGGTTTGAGAGAAAACTCGAACTGCTCGGGGCGAATTCCCCAGCCTTTGGGGGATTCTAAGGCGACTTTGCCGGTGGCCGACTGTTCCAAAGTGTTGCGAAACTCCAGCGCGTTGGGTTGCCGTTGATTGAAGATGCTGGCAATCCGATTGCGTTCCAAGCGGACTTCGCGACGCCACAAGGCGATCGACTTGTTCAGCCCGAGGAGGAAACTAGGTAGAGGCGTGACGTGGATTCGCTGAACAGTTTGTTCCAGAATAATCGGTTGAGGGATTCCCCAGACGTCGAGATGCCGAATTTTGTCTCCGAAAGAGACGGTTTCGTTGGTGGGCTTGGGGCTCCAAAGCACCATCACGGCGTCATGGTCCCGCACCAAGACATGGCCCGTGCTTCCCCCCGGCAACTGGAGCTGCTCCAACGGTCTCGCCCCTGCCAGTGCCAAGGCGGTGGTCCGCCACGGCAGAAAAAGCTCGCGGGGCGAACCATCGTCGGCGACGAGTCCTTGCTCGTCGGCGATGGGCACGCCCAGGAACACCGCCTCAGCCCCGCCCCAGGTCGCGGCCAGCATTGTTTCCACAAGGTGTCGGACGCGGTTCTCCAGAGGATGCTTGCCCGGCGGAAGCGGTTGCAACACCACCCAGCGATCGAAAGAAGATCGCTGTAACGGGTTGGGTGGACCGGTATCGCGAGGCGCGGTGCCTGAGCTGCTTGTCGGTTTCGCGGTTTGCTCGATCGGCTCCCATGCCATGCTCACGAACCGCCAAGGTGGAGGCGACGTCGAACTCTTGGGCAGGGGCTGCTCCGAGGCCCAGCATATACCGGGATTCAGACCGCGACCGATACGGTCCAGTTCCCGCTGGACTTGGGTCAGTACGTTCTCCAAATCCTGAAAACCGACGAAGCTAACGTCGCCATCTCCGCCCAATTGCCACCAGCGGACTTGACCGGCCGTAGCGGCAACAGTGCGCTCCAACGAGGGGCACCACACGTCGCGCGCGGCGCCGAATACCTCCGCGGCCCACGGCGGTCGGCCGAGATCGAAGCGGCCAAGGACATCCGCCGGCGGACGATCCAGCACTCCCACCACCGCGATCCCTTTTGCGTTGAGTTGCCGCAACAAACCGTTCAAAGCCTCGATCCGCGCTTCATTCAAATCAGGTTCCAACCAAAGCGGACACTTCAACCAGCCCACGCCGGCATGGCTCAAGACTTCGACGAGCGTCTGTTGCGACATGCGACGCTCTCCGTCGCCGAGACGGCAACCGAATTGGCTGCGCGGGGGCGTGCGATCCGGGCTGAGCACGGCCAAGGTCAGCTCGCGGCGCAGCAAGTCTTCAGGGTAGGATTCGAGCAAGGCGCGCACCCGATAAAACCCCGGGCCGGGCAGCGACGGCGACCAGGAGCAATTGCCCGAGACGAGTGTCGGGCCCGGCTTCGGCATCACGTCGGAGGCTTGAGTCGTTGGCGACGCATCGGATGCCTGATCGGCAATCGTTAGCGGCAGCGACGCTTGCGACATTGAGCGGCCATAGGCATCGGTCACTTGCAATAGGACATTGGCCTTGGGCTTCGACAAACCGGAGACGCGGCAGTGAATTGTCGGCCGTTGCGGATCCATGTAATAAGCGCTGTGCGAATCCGTGCCTAGCGCGATCCGCGGCAGACGGCCCACCCAAATTTGCCCGAACATCGCGGTGCCTTTGATATCCGCCTTCGCTCCAGGCTCGCAGTGGAGTCCCACCACGCCGACTGCGGTCTTCGGGGCATCGGGCGAGACGGGGCCAAGCCGCAGGACGCTCCACTGCGGCGAACCAGCAAGTTTCGCCGAAACGAACGTCTGAACCATCTTGCCTTGCCCGTCCAGCACGTTGAGCGAAACGAAGACGCGATTGTGGACGATGTTTTCGGTTTTGACGTGGACCTCGACCA
>CALFBP010000089.1 GCA_937951625.1 uncultured Thermoguttaceae bacterium
CGGCTTTACGCCAGCCATAAGCCGCCCGCCGCCTGGAAGGCCTTCGCCCAACACAAGGAAACGCCGATTTGGGAATACAAGGGCCCGCCGTGCAACCAGTATCAAGTCGAGCACGACCTGCTCTTCGACGCCATCCGCAACGACAAGCCGTACAACGAGACCGAGCGGTCCGCGTATGCGGCCTTGGTGGGGATCATGGGCCGAATGGCCGCGGAGTCGGGCGCCGAAGTTACTTGGGAAGAGGCCTTGAACTCGAACTTGGAACTCGCGCCGGGTCTGGACAACCTCACTGTGGATTCTCCTCCCCCAGTCGTACCCGATGCGGAGGGCCGTTATCCCGTCGCCAAGCCCGGTTTCACGAAGGCGTTTTGACCCCTTTGCAAACCCCTCCGACGCGAGGCTATGGCGTAGCGAGCAACCGGGCATTGTATGCCGAAAAACTTGCCCTGCCCGTTTGACGGGTTGGCGGATCGCCACCATTTTGGGGGAAACGAGCCGGGGCGACGATGCTAAGCCCGGCTGTCCTCAACAAGCCCTGATCCAAAAAAACTCACACGCTCAGGCCGAGCAAAGCCTGAAAATCGGGGTCGGACCGAATCGGATCAAAGTCCGACTCCGATTCGGCCAACGCACGGTACTCCGCGTTCAACTCGAAGGCCCGGGAAAGATGCACCAGGGCCTCCGCCTTGCGACCGGCGAGGCTTAAGTAACACGCGAGATTGTAATGCAGCAACGCAACCTCCGGCCTGATCTCCAAGGCGCGGATCATGCAATCCACCGCCATCTCGATTCGCGACGTCCGTTTGTAGCACCAAGCCAAGCTAAGAAGTGGATCGACGCTTTTCGGCAAGGCTTGCGCTGACTTTTCCAAGGAATCGAGGGCCTCTTCATAGCGGTGGAGTTCGCGGAGCGCTTCGCCATGGAGATACAGCCCCATGGGACTCAAGTTCTCGATGCCTCCCAAACGCGCCAAACTCTCTAAGGCGTGCTCGGGCATCCCCAGTTCAAGGTATCCCTCGGCCTGCCGTTCGAACTGCCGACGGCGTACCAAATATCCCTCGTCCAGATTTCGCCCCCCAGGCACGATTAGTACACCCTTTCAAGTTGGTTTGACTTGATCCCGGTCATTTGCTTTCCCGTCCCGCTTCGCTGCCTCATCGCAGGACGAATCCGATGAGTTCTATCTATTGGCTATTGTACCGCCGAGTGTAGAACGAATTGAATCCCTCTTCGGGTATTCGGGTACTATGAACATTCGTCCAACTCTGGCGGGGGATAGCCGCCTTTACCGGCGATTCCTTCGTCCTGGTTGCCTACCCTCCCCCTGCTGGTAAAACAAAGCTTTAGACGCTATTCTGCCGTTGGTGTGGTCGTGATTCATTGGGGACCGAGGGCGGTTGGTCTGCGAAGCGCAACGGCAGCCAGCCATGAGAAGTCCTTTCTGAGGAGATTCCCTATGACTTCAGCGGTCGTCGTCCAGACGAACATCCCGGGTCTTAAGGTGCGTCGCGGCAAGGTGCGCGACGTGTATGACTTGGGGGACCGTCTCCTTTTGGTCAGCACGGACCGAATTAGCGCCTTCGATTGGGTCCTGCCCACCGGCATTCCCGACAAAGGCCGCGTGCTCACCCAACTTTCGGCCTTCTGGTTCCATTTGCTGGGCGAACCAAACCACCTGCTTTCCACCGACGTGGAGGCCATGGATTTGCCCCCGGGCGCTGACAAGGCCCAACTTGCTGGCCGGACTTGCCTGGTCCGCAAAGCCGAGGTAGTGCCCATCGAGTGCGTGGTGCGGGGCTACCTGGCGGGTTCGGGCTGGAAGGAGTATCGACAACAAGGGACCGTTTGCGGCATCCCGCTCCCGCAGGGCCTCGTCGAATGCAGCCGCCTCGAGGAGCCGATCTTCACTCCCGCCACCAAGGCCCAAACCGGCCACGACGAAAACATCTCGTTTGACGAGATGGCCGATCGGGTGGGCCGGGACCTGGCCCATCAACTCCGCCAGCGAAGCATCGACCTGTTTGCCCGGGGCGCGGAATACGCCCGGCAGCGGGGCATCGTCATCGCCGATACGAAATTCGAATGGGGATTGGTCGATGGCGAGCTGATCCTCGTCGACGAGGTCCTCACCCCCGACAGCTCCCGCTTCTGGCCTGCGGACGAATATCAGCCGGGCCGATCCCAGCCGTCGTTCGACAAGCAATTCGTCCGCGACTGGCTGGAAACCACCACTTGGGACAAGAACAGCCCGCCGCCACCGTTGCCCGATGACGTCGTCGCCCGAACCCGCCAAAAATACATCGAGGCTTACGAACGCCTGACCGGTCACGCGTTTGCCGCGTGAGGTGTTATCAAAACCGATTCACTTGCGGACTGACGCCCGGCGGTGGCGCGGTTTCCAGTTCTTGCCACGGATCGAGCGGGTGGAGCTGCACGAACCAAGCCCGGGCGAACATGGTTCAAGCAGCACGGCGGATGCGCCGCTGCGGCAATCGCGTCAGCCCACCCAAAAATCCCCATTTCCAATGCCAGCGCAGATAGGCCCTGAGGTGGCGCAAGGCATCGAGTGAGAGGAGGTTTTTGCTTGCCCGACGCTCCAAGTGGTAACAATACGTGCCGCCGTGATAGAAGACGTTCCAGCCCGCCAGTCTCATGCGTAGGCAAAGGTCTACGTCTTCAAAATACTTGCCGTACCCCTCATCGAACCCGCCGACCTCTTGAATCGCCTCCCCGCGAACCATCAAAAAAGCCCCGGAGAGCCAGTCGGGTTCCCAGGTGTCGTCCTCAGCGCGATCGCGATAAAGATAGTGGTCCAGGGTCCGTCGCATGAAACGGCCCAGGCCGCACCGCCGGGCCAGGACCACGGCGAGGGACTGGAATCTTCGGGCGGGATAGGCGAATTGCCCATCCGCATGATACAGTCGGCAGCCTGCGACCCCACAGCTCGTATGGCTGTCCATGAAACGGACCATCCGCGCGATGCACGGTTCGGCCGGGTCGAAGAACATGTCGGTGTTCATCAGCAGCGCGTATCGGGCCGTGGAATGGGCGAGAATCCGATTCAAATTGGCCGCGTAGCCCAAGCGACGTTCGTTCCGCACGACCACCGTTTGTTCCAGGCATTGGGTCCAAGAGTCCACGCCATCGGTGGAGGCATTGTCGACCAGCACCAGCCGCATGGCCAGACCTCGGCCCGCCTCACGAAGCGACGTTGCCAGGCGAGCCATCCAGGCGCGTTCGCCCGAGTAGATTAAGCCCACGTCGACATCCGGAATCCGACCAAGACCCGATGAGCGAGGCAAGGCAACGGCCTCCCGTGGGAAAACGTTTGGCTTGGTTAAGGGATTCCGGAGCATCGGCTCTCCTTACGATGGCGTTGTTTCGCGTTGCTCGCGCCTCGCGAAGCGGGGATTCCTGGCCGCATTCGGCCCAAGCCGCAAGACCGCACCCATGAGGCGACACGGCTTCGCCCTGCTGCCGCTCACGCGGCCCGGCATTGCTCTCCCTTCTCTTTCCAGGCCGGTAGGACATCGCCGATCTCGTCGTCGGCCAGTTCCATGACCTGTTCGCGATGGTCGGCGAAATGCGAGGCGAAGGCATCCAATAGACGCACCAGTCCGGCGGGCGAGACGAACTCCGGCATTTCGCGGCCTATCCCAGCCGCGCGGATCTCGCATGTCCAACCCTCCGGGCAAGAGACCGACACGGCAACGGCCCAACCGCGTTCTTCGGCCTCGCCGTGCGAGGCGTGCCACGCCCGACGCCAACGGAGTCGTCCCTCGTGCGAAAGCGCCAATCGCACATGGGTTACATTCCACGCTTGCACCCGCTCTACCAGCGTGGCCCAGACCTGTCGGGCCGGAAGCTTGGCGAGTTGCCGCCTCGTGGAGGAACTTCGGCGGGGACCGAGCAACTCCCAGCCACGCCGCGCCTTGGCCCAAGCCCTCCGCGCTGAGGCCATTGCCAATCGCCATTCGTAGTAGCCAAACCATCGCAGCCGAACAACCAGAACCACCAGCGTCAAGGCCGTGGCCCAAGCCAGCCAATCGCTGCGGGCCAAAGTGGCCGCGTAGGCCGCGATTCCCGTCACGGCACATAAGGCCCCGATTGTGCCCAGCACCACCCACGGCCCCATTCCCCGGTCCAGCAGCCGATGGTGGATGTGCTGCCGATCGGCGGCGTCAAAAGGCCGGCCGGTCAGACGCCTTCGCACCAATGCCAGAAAGGTGTCGAACATGGGAAAGGTCATGACAACCAGCGGTGCAGTAATCGACAAGGTGGTCGAGGTTTTCAACGTGCTTTGAATCCCTAGGATGCCGAGAATCACCCCGATCACCATGCTGCCCGAGTCGCCCAGGAAAATCCTCGCCGGCGGGCGATTGTGGATCAAAAATCCCGCCAGCGCGCCCGCCAACACGATAGCGGCTGCGGTCACGTGCCGATTGCCCGTGGCATCAGCGATGACCCCCAACGTCAGCGAAGCAGTCAAGCCCACCACGGAAGCCAAACCATCCAGGCCATCCAACAGGTTGATGGCGTTGATACAGCCCAGAAGCCATAGAACGGTCAGGGGCACGCCGGCCCAGCCCAGATCGAAAGTGTTCCCGAACAACACCACCGAGTAGACGCGAAATCCCGCGAGAACCAACGGGACCACCGCGCAGGTTTGTAGCAGCAACTTGACTCGCGGCTTGAGGCGGACGTCGTCGTCGATCAAGCCGATGAAGCAAACGAATCCCGCCATGGCAATCAACACGGCGTAGAGTTCCTCGAATTCGTAGCCCCTGGCCAATCCGCCCAGGCGCGCAACAGACAACCCACAAGCCGTCGCGAGATAGACAGCGATCCCACCCCAGAGCGGCACCTCGCGAGGGTGGCGCTTGCGCAGTCCGTCAGGCCTGTCCACTACGCCCCAGCTTAGCGCAAGCCAGCGAACGGCGGGTGTCAGAAGGGCCGAAGCCACCAGACTGACGCCAAAGGTGATGACCCAACTGGCCATGAGTGCCATCCGTTGCCAAATTGCCCCGACGCAATCCCTGCCGGGATTCGCCCACGATCCGTCAGTCACTTCGCACGGCCCCGAGACCCTGTCGCGGGCGACCAGCGAAGGTCATACCTTAAATTGGCCCGCCGAAGCAAGATCAATTGGGTTTTAAATGACGACGAAACCTCCGAAATGAGCCATCGACGAAGGATAAGATTCGAGGGCACAGCCGCGGAATCGATCCTCTGCCTGACTTAAAATAAGGACAATCACCCCGGCAAAAGTCTGCCAACCAACCAATCGTGTGCATTGATGTGATCCCGAATGGGCATAGCGCTAACGGGATGTTGTGGAGAGCAAGAAGACACCCCATCAAATGGTGTATTTTATAGGCGATAGAACGCAATCCTTCTATTTTTACTAATGATTTTCATAATGAGTATCTTATCTGAGAGAAACTCCAGGATCGCCTTGATTGGGGCATGAAATTTAGCCTCCAGAATTTCTTGCATCCTTCGGATCGTGAAGCTCGGGTAAACGGAGGAAGTTTATTGACAGTTGCCGAACGCGTCGTTAGTCTGAAACTGTCGGGGAGTTACAATCACGTCGGCGACGGGTTTTCGTGCCTGGCTCAAGGGAGCGGAGTCGGGCGGTCTGGACGCATCGGTCTACACCAAGGGCCGACACGATCTCTGTCAAAACGGCGGGGATGCTGTCGGAGAACGATGCCATATCTCAGGGGCATCCTGATTCAAGTTCCGTATTTCGGGTCGCCATGCCCCATGGTTTCACGCCTTCACGCAGCGCTCACTCCAGCACCTCGAGCAGCGATCTTCGCACGCCGTCGCATAACCCTTTGCTGGATGACGCTCACAGGCCACATCGTTGGGAGTCGCTATGGCCGCTAAACGCAAGTATGATTTTGCTCAAATCCTCATCAACCAAGGCATTTTGAGCCCGGACCAGGTGGACGAGGCTGCCCAAATGGCCCGGCAGTCGGGCATGAAGCTCCACGACGCAATCATGCGTTTGGGCTACGCTTCGGGCGAGGAAGTGCTGAGGGCGATGGCCGAGCAGCACGGTTTGGAATACGTCGATCTCTCTGAGGTCACGATATCTCCTGAGACCATCGAACTGGTACCTGAGTCAATTGCCTGGGAGAACGCCATTCTCCCCCTCATGGCGGAAGATGGCATGATCAAAGTCGCCGTCAGCGATCCCGAAGACTACGACACCATCGAAAAATTAAGGTTTATCCTCAACCGCCGCATCGAGACCGCCCTCGCGCCGCGCGAGGCGATCCAGGAAGCCATCAAACGCTATTACGGCCAAGGCGAGGGCGAGGGCCCCTCGGTCCTCCAGGAGTTTACAGACTCGACCATCGATTTTACCGAGGCTGAGGACGAGACCCGCACCAAAGAAGAGGAGGTCGATCAGTCCAGCGCGCCCGTCGTGCGATTGGTCCATCTGATTATCACCGAGGCCGTCCAACTTCGGGCCTCCGACATCCACATCGAGCCGTTCGAAAATCGGGTGCGAGTTCGCTACCGGATCGATGGTGTGCTGGTCGAGCGGGACAGCCCCCCCAAACGGCTACTCGGAGCAATTCTATCCCGCATTAAGATCCTCTCTAAACTCGACATTGCAGAACGACGCCGCACCCAGGACGGTCGAATCAAAGTCACGATCGGCGATAAAGACCTCGACCTTAGGGTGAGTATAATCCCCTCCGTCCATGGGCAGTCGGTCGTGATGCGGATCCTCGATAAGGACAATATCAAGATCGGGCTCAGACAGCTTGGTTTCTTGGATGAGGACTATCAGAAGTTCAAGTCGCTGATCCGTCGCCCGAACGGGATCATTCTGGTGACGGGTCCGACGGGCTCCGGAAAGACGACGTCGCTCTACGCCGCGTTGAACGAACTGAACACGCCCGACCGCAAGATCATTACTGCCGAGGATCCGGTAGAGTACTACCTCGAAGGGGTTAACCAGGTCGAAATCCGCCATGAGATCGGGTTGGATTTTGCCCGCGTGATTCGCGCCATGTTGCGACAAGCCCCGAACGTGATCCTAGTTGGAGAAATGCGAGACCTCGAAACAGCTCAAATGGGAATTCAAGCGTCTTTGACTGGACACTTGGTATTCAGTACACTACATACGAACGATGCGCCCAGTGCTATTACACGCTTGATCGATATGGGAGTTCCCTCCTATCTGGTGGCAAGCAGCATCGTGGCGGTCATGGCGCAGCGTTTGGTGAGGGTCATTTGTCCAAAATGCAAGCAACCGTACACCCCGCCAGAATCGGTACTTCAGGCCTCTGGTATGCCCCCCTCGATGATCGAAAGCGCCACTTTCGCCAAGGGGACCGGATGCGCGTACTGCAATGGGACCGGGTATCGCGGTCGCCTAGGGATTTTCGAACTTATGTTGATGTCGACCAAACTTCGGGAGTTGGCCTTCAACGAGGCGCCTACCGCAGAGATACGCAGGGCCGCCGTCAACGAAGGAATGCGGACCCTGTACGTCGATGGCCTTCACAAGGCTTGTCGTGGGATCACCACTTTGGAGGAGGTGCTCGCCACGGCGAAGCAAACTTCGGAAGACTGATCTAGGGGGAAAGTTCTCGTTCGAGGATCGGGTGGACTCAGAATAGAAACAGTTTTGCTTGAGCGAAACGCGGTGGAGGCAATAATCCTTTCGCAGGGAACGATGTCGCCTCCTTCATAGCGTTCGCTTGGCGGGTTTTTTGGGGCGAAGAAGCAAGGGAAGGATCGATCGAGATGGCGTCGCTGCTGATCGACAAATTGCTCCACACGGTAGTCCAGCGCAAGGCAAGCGACCTGCACATTGCGGTTGGCCAGCCGCCGGTGCTCCGCTGTGACGGGCATCTGGTCAAAATCGAAACCAAAGTCCTTGAGCCCGAAGACACGGTCGCCTTGATGAAGAGCATCGCTCCCGAGCGGTGCCAAAGGGAGCTCCAGGAAGTGGGGGGATCGGACTTTGGGTTTGCTTTTGGGGAGTTGGCCCGGTTCCGCGTCTCGATCTTCAAGCAAAAGGGCTACGTTGGGATGGTGCTACGGCAGATTCCCAACAAGCTGATGAGTTTGGACGATCTCGGAACCCCCCCCGTGATGAAGCAGCTCATCATGCGACCCCGCGGACTGGTTTTGGTGACGGGGCCTACCGGCTCTGGGAAGTCCACCACGCTGGCCGGAGCGATCGACTATATCAATGAGAACGTCGACCATCACATCATCACCATCGAGGACCCGATCGAGTTCTATCACAAACACAAAAAATCGACGGTCAACCAGCGCGAGGTGGGCGTGGATGTGCCGAGCTTTGCCGAGGCCATCCGCCGGGCGTTGCGTCAGGACCCCGACGTGATCCTGGTCGGCGAAATGCGCGATCTGGAGACGATCGAGGCGGCCATCACGGCGGCGGAAACGGGCCACGTGGTGTTCGGGACCCTGCACACCACCGGGGCCCAGGGCACCGTCAACCGCATCATCGACGTGTTTCCCACAAACCAGCAAGACCAGATCCGCACCCAGTTGTCCACCTCGATCATCGGGGTCCTGTCGCAGACGTTGCTGCCGAAAATTGGCGGGGGCCGGGTTGCGGCCTATGAGATGCTGGTCGTCACTCCGGCCATCGCTAACCTGATCCGCGAGAACAAGACCTACCGCATCAATTCCGCCATCCAGACCGGGGCCAAGCTGGGGATGCAATTGCTCGATGACCACATGTTCAAGCTGTGGCGGCAGGGATTGGTCGAAAAGAAAGACATTTTGATCAAGGCCAACAGCCCGGACGAATTGGCGGCCAAGATCGCCCGGGCCGAACGCGGCCTGTTCGAGGACGAGGAAGAGAGTAAACAGCGGTTGGACAAGGAGGAAGAGGACGAATAGGAGGATTAATCGTTCCAGAGGCGTTTTCGGCTTCCTAACTTGTTGAGGCTCCCCACTTATGGCACTGCGGCGCATCGGTCAAATCATGGTCGACCTGGGCTTCATCAGCGAGCGCCAGCTTGGCTTGCTGTTGGAGGAGCAACGGGGCCGCCAAGGCGAATTGCTGGGCCAGATCGCCCTGAGCATGAACCTGATCACCGAGGAGCAACTCGCCCAGGCGCTGGCCGAGCAGTTCAACATGCAGGTGGTGAACCTCAACGAGGTCGTCATCCCGCCCGAAGTGCTCGCCCACGTCACCGAGCCCATGGCCCAGCTCTACCGCATCATTCCCGTCGCCTTCCGCGACAATACGCTCACGATCGCCATGGCCGACCCGCAAAAGCTGTCGGTGATCGACGAATTGCGATCCTTTCTGGGCTATGACATCCGGCCGGTGGTGGCCTCGGAGAAGGACGTATTGCGGGCCCTGGAGCGGTATTACGTGGGCGGCGGCGAGAGCGTCGAGCAGTTGATCGCCGACCTCGAGGCGGACGAAGAGCTGAGCGAGGCGGCCTCGCGTCTGTCCAAGGACGGGGCGATCGACATCACCAGCGCCGAGGCCCTCGCCGAAAGCGCCCCGGTCCGCAAGCTCTTGAACATGATCCTGCTTTTGGGCATCAAGGATCATGCCAGCGACATCCATTTCGAGCCCTTCGAGAGCGAATTCAAGGTCCGCATCCGTTCGGATGGGGTGTTGTACGAAATGGTCCCGCCGCCGCGGCATCTCTCGGTGGCGTTGACCACGCGGATCAAGGTCATGGCCGACCTGGACATTGCCGAACGGCGCCTGCCCCAGGACGGCAAGATTCGCCTCTCGGTCGGCGGCCATCCGGTCGATCTGCGCGTCAGCGTCTTGCCCACGATGTTCGGCGAGAGCATTGTCTTGCGAATCCTCGACCGGTCCGTGGTCATGCTCGATCTGGAGGCTGTGGGCATGGACGCACCCACGCTGGCCGAGTTCCGCCGCATGATTCATTTGCCCAACGGGATCGTGTTGGTAACCGGGCCTACGGGTTCGGGCAAGACGACCACGCTCTATGGAGCGCTGAACGAGCTGAACTCCATCGAGGATAAGCTGATCACCACCGAGGACCCGGTGGAATACGAGATCGACGGCATCGTCCAGATCCCCATCGACCCGACCATCGGCAACACCTTCGCCCAGTGCTTGCGGTCGATTCTCCGCCAGGACCCGGACATTATCCTGGTGGGCGAGATTCGCGATTTGGAAACGGCGGAGATCGCGGTCCAGGCCTCGCTGACGGGCCACTTGGTGTTCAGCACCCTGCACACGAACGACGCCCCCAGCGCGGTCACGCGGCTTCGCGACATGGGCATCCCGCCCTTCTTGATTACGGCCACCCTGGAAGGCGTGCTGGCGCAGCGGCTGGTCCGCAAGATCTGCCAGGAATGCCGCGAGGAAACCATGCCCTCCATGGAACAGTTGGCCGACCTGGAGCTGACGCCCGACGACGTGGTGGGCAGAAAGTTCTACCGCGGACGCGGCTGCGCCAACTGCAACAACACCGGGTTCAAGGGTCGCAAGGGCTTGTTCGAGCTGATGACCGTCAACGACGTCGTGCGCGACCTGATCAACCGCTCGGGCTCTACGGAGCAAATCCGCGACGCCGCGATTCAATCGGGCATGAGGCCCTTGCGCCAAGTCGCCCTGAACGACGTGTTCGCCGGACTGACCACGATCGAGGAAGCCATCCGCGAGACCACGGTCGAGGCGTAGAAGAACAATAAAACAAAAAAGAACCACGTTATGGAGTAAGACCCGTAGAATGGTCAGGGCAAACGGGCGAGCGAGACAACGGGAGTGAGGCGAGCCGCGATCGCGGCATCGTCGCCGCGCTGCGGTATTCCATCCCTCCAAGTTTCCCTCGGTCCGCGAGGCCCTCGTTTCCGTCCTCCTTGCTGAATCGCAAGTCATTGTTTCCGTGAGGATCGAGCCATGCCGACGTTTCAATTCGAGGCGATGGACGCCAGCGGTCAGGAGATCAAGGACGTCGTCGAAGCCGCGACCCAGGAGGAAGCGCAGCAGACGATCCGCTCGATGGGCTACTTCGTCACGAAAATCTCCGTGAAGAAGTCCCGCGCCGCGGCCGCCGAGAAAAAGAAGAAGGGCAAAAAGGGCAAGACGTTCGCCATCGGCGGCGTAGGCTCCAAGCAACTGACGATCTTTACCCGCCAGCTTTCCATCCTCCAGGACGCCGGAATGCCGATCCTCCGCAGCTTGCGGATCCTGGAGAACCAGGCCAAGCCGGGGGCGTTGAAGAATTGCTTGATCGACGTCTGCGACGAGATCGAGAGCGGGGCCACGCTCTCCGAGGCCATGGCCAAGTCGCCCAAGGCCTTCGACCGGTTGTACGTGAACATGATCAAGGCCGGGGAGGCGGGCGGGGCCTTGGAGGTGATCCTCCAGCGATTGGCCGAGTTCCAGGAACGCTCCCAGTCGTTGAAGCGCAAGGTGAAAGGCGCCTTGGTCTACCCGGTCACGGTCGTCACCTTCGCCGTGGGCATCCTGGTGTTCATCATGCTCAAAATCGTGCCCGCCTTCCAGAAGATCTTCGCCGATTTCGGGGCGGAATTGCCGGTGATGACGCAAATCCTCATCACCGCCTCCGAAAACGTGGCCCGCTATTGGTACCTCCTCCCCAGCATCCCCTTGGGGATCTGGCTGTTCATCAAATTGGTGCGGAAGTTCGGACCGGGCCGTTACGGTTGGGACTTGTTTTTGTTGAAGCTGCCGATCTTCGGGCAGTTGGTGGAAAAGAACATTGTCGCCCGAACCACGCGAACCCTGGGCACCCTGGTCTCCAGCGGCGTGCCGATCCTCGAGGCCTTGCAAATCACCAAGGACACCTCGGGCAACGCGGTGTTCGAGAACCTGTATGGGAAGATCCACGAGGCGATCCGCGAGGGCGAGGCCCTGGCCACGCCGATGCGCGACTACTGCAAGCCCGGCTTCCACCCCGTGGCCTTGTTCTTCTGGTTCATGTTCGTCGGTGGACCGATCGGAGTGTTGCTGTACCTGACGAAGCTGAACCAAAAAATCCTCGACGACATGGTGATCAACATGGTCGATGTCGGCGAGGAGACGGGCGAATTGGATACGATGTTGTACAAGGTGGCCGACACGTTCGACGAAGAAGTCCGCGTGCTCACCGAAAGCCTCACCAGCTTGATGGAGCCCTTGTTGATCATCTGCTTGGGCGGCATGGTGGGCTTTATTGTCATCGCCTTGTTCATGCCGCTGATCAGCCTGATCCAGAAATTGAGCTGAAAGCGGCCACGACTTATCGCCAAGAACGCCAAGACGCGGCCGCAGGGCCGCCAACGGAGACGCTATCGGTACGTACTCAGGGAGCCAACGACCATGTCCCACGTTCTTCTCGACCGCCCAAAACGAAACGCCTTTACCCTCGTCGAGATGCTCACCGTGGTGATCATCATCGGCATCCTGGCCGCGCTGCTGTCCAACGCGGTGATCGGGGCCAGGAAGCGGGCGAGGATCGCCGCGCAGAAAATGGAAATCGAGCAGTTGGCTCTAGCGATGGAGGCCTATCGCACGAAGTTCGGCGAGTATCCGCCCTGCGAGTTCCCTTCGACGTATCCGCCGCAGAACGATCGGGACATCGCCGCCCGCGACGCCATCAACCGTCACCTTCGCAAGGCGTTTCCGCGGTACAATTTCCGCCGGATCGACGGGAACAACCCCGATCCATACGCGCAATTTCGGGCGGACTTGATGGCCTTCGGCCTCAATGCCGAGGCGATGGACGCCGCCGCGGCCTTGGTGTTCTGGCTGGGGGGCCTGCCCGAGGTCATCCCCAATCCAAACGAGGTCTGGGCCCCGGCGGGCTTTAGCGCGGACCCCTCGAATCCGTTCCAACCGGGCACGTCCCGTCTGCCCCGATTCTACGAGTTCCAGCCCGACTCCACGCGATTGGTCCGCACCAGCAACGGGTCCTTGCAGTATTATCCGCCGGGCGTCACCACGGCGCCCTACGTCTATTTCCGCCCGCGGCGCGACCCGAACACCAACCGTTTCGAATACGGCTACGCCCTACCGGCCAATAATCCGACGTACTTCCAGCCTTTTTTTGTGGTCGGCCCGGGCGGGGCGAACAACATTTGCGTACCCTACCTGGATTGGCAGCAGGGCGACGCCCCGGTAAGCCAGGGCACGACAATCGCCGCCAATCCCAACACCAATCGCCGTTGGCGCAATGCCGAGAGTTTCCAAATCCTTTCGCCGGGTCTGGACGGCTACTACGGTTTCACTAGCAGTTCAGGAGGCGAGCAACACGAGCCTTTTAACCAAAACGTCTGGTCCTGGTATCGATACTCGCACAATGGCGTCAATTTCTCGGCCGCGGATCGCGACAACATCGCGAATTTCTCCGAGGGCACGCTCGAGGACGAACTGAGGATGCAATGACATGAAAACGAACGCACGGGCATCCAACACTGGCCAGGGCCGGCGGGCGTTCACGCTGGTCGAGCTTTTGGTCACGATCACGATCCTGGGGATCCTGGCCGGGATGGTATCGGGCGCCGTGGTCGTCGCCCGGCAGTCCGCGCGAATCGCGGCCACCAAGGCCACCATCGCCAAGCTCGATAAGATCGTCATGGCCCGATACGAGTCGTACCGCACCCGGCGGGT
>CALFBP010000090.1 GCA_937951625.1 uncultured Thermoguttaceae bacterium
TATTTTCCTGGGATCGACGATTTTCCCCGCGTCGAAGCCATCCTCGCCGAAGATGCGGACGCAGAGCGACATTTCGAGGCCACGCGCTTGGCTGGGATTTCTGACGAAGCCTGGAAAGCTTCCGTGCGTGGCGAGGCGTCAGCCGCGCCTCGTGCGGCGACGGGCGACGCAACCCTTGCGCCGATGGCTCGCGTTGCCGACAGCGTGGTCTATCGTCGCCTCGTCCGGCAGGCGCAAGAGGCGGCTGGCCGGGGCAATTTGGTGCGAGCAGCCATATTGCGGGCAAGAGCCGAACAGATCGCCTCGCCCGAATTGGCTGCTAAAGCCCAAGCAGCGCTCAAACGCGACGTCGACCGCATGGCCCGACGACTTCAGGTGGCGCTGGAGATCGAGGACGAAGATCCTCAGCCTTGGCAGGAGGTGCTTCTTGCCTTGGCGCGGCAAACGACGCGTACGGGTTGGACCGCCGAGGCGCGGCTGCTGTACGACTTGCAGAAGGCCTGCCTGGCTCACGAACGCAAGGCCTACCGTGTGGACGTCGCGCGTTGGATCGCCTCGCTCGGCCGGGAGCCGATCCAACGTCCCCTGCCTGCCCAACGCGATGTGGCCCTCGCCAAGCGATTGCGGAGCGCCTCGCGGCGGACCGCGGCCTTGGCTCTGCCGGACTCCATGCGGCAAAAACTGACTTCCCTGCTGGAAACCGCGACCCACCACGCGGAACAGCGGCTTCGCACGCGGTTCCGGCCCCTGGTGAGCAGGGCCTTGGACGAAGCTGGACTGAGACCCGCCAACCTGGTCGAGCGCGTGGCGTGGAAAAAGCTGGTCGAGGAGCTGCTGGACCGCATTGTCGAGTCGGGCCACCTGACGATGGGCGATTTGCGCGACGCGATTTCGCGGAACAACCTGAAACTGGCCGATTTCTCTTGGAAGGCCGACGGGCTGCGCGGCGATGCCTTGCTTCGCGCCGATCAACGGTTGGCCCGATCGTTGGACGGGGTCCACCGCCGCGGCGAGTTCTACCTCCGCTGGATGCAACGTCTCAGCTCGTTGGCTTTCGGAACGCCGTTGGGCCGCTTTATCACGCGGTTTCTGGCAATTCCCTTTGGCGGCACCTTTCTGGTGGTCTCCTTTCTCGACCACGTGTTCGAGAAGCTCGTTTCTCTCTTCACCGGCGAAAGCATGACGGAGCCCTCGGCCGGCTGGTCCGCTGCGAGAGTGCTTGTGATCGGGACCTTCGTGCTGGGCTTGGTCAATGTCGATTGGTTTCGCCGTAGCACGTGGCGCGTCCTCAAGGGGACTTGGCAGAAGCTCCGCGATGCGATCTCGGGCTTGGTCAGTTTTCTTCGCCAAATCGAGTGGCTTGCCCAACTGTTGAAGAGCCGCGCCGTGCGGCTCGCCTATCGCTTTTTGCTGAAGCCGCTGGTTTTCACAGCGTTGGTTTGGCTTGCCTTGCCGATGCAAACCGTGGGGCGAACTAACGCCCTGACGGCAGGTCTGGCCCTCTTCGCGGCTTTCACCGCCTTCCTCAATTCGCGTCTCGGGCGCGAGGTGGAAGAACTGCTCGCCGACGCCGCGATGCAGGCTTGGCGACGTTTGGGCCTACCGATCTTGACCGGCCTGTTCTATTTTGTGGTCGACTTGTTCCACGGGATTGTGGAGGCGGCCGAGCGACTGATCTACATGGTGGACGAGTGGCTGCAATTCCGCACTGGCGAAACCCGGCTGAAGTTTTTCGCCAAGGCGCTGCTGGTTCCCCTCTGGCTATTGGCGGCTTATGTCCTGCGCTTTTGCATCAACCTCTTGATCGAGCCCCAAATCAACCCCATCAAACACTTTCCCGTGGTCACGGTCTCCCACAAACTGCTGCTGCCGTTTATTCCCGCCTTCGGGGCCTTGCTCTCGCAGACCATGGAAAAAGAGCTGGCCTACACGGTGGCCGGTTTGATCATCACGGGGATACCGGGCATTTTCGGTTTCCTGGTTTGGGAGTTGAAAGAGAACTGGCGGTTGTACGCGGCGAACCGGGCCCGAGGCTTGCCGCCCGCGGTGGTGGGCCACCACGGCGAAACGATGGGGCGGCTGTTTCGGCCGGGGATCCACTCCGGCACGATTCCCAAACTGTTTGCTAAACTTCGCCGGGCGGCGCGCCGCACCCCGCCGGGGACCGACGGCCGCGCCGTGCTCCTTCGCCTCCGGGCCATCCGCCGCGTGCAGGGCGCCATTCGGGAATTCGTGGAGCGCGAATTGGTGGAGCTTTTGCACCAGGTGCCGCAGTCGCTCCAGATCCAACTCCACGTAGGAGGCGTCCACATCAGCACGAACCGGGCGAGAATCCTCCTTGAACGCACGGCCGAGCCAGGAATGCCTCTGGAATTGGCATTCGAGATGCGCTCCGGCTGGCTTGTGGCTCGCGTCGTTGACGCGGGTTTCGCCGCCCAACTACGACCCAGCGAACGGGTAGTTCTCGAGACCGCCTTGGCCGGCCTCTGCCAACTGGCCGGGGTGGAACTGCTCGATGAGCAGCTCCGGCGACTCCTACCCGGCGCGATGCACTGGGGCTACACGGCCGAGGGCTTGGCCGTGGATTTTCAGAACGGGGCGCGCCACCGCGCCTGGTATCGTTTGCGATCCGACGACGGACCGATTGTCCCGCAAATTTCACCGAATGGACCACCGCTGGCCGGGCCCGAACTGGATCCCCATCACGTTTTTTTCGGCCGGTCGGTGGTCAGGTGGGAAAGTTGGGTAGATTTTTGGGAGCAAGCACGCCGCGCGGAGGGAGCTGCGCCCCGGCCGATCCTGTCGGTCCGCATACTGCCCGATACGGTCCGCTGAGCCGATTCGCCCTCGGATGCATGGGTTCGCGCCCGTGGCCCTCCGCCAAGCCAACTCCTCAAACCCAGAGCGCCGTTTTGAGTTCCCTCTATCGGCATGGAACGAGGCGGCCAGCCACGGATGCTTGGTTCTCGCGGCGTTGGCGGCGCTTCCTGGACTACTTGGCATTCATCGGAAAGGCTTGGTAGAATATGATTCTGGATGCCCGCCAACCGGCCTGCCAAGGAAACGCGACTGCCCGTTCTCCCCAGACATTGCCACGTTGAGAACCGTGGCAAACAGGAGCGGAAAAGCGGTTTTCCGTATTACTTGACGCCGTATTCTTGGTTCAACTTTCGACGCGATTGAGCACTGCCGTACAGCGACGGTTTACGCGAATCCATTGGAAGCTTCGATGAATCTCGACGCCAACCAACCCTCCAACCCACCTGAGCAGCCACCCGAGGCCAATCCTGCGGACGTTGGCAATCCGCAGGCCAGCGATGCCTCGCCCCCGCCGCGGCGGAAAATCCTCATTGGCTCCCAGCGCGACCCCGACGCCTACAAGCCGAAGCCGAAGCGGGACTGGGTCTCGCCGCGGAAGGAAAAAACCAAGCGGCGCGAGGCGGAATCGCCAGCCGTTGCCGGCCCCCAGGAGGGGAAAACCCAACCGCAGTCCGAGGCGATCACGGTTTCCTCGGCGTTGAGCGTGGCGACGGAAGTCCCGCAGCTTGCCGAGGTCGCGGACGTTGTAGAGGATTCGACGGCTTTTCCCGCGATCTCGGTTCTCGCCGCGCCCCAACCGGACCTCCCGTTGGTGGCGGAAACGCTCGAGCCTCAAGGGACGACGTCGTCCGTGGGCGAGGAGACGATCGAGGGCCTGGTCGCTGCCACAAGCACCGAGGCGGCGCTGGCCGAGGCGGCGCTGCCCGAGATGGCGGTGGCAACGCCCGCCTTGCCGACGGCGCCGAGCGGGAAGATTCAGCCCCCGAGCATTCGTGGCGCGCTTTCCGCGGACCTCGAACAGGAATTCCAGGCCGCGTTGGCCGACGTGTCTCTGGACGCTTTGATCTCGGGCAGCGAGGTAGTCGGCGCTCAAGCTGTTTTGGAACCGGAGTCGCGTCACATGGCCCGGGTAGCGGCCGTGGGCCGCGACGACGTCTTCCTGGAGTTGGGCGGACGTGATCAGGCGGTGATTCCCCTGAAGGTCTTCTCCGAGCCGCCCCAGCTCGGCGCCGTGCTCGAAGTGGTCATCGTTCGCTACAACCAGGAGGACGGCTTTTATGAGGCCACGCTTCCCCTGGCCGCCGCCGAGATCGGCGACTGGTCGCAGATTGCCGAAGGGATGCTGGTCGAGGCCCGGATCACCGGCCACAACACCGGCGGTCTGGAATGCGAGGTGAATCGGCTCCGCGGATTCATTCCCGTCAGCCAGATTTCGCTCTACCGCGTGGAAAACCTGGAAGAATTCGTGGGCCAGAAGTTGACCTGCCTGGTTACCGAGGCCAACCCGCAGCGGCGCAATTTGGTGCTGAGCCGTCGGGCGGTGCTGGAGCGCGAGCGAGAAGAGGCCCGCCGCGCGATCCTCGAATCGCTGGCCCCCGGCCAGGTTCGCGAAGGCGTGGTCCGGAAAATCCTCGATTTCGGGGCGTTTGTCGACCTGGGCAGCGGCGTCGATGGTTTGCTCCACGTCAGCCAATTGGGTTGGGGACGGGTCAAGCATCCCAGCGAAGTGGTGCAGGAAGGACAGAAGATCCGAGTCCGGGTGGACAAGGTGGACCCGGCGACCAAGAAAATCAGCCTTTCCTACAAGGACCTGCTCGAAAATCCCTGGAAAGACGCGGATCGCAAGTACACGCCGAACATGGTCGTTCGGGGCAAAGTGGTCAAGATCATGGAGTTCGGGGCGTTTGTCGAGTTGGAGCCGGGCGTGGAGGGCCTGGTCCACATTTCGGAGCTTTCGCACAAGCGCGTGGCCCGGGTGAGCGACGTCGTGAAGGAGGGGGACGAGGTCGACGTGACGGTTCTCTCGGTAGACACCAACAGTCAACGGATCAGCCTTTCGATGAAGAGCGTCGGTCCGCCGCCCGAGCCTGAAACCCCAGCCGCCGCCCCGGAACCTCCCAAGGCCAAGCCCTCGAAGCAGCCCACCCAGCCTTTGCTGGGCGGCTTGGGCCGATCCCCGAAGGGATCGAAATTCGGATTGAAGTGGTGAGCGGGCGCCAAAAGCCATGTCCCGCAGCGCGAGGCATCTAAGCGAGGCATTGACGACGCTCGGCTTGGTTTGTCAAGGCGGGACGCTGCGAACAGGTTCCAGGGCAACGGCCCTGGTGGGGTTGCTCTGGCTGGCGTCGTTCGCGCACCCCGCCGAGGTCCCCTCCGACACCCGCCCTTTGCGCCGCACTCCCGTCGTCGAGGTCTTCGAGAACTGGAAAGAGTCGGTGGTCTTCGTCACGGGGCCGCTAGCACGTGCCGAAAAGCAGTCCCCCGCCGAGTTCTTCGTCACTGATCCGAAACGGCCGTTGGAAAACAGCATGGGCACGGGCTTTGTCATCCACGAGTCGGGGTATGTGGTGACGAACGCCCACAGCGTGGAAAAGACGCTCGCCACGGTGGTGACTCTTGCCGATCGCAGACAAGCGCCTGCGGACGTGGTGGCCGTGCGACACGATCAGGATTTGGCCCTCTTGAGAGTCGAAGGCAGTGGTCCGCTGAAGGCGGTCCGGCTTGCGCGATCCGACGATTTCCTAGTCGGCGAGACGGTCGTCGTCATTGCCAATCCCCACGGCTTGCTTCACACATGCACCAGTGGGGTGCTTAGCGCCATCGGCCGGGCGACGCACCTTGCCGACGTACCCGGCGTAACCCTGCAAGACATGATTCAGTCCGACGCGGGCATCAATCCTGGAAGTTCTGGGGGCCCGTGGTTCAACGTGGCGGGAGAGGTGATGGGCATGACCGCTTCCATGAAGAAGGACGCGGAAAACATCGCCTTCGCGATCTCCACGACCACGCTCCGCAGGTTCCTCCCCGCCATGCTCGACGTGGAACGGCGATACCGCATCGTCAGCGGCCTGGCGATCGCTGGCGATGGGGCATGCGCGGTGCAAAAGGTCTTACCCGACTCCCCAGCCGCCCGGGCTGGCTTGCGTCCCGGCGACACGATCGTTCAATTGGCCGACCGCCGCACGCCAACCAGCCTGGACTTGCATCTGGCCTTGGTGGGCCGCAAACCGGGCGAGGCGTTGGCTGTGCAGTTCACCCGCGAAGGCACTACGCAAACCACCTCGCTGGTCCTTGCCGAGCGTCCCAAACTCGACGCCAAGAGAGTGCTCCAAGAGAAGTTGGGCATCGAGGGCACGGTCCTCGATCCGAATCAGGCGAAGGCGATGGGCCTGCTCTCGGCCCGAGCCGTCCTCGTGGCGGCGGTGAATGACGCCTTCTACGGCAAAGTGCAACACAAGCCGCAGCCGGGCGACGTCTTGGCGCGGATCGGCCCGATGCGTCCCCGCAATCCAGAACACGCGGCCGAATTGGTGGAGACGCTTCAGCCGGGCGAGGCCGTGGACCTGGTGTACCTCCGCCGCCGCGAAAACACTGCCACGCGGATCGACGTCCACCTTGTGCTGCCTGCCGCGCCTGACTCGCCCTGAGCAAATCTTCACGATCGACGTGGATGGCACTTGACGCCGCGGGCGGCAAGTGGGTAGAGTGAACTGGTCATATCACCTTACCTGTTGAGGACCACGCCCCGTGCCCCTCGCCCATTTCCCCGCCATCCGTCGCTCCACGATCGTCGAGGCCATCGCCCAGGGCCTGATCCGCTACATCGCCGAGAACCGCCTCCAGCCGGGCGACCGCTTGCCCTCGGAACGCAAGCTCGCCGAGATGGTCGGCGCCAGCCGCCTCCCTTTGCGCGAGGCCGTGTGCGTGCTCAAGGGGCTGGGCCTCGTCGAGGCCAAACATGGCAAGGGCGTGTTCGTCAAGCGTTTGGACCTGGGCACGCTGTTCGGCATGTTGTCCCCTTTGTTGAAAACGCAAGCCGACGTCGATCTGGATCATCTGTTCCAGGCAAGGCTGTATTTGGAAAAAAGCATCGCCGAAGTCGCCGCGGCGCATCGAACCGAGGACAACCTTCAGGCCCTGGGCCACGCCCTGGAAGGGATGCGCCGCAATCTTCACAACCGCCGGGCCTACGTCCGGCATGATCTGGATTTCCATCAGGAACTCGCGCGGAGCTCGGGCAATCCGATCTTCCACGTCTTCATGGCCTCCATCCTGGACCTGTTACGGGAACTTCAATTCCTCTATCAGGATTCCGTCGAGTTCCGTGAAGCGGCAATTGCTGAACACCAGGCCGTTTTCGACGCCGTGGCCCTCGCGGATGGCCCGCGGGCGAGCGACGCGATGCGTCAACATATTCTCAATGCCATGCGGCGGACCTAGCCAGAGGAGATTCGTCCGATGTTTACCCTACGACGCGCGTTGTGCAAAGGCTTCGCGTGGATCGCGATGGTCACGGTGGCAACGGTCGGCGTTTGCGCCGCGGCTGAACAATCGGTCCAACATCCGCAGCCCCTGAAGATCGAGAAGCCTCTGATTGCTTATTGGACTTTCGACGAAGAATCGGGGCCGAAGTGCCTGGATTCCAGCGGCGGGGGGCATGACGCGACCGCGGACGCCTCGGCTTCGTTGGAACGCGTGCCGGGGGTGTTCGGCAGCGCCATGAGCTTCTCGGGGAGGCACATGCTCCACGTGCCCGGAAAGCCCGCCTTCGGCACGCTGCAAAAAATTTCCTTCAGCGCCTGGACGCTGCCTACGGATTTGAGCGACTACCGGGAGATTTTCCGCAAGGAAGACGGCGACCAACGGGTGTTGTTCTCGTTTCAGAACAACGGCACGATCCTTTCGCTGGGACTGAACATCCAAGGCTATGTGGAGTGCGACGCCACGATCGACCCGGTCCTAGTCATGGACGGGCGATGGCATCATTGCGCGGCGACGTTCGACGGAGAAACCATGCGCGTCTATTTGGACGGCAAGGAGATCGGCTCGCTTCTCCGGCCCGGCCCCATTACCGCCGGCGGCGCGGCGCCGGGGTGCCTCGGCTCGTCCAACGGCAACGAGTGCTTCCAGGGCTTGATGGACGACTTGAGGATCTATGCCGATGCCCTCTCCGCGGAGGAGATCGCGGCGCTCTATCGGAGCGGCATGGCCGCGGTGGAACAGGCCGCAAAGGAAGTTCAGCAGGCCGTGGATGCCATCTACACGCCGGGCAAGACCTTTGCCGAAACCCTGGCGGCGGTCCGCAAGAGGATCTTGGAATTGAATCCAACAGAGAAGAATGTGCGGTTGGATCGTGGCGTGGCCGGGGCCGTGCTAGCACGGCTGAAGTCGGCCTTCCCCGACGAATACGATCGGTTCGTGACCGCGGCCGGTTCCCGTCCCGCGGAATATTTGACCGCACGCGGCAACGAGTTTCATCTTCGGGTGGTGGGGCGTTTGGTGGAGTTGATGCAGGAGTACAGGCCGCTGACGGACGATCAGTGGAAGAAGCTATCGGCTGCTGAGCGTCGCCAATGGGACGAAGCGGATGCCTTGGCCCAGCGCTTCGAGGCCCTCAAGGCCCAGGGCGACGCCGCGGCGTTCTCGCCGGAGTGGATCGAGGTCTTGCTCGCGGCCTTCCCGCGGATCCAATTCCGGCCAGTCGTCCAGGAGGCCGTCGCTCCCTACGTTCGGCCGCAAACGCCGCCGCTGCAACAATTGACTCCCGACGAGGCCCTCGCGGCGATCCGCAGCGATTGGCTCCACCAGGCCGATCAGAATCCCACGCCGCAGCGGATTCTGAACGAGATCGGCTGGGCCCGCGAGCTGGCCGAGCGGATCGCGGCCTCGCATCCCGGGCGAGTCGATTTCATGCCAGAATTGGCCGAACTGCGGGATTTGGAGAAGCAGCTCGCTTCCTCCCTTGCGGCAGCTCCCGCGTACGCTGCCAACAACACGCCGTCGGCGGCGGAATCGAACCGCGAGTTGTACTTCCGGGTTCGGGCAGTGAAACGGGCGATCGCGTTCAAGAACCCCGTGATCGATTTCAATAAGGTCCTGTTCATCGACAGCCCCTATCCGCAAGGCTCGGAGTGGCAGCACGAGACACGGCACCGGCTGGGCTACATGGCGGTGCCTGGCGGGCGGTTATTGGTGCTGGAAGGGCTTTCGCCTGGCGGCAAGCTTACGCAGCTTGCCCCCCGGCCTCCCTTGCACGGCTCCTTTTGGCGGCCGGACCTGTCCTACGACGCCCAGCGCGTTGTGTTTTGTTTCAAGCCGCACAATGAGAAATCGTTCCATCTTTACGAGGTCAACGTGGACGGGTCGGGCCTGACCCAATTGACGGACGGGATCTACGACGATCTGGATCCGATCTATTTGCCGGACGATCACATCCTGTTTTCCACCACACGGGCCCATACCTACGTCCGCTGCATGCCCCCGACCAACGCCTTCGTCCTGGCCCGCTGCGACCGCGACGGCAAGAACATCTATCTCGTGTCGTCGAACAACGAGCCGGACTACCTGCCCTCGGTGATGAACGATGGCCGGGTCATTTACACCCGCTGGGAATACACCGACAAGCCGCTGTGGCGGGCGCAGAAGCTATGGACGATGAACCCGGACGGGACCCAGGTGCTGATGTATTGGGGCAACCAGAGCGTCTGGCCTGATCTGGTGAAGGACGCCCGGGCGATTCCCAACAGCCGCCGGGTGATGTGTACCGGCAGCGCCCACCACAACTGGTTCGCCGGCTCGGTGGCGATCATCGACCCTGATCGAGGCTTCAATTTTCCCCACGGTTTGACCAAAGTCACGGCCGACGTGCCCTGGCCGGAATGCGGCAATGGGCCAATCGACCCGATCGAATCGCCTCGGTATCATGCCAGCGGCGCCTACCCGGCCTATTATTCCCCCTACCCGCTGAGTGAAAAGGATTTTCTCGTCTCGGCGCAGCGCGGCGGGAAGTTCATGCTGTATTTGATGGACGTGGACGGCAATCGGGAATTGATCTACGAAGGCGTCTACAACGTGTTCCATGCCCAGCCCGTGAGGCCACGGCCCAAGCCGCCGGTAATCGCCGACCGGGTCGTCTGGCCGGAGCGCAAGGATCGCTCGGACCCGAAACCGGGAGTGATTTTCAGCGCCGACGTGTACGACGGCGCCCCGCCAGAACTGAAAGGCAAGGCCAAGTATCTTCGCGTGCTGCACATCGACCCGAAGACATACACGTTCTGGCACAAACGGCCATATATTTCGACCGGGCCGGTCGTTTCCGCGGTGCAGTCGGAGGGCGTGAAACGGATCCTGGGCACGGTGCCGATCGAACCTGACGGCTCGGTGGCCTTCTACGCCCCACCGGTCAAGGCCCTGCATTTCCAACTCCTCGACGAGCAGTTCCGGGCGTTGCAGACGATGCGGAGTTTCGTGGGCGTGATGCCTGGCGAGCGGCGCGGGTGTCTGGGCTGCCACGAGTCGCACAGCCGCGCGCCACAAACGTCGACCGCGACCCTGGCCTTGACGAAAGAGCCTCGCGCGATCACTCCGCCGCCCTGGAGCGACGACACGGTGAGCTATGCCCGGTACGTCCGGCCCGTGCTCGATAAGTATTGCAGCAAATGCCACGAAGGGGACGGGGAGGGCCGCAAGGTGTTCGATACCACCGAGCGGCCGGCTCCGCCAGTTTTCAGCGAGCCGTATTTGACGCTCATCGGACGGCCCACGTGGGGCGCGCCGTATGTCCCTCCGCCGTCGCCGATCCCCGGGTTCGGAATCGCCAACGTGCTCATGGTCGAGGCCTACGGCACGCTCGATCCGCAAGCTTACCTCACGCCGAAGCCGATGACCTATCTGTCTTACAAGAGCCCACTCATCGAGCTGGCCGCCAGCGGCAAACACTATCATGTCCAAGTCGACGCGATTAGCCTCCAACGCCTGATTGCCTGGATCGACGCGATGTGTCCGTATCTAGGCGACGACGAAATCCGCCAAATCGACGATCCGGTTTTCCAAGGCGTGGATTGGTTGGCGATACGGCCGAGGGTCAAGACCGCGCCGCGTATCGTGCGGCCAGGACCGGTGGATTGAGGGACGTGTCGGCGTCCGGCCTGCGCGCGACCGCCGCCCTCGGAAACGCCCTTTCTCCTCGATTTGCAAAGGACGCCGGCATGGAACTCGATGTTTCCGACGAAGTGGGTTATGTTTGGGCAGCAACTAAGGGGGCGATCGACGATTCAGCCGCCTTCAAGTTCAAGGAACACCTGTTTCCGTTGGTGGGGCGACCCGGCATGAAATTGGTGTTGGATCTCTCTGGCTCGAATTACATCACTTCGTCCGGATTGGGAACGTTGATGTCGTTGGTGGCCCATGCCAACACGAACTCCAGTCCGGTCGTGTTGGCGGCGGCCACACCATTTGTTTCCGTGGTCTTCGAGCGGACCAAAGTGCATCTGTTTTTCGCCTTGGCCCGCTCAGTCGCCGAGGCCGTGCAAATGCTCGGCATTCGTTGAGCTGAGCGGACTACACGTTTTTGGCAGTGTCTCGGGAAAGATGTATTGGGGTAACCTTCGCGCTTCATGGCGACGCATTTTTGTCGCTAAACTTTGTGAAATCTGATTATCCTATTCGAATTGATAGTTTTGCCCATTCTTTCAAGGCCAAGCAAGCCATTTTCGCAATTCTACAAAGTTGAGATTGGCAAAGGCTTTGCGATGATTTGAAGGGATAGTTTGCAAACATCTATTAAGTGTTTGGTCACGGAATCTCCCACCCATCCGAAAGCCCCCAATCGGCAAAAACAAGACCTCCTACGTTGGGGATTGACGGTTTGCTAACCGATGTTGAACAATAGCTACGCGACGAGTTCACGTCTTCTGAAAAGTCCATGGCGGAAAAACCTAGAAAGGAGAAGGATTCTCGCGGAACGGTCGGTTATCCGCACTCAGGAGGGTGCATTCGCGTGATACCGAAATCCGCACTCGTGGCCGTCGTGAGCCAAGCGGCAAGCGTTGATGAAAAAACGTGACGTGAGCCGGATTGCAGGCCCACCTTAACAACGGGTCGGAGGAAAGAAATGGAGTATCGGGAAGGCGAACGTGTGATGGTGAACCTCGCTCCGTTCATCGGGGCACATCGTCGCAGCAAACAGAGCGTGCCTTGCGTGATCAAGGCCGTGCGGGCGGATATGGTTCAAGTGACCACCATGCATCCGTATCGCAGTGTCACCCTTTGGGTTTCCTCGCGCTGGATCGAGGCGGCCCGTTCCCGGAGTCTCGAAGAGGAATTGGTGGCGTTCTGATCGCCGGTTCTCACAAAAAAACGGCGGGCTTTCGTAGGCACGCGCTGCCAGGCGTAACGTAAGGCTAGGAGCCTTCCACGCCGCGAAGGGGGCCAGACAGCGGGCCCTCTGCCTCAATTCCACACGTCCACACGTCGTCCTGGCCTCAGTTTGGCCTGTGGGCAAGGGGAGCAAGGGGCAAGAAGTCTTAACGCGACCTAGCGCTTTTTGAGCGTGATGCTCAGCCCGCCGGCCTCGTTGTAGAAGAGCGTCTCCAAGTCCGGGTTGGTGGTGATCGCCTTGACGAAGGCCGGATCGGCCATCTGGGGAGTGATGTTGTGGGCGAGGATCAACCCACCCGGCCGCACCAATGGCAAGAGTTTGTTCAAGTAGTCGAGATAGCCTTCCTTGTCGGCGTCGAGAAAAACGAGGTCGATCGGACCCTTGAGTTTGCTGACCGTCTCATGGGCGTCGCCTTCGACGATGGTCACCCGATCCGCTAATCTTGCGGCGGCGAAGTTTTCCCTCGCCAAGGCCGCCCGCTGGGGATCGATCTCGTGCGTGAGCAGCTTTCCCCCGGTCTTTCGCAGCGCTATGCCGAACCAAATCCCGGAAATGCCGTTGGAGGTGCCGATCTCGACCACGGTCTTGGCGTCGACGGCCTCGGCGAGCAACCGCAACATGCGGCCGTCTTGAACAGGCACGTTCAACATGCGGCCTTGCTTGCGGGTAATGTCCTCGATCAACTGAAGGAGCTTCTTTTCGTCATCATCTTTGGGTTGAATCGAGGACTCGATCGAGACCGCGGGGCGAGCGCCTGGAGCTCCGCGGATTCCTCGTCCCGCGCCGGCTTTGCCGCCCGGCCCGGCTCCCTCGCCGGGACCGCGCGTCCCGAATCCCGGCCCGATTTGCGGCCGCCACTCCTCGCGCGAAAGTTTGCCGTCGCCGTCCTTGTCGAGTTTCTTCAGGGCCTCCGCGGCCTTGGCGATTTCATCGGCCGAGAGTTCGCCATCGCTGTTGGCGTCCAAAGCCGTCATGATGGGAATCTGAGGAAATCCGAACGGACCGCCTGGCGGCCCACCGCGCTGTTCTGGTTTGTCTCCAAAAGGAGGTTGAGCCCACGCCAGTTCCGCCGCAACGATCCAACCTAATGAAAAGACTAACCAAACGAATTCGCGTCGCATCGCCTTTTCCCCCCTCTACCCAGGAACAAGTCGGTTTGGTCCATGCGGCATCTCACGGTGTGTGCCAGCCCCACACATTTTATGGAAACATCTGGCGATTGTCGCCGTCCGGTTGCATCTTCTTTCGCGAGATTGCTGATTTTGCGTGAATGCAAGTTCATGCCGTTTCTCGTCGGGACGCCAAGCAAAAAGCCATGGGGGCTTCGCTGCATTGAAACCCGAGGCTTGCGATCGCCGCCACGTTCCTTTACGATCACGCAGTGGGCGGATGGCGCCCTGGGAAGCGGACAGTGTTCCCGGAAAAGGAGTACTTGTGGCCGACACTTGGGAGTATTCGAAAGGCGGGCAGTGCGCGTGCCCGTTTTGCGGGGCTGCCTCGGTGGTGGACCTGGCGAGGATCGACGAGGATGCGCCGTGTCCGAGCTGCGGACGGCTGTTATGGTTCGTGCGCAAACCGCACGACGAGGCGGCGGTCCTAATCTTCTTGCCAGGGCTGATCACTGGCTCGGAGAGTTTGTCTAGGGTGGGCGAAGTGCTTTCCGCCGTCGCCGGCTCGCCGCGCGTGGCCGCGGACCTCTCGCGTCTCCGCGTCATCACCAGCATGTTCTTGGGGATGCTCGTGTCGTTGCAACGCAAGCTGGCGGCCGCGCAAGGCAAGTTGAAGGTCTTCGGCGTGCCCCCCGCCCAGCGATCCGCGTTCGAAGCCACCAGGCTCGACACGGTGCTCGACATCCACCCGGACGAAGCAAGCGCCTTGGCGAGTTTTTGAGCGTTTTTGGCACTGGCCCCAGGATGAGGTTTCCTGGAGCCAGAAGGCCGCACGGCTCGATCGTCGCGGCGGCGACTACAGTAATTTCGTGATGCCCGGCAGGGGCAAGGGGTAGTTGCCGGTCGCGTCCGGCTTGGTCGGCGGCGGCATGTCGGCAGTCACTTCCTCCGGCTTGGGGCCGAAATGGAAGTTCGACTTCGACGCCTCCTCGAACGTGATCGGCTTGCCCGTGTAGCACGCCAACTGCCCCATCACGGCGAACAGCGTACTCTGGGCCATGTGGTAGCCGCTGTTGATCGGCTTGCCTTGAAGCACCGAGTCGATGAGGGCCTTCTGCTCGTCGAGGTAGGGGTTGTTGTGCTTGCCTTCGAAACGCCACTTGGTTTCCCCCTCGATGCGGCATTCGCCCAGGTAACAGCGGCCCTTCGTGCCCAGGATGACGTCGGTCGCGTTATCGTAGCAGCCGGCCTGGGTGCGGCAGAGGGCGTAGATCCGCGCCCCGTTGGCGTATTCGTAGACCACGGTGTGGTGGTCGAACATGTCGCCATAGACCTCGCCGAACGACGAGGACCGGCCGCCCAGTCCGAAGCACCACTTGGGCAGCTCTTCCTTCATGATCCAGGCGATGCGGTCGAGGTTGTGGACCAAGGACTGGGTCACATCGTCGCCCGATAGCCAGCAGAAGTGATACCAGTTGCTGAACTGGTAGTGCAATTCGGAGAGCTTGGGATCGCGGCTGACCACGCCGTAGGGCGCGCGGAGGAACATCGACTGGGCGGCCACCACGTCGCCGATGGCGCCGTCATGGATCCGCTTGATGCACTCTTGATATCCGTGGTGGAACCGACTCTGGAGCCCGGAGACCAGACTCAGATTCTTCTGCTTGGCCAGCTCGCAGGCCTCCTGCATTTGGCGGCACCCGAGCGGGTCGATGGCGTGGGGCTTCTCGACGAAGACGTGCTTGCCCGCCTGGATGGCGGCCAAGGCGTACATGGGATGGAACTTCGAGGCGCAGGCGATGAGCACCACGTCGGCGGCCTCGATCACCTTTTTGTACCCATCCAGGCCGTAGCAGGCGTGGTCGTCGTCGACCATCATTTGCTTGGGGAACTGGGCCTGGAAGTATTTGCGTTTGGCTTCCATGCGTTGTTTGAAGAAATCGGTCATGGCCACCAGCTTGACCATTTCTCCGGCATGAAGACTCTCGGTCGCCGCTCCCGAGCAGCGCCCACCGCAACCGATCATGCCGATTTTGATCACCTCGTTGCCGGCGGCGTGGGCCCCTCGGGCGATGGAAAGCCCACTTACGGCCACCGTCCCGGCCACGGCGGCTTTCAGGAATTCACGTCGAGAGGGCGTGGAGGGTTTCTGAGTTCCGTTTCGATGCGACATGTTCGTTCCTCCGGTGGGAGAATCTTGGTTGAGAAATCGTTGGGCAGGCCGACCGAGGCAAGATGATTTGCCAAGCCCCAAACGCGCGGAACCCCGTGGTCGCACGTCGTTATGAAAGTAACACGGTCCGTGCTGCGCGTCAAACCTTGCCTTTCTGGCCGCGGAGCCGAGTGACCAGGACCGAGATCAAATACAACCCGGCGGCCGCCAGCACGATGGCCGCCTCGGGAGTCAATGCCGTTCCATAGGCCGCCATGCGGGGCACGGTGGTGAGCACGCAGCAGATTCCCGTGGAGGCGAGAATCAGCGGGCCCATCCGCGAAACATGATGGGCCGCGGTGGCCGCCGGCAGGCTCAACAGCGCGATGACCAGGATCAGGCCCACGACCTGCGTCAACACGATCACGGTCAACGCCACCACGCACAGCAAGGCGATGTTGGTCTGCAAAAGAGGGATGCCCTGCAACTGGGCCTGTTCCTCATCCAGGCATACGGCCAAAAACCGTTTATGAAACAACAGTACGATCGCCAGGATCACCACGTCGAGCAGCCCCATCAACCGCACTTCATTCCAATTGACGAACACGATGTTGCCGAACAGGTAGCTCATCAGCTCGGTGTGGTAGCCGGGGGTGAGCTTCACCAAGAGGATTCCCACGGCCATGCCAACCGACCAGAGGGCGCCGATCAGGGTGTCCATGCGTTCGGCCACCCGCTGGTGAATCAGGCCGATAACGACCGCTCCGGCGAGGGCAGCCAGCGTGGCCCCGTGGATCGGCTCCACAGCGGCGAAAGCTTGAGGGAACATCGCCCGCAGAAAGATCGCCGCCCCCACGCCCCCCACCGCCATGTGAGCGATGGCCCCGCTCAAAAACACGATCCGCCGCGTGATCACATAGGGACCGATCACGCCGCAAGCCACGCTCGCCAGCAGCCCTGCCACCAGGCCCGTGAGCAGAAACTCATTTTCGCCAAGATCGCGAAAAAATTGGATCATGGGGTTGAAGGGCTCGAGTCGGAAGTTGTTTTCGGTTGGCGATCGGGCCTTGATTCGGGCGGTGATTCCGCGGCCTCGGCCCGGAACACCGAGCCTTGCGGCCCGCAGCCCTGCTGGCAGCCGTGATCCGAGAGCGGGCAGGCCTCTTCGTGCCGCACCACCCGGATCGGCGTGTGATACATTTCCGCGATGACCTCGCGGGTAATCTCCCGGGCGTCGTGACAGATCAGCCGCCGGTTCAGGCAGGCTACCCGCTGCAAATGGGTGGAGACAAACGACACGTCATGGCTGACGATCACGATCGGCAAACGTTGATTCAATCGGTGCAGCAAGTCGGTGAGGCTTTGTTCCATGTGGGGATCGACCCCGGCCGTCGGCTCGTCCAAGAGCAACAATTCGGCATCGGACGCCAAGGCCCTGGCGATCAACACGCGCTGCCGTTGTCCGCCGGACAGGGTGGCCATGGTACGATGGGCCAAGGCGGCCATCCCGGTCTGCTCCAGTGCGGACATCGCCGCTTGGATGTGCTCACGCCCATAACGAAACCCCCATGACGAGCGGGCCAGACGCCCGGTGAGCACCACGTCGAGGACGCTGGCCGGCACCCCGGGATCGACGCGGGCGTGCTGCGGCACGTAGCCGATCCGGGTGCGGACCTTCTGCGGCGCTTGGCCCAACACCCGCACCAACCCGCGCTGTGGCTCCAGCAGGCCGAGGATGATGCGCAAGAGCGTGGTCTTTCCGCCGCCATTCGGCCCGATCAACCCGAGAAAATCCCGCGGACCAATCGTAAGCGAAACGTCCTCCAAGACCCACTCCGAGCCGTGAGGCGGGTACGCGAAAAAGACACGCTCGATCTGCACCACGGAAGATGGGTCGCTCATGACGAAGCAGGCAAGGAAGGGAGCCGTGACTGAATCAGCATCCGGCCGCGGCGAAGGTTGAGCAAGCTCCAAGCTCCAGGGTTACGCGGCGGTGATCACTGCCATCACTGTCCCGCCTAGCTCTCGGCGATTTCGCCTAAGCTACTCATTATGACGCATACCCCGAGCGGGTCAAGCGTGGGGCTCCACCGGCACGCACGCTTCGAGCTGGGTACAAGCGCCGATGGGCGACGCGGCCATTCCCCGGCCGAAATTTTGCCCCTCGTCGTGACGGCGAACAGCGGCGAGCGTTCCTCTCTTAGGCCAAGAGGCTTGGCACCAGTGGGTCCGCAAAACCTAGCGCGGGCCTGGGGGCGTTTCCGGGCAATACCACGCCGAGCACTGGGGCGTCTCCCAAAGTCGCACGCTCACCACTGGCAGCCCCTGCGACTTGGCCCGATCATAAATCAGCCGCGCGAGGTTTTCGGCGGTCGGATTGAAATCCACCAGAAACAGCGGCTCGCCCAACTGAAGCAAGGCGGGTACGGCGGGATCCTCCCGATGCAGGATCATGCGATGGTCGAGCGTCTCGTCGATCCAGGCGGCCAGCGACCGCTTGATCTCCGAAAAATCGAGCACCATCCCCTGCCAGTTCAAATCGTCGGTTTGCAAAGTGATTTCCACCTTGCCGTTGTGCCCGTGAAGGTGACGGCACTTGCCTTCATAGTGAAGCAGCCGGTGGCCGTAACAGAAATGGATTTCGCGGGTGACTTGAAACATGGGTTCGCGAGGTCTCCACGACGTTGGAGAGCATTGTTTTATGGACTGGCGGATGAAAGCGGCGGCTGGGCATAGGGTGTTGGATCAGGCCATCCCATGACGCGAAACGCCGCCCGACGCTCCGCACACTTGTTGCACTGACCACAATGCATTCCAGCCACTGGTGCAATGCAAGAAAAAGTTAGTTCCAAAGGCAGCGTCTTGCCCTGTTCCATGACTTGCTGTTTGGTCCATCCGGCGAACGGGCGGAGGACGCGTACGCGCGGCCCCCGGCCCGCGTTCACCACGGTTTCAAACGCCTGAAAAAAATCCGCCTTCGCATCGGCAAAGGGATTGGTGGCCAGCACGCCAATCGCCAGCACTTCGATGCCGCGGAGCTGACACCACAGCGCCGCCTTGAGCAGCAAAAGGGCGTTACGGCCGGGCAGATACACGGCGTCGTCACTGCTTGCCTCGTCGGGGATGTTGTTTCCCGTCAGGCTCCAGTGATCCCCGTAGAGGTCGGCCAGCGGGAGGTCCAGCACCACCAGCGGGTCCAACGAGGGGAAGCGCTCGCCAATTCGCTGTAAGAACCGTTGGGCCGCGAGCAGCTCGACCGCTTCCCAGCAAAGTCCTGAACGGACGTAGAACGGCTGCACGTGGCGCCCGCTTCCCAGGAGATACCCCACAAGGATCCCGCTGTCCAGCCCGCCGCTCAGCAGCACCCCGACCGTTGACTGTTCGGTTCGACTCATTCGTTCGACCTTCAAGCGTGTATTGTAGAACGTGACGGGCGCCGGGCCTAGAGCCGATGCTTGGGAACGACTTGGCCCTAAGCTCTGGGGAAGCCTGACGGCGACGAATCCAAAGCACCAAATGCTGCTTGGCACATGCTCTGGCCAAATCGTTTTGAGCAGTCCAGCCTCGATTTTCGTTCAGCCGATGCCCGCGCTGGCATTCGGGCGGATGCGCATGGTAGCGAGGTCGAGTTCGGGCACAAGCAAAAACCGGTCAAGCTGGGCCGCGGCGTAGAGGTCGTCCTCCATGCCGATGGCCACGAGCTTTTGCCCGGCCAGGCTTTTCCGCAACTGATCGGCAAGCAGGCCGGGCGGGATTTTCTCGCCGCCGCTGGCCATGGAGGGAGGAATCGCGTCGATCCAGCATTGGCGGGCGTCGATGGCCTGGCCGTTCAGCCGGTACGCGTTGCGCGAGCCGCGTTGAAGCCGGTCCACCAAAAGGCCCGCAAGAAGCACATCGTCGCGCGTCACTTCATCATTGGACCCGGCGCAGATCAGCGCGATGCGTTGGCGCGACATCAGTCGGCTCGTCAATGCGGCGGCATTGACAAAGGCCCCGAGAAGGACTTCCTCGGCAGCGTGGCAGCGGGTCATCGCCCGGGTGCCGTTGGTCGTGGTCATCACCACCGTCTTGCCCGCCACGGCCGGGGCGTCGTACTCCAAGGGCGAATTGCCCAAATCGAAGCCCTCGATCCGCAGCCCGCCGCGCTCGCCGCCGAGCACGACCTGCGCACGCGGATAGCCCGCGGCCGCCGCCAACGCGTCGTCAATCTCAAGGCAAGGAATCACCTCCGCCGCCCCCGCGTCCAAGGCGTATAAAATCGTGGTCGTGGCCCGCAATACGTCGATCACCACCGCCGTGGTTCCGGACAGTTCCTCCGGTTCGAACTGCGTGGGCAACTCGAAGACATTCAACTTGGGTTGCATGAGGCTGTTTTCCTTGCGGCGGACGGGGCCACCCAAACCATTCAATCTTAAGGTGGTGAAGCGAACGCCGCAACGGTCTGACCGTCTTACGCAATAGTGCCGAATTGGTGTTGCGGGCGACGATGCGGGAGCAACCACGCTGGCACCGGTGCTCACGCGGCCGTACAATCGAGCCTTTCGGCCCAGAGGCGTTCACGCGAAAAGCGATCCACGTTGCTGCGGCTTTCCGCTGCATGTCGGGGAGCCGCCGTGGATCGTCCCCATGGTTCGACTTTTTCAACACATGATGGCGATGCGACTTTCTACGGGCATTGTGGCCCTCGACGAGGTGCTCGGCGGCGGGTTGCTGCCGGGGACACTGACCGTGGTGGTCGGTTCGGCGGGCATCGGCAAGACGCAGCTTGGACTTCAGTTTTTGCACGCGGGCAAGCGACAGGAGGGCCGCGCGGGAATTGTTTTCGACATGAGCTCCCGCGGCGACTCGCAACACCACGCCGAGTACGCCCGGCGAATGTTCGGCTGGGAATTGGAGACGATGGATCCCCAGCCCCACGTGCCGCTAACGGACTTCTTTTCGCCCCAGCGGCGGCACGGCGATTATTTGCACGTCTTCGACCTGAGCGGGCGGCGTGTGACCCGCAGGGATCTGGATTTCGATGCCCAGCTCGATTGGCAGGCCGAGATCACGCGGCGTTTGAATTGCGCGATCGCCTTTTTCTACGGGAACTTCATCCGCGGCGTACGGCGCGCGGTCATCGATGGAATCGAGCCGGTCGAGCGGCCTAGCGACTCGATCCAACTGGAACTCTTCGAATACGTCTACCACCAGATTCTTCGCAAAGACGCCGAATGGGTCGCACGCGACTTATTCCGCGAAAACTTTCGCCAAAACGCCGAGCAAGTGACGGCGCACGTTTACGACCCCGCCACGATCGGCTGCATGTTGCTTCAGACTGCCCAGGAAACCTCGCTCGACGCTCTTTTGGAACGACCGCTCGACGAGGGCGACCTGTTGAGCAATGCCAACACGGTGCTTTACATGGGCAAGGTCCGCGAGGGGACGAAATTCCGCCGGGCCTTGTACGTGGCCAAGCACCGCGGCAGCGCCTGCGCGGACGAGATCATCCTTTACACGATTGGCGATCGCGGCATTCAGTTGGAAGCCTGAGCCGCCTTTCGGCGACATCTTCGCGAAACGCTACTTGCTGCTGCGGGCGCAGCGCGAACCAGCCGCTTTCTTCTTGGCGACCTTTTTGGGAGCGGCTTTCTTGACGGTCTTCTTGACGGCCACGGTTTTCACCTCCTTTGCGAATACAACTCGTGCCTGAGATAGAAACGTTTGACTGGCAGTATACCGGTCTTGCTTTGCACGTCAAGAGTTTTTTGACTCACTTCGCCACTCGAGCGGCGAGGGCCGGACCGAACACCAAAATCGCGATCACTGCCGCGCCCACCGCCGCGATCAGCACCGCGCCAGCCGAGACGTCTTTGGATTTTTCCACCAAGGGATGAAAATCAGGCGAGGCAGCGTCGGCCAGAAACTCGAAGGCGGTGTTCAATGCCTCGGCGGTCCATACAGCCACGATCGCCAAAACGATCCAGCACCACTGCGCCGACGAAATGCCCAGCCACCAGCCCGTCAGACACACCAGCAACGTGGCCAAAGCATGAATCCAGGCGTTGTGCTGCGAGGCCAGCATCACGCCGATGCCGCGAAAGGCGTACTTGAACGAGCGAATCCGCCCGCGCAGCGTGAATGGACGTCGGCGCATCTAGGGCTCCCCGGGAGTTACCATGACGCCGCTCAATGGTTTGCCGTCCGCAGCGCGGAGCCGGCAGCAGACCGACCATGCGCCGCCACCCTGGGTGATTTTCAGCAACAACACGTTAAGTCCCTGCCTGAGTTTGACCTTGACCTTGTCCTGGTCGGGCGAAGTGGCGCGGACCGCGTTGTTGGCGTGGACCACCTGTCCGTTGAGCCACACCTTCACCCCGTCGTCGCTGCCGATCTCCAGCAAGGCGTCTTGCTCTTTGGTCGAGGCAATCGCAGTCTTCAAATAGCAGACGCGGTTGTTGCCACCGAGGATCTTATCCAATTCGACGAGCCGCGGTCCACTCCCATTCGGCGCCAACAAGGGGTGCCACTCGGCCTGCGCGCCTGGCGTCTCGGGTGCAAAGGGGATATCGAACAAAGCGCGGCCGTCTTTACCATCCTGGGTATAAGGGCCGGAGAGCATCCAGGCGAGGATGTAGCCGTCGGGCGACTGGCCAGCGTTCTTGAGCGACTCCAAGGCCTCCTCGGCCTCCTTGGCGACCTCGGCGGTCGTGGCATGGGCCTTGATCTCTTCGAGTGCGGCCTTGGCTTGTTTGGGATAAACCGCTCCGATTTGCCGGGCCAGGCGGATCATGGCGGAGTTCGCCTCATTGGTCAACGCGGGATCTTTTGCGCACTGTTGGAGCAATTCCAGCGCCTCCAAGGCGGGCAATTGGGCCAAACCGGCAATGGCCTGTTTCTTCTCCTCTGCGCGTTGGGCTGTCTCCAGCACCGCGCGGTAGATCGCCACGCGCTCCGGCAACGCGATCTCCCTCCGATTCGCCAATCGGAGGCAGCCGTCGCGCAGGGCCAGGACGGCATGCGCCGGTTTTTTTGCGGATTTCGCCAGCGCGATTAAGTGGGGTACCGCGGCGACCTCGGGCCAGGCAACCAGGGTGCGGACGGCCGCCTCGCGGACTTCTTCGTCGGCATCGTCGATCGCCTTGCGGACCACCTCCAAGGCTTCTTCACCGCCCGTGTGAACCAGTAAGCGAAGGATCGCACTCCGCGCGGCGGGATTCGAGGCCTTGTCCAGTGCGGTCAGGAGAGCCATCGCCGCTTCCCGTTTGTCTGAAGCGCTCTTGCAGATCCTCTCTACGGCTTCGGCCGCCGCCGCTTGCACCTGCGGGCTTCCGGACTCGATCACCTCGGCGGCCAGCAATGGCAACTGCTCGGTCGTGCCCATGGCCCCCAAGGCTTTGGCGGCCACCACCGCCACGCTCGCGTCCGGGGCCTTCAACAGCCGCACCAAGTGGGGAAGCACGGACGTTACCCGACGGTTGGCCAGGGCGGCGAGCACCACCTCCCGGTCCGCAGCGCCGGCAGATTCCAGCATTCGCACGAGGGCCTCGTCAATTCCCGGTCTCGCCATGCGATCGAGCACTTTCTGCGCCCTCTCGGCAAGCGGCTTGTCGACGCCGCGGGCAAGGCGCACGAGGAGCGGTACATCGGCTGCTTCCCCGTGATGTTCCAAGCATTCCAACGCCGCCACTTGGACTTCCCAATCTTTGGTTTGATTAAGGATCGCCAAAGCCGAAGCGCGGAGCGGCGTCTGGAGATCATCGGCCCAAACGCCAAGCAAAGCGCGCTGGGCCTCGGGGGCCAGGCTCGGCAATCGCTGGGCAACCGCGGCCTTAAATTCCTTGCTCTTGGACGCAGCACACGCCGCGACGGCAGCCGTCCGCAGTGCGGCGTCGTCGCCCTGAGCCAAATCGCCAACGAGCGCGGCGGCCTCGTTCCCGGGCAGACTGCTCACCAATCCTTGGACCGCGGCGGTGCGGATCGCTTTGGGTTGCCCCGGCTCCAACAAAGCGCGAAACATCCGGACGGCTTCCGTCTTCTTGCCCGCCGCCGACAGATGGTTGGCGGCGGTGATTTGAGCGCGGGCGAGCGTGCGCGCCAACGAGGGCGACGTCGGGAGATTCTCCAAGGTCTTGGCCGCTTCCAGGGTTCCGATTTGTCCGAGGGCCAGGATTGCAGCCTCGGCCACAGCCGCGTCCTCATCGGCGGCGAGACGGCCTAACGCAGCGACGGCCTCCGCGTCGCGTCGCGATCCGATCGACGAAATCACTCCCGCTAGCAGTTTTCCTTTGACCTTGGGCAAGGCGTTTCGTAGGGCCGCGGCCGCCGAGGGATCGGGATGCGATTCCAGGGCCATGCGGGCGGGATGCGACAGATCCTCGTCGGCAAGCAATTCCGCCACGGCTGGTACGCACGCCGCGGAACCCACCACGCCCAGCCACCGGCAGATGTAGCGCTTGGCGTCCTTGGTCGTCTGGGGCGATTGGAGCACGGCCAGGAGCCTCGTTTCGATTTCCTTGTAGCCCGAAGCGGGCGTCTTGCGAATCTCGGCCTCGATCTCCGCCAGCGGTTCACGGCTCTGACCAAACCGATACTTCGCCAACTCGTCGTAGGGATCGGCGACCGCCGGCATCGCCAGCAGCAGGAGCGCGAACAGACCAAGTGTCGGAATCAGGACGGAGGAAACGATCGGTTTCATGGTTCAGCGTCCCTCGTAAAGCAGGAGCCACATGACGGTTTTCGCAAAAACCATTTTGACAGCGCGGGGCACCGTCTAATCTCGCTTGCGTACCTCGTAGGCATGGAGCTGGTCGCTATGCCGCACGTACAGCCGTCCCCCGATGACCACGGGATGGGCCCACGAGGGGCCTTCGCCGCCCGAGGGCACCTTGAACCGACTGATGACCTTGTGGGCCTTAGGAGTAGCTTCCACCAGGCCCACGTCCCGCTGCTCGCTCAGCGTGTACAGCATGCCCTCGGCAAAAGTGAGCGATCCCTTGCCCACGCCACGCTCGGAGTACATCCTCTTTCCCGTCTTCCATTCCAGACACATCCATTGTCCTCGGTAGCTCGAGCCGTAAAGGTAGCCGTCCAAGAAGATCACGCCGCCGTGATGGTTGTCGAGGTCCTTGGTCTTCCACACTTGTTCGACCGAGGCCTTCCGGCCCTCTACGGTGAGCTTCAAGAGGACCGAACCGGTGCCGTAGCCGGAGCACAAAAACACATGGCCCTCGCGATAGATGGGCGAGGTGGCGTTGACATCGTAGGCGGTTTCGTGCGGGTAGGTGCAAAGCAACTCGCCGGTGTCGGCGTTGACGGCGAGAAAGGCCTTCGCGTTCATGGTGAGGATCATGCGAAGCCCTTGGTCCTCGACCAACACGGGCGAGGCGTAGCTGGTCCTCACGTGGGTCGAGGGGGTGGTCCAGACGGTCTTGCCGGTCATCTTGTCCAAAGCGGCCACGCTCGCCTTGTCGCCGCCCGGACAGCAAATCACCCGCTCGCCATCAATCAATACCGACTCGGCCAATCCCCACGTGATGTTCTGGCCACCGAATTCCCGGAGAATGTTGACGCTCCAGATCTTCTTGCCTGTTTTGGCTTCGTAGCAGGTCAACTCGCCCAGCGGCGACTCATGATAGACGCGGTCGCCGTCGATGGTTGGGGTTCCCCGGGTCCCTGGATAGTCGTTGGTCCACGCCGGGCCGTTGTCGGCTTGCCACTGGAGCTTGCCGTCCAAATCCAGCGCACTGACCACGGTCTTGTTGTCGATGTTTCCCGCAGTATAGATCAGCCCGTTGGCCAACGTCACACTCGCGTAGCCGTGCCCTAGCCCCTTAGCGGTCCACAATAGGGGAGGCCCGGACTTCGGCCATTCCTTCAACAGGCCGGTGTCGGGCGAAAGGTTATCACCGTTCGGTCCATGGAAACGCGGCCAAAGAGGACTGCCGGAGACAGCAGCGCTGGTCGATGTCGCGACGACATCGGAAACGACCTTTGGCTGGGCCGACGTCGTGGCGCCGACCGGCGAGGTGGCATGGACCGGCAGGGTAGCCTCGACCGGCAGGGCCTTGTCCGGCGTTTTCGCGGCAGGCGAGCCCTCTTTGCCCGCACAGCCAACCGCCATGGCGAGGAACAACCATAAACCGCCCCAAACTCGCCGCCAAGGCATAGAACCTTTCCTCCTCCGTTGTCAGCCCCTCAAACTCACCATCATGATCGTTCCGGGCATTCCCGGACTTGCCACCATACCACATCGCTTGGGACGAAGCCAGAAGACCCCTGCGACAATGCGCGGCGGCGATGGCCTCAGTAATCCCCCAGCGGTTGGCCGTCGTTCCTGGCCGCGAGGCGTTGGAGCGTCTCCCCGTCGATCGTGTCCTTGATGAAGTGGATGGAAGCGTCGGCGAAGAGGAAATGCGCCCCGCCGGGGTGCCGACTGCTGAAGGCCTGATCGCCCGACCCGTTGATGCGGTACGCCGGATCGGCGTCGAGGAACCACATCGTATCGCTGATGTAAATCGACGTGCCTTGCGAGCCGCGCATCCCCGCCCACAACGCCCCCACGTGTCCTTCGGCGAACGGGTCGAGCTGGCATTCCCCCACGGCGGCCGTGTTCGATGAGCCGTCGGGAATCGTTTCCAGCGAAATCGCGCTGTTCAAAAAAATCGTCCCGTTCTGGCGAGTCATGTCTTCGTAGGTGGTGGTCAGCAGCGGCGAGCTTCCGGTCACGCCTCGGTAATTCGACTTGGCATAAAATCCCTTGCGGTGGTTGAGGTCGGGGCCGGTGTCCGAGGGGCAGATAAACACGTCAAGCCGCGTCTGAGCCACCGCGGTGGGCGGAGCGAAGCTGACCCCGCCGGCAAACGGCTGCCGCACCACGTCCAACTCTTGATAAAGCGGCCCCTGCTCCAGATGCGGTAGGAGATAGGCCGACCAAGTCCAGTGTGGGCCCCGGTAGTCTTCCAACGTGCCAAGATACCCCGGCGGCAAGACTTGATGCACGCCGTGATACTGGTGCAAAGCGATGCCGAGTTGGCGAAGGTGGTTTGCGCAGCGGGCCCGCCGGGCCGATTCCCGCGCCGCCTGAACTGCCGGCAACAACAAGCCGACCAGGATGGCGATAATCGCCATCACGACCAATAGCTCGACCAATGTGAAGCCCAACGCCTTACGTCGCATCGGCGACTCGCACATTGACTGGCCCAACCCGGCACCAAGACCACCACACGCGCAGGACCAACTCTTCCACTTTACCTGATGCCCAACCAAGCTGGGAACCGATTGTGCCGGTCGGGTACTAGAAAAAGCACGAAACAAATAGGTAAACTAGGAAAACAAGGCAGCCTGCCACGAAGCCCGGCGAGCATTCAGGATTTGACGATTGTACGCTTTGTGAGTCTGTCCGCGCGCCTCGCGGGACAGACGCATGGCAACATCGTTTACCTTCGAGAGAAGGCCAGAACTACCGGGTGTGACCTAGGATAAAACTAGGCAAAGGCATTCCATGCACGCCAAAACGTTCAAGCTCAGCGCGAGGGGCGAACTGTGAAGGCACGCACCATTCTATTTACTTGCGGAATCGCGGTAGGGCTCGTTGTGCCCGCGCTCGGTCAGTTTCGCGAGGCCGCCGAGAATCCTAAAGGGCCTAAGTTGGGCGAGGCGAAGGTCTTCAAATGGCAGGCCGGAGTGATCGTGACGGCGTCGAGCGGGCCGTGTAGCGGGATCGTCGGGTATGCCCCCCTACCGATCGCCTGGCCGGAACAAGAACTTTCCGTGGCCGAGGAGGACATTTCCCCGGCCTGCAAGGTCAAAAACGAACTGGTCGAGGGGGCGGTGCGGGTGATGGTGGTCAGCATCCCATACCTGCCAGCCGGGGAGGAGGCCCGCGCCCTGATTACCTTCGAAATCCGGCGTCACGCCCTGATCGCGCCAAAAAACACGGACATTTACAAGCTACCCGACCCGAAGCGTTTACCGCGGGAAATTCGTCCTTACCTGGCCCCCAGCCCGAAAATCGAGAGCACCAGCCCGAAAATCAAGGCCCTTGCCAAGGAACTGACGGACGGCAAGGAAAAGGCCTGGGAAGCCGTCGAAGCCATCTATGACTTCGTGCGCGCGAAAGTGAAACACCAGAAAGGACCGGTGAAAGGCGCGTTGGCCGCCTTGCGCGATGAATCGGGCGACGTGGAAGACATGACCTCGCTATTCATCGCCATTTGCCGTGCCGCCAACATCCCCGCCCGAACCGTCTGGGTGCCTGATCATAACTACCCTGAGTTTTATCTCTTCGATGACGAAGGCAAAGGCCACTGGTTCCCCTGCGAGATGAAAGACGCCCGCTCGTTCGGGGGCATCAACGAAACGCGGCCCATCCTGCAAAAAGGCGACAACTTCCGTCCGCCCTACAATCGCCACGACCGGCAACGCTTCCTCGCGGAATTCCTGACTGGTGCTGGCGGTAAACCCCAGGCCAAGTTCGTGCGGCAACTGGCTGCGCCCTGAAGAAGCGATATCCTCCGCGGAGGATCGGGGGCCAAACGGTCGGGACACGTGGGGACATCTTCCCGACGACAAACCGCGGGCCCAAGTGCTGATGCCAAGAAGGTTCGCTTGAGGAAGGCATATCCCATGAATGCACTTCGAGTGATCGTGCCGTACTGGTCCTGTGGGACCTGGGTGTTTGACGATGAGCGGGTGGGCCTTCAGCAGGAGCCATTTGTCGCCGGGATTCCGGAGATGATCGACGAACTGGTCAAGGACATCCCGAATGCCAAGGCGGGATTCCGTTTGACCTTTTCCGGCGGTCCCTTTCCCGGTTACCAACGCGAGTTGATTTGGGTTCGGGAGGAGGCGGACGGGAATTGGTATCAAACGGTCGATGAGCCGGTACGCGAAGGCTGGTTGTGCCCAGCGTTGTTTTGCTACTTCAGCGAGGCTCCTAAGCGGCTCTTCGTGAGAGCCGACCCGTTGAACGATTGAGACACACGGACCACGTTCTTTTTCCCAACCGGCGCTTCCTGTCCCATTACGATCCGTTGATCTGATCGAATCGGGTGAAAGCGTCGAGTCCGAGCATTCTCGGCCAACGGAAACCGAAAAGGGATGAACGCATTGGAGCCAGGGGGATGAAACCATCTAGCCTCCCCGCCTTCGGTGACAAACTGGCCCTAGCTCCTCTCGGTAAGAAGGAAAAGCCGCCGGAGGCAACGGTCGTTCCACGAGCCGCTTGCGGGGCTGCACGGCTGTTCGGTGGTTTCTTGTGCTCTGTGAGGACGTATTTTAGAATGCGTTAGATTTGGGTAAAGCAGTTTGAGTCAGCGGTCTGACCGCGGTGAACGGGCTTCCTCGATAAAATTCGTAGTGCTTTGCGGGCTTGGCCTGTGAAAGCCGCTGGCAGGGGCCGGAATTCCTGTAGACGGCGCGGCCTCGTTTGCTCGCTAGTCGATGCCATGGCGGTATCCACTCCCATTCTGAGGGGGCGTTGATTTTATTGATTTGCTGCGGCAAAGGGATGTTGATCGTTTGGAGTATGGCCGTGCCGCAGGGGGAGTGAAACAGCGACGCTCTGTCGAAAATCGGGGATTATTGGTAATAACTCGCAGTCGCGGATAAGTAACGCATCTGACCAGTTTGGCAACATCCTTGAATCATGGGGGAGAACTAAGCCGCGCGATGTCAAGAATTCGACCGTGACCGCGCGTCGGTAACCGGTCGGACGCCACGAGGAATGTTCTGCGCGATGGCCGTTTCCTTGGAGCAATTTGTTCGCTCGTTGGCGGATTGCGGATTGATGTCCGTGGAGGAATGCCGCGCCTTCATCGACTCGTTTCCTCACGAACTGCGCCCGAAAACGGCCGAGCAGCTCGCCCGAGAACTGGTCGCCCAAGGCCGTCTCACCAGGTTCCAGGCCCAGGCGATCTATCAGAACAAGGGCCAGCGACTGGTGATCGGGAACTACCTCTTGTTGGATCGGATCGGCCGGGGCGGGATGGGCGATGTGTTCAAGGCCAGGCACCAGAAAATGGACCGGATCGTGGCCTTGAAGATCTTGTCGACGGCGGCGATGCGGTCGCCCGATGCCTTGAAACGCTTCCATCGCGAGGCAAAGGCCGCGGCCAAGCTGGCGCATCCAAATATCGTCACTGCCCACGACTTCGACGAGGACCGCGGGACCCACTTCCTCGTCACGGAGTACGTCGACGGCGAGAATCTCTCGGCCATCGTCAAGCAGCGTGGGGCGCTTTCCCTGGGCAGGGCGGTGGACTACATCCTCCAGGCTGCCCGGGGACTCGAATACGCGCACGCCAACGGCGTGATCCACCGCGACATCAAGCCGTCGAATCTGCTCTTGGACAAGAATGGAACGGTCAAAATCCTCGACATGGGCATCGCCCGGGTCAACGAGTTCGTCGGCCAAATGGCGTTTGGCTCGGCCGACGAGTTGAGTTCCAGCGGCGTGATCGTGGGCACGCCGGACTACATGTCGCCGGAGCAAAGCACCGATCTGCGGGTGGCCGACGCCCGATCCGACATCTACAGCCTGGGATGCACCCTTTACTTCTTGCTGACCGGCCAGCCGATGTTTGCGGGCGAAACGGTGCTCCAAAAGATCATCGCGCACCGCGAGAAGCCTCCGCCCTTTCTCCGTGAAGTCCGCGGCGATGTGCCCGAATGCCTGGAAAAAATCTTCCAGAAAATGGTGGCCAAGCGGCCTCAGGACCGCCAGCGGTCCATGACCGAGGTCATCGCGGAGATTCAACAGTGCATTGCCAGTCGGCAGGAGATGACGGGCAGCACGGTGCAGGGGCCTTACGCGCTGGACGACACGGTGCGGTCCACCGCAGCGAAGCCCACGGAGGCTGCGACCTCGCAACCGGTGTCCCCCGTCGGCTCCCTCCTCGACGAGTGGCTGACCGCGGAACCTGAGCCTATTGGTCAGCCCTTGGTGCCCCCACGCCCCAGCTTCCTCACCCGCCGCATGAAGCGACGTTTGTTCTGGGGGGCGATCGCCTTCGTCGCAATCGTGGGAATCGCCCTGGGGGCGGCCTTCATGCTGTCGGGCCGATCGCCAGGCACTTTGGTGGTCGAGGTCGCCAGTTCGAACGCCGTCCTGGAAATTACGACGCTTCATGGCCGCCTGATGCTTCAATGTCCCGCATCGCCGGGAACCGTCGTGCTGCCCCTCAGGCCGGACAAGTACCGAGTCAAACTGTCGCGCGGTAACGTGGACCTCTTCGTGCGCGAGGTCAACGTGCGTCCCGGCGCCCGTGCCAGCATCGTGGTCAACACGGGCGAACCCACCCAACATCGCAACCCGTGAGTTTCGCTTCCGACAGCCCGTCGTTGACTCGACGGCGCCGGAAGCACGTCTTCGATGCGTCACGGCTTGGGCACGGCGGGCAAACGTCTGCGTTCGCCACGGACAAACGTCCGATCTCACGGCTGGCACATATCGGTGGTCACCCCACGCCTGCCGCGGAACCCCCCACCTCGCCGCTGGGCAGCACTTTTCCGATGTAGGCCTCGAACGGGGCAAGCTTCAAGCGTGCCGGGTTTTCTTCCGCGGCATCGCGCGGGTGGCTGGAAAAAATGGTGCGCAAACGGCACGGTCCGCCGAGTTCGAAGCGTCGGGTCAAGGCTTCCCCCGAAAAATTCAACGCCACCAGGCAGCTTTCTTCGGGCGTGCAGCGCAGGAAAGCAAGGCACTCTTGGTCCTCGGGGTGGAGCGGGGTGTAGTCTCCCAGGTGCAACGCCGGCGTCGCTTGCCGCACTGCAATCAGCCGCCGGTAGAAATTCAGCATGGACTTGGGATCGCGCTCTTGGTCCGCGACCGTCACTCCCTGCGCGTAGTTGGGATGGACAGGCAGCCAAGGGGTCGCCCCGGCTGGGCAGAAGCCGGCATGGGGCGCGGGGGACCATTGGAAGGGCGTCCGGCTGCGGTCCCGACTCATGCTCGCCGCCTCGCGCATCGCTTCTTGTTCGGAGAAGCCCTGCCGGATCAACACGTGATACAGGTTGACCGCCTGGTTGTCGCGCAACTGGTCGAAGCGCTCCAGCAACAGATCGGTCATCCCGATTTCTTCGCCATAGTAAAGCACCGGCGTGCCTTTGAGGGTCAGCAACAGGGCCGCGTGCAGTCGGGCCAAGGCGTCGTCGTGGATTCCATCGCCGAAGCTCGTCTTCATCCGGCCCACGTCGTGGTTTCCCAACGTATTGCAGGGCCACGCGCCCGGCGGCAGGGCCGCAAGCCGCTCGGTCTGGTTGGCCCGGACCCAGGCGGGCGTCAATCGGGAGGTACGCATCAGCGGAAAGTTGAACACCAGGTGCAATTCGTCATGGCCGTTGCCGTAAAAGGCGATCTTGTCGCACTCGCCGATCAGCACCCGCTCGCCCGGATACTCGTCGACCAAGGCCCTCAACTCTTTCATCAGCTCGTGCAGCCCCGGCTGGTGCCGCTGGTGGCGAAACATCTGCTCGAACCGCTGCCAAAGCTCCTTGGTCTGCTCCGGCGGGCGGTTCTTGCGCCACAAGCAGAGCATCTCGGATTCCGCCAGCGTGGATGTGTGCGGCGTCAGCCTGGGATCCTCGAAGATCGTGCTCACGGCGTCGAGGCGAAACCCATCGACCCCCCGATCCAACCAGAACCGCACGGCTTCCCACATCGCGCGTTTGACTTCCGGATTGCGCCAGTTCAGGTCGGGCTGCTGCTTGAAAAAGAAGTGATAGTAATACTGTCCCGTCGCCTCGTCGAGCGTCCACGCCGAGCCGCCGAAGACGGATCGCCAGTTGTTGGGCGGGCCGCCATCGGGGGCTGGATCGCGCCAGACATACCAATCGCGTTTCGGGTTCTGCCGGCTGGCTCGCGACTGCTGGAACCAAGGGTGTTCCGCCGAGGTGTGGTTGAGCACCAAGTCCACAAGGACCCGAATCCCGCGGGCATGCGCACCGTCCAAAAATCGCTGGAAAAGCTCAAGCGTTCCGTACTCAGGCGCGACCCCCGTGTAATCGGAAACATCGTAGCCGCAATCCACGTTAGGCGATGGATAGTGCGGCGAGAGCCATACAGCGCCAATACCCAAGTCCTGCAAATAATCGAGCTTGTCGATCAAACCGTGGAAATCGCCGATGCCGTCTCCGTTGCCGTCGGCGAAGCTCCGCGGATAAATCTGATAGAACACGGCGGTTTGCCACCAAGAGGCGGTTCGCATTCAGAATTTTTCCTTGTTTCAGCTCGTCCTGGAACAGCCGGGGTGATGGTTTCAAAGTGAGGGCCGCCTTAGCCGCCGATGAAGACCGATCCGATCCTGCGGCTGACCGACTTCCGAGACCTCGGACTATTTCGCTTTTTGGAAACAGCGGGTGGGGGAAGAGGGCCTTGCGTCGACGAGATCCAGACAGGCGTTGAGCAATCCTGGGCGATCCAAGCCCAGGTCGGCCAAAAGCTCGCTGCGCTCGCCATGTTCGATGAAGCGATCGGGAATGCCCAGGCGGCGCACGTGTCGGGCGTCCAATCCAGCCTCGTTAGCGGCCTCGAGCACCGCACTGCCGAATCCACCGGCAAGGCAAGCCTCTTCCACGGTGACGACGGCGGACGCCTCGGCTACTGCGCGAAGAATGGTTTCCGTGTCCAAAGGCTTGGCGAAGCGGGCGTTGATCACGCCTGCGTCGATCCCACGGCCTCGCAACTCCTCGGCCACGGAAAGGCAGGTGCCCAGCAACGCCCCGCAGGCCACGAGCATCAGGTCCGCGCCCCAGTGCAGGACCTCCGCGGTTCCCAGTTCGATGGGGGCGGGCTTCCGCTCCACGGAGACGGCGGCGGCCTTGGGATAGCGGATGGCCGCAGGATAGTCGTGCGTTAAGGCGAAAGCCAACATGGCCTCGAGGTCCCAGGCATCGCCCGGTGCCATGACCACCAGGTTCGGAAGGTGCCGCAAATAGGCCAGGTCGAACACACCGTGATGCGTCGGTCCGTCCGGGCCCACCAGGCCCGCCCGATCGAGCATCATCGTCACTGGCAGGTTCTGCAAGGCCACTTCCTGGAAAATCTGGTCGTAGCCGCGCTGGAGAAAGGTGCTGTAAATGTCGACGATCGGCCTCATGCCCGACCTTGCCAGCCCCGCGGCAAAGGCCACCGCGTGGGATTCGCAGATTCCCACATCGAAGAATCGGTCGGGGAACTTCTCGCGGACCGGCTCCAGCATGTTGCCCTGACACATCGCCGCCGTGATCACCGCCACGCGGGGATTGTTTTGCATCTGAAGCGCGATTGCGTCGCGGGCGACCTGCGTGTACGGCTTGGCCGATTCCTTGGTCTTGAACCGCACCTCCGAGCCGTTTTGACGTACAAACGGGGCGGGCGTGTGGAACACGGTCGGGTCTTGGGCAGCGGGCTGGAAGCCGTGGCCCTTCTCGGTGACCACGTGGAGGAGCACCGGCCGATCGAAATCCCGGGCCATGGTCAGGTATCGCTGGAGCTTTCTCAAGTCGTGCCCATCGACCGGGCCGAGGTAGCGGAACCCCAGCTCCTCGAAAAGCATCCCACCGAGAAATCCCGCCTTGATCGCGTCCCGAAGCTGGGCCAACGCCCGTTCCATCGACTCGCCGATCAAGGGCACGCTGCTGAGCACCCGTTGAATCTCGGCCTTCAACCCCGTGTAGAACGAAGTCATGCGGAGGCGGTCGAGATAGTCGGCCAGCCCGCCGACCCGGGGACAGATCGACATCTTGTTGTCATTTAAGACCACGATCAATGGCCGTTTCACCCCGCCCGCGTGGTTCAACGCCTCGAACACCGTGCCGCACGGCAAGGCCCCGTCGCCCACCACGGCGACCACGTGCCGCTTTTCCTCAGGTCGCACCAGATCATCGCCGCAGCGCATGCCCAAGGCCGTGGATACACTGCAACCGGCATGGCCGGTCAGGAACAAGTCGTAAGGGCTTTCGGCAGGATTCGGATAGCCCATCAGGCCGCCCTTGGCGCGGATGGTATGGAAGGCCGGGTAGCGGCCCGTGACCATCTTATGCGCATACACCTGATGCCCCGTGTCCCAGATCAAGCGGTCGCGGCTGAAATCGAAAGTGGTGTGCAGGGCGAGCGTGAGTTCGACCACGCCCAGGTTCGAGGCGAAGTGCGCAGTCCGCGTGGCCGCGAGCTGGAATAGGGCTTCGCGGATCTCGGCTGCCAATTGTTCGAGCTGCGCGGTGGTCAGCGCTTTGAGATCCTGCGGTGAACGAATCGTCCGCAACAGCTTGTCCATCAGCGATTCCTTTCCAGGACATAGCCCGCCAAGGCGCGAAGCTCCCGCGCGCTGGAACCAAACGGTTCGAGGACCGCGCAGGCCTCGGCCACCAATTGTTCGGCGCGGCGACGGCTGGCCTCCACCCCGATCAGAGCGGGAAACGTGCGTTTTCCCTGTCGGGCGTCTTTTTGAAGGCGTTTGCCCACCGCGGCTTCGTTGCCTTGGACATCCAGCAAATCATCCACGATTTGGAAGGCCAGCCCCAAACGGCGACCGTAGTTGGCCAGCGCCTCGACCCGCGGCGGATCCGCCCCCGCGGTCTTTGCCCCCAACACCAGCGAAGCGGCGATCATGGCCCCCGTCTTCCGGCTGTGCATCGATTCGAGGTCGTCGATCGTGTTGACCGCGTTCGCCTCGATGTCCTCGGCCTGCCCTCCCACCAATTGCCCGGCGCCAGCGGCCTCGGCCAGGACCGCGCAGCACTCGGCTGCCAGGGCCGGCGGGCGGACCTCGTTGGCAAGCACCTGGAAGGCCGCGGTCAACAAGGCGTCTCCGGCCAAAATCGCCAGGGCCTCGCCGAACACTTTGTGGCACGTGGGACGACCGCGACGAAGGTCATCGTTGTCCATCGCCGGAAGGTCGTCGTGAATCAGGGAATAAGCGTGAACCATTTCCACCGCGCAGGCCGCCGGCATGGCGGCCTCGATGCTGCCTCCGCACGCCCGGGCGGCCAACAACACCAACAGCGGCCGCAGCCGTTTCCCCGGTCCTAACAAGCTATAGCGCATCGCCTCGTGGAGTGCCTGGGGACATCCAACCACCCTCGCCGTCGCGGCATCCAAGGCGTATTCGATTCGCCGGAGCCAGTCCTCGGCATCGGGCAACGGCAAGGCACTCTGGGAAGTCACGGGAAAATGCACAAAGTTGTAAGGAGGGTTGCCGTCTACGAAGAAAGGCCATGCGAATCTACTATCCGGCGCGCTGACTGCGGAATCGTTCGCAAAGCATTCTAGTCTACTACTTTTCATCCTACGATTGAAGTCAAGTAGATGGCATCTTTAGGGGGGATGGGATACCTTACCGGGGCGTCACTCGATACTTTTTTCAGTGACCAAACACAAATTTGGAACTTGCGACACCAACCGTAAGCTGGTTTGCGCCTCGGAGGGGAATCAAACCACACGCATTGGTGGTGGCGTGGTTGGCGATTTCAACGCATGGAAACGCATGGACCGGTTCTGAGTTTTTGGGTCAACCAAGCGAGCCCAAACACAATGAACAAGCCAAGCGAGAAATCCACATCAGCCACGCTGTTGCCTGGCAAGGCCGTGATCCCACCCTTCCGTCCGTGGAACACTTGCTCTAGAATCAGCAACGGCGATCGCAAGGCGTTAAAGGCGGATTTCGATGAGCACTGAAACGCTCGATCTGGGCACGGTAGGTTGCTGGACCAAGCGGCATCTGCTGGGGCTTGAAGACCTTTCCGCGGAAGAGATCACCTTGGTGCTCGACAAGGCCGAGGTGTTTCGCAAGGCCTTGGATGCAGGGCAACGTCGCTTCCCGTTGCTCGGCGGGAAGACGTGCGTGAACTTGTTTTTCGAGGATTCGACGCGCACCCGCACCAGCTTCGGATTGGCCGCCCGGCGTTTGGGAGCCGACATGGTCGATTTCTCCGCCGCCACCAGCAGTCTCTCCAAAGGCGAGACGGTGATCGACACGGCCAAGAATCTCCAGGCGATGAAGATCGACGTGGCCATCGTCCGCCACCGCACGCCGGGCACTCCGCACCTGTTGGCCCAAAACCTGCACTGTTCGGTCATCAATGCCGGCGACGGTGCCCACGAGCATCCCACGCAGGGACTGCTGGACATCCTGACGATCCGCCAGCGGTGCGGTCGCGTGGCGGGGTTGACCGTGGCCTTGGTGGGCGACATTTTCCACAGCCGCACCGCCCGGTCCAATATCTGGGGACTCAAGAAGCTCGGGGCTCATGTGATCGTCTGCGGGCCTTCCACCTTGGTTTCGCCACGATGGCAGGAATTGGGCGTCGAGGTCAGTTACGACCTGGACGCCATCTTGCCCAGGGTCGACGTGTTGAACTTGCTGCGGATCCAGTTCGAGCGTCAGGCGACGCGACCGTTTCCCTCGGTCCGCGAGTATGTACTGCTCTATGCCATGGACGGCCGCCGCCTCGCCCAAACGAAAAAAGACATCCTGATCCTCGCCCCCGGTCCCATCAACCGTGGGGTTGAAGTCACGCCCGAGGTCGCCGACGGCCCCCACTCAGCGATCCTCGATCAGGTCACCAATGGGGTCGCGGTCCGCATGGCCGTGCTTTGGTTATTGACCCAGGCAACCCGAACAGGTTGACGCGCCTGCGGCTGGTTTCGCCTCGCGCTGGGGAAGTCGGTCGCGCCCGTGCCGTGCGCTTGGCAGCCCACATCGACTGAGCGTAGCCGGAAACCGGTCCCAGAGTAGGGAATCCTGATTTTGTGCGTCACCTAACGGATTTACAATACGGCTGGGCGAACGGTCCTGTTAGAGTGCGAAGGCGGAAGGTCGAAGTCTGTGGGAGGGATGTGCCATGAAACGATCGCTGGGCTTGTGGTTGGCCTCAGACGCGGTTGTGACGGTTCGGCCACGCATGGTGCCGCGAGGGGCGCAGTCTGCCTCGACGTGGCTCGGACGCGCGGCCTGGGCCCTGGTTTTGGCTGTTCTCACGGGGAGCGTCGGCCCAGCGCTAGCCGCCGAGCCCCAGGCCGAAGGCCCCACGGCGCCCAAGCCGACGCCAGGCTTTCACAGTGGGCCATTGCTGCAACGCTTTCTCAATGGACCCATGAAAGGCGTGGAGGAAATCGTCTTCGCCGTTCGCGTTCCCGGACGCGACCACTGGTACGTCACCTTTGGCAACTATGCCGATCACTCGGAATATCCACGGACCTTGGGCCGGAAATTCGAGGAAGGGGTGTATTGGGGCTACGGCGAGGGCGGACGCCTCTGCCGTCTGAACCTCCGGACAGGTCAGCTCACGGTGCTCTTGGAGGACGCCAAGGGCGGGGTCCGCGATCCGCAGGTCCACTACGACGGCAAGAAGATCCTCTTTTCCTACCGCAAGGGCGGCACCCATCCCTATCACCTCTACGAGATCAACATCGACGGCAGCGGGCTGCGGCAACTGACCGATGGGCCGGACGACGACATCGAGCCCACCTACTGCCCCGACGGCAGCATCGTCTTCTGCTCCTCCCGCTGCCGACGGTTCGTGAATTGCTGGTATACGCGGGTGGCGACGTTGTACCGCTGCGACGGCGACGGCCGCAACATCCGCATGATCTCCAGCAACAACGACCACGACAACACGCCCTGGATGCTGCCCGACGGCCGGGTGCTCTACATGCGATGGGAGTATGTGGACCGCAGCCAAGTCCATTTCCACCACCTGTGGACCATGAACCCCGACGGCACCAACCAGCAGATCTTTTTCGGCAACGAATTCGGCAACATCGCCATGCTCGACGCCAAACCGATCCCCGGCAGCAACAAAGTCGTGGCGATCTTCTCGCCGGGACACGGAAGGCCTGAACACCTTGGGCCGGTCACGATCCTTGATCCGCGTCTCGGGCCCGATATCCTCTCGGCCGCCAAAAAAGTCAGTAAAGAGCCGGAATGGAGTGCGCCGTGGAAAGACCCCTGGGCGTTCAGCGAGGATTGCTTCCTGGTGGCCAGCGCCAAGGGCATTTGGGTCATGGACGGCCAAGGCAACACGGAGCTAATCTACGAGCTTCCGCGTAGCGATCGCGAGCTGGAGTGTCACGAGCCGCGCCCGATTGCGCCGCGGCCCCGCGAGCCGGTCCACGTCAACCGGGTGGACTTGTCCAAGCCCACCGCCCGTGTGGTCCTCTCGAATATCTACGAGGGCCGCAACATGTCGGGCGTGAAGCGCGGCGAAATCAAAAAGCTCTTGGTGCTCCAGCAGATGCCCAAACCGGTGAACTTCTCCGGCGGGATGGAGCCGTTGACCATTGGCGGCTCTTTCACCTTGGCGGGCATCGTGGGCACCGTGCCGGTCGATCCCGATGGTTCCGCGTTCATGGAATTGCCCGCCCTGAGGTCCTTGTTTTTCGTGGCCCTGGACGAGAACGACATCGCCGTCAAGCGGATGCACAGTTTCACGATCCTCCAACCGGGCGAGACGCTCGGCTGCGTCGGCTGCCACGAGCAGCGGAACCACGTGCCGGAGGTGATTCCCAACCAGACGGGTTTCCGCCGCAAGCCGACGCCCGTCGAACCGATCGCCGACGTCCCCGAGGTCCTCGACTACCCCCGCGACATCCAGCCCATCCTCGACCGCCACTGCGTGAAGTGCCACAACCCGGATCGTTACGAAGGCCGCGTGGATCTGACGGGCGACAAGACGCCCATGTACACCATCAGCTACTGGACGATGCTGACCCGCGGCCTGGTGGTCGATGGCCGCAACCAGCCTTTTGGCAACCGGCCGCCGCGTTCCTACGGCAGCGCGGCCAGCCGCCTGATGAAGCTGATCGACGGGAGCCACCACGAGGCCAAACTCTCGCCCCACGAAACGAAGCTCGTGCGGCTGTGGATCGAGACCAGCGCGACTTATCCCGGCACGTATGCCGCGCTCGGCTGCGGCTACTACCCCGTTCACGTCCCGTACGGACCCTTGCGCGATCGCTGCGGCAAGTGCCATGGCCGGGAAGAGACGAACGAACGCGGCAAGCACGTGGTGCTCGATTTCCCCCGGGCCGGCGGGCCGCGGTCCGAGCCGGTCCTGAATATCTCCCGGCCTGAGAAGGCGTATGTCCTGCTTGCCCCACTGGCTCAAGAGGCCGGTGGATTGCAGCTCTGCTCGGAACCGGTCTTCAAGAGCAAGGACGACCCGCTT
>CALFBP010000091.1 GCA_937951625.1 uncultured Thermoguttaceae bacterium
CGTCATAACGGCTGATGGCCTCGGAATCGAGGAAATGGGCGTCTTCGACCACGCGGACGTCGATGCGGGGGTCCTTGCGGAGTTGCGCCGCCAGCGCCGGCGCCGTCTCCCGCCAGTTGTGATATTCGGCCCCCGTGACCAAAAGCACCTTGATGGGGATAGCGGCCTGCGGCGGTTCGGCGAATCCTGCCAGCCCGTGAAAGGCCATTGCTCCGAAGAAAACAATCGACCCAACCCATGCCAAGGGTAACGCCCGTCGCGGGGCAAGCCACAATTGGGGCGCTTGACGGAACACCTGGACAATTCGGGGTTGACTCATGATCCATGCTCCTAAGACATCTTACGGTGCCATGATAACGTGCGAAGGGAAAGAGTTTCTCTCTGCTTCGGCTCGAACCTGAGAAGCGCCTCGGCGATGGTTGCTTCGGGCGTTCGATTCTCAGCACGCGGCCGGCAGGCATTCAAGCTATCGGCTCGAGCGATCCGCGTTGCGGACCACAACCAGCCATAAAGCGGGAGCCGTGGGCTACCCCAAACACGGCATAAATCTCCAATCGCCTCCGTGGGTTATAGAACTCTTATCTTTGACGGTTTCATGTCTGACGAAAGGTTTTAAATTATAGATTTATAATGGGTTAAGTCTAAATATCAGCGACTGTGTGGAAATTCTTTGTAACGAATTGCGAAATTATCAATCAAAAAACTGTGAAAAAAACCGAGATTCCCGAAACTTTCAGTTCTGGAGAAACAACCCATGATTGCCCATCGATTCCTTTTGCTCGCCGTGCTGGCCATGATGCTTAACACGGCCAGCGTGCAAGTGCAAGCGGCTGCGTCCGCTACGATCAAGGACGCCGAGTCGGCCACACATAGCTTTGAGGCCGCCTCCTATCAAGTGAGAGACGTATACACGTTTCCCAGCTTCAAAGTGATCCAATTCGACCTGGGGGTGCTTTCTCACTATTCGTATCTTTTGGTAAGCGGGAAGGATGCCCTGGTCGTCGATCCTGGCCGCGATACGCAAACCTACCTGGAGGCGGCCAAGAAAGAGGGGGTGACCATTGTGGGCGTCTACCTGACCCACTCCCACGCCGACTTTGTTGCAGGCCACATGGAATTGGCCAAGGTCGCGCCGACTTACATCAGCGTCAAGACCGGGGCCAAATTCCCCCACAAAGCGGTCCGGGAGAACGACACGCTTGCCGTCGGCGACGCCGTGCTGAGGTTCATCGAGACGCCTGGCCACACGCCCGACGGGACCTGTGCCGTCGTCGCGACAAAGCAGCAGCCGGACCGGCCGCTGGCGATTTTCACGGGCGACACCCTCTTCATTGGCAGTGTGGGCCGACCGGACTTGTTGGGCGAGGGCATGGCCGCCTCGACGCTGGCCTCGATGATGTTCGATACCTGGCACGACAAACTCTCGAAGTTGCCCGACGATGTGAAGATCTTCCCAGCCCATGGGGCAGGCTCTTTGTGCGGTGCGCATTTGAGCGATGAGCCCACCTCCACCATCGGTGAGCAGCGCGTGGCCAACCCCTACTTCGCTCACAAGAGTCGGGGAGAGTTCGTGGCCGCCGTTTTGGAAGGGCTACCTGAAGCCCCTCAGTATTTCAAGCACAACGCACGGATCAACCATGATGGCCCGGAACTGGTGGATTGGCAGCCGGCCTCCTTGCCGATGATCCAGCCCACCGCCGAACTCACGGACCCGAATAAAGTGTATGTGGTCGATATCCGCGGGGCGGCGGAGTACTCGGCGGGCCACATCCCGAATTCAGTGAACATCGACCTGCGTGGCCGATTCGAGACCTGGGTCGGCATCATGGTGCCCTGGGATGCCCGGCTCGTCCTCTGCGGCCATGAAAAAGATCTGCCCGAGGCCCTCGCCCGGCTGCACCGCGTCGGCTACAACCGGTCGGATAACCGCGTGGCGTGCCTGACCTTCGAGGTCTGGAAACAGGCTGGGCTTCCCGTGAAATCCAACGAGATGATCCCACCGGCAGAACTTTACGCCCAAATGCAGTCCAAGGAGTCGCCCATCGTGGTGGATGTCCGTCAGCCCGCCGAATGGATGGCCGTGCGGATCGGGACGGTGGTCAACATCCCGCTCAGCGAATTGGCCCAAAAGGCGATCAAGCTGGATCGGCGACAGCCGGTGGTGGCTGTCTGCAACAGTGCCTATCGCTCCAACATGGCGGTCGGGATTTTGGAACGGGCAGGTTTTCAGCAGGTGGCCAGTCTGGCCGGGGGCAGCGAAGCGTGGATTCAGGCGGGTCTGCCAGTCCTGGAAGCGCGTAAGGAAGGCGGCAACGCGGCGCCGGTTCAACGCGAAATCCGCCTCGCGGAGAGGCTCTCGGCCGCGGAACTGAAGCGGTTGTTGATGGACCTACCCGGTACCTTCCAAGTGGTCGACATCCGGCCCGCCGCACACTTCGCGGATTTCAACATCCCCGGCTCGCGCAACGTCGACATCGCCGACCTGTTGAACAACCCAGCGTATCTAACGGGGGCGGGCCCGTTGGTCATCGTCGATCGCGATGGAAGCGTGGCCATGATGGTCGGCGGCATCCTATCGCAAAAAACTCAACGTCCGGTGAAGGTGTTGTACGGCGGGCTGGCCGCCTATTGGTCGGAGGCCGGCCTGGCGGGAACGGCGACGCCGAGTGCCCCGCTTGCAACGGTCTCGGGCACAGGATCCCCGCCGGTGTCCGCGGCGGCGTCTGGCTCGACACCTTCTGCGCCGCCTGCCAAGCCGGTTGCTCCTTCGATTTCCAAACCCAAGAAGAAAAGTGCGGGGTGCTGACATGAACGATACGAAGAACTCAGGAACGACGATCGACGGTGGGAAGCCCGCCGCGTATTGGAACCCTTATGCCGCGGGTGTGTTGCTGGGTGCGACGTTGTTGGCGTCGTACCTGATCCTAGGAGCGGGCCTTGGAGCTTCGGCCGGGCCCGCCCGAATCGGGGCCTTTCTCGAATACTGCGTCTTGCCCCAGCACGTCGCAAAAAGCGAGTACTTCGGCGCGTGGGTCGGATCGGCACAAGGCCTGCTTTCCTACTACCTGGTGTTCATGTTCGCCGGAACGTTTGTAGGAGGGCTTGTGTCGGCGGTCCTCGCCCGGAGGATCGATCCTGGCGTGGAACGAGGCAAGACCTTTGGCACTGCTCCCCGACTGACCCTCGCCCTGCTGGGTGGCGTGTTGGTCGGTTTCGCCAGTCGGTTAGCAAATGGTTGCACATCAGGCCAGGCCCTCAGCGGCGGCGCCATGCTCCTCAACGGCAGCCTGGTGTTCATGGTCTGCGTGTTCGTCGGTGGCTACGCCGCGGCCTGGTTTTTCAGGAGGCAATGGCATGATTGAGACCTATTTCGGCGCAGAACAACTGGATTCGCCGCACGCCATGCTCGCCGCTCTGGTGATTGGTTTGGCGTTCGGGTTCGTCTTAGAGCGGGCCGGCTTCGGCAGCTCCCGCAAATTGGCAGGGATTTTCTACCTCAAAGACATGACGGTCTTGAAAGTCATGTTCACCGCCGTGATCACGGCCATGTTGGGTCTCTCCTACGCCTTTGCGTTAGGTTGGGTGGCGCCAGACCAGGTTTATGCCTTACCCACCGTGTATCCGGCCCAGGCGATTGGAGGCCTGCTATTCGGGCTGGGGTTCGTGATGAGCGGGTGGTGTCCAGGCACCAGCGCCGTCGGGGCTGCCAGCGGAAAGCTCGATGCCGGGGTGTTCTTGCTCGGCGCAGTGATCGGGGCCGTGGGATTCAACGAACTGTTCGGCGTGTTGCGAGCGATCGGCTTGGTGCCCCAAGCGGATCAAGGCGGCGTGCTGGGCGGGACGAGCGAAGCTCAAATCGCCTTCGGCTTGCCGCGAACGCTGTTCGCCTTGCTCTTCACCCTGATGGCCGTGGCAGCCTTTCACGCGGCGGAATGGATCGAGCGGCGGATGGCCGCAAGCGGATCGTACCCAGGCGGGCCGGTCCTCAAGGCCGTCAGTATCGCCATGGTCGTCTTCGCCGTAGTGCTCTTCTTGCTGCCGGAATCCGCGCCGCTGGCCGATTCCGCAGCGGGGCCAGACATCGCAAATCTGTTGCAAACGATCGAAGCTGCCCAAGACCACATCGAGCCTGAAGAGCTTGCCGATCGATTGATGGCGGGCGCGCAGGACGTGGTGGTCGTCGATGTACGTTCGCCGGCTGAATACGCGGCGTTCCACATCCGGGGCGCCATCCACGTGTCGTTGCCCGATTTGCCGAAGGCGCTCGAACCCCATAAGAACCGCGGTACGATCGTGCTGTATTCCAACGGTATGACGCATCCGGCCCAGGCCCGCGACTTGCTCGCGTTGCTCGGCTTCCACAACGTGTATTTGCTGACCGACGGTCTGGCAGGTTTCGTGGAACGCTGCTTGAAGCCGGTCTCGCTCCGCGACGAACCGCTCAGCGAGCAACAAGCGGTCAAGGTCCGCGCTTGGAGGGCATTCTTCCTGGGCGGTGATCCAGCTCGACCAGAGGTTGCTCGAAAGGCTGCCGAAAGTTCACCGACGCCGCAGGCCACGGCCAGGACCGGCGAACGCTTACCCGCTCTGGTCGATCCATCATGGCTCGCCGCGCGGTTGAACGACCCAAACGTGAAGATTATCGACGTTCGCACCCAACCTCGCTACAGTACCAGTCACATCCCTAACGCGATATGCTTGAGCCCCGAAAGCGTGCGAGGGCCGATCGGCGGCGTACCTTCGATGTTGTTGCCTGCCGACCTCCTCGCCCGACTGCTGTCGAACATCGGTATTCGCCCCACGGACGCGGTGGTACTGGTCTACGGGAACGATCCTGAAAATGGGGAGTTGGGGAACGGCCTTCGCGATGCAACGTTGCTCGGCATGGCCTTGGAGCGCTTGGGCCACCGCGACTGGGCGATTTTGGACGGCGGGTTCTGGCGTTGGGTCAGCGAGGGGCACCCGGTCACCGCCGCGCTGACCAAAATCGAACCGTCGGTCTATCCAGTTCCGCCCCAGCCCGACGATTTCACCGTCGATGCCCAGTACGTCGCGGCTCGACTCGAGGATCGCTCGGCGCTGATTCTCGACGCTCGGCCCGCGGACTATTTCCGCGGCGAAAAATCGGACGAGGCCCGGCCCGGCCACATCCCAGGCGCCTTGAATCGTCCGTTCAAGGCGGACTTGGGTCAAGGGGAGCGGTTCAACCCCCTCGACGAACTGGAAAAAGCTTACCAGACTCTGATTCCCTCGAAATCCAATCCGGTGATCGTCCATTGCCGCACGGGCCACCAGGCCTCGCAGACCTTCTTCCTGCTCCGCCGGGTGCTTGGCTACACGCAGGTCAAGTGGTACGACGGGGGCTGGGCGGAATGGGCCGCGCGGTTTGATCTGCCCGCCGAAAAATAATCCTCACCATCGGCGGTGTTCACGAAAAAGCCGGTTGCCATGTGGCGCTGTCGCGCTGGGATTCGCACCGGTGGCGACAGCGCTACACTTCTTGCCCTCAAACGCTTTCGCTTCCACCGTAAGGTGGCAGGCCTGGCAGGCAACCGGCTCCGCCGTTCAACGCGTCAATTCCAGCGTGGCCCAGAGGCTGGGATCCTCCTGAAAAGGCATGGGCTTGCCCACGCTGAACGTCTGTTCGCCCAGTTCCCGATCGAGCACGAGATAGTTGAAGCCCAATCGGGGGTGCTCCTGGGGATCAAAGCCGGTGAGGGCTTCGGCCAGGATCAAAGCGTCTAGTACGTAGCCGTCCTGGGTGCGGCGGCTGAGCACTTTGAGTTGGCCAAGCTCGACCGGGCGGGGATGCTCACGAGCACGGTGGATGGGGACCCACTGGCCGATCGGATCGGCCAGCCGGGATCCGCCGCCGCTGGGGAGGAAAAGAAAGGCGTGGCAGAATCGCGTCGCGCGGTGGACGTTGTGCACATCGCGGGTGTCGATCCAGAATTGCACGCTATCGCTATCCTCGGGCCGGTTGGCTCGGCACCACGGGGCTTGCCGTTTCCCGGCCACAATGACCGTGAACGCCAGCCCCGCCTCGCTCCACGCCGCACGGACTTCGGCGAAGATCGGCTGGCCTTCTAATTCCGCCAAGTTCAATAACCGATAGCGACGATCGAGATTGGTCGACTGACCCGTCCAGATCGGATCGCGATGTAAGCATGGCGCCGAGAAGCGGTAAAGCAGACGTTTGGGCAACAGCGATTCGGACACGGTAACCAACGGAATGTGGAGCCCAGGGAGCGATTTCCCGTCCTGGGGCTCGAGCCCACCCGATTCTCGAGCCAAAACGGAGCCTCGCAGGACGGTCGCTCGGCGGTTGTTTTCTGATGCTTGATTTTAACGCGGCAAGCTTGTACAAGAAAGTCTGTTTCAGGTTGGAGAGCATCAAGAACCGAAAGGAGATCGCATGCGCAAGATTGCCGTCGCCTTGAGTTGCGGATTGCTTTTGGCATTGGGGCTTCCGACGCCATGGGTCGCGAAGGCGGAAGAGCCGTCTGGTCGGGCCTTCAACGGACTCGATCTCCACTTGGGCAATTTGTATCGGCTCTCGAATGCCCAGACGCGAAGCATCAGTCCGGAGAACTTCACGGGCGAGAAGGGCAAGGCCGCGATGGCCACCGAGGGGACGGGCAAACATGCCGCCCGAGACTTGGGCCAAGGGTGGAAAGTTTCGCCCTCGGTTCGCATTAAGGCGAAATCGACTTTCACGTTGGCTGAGATCGTCGGCCCCGGCGCGATCCAGCAAATCTGGATGACCCCCGCCCCCATCGACCGAACCCGATTCTTCATCTTGCGGTTCTACTGGGATGATGAGGATGAACCGTCGATCGAGGTTCCCATGGGCGATTTCTTCGCCTGCGGCTGGGGAAAGTATGCCCAGATCAACTCGCTGGCCGTCTGCGTCAATCCAGGCAGCGCGTTCAATTGCTACTGGAACATGCCGTTCCGAAAAAAGGCGAAGGTCACCATGGAGAACCTGGACGACCGGGACATGGTGCTCTACTACCAGATCAACTACACGTTGACCGACGTGCCGGACGACGCGGCCTACCTGCACGCCCAATTCCGCCGCGTCCACAAGCTGCCAGCGCGGACTGTGTACACCATCTTGGACGGGGTGAGAGGCCGCGGTCATTACGTGGGCACCTACATGGCCTGGGAAGTCCGCAGTCCTGGCTGGTGGGGTGAAGGGGAAATCAAGTTCTACCTGGACGGCGACCAAGAGTTCCCCACCATCGCCGGCACTGGTACCGAGGACTATTTCTGCGGCTCGTACAACTTCGAGAACCGCGAGACCCGGTTGTATCAGACGTTTTCCACGCCCTACACGGGCCTGGCGCAGGTGCTGCCGCCCGATGTCGCCTACCTGCCTGGCCAGCGATTCGGACTCTATCGCTGGCACATCCCCGACCCCATTCGCTTCCAACAAGACCTGAAAGTGACCATCCAGGCCCTGGGGTGGTATCAGGATGGCTCGGGACGCTATTTGCCGCTGGAAGACGACATCGCCTCGGTGGCCTTCTGGTATCAGACCGAACCGCACGCCAAATTCCCGAAACTACCGGATAAGGACCAATTGGCGATCGAACCGTTGAAGGTCGTCCAACCCGAAAAGAAATAAACCCGCGCCTTCCCTTTGGGGACCAAGCGCGGCAAAGGGCCCAAACGCAAACAACTGGATTCGATCCCGCGCCGTGGTGGCCTGACGAAGGCCGATTGCGCGAAGTCCGAGCCGGAGATGGGCCTTGATGCCAGCAAACGCGACCAAGCGCGTCGCCGGGAACAAAGCGCGGAAAGGGACCTGCCTTTTCCTGTGGCGCCCTTTCCGCGGCCTGGTCGCCAATCCGAGGGGGCTGGCCGAAGATACGTGCGCCGCTAAATTCGCAGGGCAAACGGTTGCCTTGGATGGCTTTTGACAAGGAACATGCTCATGACCCCACGCGAGCGCGTCCTGGCAACTCTGAACCGCCAGAAGGTTGATTGCATTCCCTTCGACATCGGCGGTACGGATTGTACCAGCGTCCACGTCATTCCGTATCACAAACTGCGTCAGCGGTTGGGTCTGGGCAACGGGCCCATCCGCGCCGGCTGCTTGATTCAACTAGTGGCGCAGACCGATCGGCCGGTCATGGACGCCTTGGGCACGGACGTCGAGGCCCTCTGGTTCGGCTCCCAGCGGACGAAACTTTGGAAGACCCCCTTCGGCGTCGAATTGATCATTCCCGAACGGTTCGACGTGGAGGACTTGCCCGACGGCTCGTCCGTGGTGCGCAATCCGCAGGGGGTGATTTACGCCCGTCGGGCGGCCGACGCCTATTACCACGACCCAGTTGGCAATCCGCTGGCTAGCGTGACGTCGCCCGCTGAACTGGACAAATACGACGCCCTCTTCGAGCGCTGGGACTTCTCCTACGTCTACGACGAGCCCATGGAAGAGCTGGCGGCCCGGGCCAAGATGCAATATCAATCCACGGATCGAGCGGTGGTGACATTGTGGCGGATGCACTACCTTCAGTCCGGGATGCTGATGCGGGGCTACGAGCAATTCCTCGTCGATTTGATGACCAACAAGGACCTTGCCCACGCGCTGCTCAGCAAGCTGCATGAGGCTTACCTGCGGCGGATCGAGATGTTTCTCCAGGCCTTCGGCCCTTGGTTCGACATTATTTTTCTCACCGACGACCTCGGCACGCAGCAAACGGGCATGATCTCGACGGCCCTCTACCGCGAGATGATCTACCCTTACATTTCCGAGGCGGTCGCAAAGATGAAGTCGGCCGGCAAGAAGGTCGTGATGCACTCCTGCGGGGCGGTTTCCGCATTCGTGCCGTTCATGATCGAAATGGGGATCGACGCCCTCAATCCCGTGCAAGTCAGCGCCGCGGGAATGAACCCGGCGGAGCTGGTGCGTCAATACGGCAAAGATATCGCGTTCTGGGGCGGAGGCTGCGACACGCAACATGCCCTGAACGCCGCGGACCCGGAGGTGGTGCGGGCCGACGTCCGCCGCCGTCTCCGAGAGTTCGGTCCCCACGCCCACTTGGTGTTCACCCAGGTCCATAACATTCAGTACGACGTCCCGCCCGAAAACATTCTCGCCATGCGGGACGAGTTCTTCCGGCAGACACGGTCGTGAAGGGCGTCGTGCCGAATTTTCCGCAAGCGGCTTAACAAAAAATCGTCGCTGCGTCGTTTGCTCCGCGGAACTCATGATTGCCCCAGCGCAAAGCCGTCTCTATGATGCACTAAGAGTCTATCCCAAAAGTCCCCTCTTCCCATGGGAGAGGGGCAGGGTGAGGGCCCAAGATCTATGCAGACGACGGGAAAAAAACGCCTGCCTTGCAGTTGCCCTCACGCCCAACGCCTCTCCCGCGAGCGGGAGAGGGGAGTTTGGGGGATAGGCACTAGGATTGTTGCTTGCATTCTGGAGGGTCGGCGATGTTTCCCAGGGTAGGCGATCGCCGTGCGGCGTGGGCGTGGTTTGCGGGTTTGGCGGCCGTGGTTGCGGCGGGGGTGCGGCCGGCCGGCTTGGCCGCGGCTGAGAAACCAGAGAAGCTGGACTATAACCGCCACATCCTACCGATTCTGGCCGACCGGTGCTTCATGTGCCATGGCCCGGACCGGGCCAAACGGGAAGCCGACCTGCGGTTGGACGAGCTGAATGAGGCTTCCAAGAGGGTTCTTTCCCCAGGTCGCTCGTCCGAAAGTGAATTGCTGCGGAGGATTTCCAGCGCAAATCCCGAGGAGCGGATGCCGCCCCCAGAGTCGAAGAAGCCGCCGCTGACCGCCGACGAAATCGCCCTGATCCGCCGTTGGATCGACGAGGGGGCGAAGTATCAGCCGCATTGGGCTTATGTGGCGCCTTCGAGGCCGCCCGTGCCGCATGTGCCCGACTCCTCCTGGGCGCTCAATCCGATTGATGCCTTCATTGCCGAGGGCCACGCGAAGCAGGGGTTGAAGCCGGCGGCCGAGGCGGATCGCCGCACGTTGCTCCGACGCCTATCGTTGGACTTGATCGGCCTGCCGCCAACGCCCAGCGAGATCGCCGCCTTCGTCGCGGATACTTCCCCGGACGCCTATGAAAAGCAAGTGGATCGTCTCTTAGCCTCGCCGCACTACGGCGAGCGGATGGCTGTCTACTGGCTCGATCTGGTCCGCTACGCCGACACCTGCGGCTATCACAGCGACAACCACCGCGACGTATGGATGTACCGCGATTGGGTCATCGAGGCCTTCAACCGAAACCTGCCGTTCGATCGGTTCACGATCGAACAACTGGCGGGCGACTTGTTGCCTGACGCCAGCCGGGAACAGAAGATCGCCTCGGGCTACAACCGCCTGTTGATGACCACGGAAGAAGGCGGTGCTCAACCCAAGGAATACGAAGCCAAGTTCGCCGCCGACCGAGTGCGCAACACCTCGGCGGCCTGGCTGGGGGTGACGATGGGGTGTGCCCAATGCCATGACCACAAGTACGACCCCTTCACCATGCGCGACTTCTACAGCATGGCCGCCTTTTTCGCCGACGTCAAAGAGCTGGCCGTGGGCCGCCAGGTGCAAACGCTCATGCCCTCGCCCGAGCAAGCTGCCCGACTCAAACAGTTCGACGACGAGATTGCCAAGATTCCGCAAGATCAGAAAGAGCAGCTTGAAAAGCTGAAAAAGGAGCGCGAGGCGTTCGAAAACACAGTGCCCTCGACGCTGATCACCGAGGCCGTGCCTCCGCGTGTGGTCCGCATCCTGCCGCGCGGCAATTGGATGGACGAATCGGGCGAAATCGTTTCGCCCGCCATTCCCGCTGCGCTCGGCAAGCTCGACACGGGGGAGCGGCGAGCCAATCGGCTCGATCTGGCCCAGTGGTTCGTCTCGGCCCAGAATCCTTTGGTTGCCCGGGTGTTTGTCAATCGGCTGTGGAAACAATTCTTCGGCCAAGGGATCGTCAAAACACTGGACGACTGCGGCACGCAAGGCGCGTTGCCCACCCACCCGGAACTGCTCGATTGGCTGGCGGTCGAGTTTCGGGAGAGCGGCTGGGACATCAAGCGTTTGATCCGCTTGATGGTCACTTCGCGGAGCTATCGGCAATCGTCGCAGGGAAGTGCCGAGAGTCGGGAGCGGGACCCGGCCAACCACTGGTTGGCGCGGCAGGGCCGCTTCCGCCTGGAGGCTGAGTTCGTCCGGGACAACGCCTTGGCGATCAGCGGCCTTTTATCGCGGAAAATCGGCGGGCCGAGCGTGAAACCCTATCAACCGGCAGGTTACTGGTCGTTTTTGAACTTCCCCACTCGGGAATACGTCGAAGACACGGGTGAAAATCAGTATCGCCGCGGGCTGTACACCTATTGGCAGCGGACCTTTCTTCATCCGAGTCTGTTGGCGTTCGATGCCTCGACGCGAGAAGAGTGCATGGCCGAGCGGGCGAGGTCGAACACGCCGCTTCAATCCTTGGTGTTGCTGAATGACCCGACGTATGTGGAAGCGGCCCGCGGACTCGCCCAGCGCATGATCCGCGAAGCCGGTCCGGCGATGCCCGATCGGGTGCGGCTGGGCTTCGAATTGGCCGTGGGCCGTCCACCGCTGCCGGCCGAGGCCGGTTTGCTGGTTGACTTGTACCAGAAGCACCATAAGCATTATGCGGCCGACGAGAAAGCGGCCCGGGCCTTGGTGGAGATCGGCCAGTCGAAGCCGCCCAGCGACATCCCCCTTGCCGAGCTAGCGGCCTGCACCTCGGTCGCCCGAGTGATCCTAAACCTTCACGAGACCATCACGCGAAATTGAGAGGAATTGCCAAAGCCGGCCGCGTGGCTGCGAGGCGCGAAAACGCTTCTGCAACGCGGTCGCGGGAGGGAGTGTTATGGCAAATCACGAACCGGTGACACTCGCCCAAACCCGCCGGGCATTTTTGGGTCGGGCAGCCGGAGGCGTGGGGGCGCTGGCCTTGGCGTCGCTGTTGCATCGCGGCAGTCCGCCGCCGGCCACCGCCGCAGACGCCCAACCCTCGCCTGGGAACGCCAAACCGTCAGCCGGTGGCGGAGCTGATCTTAAGGCCAGTCGTGGCGTGGTCAATCCCTTGCATTTCGTTCCCAAGGCGAAACGGGTGATCTGGCTTTATCAGTCGGGCGGACCAAGCCACCTGGAGACGTTCGACTATAAGCCCAAGCTGGCCGAACTCCACGGCACGCCCATGCCCGAGTCGGTCACCAAAGGCCGCCCTATCGCCCAGCTCCAAGGCGCCAAGCTGGTGTGCTTCGCCCCGCAGTACAAGTTCCAGAAATTCGGCTCTGGCGGCCAGGAAATCTGCGAACTGTTTCCCCACATCGGTTCGATCGCCGACGACATCTGCATCATTCGCTCGATGAAGACCGAGGCGATCAACCACGATCCGGCTCACACCTTCATGAACACCGGCACGCTGATCTCCGGGAGGCCCGCGGCGGGGTCGTGGGTACTCTACGGGCTGGGGAGCGAGTGCGACGATTTGCCGGGATTTGTGGTGATGGTTTCCACGGGCAAGGCCGGGCAGTCGCAGCCCATCTCAGCCCGGCAATGGCACAGCGGCTTCCTGCCCAGCCGTTACCAGGGCGTCCGCTTCAATTCTCGCGGCGACGCGGTCTATTACCTCAGCAACCCCGCCGGGGTCGGCGGTGAACAACAAAAAGACATTGTCGAGACCACCGCCGCCCTGAATCGCCTCCGCCAGGAAGCCGTCGACGATCCCGAAATCGCCACGCGCATCGCTCAATATGAACTGGCCTTCAAGATGCAGACCAGCGTACCGGGCCTGATGGACCTTTCGCAAGAGCCGAAACACATTTTGGAAATGTACGGGACCGAGGGGGCGGATGGCTCCTTCGCCGCCAACTGCCTCCTCGCCCGACGCATGGCCGAACGCGGCGTACGCTTCATCCAGCTCTACCACCGCGATTGGGACATGCACGGAGCGTTGAAACGCGATATGCCCATCGTGGCCCAGGAGGTCGATCAGGCCTCGGCGGCGCTAGTCAAGGACCTCAAGCAACGCGGGATGCTCGACGATACCCTGGTCATCTGGGGCGGCGAATTTGGCCGCACTCCCATGGCCCAAGGCGACGGACGGGATCACCACATCATGGGCTTCTCGATGTGGTTGGCGGGCGGCGGGATCAAACCCGGAATTGTTCACGGACAAACCGATGAACTCGGTTACGACGCGGTCCAAGACGTGGTCCACGTCCACGACCTCCACGCCACCATGCTCTATCTGTTGGGCATCGACCACGAGCGGCTCACGTACCGCGCGCAAGGCCGCGATTTCCGGCTCACGGACGTGGCAGGAAACGTGGTCAAGGCGATCCTGACCTAAAAGCTTATCCCACAACCTCCCCTCTCCCGCTCGCGGGATAGGAGTTTGGGGGGTGAGGGTAACTGCAAGGCAGGCGTTTTTTCCCGTCGTCTGCGAAGATCTTGGGCCCTCACCCCGACCCTCTCCCATGGGGAGAGGGGACTTTTGGGATAGACTGTAAGCAGGGCTGGACTGATCCCCGCCGCTTGCGTTGGCGTTGCCAAGAACGATGGTCGGCGGGATTCCGAAGTCTTGGGCTAACGCGGCCGCACGACCCGCGTGTTGTAGGTGCGCAAATAGGCCCGTGTCCGCTCGTTGTCCGGATAACGTTCATCCGGTCCATAGGGATACGACCGCATGGCGTGGAACGGCAGCGGCTCGACCGTCTCGCCGTGTGCCGTGTACAAGTCCATGTCCTTGCAGTAGCTGTCGGTCTTCAGGATGAAGGAACGACGAAAGCCGGGCTGCACCGGGGCGAAGGCGTCGACTGGAAAGCGGAGTGTCACCTCTTCGCCGTGGCCCATGATCACGAACCGGTCATCGGCCTCGCGCAACAGCTCGCCGACTTCCCCGAATCGCGTGTAATTGCCGGCCATGACTTTCCACGGCACGAACCGATCCAGGCTCGCATAGTCCAGCAAATATGGTTGGCGTCCGTCGGGCGAGTATTCTCGGGGATAGCCTAGGAAGTGCAAATCGGCGCTGGATGCCGCTACCTCCTGAATTCGCAAGCCGGCGCTTGGATCGTGCATGGCCGCGAAGATCCGGTCCCAATACAAGTCCATGTTGGTCGCAATCCGCAGCTTGCGATCCGAGGGCAAGAGTTTGCCCGTTAGATCCAGGGTCATGACGTGCTGGAGGCCGGCCGGATAGCCGACCTCGCGAAACAGCTCGACCCAGCGCCCCTCGCGCCAAGCGAACACACTGGGGGCCTCCAAACGCAGCCCGGCCTGCGCCGCCGCGAAATTGGTCGTGGAGTACGAGTATTCCACCCAGCCGTGCAAAAACAATATGATCCGATCCTGCGACGAAATGCCGCCAAACTGATCGCCGAAGTCCAGGTCGACGAAGTGAGGTTTGGCGTAGCCGATGAAACGCGGGTCGGGCTCGGTGGCGCCGGCATAGCGGCGATCCACGTTGAGAAGCTCCTCAGTCACGTCCACGCCCCGGTGGTCCACTGCCCGAACTGGCGAAATCGCCCGGCGAACGCAGAACAGTTCGAACGGGGGCGCCGGACCGTTGACCGCCGCCATTTCGTGGGGATAGACCAAGGTTCCCTCGGGATGGTCGACGGCCAGGAGTTTGGCCTCGTCAAAGTAGACCACCTCTTCCAGCGGCTCGGTGACTTGCAACACGTAATGGCCGTCGAGGGGTTCGAGCCGGGGGATGGGAACATATTCAGTGGGATCGGGCAGGGCAAACGATTCCACGCCCATCCGATAGCCCAAACCGCCCATGCCGCCAAAATCGGCCACGAAATCGAATCGCTCCCCATTCCAGGCGAACAAATGGGGACAGGAAGCAGTTTTCCGCGGCAATTCCTCGATGCGGGTGAGGCGGTCGGCGGGCAGGTCTAATTCGCCTTGGAGCACCGAGTCGGGCCAGATGATCCGAAGCCAATCCACTTGGGTATTCGGCCCGAGGCCCGCCAGGATCCGCAACGGCGGCATGGCCGTCGGTCCAGAAGGCACTCCCACCACGTACTGTTGGATCACCTTACCGGTGCGCACCTCGACCCGAGCCCCGATCGCCGAGGCATTGGATCGTGCCTTGCCATCCCGGGGCCGCACGCCGACCAGGTCCAAGGCGATAAAGTGGCCGCCTGGCGTGACGTTTTCGATCAACATCGGTTGCTGCCCCATCTCGGCCAGCAACAGGTCGCACTTTCCGTCGTTATTGAAATCGGCCGCCACGCACGAGGCGTCGCCCTGCGTGGTGATCGCCGCCAGCAGATTCGATGGGTCCCCGTCGACGGCATTGGTGAAATGGCCGTGGAGCGGATCTTGGATGAGCAGAGCCGGGCCGCGCGAACCATCGCGGCGGCGTGCGTCGGCAATCACGATGTCCAGGTTGCCGTCATTGTCGACGTCGGCGAACTGCCCGCCCGAGCCGCCCAGCTTCCCGCATCGGTCGGCAAATTCCCGATCCAGTTCGAAGCGCCAGTCGCCCCGGTTGAGATAGAGCCGCACTTCGACGCCGGTAAACACCAACAAATCGCGATGGCCGTCCTTGTTCGGATCGCCGGAGGTGGCACTCAGCACGCCCTCGACGTTCAGTCCCGCCGCGTCGGCCTGGCGGGTATGATGTTGCCAGACGCGGTCGTTGACCCAAAGGATCGGTTTGCCGACTTTGGGAAAGACGATCAAATCCAGGTCCCGATCGCTGTCGAAGTCGTCATAGACGACGGCCGCCACGGGAGTGTCGGGCAGGGCCAGGCCGAGCTTCTCAGCAATTCCGGCGAACGTGTCGTCCCGATTGTTGTTGTAAACGGTCGAGGGTGCGGCTGCCGGTGTGCCGCCGCTGGGAATCGAGCCGCTCCGCAGCCGGAACGAGACGAGGTCCAAATCGCCGTCGCTATCCAAGTCCAACAGGCGTGCGCAGGCGGTGAGCGTCCCATCGTCCGCCGTGAGAGGCGCAGGCGCCTTGCTGAGGTTGCCCTTGCCGTCGTTCATCAGCAACAAGTCTGGTCCTTGGCGGCCGAGCCAAAGGTCGAGCTGTCCGTCGTTGTTCACGTCGCCAAAACAGGGCGAAACGGCCTTGTCCACCAGGGTGGGACCGCGCCGGAACTTCCCGGCGCCGTCATTGAAAAGCACCACGGCCTCGCCCGAATCGTTGGCACCCGTCAGACAGAGGTCGAGGCTCCCGTCGCCGTCGAGGTCTCCGACGGCCACGCCTGGTGAGGTCACGTCTCCGCCCGACCATTTCCAAGGCTTCAAGGCCACATCGAGCTTTTTCACGTCCGGCGAGAAGACCACGCGACGCGCCGGCTGACCCTCGACGGGCAGCTTGGGAATTCCCTCCACGCCAATCGCCGTGTAATACTTGCCTGCCGTTCCGTAAATCTGCCGGACGGTGAAGGACCCGCCGCTCAGCTCCTCCGCGTTCAAGGCCTTGAAACGTTGGAACAAGGGCATGGCCTTGGCGGGTTGTCGGGCCCGCTGATATTGCGTGGCCAAGCGGTACGTGGCCGAGACGAACCCCGGATCCAAGGCCACGGAGCGTTCCAGCATTTTCGTGCCCTCTTCTGTCTTTCCCAAGGTGAGCAAAACCTCGGCCAGCTTGTAAGCTACGTAGGGATCGTTCGGGTCCGCCTCGGCGACTTGCTGGAAATACTCCGCGGCCTTGTCGTTCTGGCCCGAATGTTGGAAATAGATTCCTAAGCAATACAGCGCGGGCAAATGCTTTGGATCGGCCTTGAGGACCTCTTCGAAGATTCCGCGCGATTTGTCGACCAACTGGCGGTCCTCTTGAATGTTCAGGTAGGCGACGCCAAGGTTGAACCGAGCGGCGGTCCAATCGGGAAACAGTTCCAGGGCTCGGGCGAACTCCTTGGCCGCATCGGCGTAGCGATATTGTTCCAACAGGGCTGCCCCGCGGTTGTGGGCCGTGAGGGCCTCGGAAAGACGATCGGCCGGCGGCTTGCTTTCTGCCCCGACGCCGAAAACGCTCATGCCCGCCACAATGACGAATGCCAAAACCGCAATTCCGCCCATGCGAGTCCCCTGGCCCCGATGGCCGTATCCCATGCGAGTCCTTTCCCGCGCCGCATGGCCTTTCGCAGATATCCAAGCACAGCCTCGGATGAGCATCATTTTCTTGACTCCTTCGCGGCAAAAGGTTGCACAATGGCTAAGATCCTTCATTGTGGCCGAAACAGGGGCTTCAAGGAAGGGTCGGCCTTGCCGTTGCCTGCGCGCCGGTGAAGGGAAAGACGGCGGCGGGTGGGACTCTTCGCTGTTAAAGAATCGCGCGGAAATAACTTCGTCAATTCGCCGGAGTTCCGGGGGCAGTATGCGCAATTACCGCCGCACAAAGTACGTATACCGTCCCTGGAACTCTGTCCCCTGGAACTATGGCCGTTGCTCTCCAAGAGCGTCGAAACATGGCCTCCCAGAGACAATCGATCTCACTGCCGTGGGATCGGCCCGATGGCAGGTAAGCCTGCCGTCTTGCCGTGCGCGAGCGAGAATCCGCGCTTGCGTCTTGCGGGCCAGGCTGCCGAAGACGACAATTTCGCCTGGACTCTTCGTGCGGCTTGCGAACCCCGGATTGCTGGCCGCACAGCACGGAAAACGCCCTCTCGTCAACTTGCGGACAAGCCAGATTCCTTGGCCTTGAGTGGGCACGTGGGGGTATCAGACAAGGGATTCGGGAATCGCCGCCTGCGGCGGTGCAGCGTCGGACAAGGGGAGAGAATCTACCTTTTTTACGGATCAGCAAGGGGATGCCTCAGAGCAACATCTTTCCCAAGACCATGCTTGCCGCGCGGCTCCATGGACCGGCCGACATGCGGGTGGAAGCCGTAGCTGTGCCTGGGCCGCCGGTGGCCGGCCAGGCGCTGTTGCGTGTCACGGCGGTGGGCATCTGCGGCAGCGATTTGCACACGTACCGCCACGCCAGGATCGGCGATACGCGGATCGCTGGGCCGTTGATTCTGGGACATGAGTTTGCGGCCGTGGTCGAGGCGGTGGGCGCCGCCGCGCTGGATGGGATGTTTCGGCCGCTTGAGCCGGGCACGCGGGTGGCCGTCGATCCGGCCCAGCCTTGCGGCCAATGCGAATTGTGCGAGAAAGGGCACCCGAACCTGTGTCTGAACCTCCGCTTCTGCGGACTCTGGCCTGATCAAGGCGCGATGTGCCAGCAGATGCTGATGCCGGCCCGGTCCTGCTTTCCCCTGCCCGAGACGATCGACGACGCCACCGCGGTACTCTTGGAACCGCTCGGCGTGGCGATCCATGCCGTCGATCTGGCCAAGATTCGGGTGGGCGATCGGGTGGCGATCTTGGGGGCGGGTCCGATCGGGCTGTGCATCCTCCAGGTAGCGCGGCTCGCTGGGGCCGAGGCCGTCTTCGTGACCGACAAGTTCCCTTGGCGACTGGACTTGGCCCGACGATTCGGCGCGGCCGAGGCCTGGTGCTGCGACCAAGTCGATGCGGTCGCGGCCGTGCAGAGGGCCACGGGCGGGCGGGGGGTGGACGTGGCCATCGAGGCCGCCTGGTGCGACGACTCGGTAAACCAAGCCGCCGAAATGCTGGTTCACGGCGGTCGGCTTGTCGTAGCCGGAATTCCCGAAGACGATCAACTCCGCCTCCAGCACTCCACAGCGCGCCGCAAAGGCCTGACCATCGTCATGGTGCGGCGGATGAAACATACGTATCCTAGGGCCATCCGTCTCGTGGCGCGCGGGGCGGTCGACCTGAAACCGCTGGTCAGCCATCGGGTGCCTTTGGAGGGGGTGGCCGAGGCCTTCGCCCTGAATGCCGAATACCGCGACGGAGTGGTCAAGGCGATTGTGGAAATGTAACATGAGTCCGTCGTGCGCGCGTGTGCCTGGCCCCCAAACAGGCCCTCATCATTCGAAGCCGCGTTGCCGGAGTGGTCGGCTGTTCATCCTGAGGTTTTCGGTCCGTCGATAGGACAACGCGATGTTCATTCTTTTGGATGTCTTGGTGTTCGTGGGTTTCATAGCGGCGGTGGTGGCGGTGGGTGTCCTCATGAGCCGCCACGAAAAGGACAGCGAGGGCTACTTCCTAGCGGGCCGCGGGCTGGCATGGTGGCTGATCGGCTTCTCGCTGATCGCCGCCAACATTTCCACGGAGCAATTCGTGGGCATGTCGGGCCAGGCGGCGCGGCACGTAGGGCTGGCCGTGGCCAGCTACGAATGGATGGCCGCGATCACGCTGGTCTTCGTGGCCTTCTTCTTTCTGCCGGCGTTTCTCCGGGCCGGGATCTACACCATTCCGGAGTTCCTCGAATACCGTTTCAACCGTCATGCCCGAACCCTCATGTCGCTGCTGATGATGCTCACCTACGTGTGCGTCACCATCGCGGCGGTGATCTATTCGGGCGCGAAGACGGTGGACGTGATTTTTCAGGAGACCACGGCCGCCGGGGTGGCGAGGGATGTCGAGTTGTTCGGAGTGCCCGTCGACGTGACGCTGGCCTCCTGGCTCATCGGGATCATGGCCGCGGCCTACGTGGTGGCTGGCGGCCTGAAGGCCTGCGCCTGGGCCGATCTGCTGCAAGGCTCTGCGTTGATTGTGGGCGGGGCCATCATTCTCGTGCTGGCCCTCAGGGCGTTGGGCCAGGCCGATCCCGCGTCGATCGGGCTATCGCCGGAGATGGCCGACGCCGGGGCGCTGGAGCGGTTTCGGGAAGTGGGGGCCCCGAAACTCCACATGGTGCTTCCCGCCTCCGATCCTTTTGTTCCTTGGACGGCCTTGGTGCTGGGGCTGTGGATCCCCAACTTTTATTATTGGGGTCTGAACCAATACATCGTGCAGCGGACGCTGGGCTCGCGGTCGCTGGCCGAGGGGCAAAAAGGGGTGGTCTTCGCGGCGGCGATGAAACTGATCATTCCCTTCATCGTCGTGTTTCCCGGCATCATGGCCTTCACCCTCTTTAGCCGGGATATGCAGGCCGACGCGGCCTCGGGCGACAACCGAAAGACGCTGGCCTTGCTGGAGCAGCATCAGGCAAGGCCCCAAGAGTCGGGAATCGCATTCGCGTTCGACGTCGATTTTGCCCGGCTTTACCCCGACGTGGCCCAGCACATTCTTGCCTTCAACGCCCAAGTGGTTGGCGCCGCACCGCCGTCGATCTCTGCCTCTGGCGAGATGAACGCCAAAGGGTTCGTGGAAGCGAATCAGAAACTGTTGGCGGGCATCGCGGAGAAAAACGCGCAGGCCGACACTTCGCGCCGCATCGTGATTCAAAAGGAGTTGATCGGCTACCAGTATGATTCCGCCTTTGGTCTGTTGATCAAGAAGCTGGTTCCACCGGGGTTGCGGGGGTTCGTGCTGGCGGCGATTTTCGGGGCCGTGGTCAGCTCGCTGGCCGCGATGCTCAATGCGGCCTCGACCATCTTCACCATGGATCTTTATCGAGAGTATCTTCATAAGAACGCCTCGCAAGGCGCCTTGGTGGTGGTGGGTCGCGTGTGCGTGCTCGTGTTCACGGCCATCGGCTGCTTCATTTCGCCCTGGCTCGACGATCCGAAATTCGGCGGCATCTTTACGTATATCCAGGAGTTCCAAGGGTTCATTTCGCCGGGTATCTTGGGCGTGTTTTTATTCGGGCTGTTCGTTTTTCGGGCCCCCAGGGCGTGCGGCGTGGTGGGGCTGATCCTCAGTCCCGTGGTGTACGGCGTCTTGAAGTTGGCGATGCCCGGCATCGCCTTTTTGGACCGCATCGCGATCAGCTTTTTCCTGGTGCTGGTGGCATTAGGCGCGATGACCGCCGCCAAGCCGCTTGCAGAACCGGTGAAACTGCCCGAACAAACAAAAATCGCGTTGGACTCGTCCAGCGGCGCGAAATGGGCCGGGGTGGCCGTCGTCGTCGTGACTTTGATCTTGTATGGAATTTTCTGGTAGCAGCCATGTTTTGGGGGAGGCCCGCTTCAAAAGGTGTCGCTGCTTTACTCGCGTGGCCATGGGACCTCCCTCTCGTTGAACCTTTGGAGATCGGTGGATGTTCCCTCGCATTACTGACTTGGTGTTGGCATCGCTGGGAGAATCTTCGCTGGGCGGGCTGGATTGGGGCGTCATTGGCTTGTACTTCCTCGCCCTGTTAGGCCTTACCTGGTACTCGGTGATGAAGAACCGCGATACGGCGGATGATTACTTCCTCGCCGGTCGCAACCTCGGTTGGTTTGTGGTGGCCGCGTCGATTTTCTCCTCGAACATCGGCTCCGAGCACCTGGTAGGGTTGGCCGGCTCCGGTTGCACCGACGGCGTGGCCATGGCCCATTACGAATTGCACGCCTGGTGCCTGCTGGTGCTCGCCTGGGTGATGATCCCGTTTTACGCTCGATCGATGGTCTACACCATGCCGGAGTTCCTGGAGAAGCGTTTTACTCCGGCCGCGCGCTGGGTGCTTTCCACGATTTCCCTAGTGGCCTACGTGTTGACGAAGCTGGCGGTGGGGATTTTCGCGGGCGGGATCGTGTTTCAGGTCCTGCTGCCGGAGCTGCGGCTCAACCTCGGCGGTTTCGAGCTGGACAGCTTCTGGATCGGCTCGGTGGCAGTCGTGCTCATGACCGGCTTGTATACCGTGATTGGCGGCCTTAGGGCCGTGGCCTATACCGACACGCTCCAGACGATCATCTTTATCGCCGGCTCGGCCATGGTCACGGTGTTTGGATTGATCCAGCTCGGCGGTTGGCAGCAGCTCCGCGACGTGTGCGGCTCGGACATGTTCAATCTTTGGAAGCCGCTGGTGCCGGAAGGCATGGAAGCCACGTGGGCCCCTGTCAAAGAAAGCCACCGCATTGCGTGGTATTTCAACGACAAGTTCCCGTGGTTGGGAATGCTGTTTTGCGCGCCGATCGTGGGCCTGTGGTATTGGTGTACCGACCAGTACATCGTGCAACGGGCGTTGGCGGCGCCGAACGAACGGGTGGCGCGTCGCGGCAGCATCTGCGCCGCCTTCATGAAACTCCTGCCCGTGTTCGTCTTCATCATCCCCGGCATGATCTGTTTCGCCTTGGCCAAGACCGGCACGGCGGGCCTGAGCGACTTGTTGGTCGACGGCAAGCCGGTGGCCGACAAATGCCAGGCCGCCTTTCCGCTGATGGTCAAGACGGTATTGCCGGTGGGAATGCGGGGACTGGTGGTAGCCGGGCTGTTGTCGGCCTTGATGAGCTCCCTGGCCGGGGCGTTCAATGCCTCCTCCACGCTATTCACCATGGATTTGTACCAGAAACTCCGCCCCGGGGCTTCTCAGCATCAGTTGGTTTGGGTGGGGCGCCTAGCGACCACGATCATGGTGCTCATCGCCCTGGCGTGGATCCCGGTGATTCGCGGTCAGCGGGGATTGTATTTCTACCTCCAAGCCGTCCAAGGCTATCTGGCCCCGCCCATCTTCGTCGTCTTCTTCTTCGGCGTGTTCATGAAGCGACTCAACGGCAAAGGCTGCCTGGCGGCCCTGATCGTGGGCTTCATTTTGGGGGTCTTTCGGCTGGCGGTCGATACGCCGGTGCTGCTCAAGCTATCGGGCTACGAAAATGGCTATCCCGAAGGCTCACTGTTCTGGATCGTCAACAATATCTATTTCCAATACTACAGTTTGGGGATTTTCTTGATCAGCGCGGCGGTGATGATCGTAGTCAGCTACCTCACGGAGCCGCCGTCGTGGGAACGTATTCAAGGTCTAACCTACGGCACCGCCACCGAAGAGCAGCGACGCCGGACCCGGGAAAGCTGGACCTGGGCCGACGTGGCGGCCTCGGCGCTGGTGCTCGTGTGCATTGCGGCCGCTTATCTGTATTTCACGGGCTGAGCGGTAGCCACGGGGAACCGGCTTTTGCCGGAGAGATCAGTCACTACCCTCGAACGTCATGGTGGGGTCGAGGAGTTTTTCGACGTATCTGCCCGGCGCGATGATTCGAGGCAACGGGCTCCATGGTCGGGGGGCGCCATCATAGCAAACGGGTTTCCGTTGCCGGGCGGCCTAAAAATCAGCGCAAAGAACGCCAAATCGAAACACGCGCGAGGGGATAGACAATTTTTGGCCGGCATGTATAACTAGACGGACCACGGTTGAAAGCGATTCGTTTCGAAACACCGAAATACGCGGAGAGATGCCATGGCGACAGAACATGCTGCGGTGAATCAGAAACTGGCGATCCATGGGGGACCGAAGGCGGTAACCAATACCCTGATTGGCTGGCCTCGCTTTGACGACAAGGCGATCATGGCGGTGGCCGACGTGTTGCGGTCGGGAAAGGTGAACTACTGGACCGGCCCGAAGGGCATGGAGTTCGAGAAAAAATTCGCCGAGTGGCAGGGGAGCAAGTTCGGCATCAGCGTGGCGACAGGCACAGCGGCGTTGCACGTCTGCCTGGCCGCGTTGGGCATCGGGCCGGGCGACGAGGTCATCGTGCCCAGCTACACGTTCATTGCCACCAGCTTTTCCGTGGTCCAGGCTGGCGCCATCCCGCGCTTCGCCGACGTCAACCTGGAAGACCACTGCATCAGCGTGGAGTCGGCCGAGAAACTCGTCAATGCGCGGACCAAGGCGATCATTCCCGTCCATCTCTATGGCAACGTCTGCGACATGGACAAGATCATGGACTTCGCCAAGAGACACAACCTTTTTGTCATCGAGGACAATGCGGAGGCTTTCGGCGGAGTGTACAAGGGGAAGAAGACCGGCACGATCGGCCACATGGCCGCGTGCAGCTTCTGCCAGAACAAGACCTTCACTACAGGCGGCGAAGGCGGCATGGTCACCACCGACGACGAAGACTTGGCTTGGGAGGCCCGAAGCTTTCGCGATCACGGCTACGACGTTAAGGAACGGCTGAACCTCCTGGCGCTGGAGCAAAAACTGCCTTACATTCACAACCGGGTAGGTTGGAATTACCGCATGACCGAAATGCAATCGGCCATCGGCCTGTGCGAATTGGAACGGATGGACACCTGGAACATGCCGCGGCGTCGGCGCAATGCCCACATCCTGATCGACGCCCTCAGCGGATTGAAACAGGTGAAATACTTCCCCATCGATACGCCCGAACGGCAGAACGGCTGGTACGTGTGTGCGTTCTCGCTGGATATCGAGAACATGGGCTGCACGATTCAGCAGTTCGTCGAAGCGGCCGCCGCCGAAGGTTGCCCGTGCTGGAAAGTGTTCTGGCCGCAATGCCACACGGAGCGGGCGTTCACCGAGCACCGCGGCTTTGGCAGGTCGGGATTTCCCTTCAAGTCCAAGGAGTACGCCGATCCGGCCAGCGTGGATTATAGCAAGGTCGAAGTGCCCAACGCCCGATGGCACGAGTCGCATACATTCACGTGCTTCGCCTTCCCCACGTTTTCGGAAGACGACATGCGGCAGATCGCGGCTGGGCTGGTGAAGGTGATCAAGGCCTTCAGTTGATTGGCCTCGTTGGTGGGGCCAGGGCGGCGACGTCGGGCGACGGGGGCAGGAGAACGGAGGCGTGCGGCGGGCGCAATAAAAAATCCGCCGCGTGGGTCTCGCCGCGGCGGGTTGGATGAAATCGGCGAATCATGCTTCGCGGGATGCGACCTCCGCGGGAGAGGCTCGCATCAGACCAGTTCTTTCTTCGCGCCGATCAGCGTTCGTAACCGCTCGGCCAACAGCGCGGCATCGAACGGTTTCTTGAAGGTTTCGTTGATGCTCGAGCGATCGAAGCTGGTCGAGCTTCCATCGTCCGGCAACAAGGCGATCAGGATCACGTCGCTGAACTCCGCGTTGCGGCGCAGGTTCTGGCAAATCTGAAGGGCCTCGGTGCGACCGATGGAGAAATCGACGATCATGCAGTCCGGGTGGAAGCTTTCCGCTTGAATCCCGGCATCGAAACCGCTGGCGGCCACTGCGACCTTGAACGTCCGATCCAGTGGGAGTTCCCGCTTGATGTTCTCGATCAAGATCTGGTCCTGGGCCACAATCAGGACCTTGGCCATGGCCTCATCTTCCAGGTCGCCCAACGGCATCCCGTGTTCCTTGAGGAACTTGATCAAGTACTCACGGGGAATCCGTCGGTCTTGAGATCCGGGAATTCGGTAACCCTTCAGCCGGCCCGAATCGAACCATTTGCTGACGGTGCGGGGGGCCACCTTACAGATCTTGGCGACCTGACCTGTTGTGAAGACCTTCATTGCAGGCTCTCCGATATCTCACTCGCTTGGTTTCCACATTGTCCCGCGGCCGAAATCGCTACGGTCGACCCACGGAACATTCAAGCCCTTGTCCGCGAACGGACGTCTGCCCCTCGCTTTTTCGCGCTGCTAGGCAGTTCGTGCAATCCGCCGACATCTGGGTCAGGGCCTGAGATAACTCGTTTCAGGTAGGCTCGGGTTCAATCCTTGATCCGCGCCACACAAATCTCATCGGCAACCTTGGCATCCGGAAGTCAGTGAAAATCCGTAAAATAGAGAAGCTGCGTCTCAATCCTTCCTTGACTTATCGGACAACCCGTTGGCACGATCGCCCCACGCGGTGGACCAGCAAGAGAGCATCCGCAGAAGGATCGACGAACACAGTCGTCGCCCCGGGCCCAAGCCATGGCATGAATTCCCCCCTGTTGGCCAACCCCATCGGAGCGTAGCTTCCTACACGCACCCTCTCGCGGAGTAAGCCTTCCGATGATTAGTTTCGATTCACCTTGGCGTGCGACTTTAGAAAGTTTCAATGATCGTAGCAGGCAAACCGGTCGCAACGAAAAAACCGCTGGAAGAGTTGTTGCGGATGAAGCTGACTTTGGCGAATAGGTTCAGTTTTACGGCGGGTCGTAACCCCCGGGATGCCAAGGGTGGCAGCGGCAGATCCTCAGCAGCCCCCGGATCGTTCCCCGAATCGCCCCGTACTTTCGCACTGCACCAATAAAATAGGTGCTACATGTAGGTTGGAAACGGCAGTGCGGTCCCAAAATGGGGCTCAACGTCCACTGATATACGAAGACGGCGAGAATCAAGAGCCACGCGGGCAACCGGATCACGCAGCGGGCCATCGCCAAAACGGCGTTCGTGGGCGAAAAACGTTTTCTCGCGTTGAATTTCACGGCCTTCTCGCGGGCTAGCGACATTTGCCTTCTGCTCGCGTCAGGACGGCAAACCGTTAGGGGCGAGCTTTTGGGGCCTGCATTCCAACTCGGCTAAGCTTAGCGCCTGGGGCGCTGAGGGTGGGCGGGTCTTCGAAGCTTTCGCGCTAATTTTTGCGATAATCGGCACAACGAGGCCGTTGCCCGATCCAATTCTGGACGTACCCCTTCCCGGGGCAGGACCACCAAATCCAACCCTGCCGGGAGCCGATCGCGGTGGAGCCGAAAGGCCTCGCGGAGGATGCGCTTCCAACGGTTGCGGATCACGGCGTTACCCAAGCGTTTCGACACCGATAATCCCAGCCTTGGGTGCGGCAACCCGTTCTCGCAACCGAAAATCAAAAGCTCCCCGTCGGACACCGCACACCGTTTTTGATAGACCCGGAGAAAGTCCGCGTTGCGGCGAATGCGGTAGTTGGCTGGGAAAGGGTGCTTGAGCATCTTACCAGCGGAGGTTCGCGCGGGGAGATTGCGGATGCCGTTCGCCGATTTGCCGAATCGCCCGGCGGGCCTCTTCGTCGAGCGTCTTGGGGAGCACGATTTGAATTTCGGCAAGCAAGTCCCCTGGCAAGCCCACTTTTGGCGCCACCCCGTGGCCCCGCACCCGAAGTTTCGTTCCGCTCGACGTGCCAGGCGGCACCTGCAAGGTGACGGTTCCGTGCGGCGTGGGCACGTCGACTTTGGCCCCCAGAGCCGCCTCGGTGAGGGTCACGGGCACCTTAACGATCAAGTTGTTGCCCTGACGCTGGAAGAAGGGGTGGGGATCGACATGCACGGTGAGGAGAATATCTCCCGGCGGCCCTCCCGTGGGCGACGGTTCCCCCTGGCCGCGGAGCCGAATTTTTTTGCCGTCCTCGATCCCGGCGGGGATCTTGACTTGAAGGGTTTCGCTTTTTCCCGACGGGCGGACAATCGAAAGCTCCACGGTTCCGCCAGTTACCGCAGTGACAAAGGGGATTCGCAGCTCTTGGGTTAGGTCGGCGCCGCGTCGTTCGCGGGCGCTGGAGTGTCGCCGGCTGGTCCCGGCCCGACGAAACTGCTCGAACAAGTCGGCGAAATCCCCGACCCCGGCCCGACCACTTCCGAATCGCTCGCCAAAAAACTGGCCAAAATCAATGTCTTCAAAGCCACCGAACCCTCCCGCCGGTCCGTAACTCGTGTGCCACGTTGTTCCGCCCCTTGGCCCGCCCCCCATCGTCTCGAACGCACTGCCGTAGCGATCGTACATTTCCCGCTTCTTCGGGTCGTTCAAGACGTCGAACGCCGCCTGAATTCTTTGGAACTTCTTTTTGGCGGACTTGTCGTCCGGGTTCATGTCGGGGTGGTATTTCCGGGCAAGGTCGCGATAGGCCTTTTGGATTTCCTCCTGTGTGGCGTTGCGAGCCACCCCCAGAACCTGGTAATAATCTTCGGCCATCGGAAGATTTGTCCGGCGTTTGCTGCCCTGACCACAACGAATCCAAAGGCTATTCTAAAGATAGACTCCAGCCGGGTGAAGTGGGCCGAATATGCTACATTTATCATAATCTGCCTTGGAGTTGGGTCGTGGACAAACCAGCCCGATATGTCAACAGCCACGCTGGCCCTCCCGATTTTCGCCCAACGGCTTTCGACTGCCAAATGGGGCGGCCCCGATCGACGAACGCGCAGAAGAGGTCCCTCGCCCTGCTGATGGCTCTACTGGCCATCATGTCGGATCCTGTTGACGCGGCTAACGACGGGCAATTGGCCATCAAGGTGGTGGACCGAGCGACGGGCAAGCCCATCGCCTGCCGGATGCACTTGAAAAACGCCACGGGCCGACCGCGCATTCCCAAGAAAGTGCCTTCCCTGGACGACCATTTCGTGGTAGCAGGCGAGATCCTGCTCAAACTGCCGACGGGAAACTACACTTTCGAGTTGGAACGTGGGCCGGAATATAAAATTGTCACCGGGCACTTCACCATTGCGAACTTCGCCGACGATGCGAAGCTCGTGGAGTTGGAACGGGGGGCCGATCTGGCCGCCGAAGGCTGGTGGTCGGGCGATCTGGATGTCCACCGGCCGCTGAAAGACATGGAGCTGCTGATGCAAGCAGAGGACCTCCATGTAACTCCCCTGCTTACCCTGAGGAACGAACCAAACGCCCCGCCGTCGGCAAACTTGCCCAAGGAACTCCTTTCGCGTTGGGAAGAGGATCGGTTTTGCCATTTCTTGGGGGCGCAGCACGCGCGACCGGGTGGAACCTTGTCCTACTTCAATCTTTCCTCGCCTTTGAAGCTTGGGCCAAGCAATACCGACTGTCCGCCGATTCTCCAAACGCTCGAAAAAGTTCGCGCCCAGCCCGGGGCCTGGATCGACGCGACGAAACCGTTCTGGTGGGACGTGCCGATGCTGGTCGCCCTGGGGCAATTGGACTCGATCCAAGTCCTTCACAGCCATCTGGGCCGGACGAAGTCCGTCACCCACGAGGCCAACGGCAAGCCGCGCGATGTGAAGCGGTATCCGGGCGTTTCGGGCAATGCCTTGTGGTCGCAGGAGATTTACTTTCATCTGTTGAACTGCGGGCTTCGCATCCCGCCCACGGCCGGCAGCGGCTCCGGCCTGACCTCGAATCCCGTCGGATATAATCGGGTGTATGTTCACGTGGAGGGGGAGCTGACGTACGAGAAGTGGTGGGAGAACCTTCGGGCGGGCCGGGTGATGCTGACCAACGGCCCTTTGTTGCGCCCCACCGTCCGCGGTGAGCTGCCAGGCCATACATTTCGCATCGAAGAGGGAAAGACCGAAGAATTCGAACTTGGCCTGACCCTCTCCATCCGCGAGCCGGTCACCTACTTGGAGATCATCAAGAATGGCCGCGTTGTCGACGAGATTCGCTTCGAGGATTACCGTCAAAGCGGCCGACTGCCTAAGATTCGTTTCGATTCCAGCGGATGGTTCCTGTTGCGCGTGGTCGCCGAGCAGTCCAAGACGTACCGATTCGGAATGACCGGACCGTACTTCGTCGAGGCTGGCTACGGCCCACGCATCAGCAAATCGTCAGCCCAATTCTTCTTGGACTGGGTGGTCGAGCGGGCCCGACAGTTTCAGATCGACGACCCCCAACAACGCCGCGAAGTGCTCGAGCTGCACCGCAAGGCCCGCGACTTCTGGCAAAATCTCGTCAACAAAGCCAACGCGGAGTGAAGGTGGAACGGGCCGTCCCCACCGCGTGCGGCATCCCCAATCACCCCGGCGAGCAGCTACGATCAACACCCAGAAGAGCCTATCCCAAACGTCCCCTCTCCCTTTGGGAGAAGGTCGGGGTGAGGGCCCACGATGTTTAACACGACGGTAAAAAACGCCTGCCTTGTAGCTACCCTGACCCCCCAAGCCCTCTCCCGCTGATGGCAGAGTGGGGTCGACGTTCGGTCGAAAACCAGGTAGCTTAGTTATATCGTGAAACTCGCTTGTTCTTTCAGAGATATTCCAAGGCACCAAGAACTCCCCCCAGTGCAGGCGATCCGTGGATTGGAGAAGGAACCTGCCTATCCAGGATGGATTGGCAGGTCGCCGGTTATGTGGGCTAGGAGTCCAAGTTTATCGCCGAATCGTAATAAATCGTTTGGAAGCGGGCAGAATTGCTGGCCAAGATGCTGGCCGAGTGGCGGAATCGGTAGACGCACGGGACTTAAAATCCCGTGAGGGGTTCCCCTCGTGCGGGTTCGAGTCCCGCCTCGGCTATTACTTTTCCTTTCCCGCAGGTGGGGAGTCTCGCCCGCTCGCTTCCATCCGGACTCGGGCATAGCAAATGGTGGTGTTGCTGCCCAATCGCTGGCCGAGCATGTCGAGGATTTCCGACAAGGCCGAGCCGGCTCGAGGTGTGGCCGTGAAGTAGGACGTCATGGGGTGCTTCAGAGGGATCGTGGCTTGGCCGACCACGGTCCCGTCGGGCCCGAGTTCCAAAAGCCTGTTTTCGGCCACCGACTTGCCCTCGGCGTTGGTGCCGGAGACGAAGCAGACGACGAGCAGGCGGTGGTCGGGCATGATGTGGAAACGCCCGGCGGAGGGGATTTCACCGCCTCGGCCTTCGACGGCCTCGATCAAGGCACGGCGCAACAATACCTTGCCGTCGCGGACCTGGGCATAGTTCAGGGCGTGCGACTGTTTAGCGTCGGGAAAGAACTTCGGTCGCAAGCGCTCGTCGATGGCCCGTTCCATCCACAACAAATGAACCACTCCGTCGGGAGCGACCCACAGGTCGCCCGGCGTGATCCACCCGCACGTCTTCTCGCGGCTGGAAATCTCGACCCAGGGCTGGAACTCCGTTTTCGTGATGTCCGGGGTCCACGTATAGAAGAGTCGGCGGAAATCGAAATCCCAATCCCGGCCGGTCAGTTCCTTCTTGAAGGCCCGCCACTCGGGATTCGGCTCCACGATATCGCTGACACCGCAGAAGTAAACGGCGCGATCTTTCAGGGCCACGTTGGGATAGCAGACGCGGATAGGACCCGGCTTGGGATATTCTGCGCCCCAGGGCCAAACCAGTCTGCCGGCGGCCGACCACGCGCCGTCGCGGTCGCGGAACACCCATTCCGCATGTGTGTAGCCGATGTTTTGCAGCAAGATCAACTCGCCGCGGGCCCCGTCGGCCGCGAAACTGCGGTAGGAGTGCTCCGTGAATGCTGGCTCGTCTTGCCATTTTGGCAGGAGCGTTTGGTACGGCGCGGTGAGGTCCGCGGGATCGAACTGAAGCACCTCGGGACGTGCCGGGACGCCGTATTTGTCGGGATCGCTCACCAACGTAGGATTGGCCGAGAGGAACACCGGACCATGCTCGAAACACGCCAAGGGACACGGTTCGCGGGTTCGGCCCTGGGTGTCCACTTGCTGGAGTTTCCAACCGTCGGTGCCGCGCTGCCAAAGGGTCCAGCGGACGTTATTCAGCGGACGCACTTGGGGCAGCGTTTCCAATCCGCTGGCCACCACCTTATCACCGAGACGAACCAGACAGGTTGAACCGTGGCACCACAGCGGCCCCGCTCCGTTGTTGGCCGGTTCGAAACGGTAAACTTCTTCCTCGATTTCCACCACCGGCCGCAGGCTGGTGGAGTGTGGGGGGCTGGGCTGGGAAGACAGCGCCAGCGAGCCCCAACTTACGGCAGCAGCGGCGAAAGCGGCGATCCAGGGGGAGAAACAGCGCATGACGACCTCCTTCAATCCGAGAGAAACCATCACTATTATAGCGGCTGTGTCGGGCTTCGTCTTACAGGCCCATTCCTAGGTAACCGCCCTGGCTGTCGCTGGCTTCCTGGAACCGGGCGAGGCGTTCGATCGTCCGCTTCAGGTCGCCGGCCGCGATGTAGCGATCGAACTCGACCATCACGGCACGGTGGACCGTCTCGCGGAACCAGGTCACGATCGGTTCGGTGAGCCAGTCGCAGGTCTCGCCCGCCAGCGACACATCGAGTTCGGCCCCCACAGTCTTCAAGTCCGACTCATCGGTCAACACGGTTCCCTCGAAGCGGAAAGTCAACATGCCCAGGGCCGGGTCGTTGGTCAAATGATAGGTGCAGCGGGCATCGTACAGGTAGTAGGTGTTATGGGCGCCGTGGCGTTGGATCGCATGGCGAATCCGCTCCGCCAATGCGCGAAAACTCGGCGAGGCGTCCACCGGTATGTCTAATCGCGGTACCGAACGCAAGGGAAGACAACGGAAAGAGATTTCAACAGGGTCTTTCACGAGGATGCCTTGGGTTTGCTGGAGGGCGGCGCCTGCTTCCATGCCATGAGCAGCCAGCCATTCGTGGTTTCCCAATGAGTCAACTCGAGTTCCAGAGGCTTCTGTCCTTCCGTAGCCAAAACGAGATTGTTAGGTTTCAATTCGGCCTCAAAAAATCTACCGAAACGTCGCTCGAGTACCTTGCGCAAGACTTGTTCCCGGGCGGAGAGCTGCCGCCCGCTGTCGAGCCGGAAGCCAGGCGGCAGGACCACAAGATCTCCCTGACGGACGGCCTTCCAACCGCCTTGGGACCTTTGAATTTTGTAATGGGCCGTGACGTTCATGCCGGGATACACGTTCCCCTCGTTGGCATAGGCCCGTCCCTGAATCGTGACCGAGAAGGCATTCTCGCCGAAGGTGACGATCACCGGCTGCCGTCGCGCGAAGGTGATGGCCCAATTTTCGGGATCGGCTTGGTCCGGGCCGCGCTTCGGGGCTCCGAGCGATTCGGTCAGGATGCGGTCCAGTCGCCGCTCGTCGAGCACCACGCCCCCTAATGCCGTGCCCGTCAGATTGTTGATCGCTGATTGATGAATTCGAACCGTCAAATCTCCCTCCACGTTGAGCTTTGGGGGCGATCCCGCCGCGGCCAACGACCCCTCGCCGATCTGCATGGCGGTGATGGCGAGTGCGTCCCGACTGGTACTGAACCGCAGCAACTCTGGGAACAACCGACGTTCGATCAAGGGTCGGCGAAACCGTTCCGTGTAGCGCTGGTTGGCCTCGGACAGGAGTTTTTCGGCGCGGGCATCCAGTTGTTCGTTGAACCGCTGTTCGGCATGGCGCGAGGCGATCCACTCGGCCTTGGGACGCTGCTTTTCGGCCCGGCGACAAGCAGCGCCCGCCACCACCCGGCCTCCCCGTTGGGCACGGATGCCGTGGATCGTGGTGTGCGTCTCGGCTTCGGAGACCGCGGAATCCGCTGAAATCTTTTCGGCGTTGATCGTGATCCTCTTACGGGCCGAAATCCGTGTGTTGCCATTGGCGTACACCTCCAGGGAGCCACGGTACCCCACGCTGTCCGTGGCTGTGTCGCCTGCAAACACCAAATCGAATTGCCCCTGCTCTTCCGACGGAGCCAGCTCCACGTTCAAATCCCCTCGGGTGTGGCCAGTCGCGTGGATATCGGTCTTCAAGATGCAATCGCGAATCGGTCCGACTTCGTCAACTGGTTGAGCCACGCGCGAGGCGATCAACCCCGCCGACACCTCGACAAAAACATTGGGATGCGAAAGCTGGCTGCCAATGGCCTTCACCAGCCAGCCGGCCTGGCCCGCCTCTTGCAGCCAGTCCAGACGCTGGTCGATTTCCTCGGCAAGTTCCGCGGAGGGCTGCTGGTGGTATTTTTCCAACCGGCTGGCCAAGTCTTCCAGGACAATTTCATACTGCTGGCGGACCTTGGGGTTGTTGAGGGTTCGGGCGGTGAGGAGGTACTTCCGTAGCGCGTTGCGGACGTCGAGGAAGGCAACACGGCCTAAGCCTTCTTCCCCGGACGCGAAGCGCAGATAGGCTGCGTCGAGGGTGGTCAAGTCAGGGTCGTCGGGCCGGGCCAACTGGCGACGCACCTCGTCGAGCTGCAAAAACGCCCGCCAATCCCGTTCGCCCGCCGCGGCGGATTGAAGCTCCCTTTCCAAGCGTTCCACCGCCGCGGTCAACGCCTGCTTGGCGTCCGCGAGGTCAACTTGCGTGCGGGGCTGAAACACTGGTTTGGCGGCCCTGACCGCCGCAGCAAGCGTGGAAACCGGCGGCGGCGGCAAGCTCGCCAGCCATTGATCCAAGCCCTGACGGACCCGAACAAACGGCTCCATCGCCAAGCCTGGGTCGTTGCCGCCGAACCGACTGAGGATCTCCGCCACTGCACCGAGGTCGGCCGCCGGTCCTTTGCCCAGCTCACGATCCAGTTGATCCAGGAGCAATAGCGGACGCCATGCCTCCAGTACATTGCCCTCGGCAAGCCATTGCTTCAATTCCCCCAGCCTCGCGCGGAGCGACGCCTCCGGCGTTTGAGCCAAAGCAGAGCCAAGGGATAGGACCACGATGAAAACGAGCCCTGCGATTCCCCTCAAGGCCGGCCCAACACGCTGCATGGAAAAACCCTCCGTGAGCCTTCGACAGGCGTTTCCTCCCCGCCGGACTTATGCCATCACCCACGCCTCAGGCCCCACCCCATTAGGGTGGAGCATCCCGGGATGCCAATTTGATCCCAGAGGCCTCGTGCGAGGTGGACGACGCGCAGGGGGGATTCAAAAGTCCTATTTTAGCAGCTTCGACGAATGGCACTATCCAGGTTAGTCGAATTCCCTGGTTTTTGCCGTTTCCACGGAACGCACAACCGATCCAGGTCGCTCATTCCATATAGGCGGTATAGACATTACAACCGCGCGGGCCGCTGCGATACGAGGATTTGGCTGCGAAGAGGATGGAGACGGCAAGGTTGCGAAGCACCCATGTTCTGGCTGTGGGAGAGGAAACGGCCGAGAGACCACGAGCGATTCAAACCATGCTCATCCCCGACCATACTCCAACCGAGCGGAAGGGGATCGCCTAAGCAAGAGCTTGTCAGAGCGTTCCCGCCGGGCGGACATTGCGGCCGGTCCGCTTCGTAAGGGAATCACCGAGGTCGTCGCGGGCCTGTTCAGCCAGGGCCTGGAGGTGGCGGACGACGTCCGGGTATTTGTCCGCCACGTCGGTGGTCTCGCCCACGTCGGCTTCCAGGTCGAACAGCGCCAAGCCGATTTTCTTTTGCACCAAGCGGCCTGGTTTTCCGCCGCCGCCGAGAGGTTCGCCGGGTGAGGGATAGGCATGGGGAAGATGCAGTTTCCAACGCCCGCTCCGCACGGCTTGGAGCTCCTGGTTCCAATAGTAGTAGTAGGCCTCGTGCGGGCTCTTGGCGCCGGGCTGGCCCGACATCAGCGGCCAGATATCCTTACCGTCGATGATCCGGTCTTTGGGGAGTTCCACACCAACCAATTTCGCGATGGTAGGCAACAGGTCGATCGTGGCCGCCAGCTCGTTGGTCGCCGTGCCGGCGGGGATTTGGCCAGGCCAACGCATGATGCACGGCACGCGCATGCCGCCCTCGAACGTCGTCCCCTTGCCTTCACGAAGCGGCTTGGCCGATCCGCCGTGATCCCCATAGACGAGCCACGGGCCGTTGTCCGAGGTGAAGATGACCAGCGTGTGCTCGTCGAGTTGGAGACGTTTGAGGGCCTCAAGAATCTGGCCCACGGACCAGTCGATCTCCATGATCACATCGCCATACAGACCGCGCGGCGATTTCCCTTGGAACTTGCTGGACACAAACAGGGGCACGTGGGGCATGCTGTGGGCGACGTAAAGGAAGAAGGGCCGATCCCGGTTGGCCTCGATGAATTTCACCGCCCGTTCCGTATACCACGTTGTCAATTGCGATTGATCGGGCATTTCCTGCACGACCTTGTCGCCCTCGATCAGCGGCAGGGGCGGGAAGTTCTTGCCGTGGGTCGGATGGCGGGGCCACATGTCGTTGGAGTAGGGCAGACCGAAATACACGTCGAAACCGTGCCGGGTGGGAAGAAACTTGGGATGGTGGCCCAAGTGCCATTTGCCAAACGCGGCGGTCGCGTAGCCCCGCTGCTTGACCACCTCGGCCAACGTCAGCTCTTCGTCGGCGATCCCGTGTTGGTCGTTCGGGTTCAGTGCCCGGAGGATATTAATCCGATTGGGGTAACATCCGGTCAACAACGCCGCCCGCGACGCGGAGCAGACTGCTTGGGCCACGTAAAAACTCGTAAAGCGGATGCCCTCGCGAGCCATGCGATCCAAGTTCGGCGTCGCGATGTCCGGCGAGCCGAAACAACCCACGTCTTGGTAACCTTGATCGTCCGTGAACACGATGACGATGTTAGGCGTGTTCGGCCGGTTGCCGTTGCCGAGTTCCCGGAAATCAGCCGAACCCGAACCCACTTCTGCCCCAACAACGTTCGCAAGCGGCAGAATCGCGCAAAAACCGAGACTCAACCAGCGCATGGCGTTTTTCTCCTCGAAAGCTGATTCGCCAACCGAGTACAGGGACTGATCCAGTTTTCAAGGCAACTCCCGCGGCTTGGGGATTGCTTCTCGTTGAAGAACCACGCTGGCGAGTCTACCGGTGGTTCCTGCCGCTTTGAGCCAGCCCTTCCAGGTCATGTGCAATCATATTGCCTCCGCAGGCCTGACGCCACTAGCTGGGATGGCCAGCGCCGCCTAAAATAAATGACCTTGCGTTTCTTTCCGTGACAAGGACTATCCCATGCGATCCGACACCATCAAGCTGGGCGATGCCCGGGCGCCGCACCGAAGCCTCCTCCGGGCCACCGGGGTCACCGACGACGATTTCCGCAAGCCGTTCATTGCTATTTGCAATAGTTATACGGACATCATTCCCGGTCACGTGCATTTGGACAAGGTTGGCGAGTACGTCAAGCAGTGCGTGCGCGAGGCGGGCGGTGTCCCGTTCGTTTTCAACACGATCGGCGTGGACGACGGGATCGCGATGGGCCACAGCGGCATGAAGTTTTCGCTGCCCAGCCGCGAATTGATTGCCGACAGCGTCGAGACGATGCTCATGGCCCATTGCTTCGACGGCATGATCTGCATTCCCAATTGCGACAAGATCGTGCCGGGAATGCTGATGGCCGCGGTTCGCTGCAATCTGCCAACGATTTTCGTTAGCGGCGGGCCGATGGAGGCGGGCAAGCTGCCCGACGGCCGTACGGTGGACCTCATCGACGTCTTCGCTGGGGCCGCGGCGAGGCAACAGAACAAGCTCTCGGCCGAAGAACTGCTGGCTTTGGAAAAGGCGGGGTGTCCGACCTGCGGCTCCTGCTCCGGCATGTTCACGGCCAACAGCATGAATTGCCTTTGCGAGGCCCTGGGGATGGCGTTGCCCACCAACGGTACGCTGCTGGCCACCAGCGCCGAGCGCAAACGACTGTTCCGCCGCGCGGCCCAACGCATCGTCGAGATGGTCCTCCAGTTCGAGAAGCTCGGCGAGGGCCACGGCCTGTTGCCTCGGGAGATCGTTACGGTCGAGTCGATCGACAACGCCATGATCCTGGACATGGCCATGGGCGGGAGCACGAACACGGTCTTGCACACCCTGGCTGTCGCCCACGAGGCCGGGGTCCGATACGATTTGGAGCGGATCAACGGGCTGAGCCGGCAGACGCCCAACGTTTGCCGTGTCGCCCCCAGCAGTCATTATCACGTGGAAGACGTGCATAACGCGGGCGGGGTCCACACGATCCTCGGCGCCGTCAACCGCGGCCGACCCGGGCTGCTGCACCTGGATTGTCCCACGGTCAGCGGCAAGACGCTGGGCGAGAACATCGCCGAGTACGACGTGCGGGCAAGCACCGCGGTTCAAGAGGCGCTGGAGCTGGCCGCTGTCACCGCGGGCCGCGAGCGCACGAATCAGGGCATGACTGTCGCCCGGCGGGCAGCCTCTGTCCGCGAACTTTCCAAGGAACAGTTGGGGTTCGATCCCTACGACTGTATTCGGGAAGCGGAAAATGCCTATAGTCAAGAAGGCGGGCTGGCGATCCTCCGCGGCAACCTCGCGCCCAACGGCGCCGTCGTCAAGACGGCTGGGGTCCGGCCTGAAATGCTCAAACACTCCGGGCCCGCCGTGATCTTTGAATCCGAACCCGAGGCCTACGCCGGGATCGTCAATGGCAAAGTGAAGGCTGGCGACGTGGTGGTGATCCGCTACGAGGGTCCACGGGGCGGACCGGGCATGCAAGAGATGCTCGCTCCCACCTCGGCGATCAAAGGTGTGGGCCTCGACGACAAGGTGGCGTTGATCACCGATGGGCGATTTTCCGGGGGCACGGCCGGCGCGTGTATCGGCCACATCAGCCCGGAAGCCGCCGTCGGCGGCCCGATCGGGCTGCTCCAGCCCGGCGACATCATCGACATCGACATCCCCGGCCACACGCTCAACGTCCGGTTGAGCGAAGAGGAGCTGGCACGACGGCGCCAGCAGTGGAAGCCGATCGAGCCTCGCTTCAAGACCGGCATCTTGGCGAAATACGCCTCGATGGCCACCAGTGCCGACACTGGCGCGGTGCTCAAGTGGGCGTAAG
>CALFBP010000092.1 GCA_937951625.1 uncultured Thermoguttaceae bacterium
GGGGTCGAAACGCACGACCCTGCCCACGCGGGTAGCGATGTTGCCCAGGTGGCACAAGGCCGTGGTCAGGTGATTGATCTCGATGTCGGCGTTGGGCTTTGCCCCGGTTCGGACGCAGGCGAGAAAATTGTCGTGGTGAGCGGCCAGGTCGGGCGAGCTGGCCTTCACCTGCTCGATGAGTTTGTTCCGCGGCCCGAAAAGCTGATACCCCCCGTACTTGCCGAGGATCATCATTCCCTCCGTGCCGTAGAAGGCGTTGCCGTTCTCCAACCCCTCCTGGACGTAAGGCGACCAGGTCCGCTGCTCGAAGACGAGTTGCCGTTTCTGGCCCACCTTGCCGTCGCCGGGATATTCATAGACGACGTATTGCGTATCGGGCCACTGCTGATCGTCGTCGAAAAAGTATTTCCCGCCCAAGGCGGTGATGATAGAGGGGTGTTCGTTCACGCCCAAGCCCCATCGGGCCAGGTCGATGTCGTGGACCCCGTCGTTGCCGATGTCGCCCACGCCAAAATCGTACCACCACCGCCAAATGCCGTGGAGCATGTTGGGGCGATAGGGCACGTAGGGCACAGGACCGAGCCAAAGATCGTAGTCGAGGTGCTTGGGCGGGTCCTGAGGCTGGGCGTGCCCGATGTTGGCCCGCCGCTGGCTGTTCCACGCCTTGGCCACCAGCACCGTGCCGATGGCCCCCTCGTGGAGCCGTTTCATGGCTTGAATCACGTGGGCCGTACTGCGGCTTTGGGTGCCGACCTGCATGACGATCTTGTTGCGGCGCGCGGCCTCGACCATCAGCCGGCCTTCGCGGAGATTGTGCGAGCAAGGTTTCTCCACGTAGACGTGCTTGCCCGCCTCGGCCGCAAGGATAGCGGCGGGGGCGTGCCAATGGTCGGGCGTGGCGATCCATACGGCCCGGACCGAGGCGTCGCCGAACACCTCGCGCATGTCCTTGACCGCCTTGACGCCCTGTTGACCAGCCGACTCGACCGCCTTCATGGCCTGCGCCAAGCGATTGGCGTCCGGCTCGCACAGATAGGCGATGCGAACGTCCTTGCGGGGGGCCAAGAGCCTGAGATGCTGCTGGCCCATGCCGCCGCAGCCGATCAAGGCGATGGGGATCGGATCGACCTTCTCCGCGGCCGAGGCCCATGCCGCCGCCACGATCGCGCCGCCTGCCTGACCCAAAAACCCACGTCGAGAAACCATGACGATCCTCCAAGGTTGTGAAAGGCCGCGAGGGAAAGCGTATTGCCGGGTATCCCTGCGCGGACGCGAGCTCTTCGCATCCCGTGTGGAGCGCGATGGTTACATTCTGCCGTTTTCGGGTAGGCGGACGCTGTCGCCCTGCCGGGTCGAGGCAGCGCGGCTTTTCACGCTGCGGCCTGGCCGGGCATGTCCAACGTTCGGGTCCGCAATCCGAGGCTCGCCAGGATGAAGTACAGGAGGAACCCCACGATGAAGGCAGCCACGGGCGGGCAAGGGATGACGTTTTGGTACGCCTCTATGGCCGGAATCCATGGGGCGATGAACTGGAACGCGCCCACGATGAACCCGATCACCCAGGAAATCCAACCCGCCGGATTGAATCCCGCCCGAGGCCCCGACCACTTGCCTCCGCTCAACAAGTAGTCGGCCATCATGGCCCCGCACACCGGACCAAACGAGGCCCCGATGACCACGAAGACCTCGACCACCTTGCCGGTCAGGCCAGTGACCGCCAGGGCAATCGAGACCAGCGTGCCAATGCCCACGGAGATCCAAGGGTTGACTTTGGGCATGACGGTCTTGAAGCTCGTGGCGGCGATGAACGCGGAGAAGCACCCGCCGGGAAAGGACGAAATCGCCAACAGGATCATGAACACGTTGGCCAGTGTGGGATTGAGCAAGCCGCCCTTCATCAGGTCCAAGGGATTCAAGTTGCCTTTCAAGTTCTCCGGCACCAGACCCGCGCCGTAAGCGCCGGCGACGATCAAGACCGCCAAGCCGCCGGCCACAATGGTTGCCAGGGCGATTCCCACGAGACCCCCGAGATGCACGTCCTTGGGGCCACGGGAACTCATGGCGATGTCGGCCCCCGCCGCGCCCGCCGTGGCGAAGAATCCCACAATCACCGTGCTCAGCAGGATCAAGATCTGCGTCATTTCCAATGGCCTGCCGCCCGTGTGCGGCTTGAAGGCCTGTTCTGGCGAGAACTGGGCCACGCCGCCGATGGTGACGACGGTAAGCACGATTAGGACCACTAACGGAATGATTGGGAGGAACGTGGCGACGCGGGCGACATACTGGATGCCCTTAAGCCCCATGAAGGCGGCGGCGGCCGCGAACACGGCGGCGATGGCCGCGTGGATGGGATGAATAATCGGATAGACGACGGCGTTTTCCTGAATGCCCTCGATGCCGAAACATTTGCACAACAGCGTGGCCACGCCGTAGGCGTTCACGCCCAGCCAGCCGAATTGCAGCAAGCCCATGACAAACCCCGGCATGATCCGCCCGCCCGTCGCCCCATAGGTCGAGGTCCCGACCACGTAGAGCGGCAGTCCCGTCTTCATGCCCAACATGCCGGGCACCAGATAGAACAGGAAATGGCAGATCAGCGCGCCGACGAGGATTCCCAGTAGGGCCACTCCCAGACCCGCGCCCAAGGTCCCGGCCTGAAAACCCCCAGCGCCGGCCAAGCCTTGCCAAAAGACGAACCACAACATGACGCCCGCATAAGTCGGGGCGACGCTCTTGTACCACGGCACTCGGCCCTCCTGGGGTACGGGCTTTGCGGCAGCCAAATAACTCGGGAGATTCGACGACATGGATTCCCTCCTGCCTGCGTAAACTCAGAGATGCCTAACGACCGAACGAGGTTGCTGATCTCGGGCGACCCGCCCGCCGCGCGGCCGCCTCGATATCGAGCTTGCAGTATACTTCCCTAAATGCGGAAGTCCATCGTGGGGGAAAGATTAAGGGTGGACAGTTGGTGGGAATCACCCATTAGTTGGTCCCAAAAAATTAAACCCATTCCACCTGAACCATATAAGCTGTTTAACCTGTTTTTCCCGCCTTGTCTGCGTTGTTGGTCAATTGACATGGTGCTCTAACCTGTTTAGAGTGCAGGGGTTGGCGTTTACGCGGGGCAAGCAGACTAGGGTTTCAAGGGGGGGGTGTGAGCGACAAAGCTTGGGGTGGCGTGTTTTCTGAGGCCACGGATCGTCGCGTCGAGGAGTTCACCGAGAGCGTGAGCTTCGATCGCCGATTGTACGCGCACGACATCGCCGCATCGATCGCCCATGCCCAAATGTTGGCCAAGGTGGGTTTGATCACCGACGAAGAATGCCAAAAAATTGTGCAGGGATTGAGCGAGATTCGCCAAGAAATCGAGCAGGGCCGTTTCGCGTTCTCCATCCAATTGGAAGACATCCACATGCACATTGAAAAGGCCCTGATCGATCGGATCGGCGATATCGGCCGCAAGCTGCACACTGCCCGAAGCCGCAACGATCAGGTGGCCACCGATTTGAGGCTTTGGGTGCGGGACGGGATTGATCAGATCGACCAACGGCTGGCAGGCTTGCAACAGGCCTTCGTGGATCGTTGCGATGCGGACTTGGACGTGATTCTACCGGGTTACACGCACACGCAGCGAGCTCAACCGGTCCTGGCGCCGCACTATTGGTTGGCCTATTGCGAGAAGTTCCAGCGCGATCGGGAGCGACTGTCGGATTGCCGCCGTCGCGTCAACGAACTACCACTGGGCTCGGCGGCTTTGGCCGGAACCAGCCTCCCCATCGATCGCCACATGGTGGCCGAACTGCTCGCTTTCGACTCGATCGCGGCCAATAGTCTCGATGCCACCAGCGACCGGGACTTCGTGCTGGAATTCGTCTTCGATCTGGCCCTGGTTGCCGCGCACTTGAGCACTTGGGCCGAAGAGTGGATCCTTTGGTCCACCACCGAATTCGGCTTCCTCCAGCTTCCCCAGGCCTTTTGCACCGGTTCCTCGATCATGCCGCAGAAAGTCAACCCCGACGTGCTCGAGCTGATTCGCGGCAAGACTGCCCGCGTCGTGGGGGCCCTGACCACCCTGTTCGTTTTAATCAAGGCCCTGCCCTTGGCCTACAATCGGGATCTTCAGGAGGACAAACCACCGTTGTTCGACGCCTTCGACACGGTGAAAGCGTCGCTGGAATTGGCCGCACCGCTGGTCGCACAGACGACGCTCAATCGCGCCGCGATCGCCGAACGCCTCGATCGTGGGCATTTGGATGCCACTACGCTTATGGAATATTTGATTCAACGCGGCGTTCCGCAGCGGACCGCCCACGGCTTGGTGGGCCGCTTGGTGCGCAAGGCGATGGAGCAGGGCTGCCGTTTGGCCGATCTGCCTTTGCAGGAGTTTCGTCAGGCTCACCCCGAACTGGACGAAGAGGTGTACGCCGTTTTAGGACCTCACCGGGCCGTGCAAGCGATGCGGAGTCATGGTTCCACCGGGCCCGAACACGTGCGGCGGCAAATCGAGACGTGGAGGAGACGCATCCATGGCTAGGTTTCGCTGTTTGGGTAGGTGGCTTTGGGTGGCCGCGGGTGTGGCGGTGTTGGGGGGGTTGAGCTGGGCCCAAGCGCCCAAGTCCGGTCCTTCCCGCACTCTATTCGCCGCCGAAGCCGACACAGCGGAGACGCCCGCCAAGAGCGACGCGAAGAAAGCGACCAAAAAGAAACAAGACGAGCTGCCGCCCATCGCCCCGGCGGATCCAGCGGTGGACGTGATCCTGGCCACGAACCCCACCACGCCGTCGGAGTTGATTCGGGCGGGTAAGGCCTTGGCGGATTTGCGGCGGGCGGACCTGGCAAAGCAGTATTTCCGTCGCGTCTTGGCGGCGAACCTCGATGCCCAGTCGCTGGCGGCTCTGGCCGACGAGTTCGATTCGGCCACGTTTGCCGCGATGGCCCTCCGCCACGACCTCGACCCGGAAGGCAAACAACTGGCCGATGCCGTGTTGGGGGCGAAGAGTCGGCAGCTTCAAGATCCCAAGCGGCTAGAGGGGTTGATTCAACAATTGGCCGACCCATCTCCAAAAGCCCGCGCCTTGGCCATTGCCGGACTTCAGGACGCCGGGATAGCAGCGGTGGGGCCGCTGTTGGCGGTGCTTGGCGACTCTCAGCGGGCGGCGGAACACGCCGGGGCCAGGACCGCCTTGGCCGCTTTGGGAAGCATCGCCTTGGGGCCGCTCACCGCAGCCCTGGACGCCTCGGATCCCAGGCTCGTCGTCGAGGCAATCCACTTGCTCGGCCGTGCGCAAGCCGTGAGACCGGGTTACTTTCTCCTCCGTCCCTGTTTTGACGAGAAGACGGCTCCCGAAGTCCGTGCGGCGGCCCGGGCCGCGGCCCAGCGCCTTTGGCGTCGGGTTCCCGAGCGGGAAGAAGCCGCGGAGTTTTTGGCGGGATTGGCCCTTCGCTACGCTGAGCGTAAGGAGCGCTTCGAGTCCGACGCATCAGGCCAGGTTCTCGTGTGGAGTTGGGATGGAGCTAAGCGGCAAGCCGTTTCGCGCGCTTACAAAGAAGAGGAAGCCGCCCGCTGGTTCGCCGCTCGCTTGGCTCGCGACGCCTACGTCATCCTACCCGATCGGCGGGAGTTGCTTTGGCTGCACCTGACGACGATGTTGGAACAAGCTGCCCATGAGGCGGGGCTTGACGCGGCGATGGCCAGTGGTCCCGATTCGCCCCTTGGCAAGCTTGCGGCGATGGACGAAGAGGCGGTGGAACAAGTGCTCGTCTTCGCCATGCAGCACGGCCAATCTGCCGCGGCCACGGCGGCAGCCCGCATCCTCGGTGCGATGCCCGGCGTGGAAAGGCTTTTGACTCGGGCGGCCCAGCCTTGCCCGCTGGTCATGGCCACACGTCATGAGGATCGCCGCTTGCGGTTCGCGGCGGTCGAGGCGGTCATGCGTTGCCAGCCGCGAGGTCCGTTTCCTGGCGCAAGCTACGTGAGCGAGGCGATTCGATTCATGGCCGCCTCGCGGGGCGCGAAGCGGGTGCTGGTGGGATCGCCGCGGCGTGAAGAATCCATGCGGTTGGCCGGGCTTTTGGTTCAATTGGGTTACGAGACCGAGATCGCCGCCACCGGCCGCGAGACTCTCCAAAAAGCCCTGGATTCGCCGGACTACGAAATCGTGCTTTTGGACGCCATCTTGCACTATCCCACCGTGGATGAGGTGTTGCAGGCGTTGCGGCGCGACGGCAGGACAGCACTGTTGCCAGTAGGGGTGCTGGCCGCAGCGGGGGATTTGGAACGGGCCAGACACATGGCCCGAGACGATCCCCGCGCCGAAGCATTCTCACGTCCCCACGACTTTCCGGCCCTTCAATGGCAGATCGAACGCCTGGTGGCCTTGGGCGGCGATCTCCTCACGCCCAGCGCGCGGAAGCGGCAGGCCAGCGCAGCCTTGGATTGGCTTGCCCAAGGGATTCCATCGTCGGGTGGATGGATGGACGCTTGGCGGGTGGAGAGTACCGTGGTCCGCGCGTTGGACACGCCCGGCTTGACGCCCAAGGCGTGTGTGGTGCTAGGCAACTTGGGCACGCCGCGGGCCCAGCAGGCCTTGGTCGATCTGGCCAGCCGAAAGACGGTCCCCCTAGACGATCGCAGGGCGGCGCTGGACGCATTCCGCTTCGCCGTGGAGCGACGCGGGATTCTGCTCACCACGACCAAAATCCAGCTTCAATACGATCGATACAACCAGAGCGCGGGCGAGGATCGGGCAACGCAGGCGATCTTAAGCCAGATTTTGGATTGCCTCGAAGCCCCAACGAGCCCGTTGAAGCAGTCAGGCGCGGGCGTCGAAATGACCTCCCCGCCTACGGCCCACGGCAGCGAACTCCCGGAGTCATGAGCCCAAGCTACGCTTCCTTTCGCGCCGATGACGACGGACCGCCCATCCCAGAATTGATCGGCTCCGGCCCCGCCATGCGCGAGGTCTATCGCCTTACCCGCAAGGTGGCCCAATCCAACGCCTCGGTACTGTTGCTAGGCGAGACCGGCACTGGCAAAGAACTGATCGCCAAGGCCATTCATCGTCTCAGCCCCCGCGGCAGCGGACCCTTCGTGCGTGTCAACTGCGGGGCCTTGGCGGAGAATCTGCTGGAGAGCGAGTTGTTCGGCCACGTGCGCGGGGCGTTTACGGGAGCGATCGACAACCGCACTGGCCGCTTCGAGGCCGCCCATACTGGCACCGTGTTTCTCGACGAAATCAACTCCACCACCCCTAAACTGCAAGTCAAGCTGCTGCGGGTGCTCCAGGAGCACGAGTTCGAGCGAGTGGGCGACACGCAGACCATCCGCGTCGATACCCGCGTGATCGCCGCCAGCAACCGGGATTTGTTCGAAGAGGTCCAGAACGGCCGTTTTCGCGAGGACCTCTACTACCGCCTCAACGTGATCACGATCTATCTGCCTCCGATTCGGGAACGTCGTGAGGACATCCCCGAACTGGTCGGCCATTTCCTCCGCCTCTATAACGAGGCGAATCACCGCAACGTGCCCCACGTCGAGCGTGCGGCCATGGAGGCCCTCCAAAAATATGATTGGCCCGGCAACGTTCGTGAGCTTCAAAATTACATCGAACGCGCCGTGGTTTTGGCGCCGGGCGACGAGATCACCCTGGACCTCTTGCCGGATTGCGTGGTGGGCCGCAAAGGCCCCCAGTTCCACCGCCACGCCGCGGATCTGGAAACGCTCGTCGCCAGGCTCGTCGACCAGGCTGTCCGCTCGGCGAACGCGGAAGAGGACAACCTCTACGCCAAGATCGTCAGCCGGGTAGAGCGGGAACTGATCGCCCAGGTCATGGCCGCCTGTGACAACGTTCAGGTCAAAGCCGCGGCCAAGCTCGGCATCAATCGAAATACGCTCCACAAGAAGCTCGAAGAATACGGCCTGGAGCGATAATCGCCTCGACCGTCGAGCAGCGCCACGGCAGCGCGGAACGCCCGCCGAACCGCGATCCAACGCGGGGTGGCAAGCGGGACCTATTTCTTTTTCGCTTCGGGACGGCGTTCCCGCAGACGCACCGCTTTTCCCACACGATCACGAAGGAAATACAGTTTTGCCCGCCGGACCACGGCCGAACGCTGCACCACCACCTTGGCAATGCGCGGCGAATGGAGGGGAAATTTGCGTTCTACGCCTTCTCCCTGCACGATCCGCCGCACCGTGAACGTCTCTCGCGTGCCCGAACCGGATCGGGCAATCACCACGCCGTTGAAAATCTGAATCCTTTCCTTGTCGCCTTCGAGAATGCGACAATGGACGTCGACCGTATCTCCGATGTCGAATTGCGGCGGGTCTTCCTTCAAGCTGGGTTTTTCGACCAATTCCATCAATTTCTGGCTCATGGTTCGTCCTCGTTCAAAAGTTCTCCGCGGGTTTCCCCGTGGGTCAAAAGCGGATTGGCCCGCTTGGGGGAATCGGGGCGTTCACTCCCCTAGCTTATCCCCGCGCTGGTTGGTTCGTCGTGATTCCTTTTGCTCGGTTCGCGGTTCTCGTGGCTCGTCCCGACCGGCGAGCAGATCGGCGCGGCGTTGGCACGTGCGCAAAAAGGCCTGTTCCGCCCGCCAACGTGCAATCGCCTCGTGGTCGCCACTGAGCAAGACCTCAGGGACTTCCAAGCCGCGAAACACGCGGGGTCGCGTGTACTGCGGGCCCTCCAGCAGCCGCCGCTCGCCCGAAAACGAGTCGGCCGCGCTGGAGTCTTCATCGCCGAGGACGCCGGGCACCAACCGGATCACCGCGTCGATCACCACCATGGCGGCCACCTCGCCGCCATTGAGCACGTAGTCTCCTATGGAAATCTCCTCCGGTTCCAAGAGGAGCCGGATGCGTTCGTCAAATCCCTCGTAACGGCCGCACAACAGCAAAATCCGCCGCTCGGCGGCCAACCGTTCCACGGCCGCCTGATCCAGGCGCTGGCCTTGAGGCGTAAGCATCACCAAGTGGCCCGGCTCGGGCCCGAGGGAACGGACCGCCTCGACGCACTGGACCACGGGCTCGGCCATGAGCACCATGCCCGGCCCGCCGCCAAAAGGCCGATCATCCACCTTCTTGTGCTTGTTGGTTGCCCAGTCCCGAATGTCGTGCAACCGGACCTCCACCAAGCCGCGGTCGATTGCCCGCCGCAACAGGCTTTGCCCGAGATAACTGGCAAAAATCTCGGGAAACAGGGTCAGGACGTCGAAACGCATTGCTTCTCACCCGACCCTTTCGCCCACCAGCGGCGGGGCAATCTTCGCGTTACGCCTGGGCCTCTTGCTCTTGATCTTCCGCGGCGGGCTCCTCCGGAGCTGGTTCAGGCCGCGACCTGGGCGCGACCGGCGGCGGGGTCGGCCGACGCCGCTCCTGGGCCAATCGCTCCAAGGCCTCCTTCTGCTTTTCCAACCGCGTGCCATTAGGGCCGTATTTCTTGATTAAAATCCTCACCTTCTCCGTCGGTTGCGCGCCGACACCCAACCAGTACTGAACCCGCTCCGCGTTGAGCACCGCCCGAGCGTCCTCGTAAGGGATCATCGGGTCGTAGGTGCCGAGTTCCTCGATCACGCGTCCATCGCGGGGAGCGCGGGCGTCCATCGCGCAAATGCGAAAAAACGGCCGGTGCTTGCGGCCCATCATCTTCATCCGAATACGAACTGCCACGTCATGCTCCTCGTCACTTGATGACTGGTTTTGATAGTGGTTTTCCCCCCAGCCCCGCCGTTGGCCAAGCGAGGGTTGGGGATCAGCCTCGGTTTTTCTTTTCCTCGCGTTTGCGGCGGCGGGCCTCGCGCTCGCGCAACTTTTTCAACTTTGCGCGCTCCGCCGAAGTCAGCCGCTTTCCCGTCCCCTTCTTCTGCTTGGCCAGCATGGCGTTGGGATTCCTCATCAACGTCTGACCGAGCTGCTGGGCGGCCTGAAGACGGCCTCGGAAACTCATGCCCGACATCCGCTTCATCATGTCGGCCATGCCTTCGAATTCCTTGACCAGCTTGTTGACTTCGTGAGGCTCGACGCCCGCCCCGGCGGCTATGCGGCGGCGGCGGCTCTGGTCGATCAGGCTGGGATCACGGCGTTCCTCGGGCGTCATCGAGTCGATGATGCCCGCCAAACGTCGAAATTCAGCACCAGCGTCGGCGTCGGCCAGGAGCTTGGTCATTTCGCCCATGCCGGGAATCAACCCGAGAATCTTCTCCAATGGTCCCAGTTTGCCGATCTGGCTGAGCTGCTTGCGGAAGTCTTCCAACGTGAACTGCCCCTTGCGGAGCCGTTCCTGCTGCTTGAGCATTTCTTCCTGATCGAACTTTTGCTGGGCCTGTTCGATCAAGGTGAGCACGTCTCCCATCCCGACAATGCGGCTGGCCATGCGGTCGGGATGGAATTCCTCGAGCGCATCGAGGTGCTCGCCCGTTCCGACGAACTTGATCGGCACGCCGGTGACCTTCTTGACCGACAGCGCGGCGCCTCCCCTGGCGTCGCCGTCCAGTTTGGTCATGATCACGCCGTCAAGCTCCAGGGCTTCGTTGAACGCCTTGGCGCTGGTGACGGCGTCTTGGCCGGTCATCGCATCGACAACGAGATAAACCTGGTCAGGAGCCACGCGGCGATCGATCTTCGCAAGCTGTTCCATCAACTCCTGATCGACGTGGAGGCGGCCCGCCGTGTCCAGAATCACGACATCGGCGCCGGTGGCCCGAGCGTGTTTGACCGCATTCTGGCAGACCGCCACCGGGTCGGTGGCGCCCGGTTCGGTATAGACGGGGATTTCCAACTGACCGCCGATCACCTGCAACTGCTCGATGGCCGCCGGGCGCTGCAAGTCGGCGGCGACGAGCAAGGGCTTGCGGCCGCGCTGCCGCACCAGCCGCCCCAACTTGCCGCAGGTCGTGGTCTTGCCCGAACCCTGCAACCCGCAAAGCATCAAAATGCCTAACCCCGACTGCAAGTGCAGCGAGTGGTCCACCGGACCCATCAAGGCCACGAGTTCGTCGTACACCACCTTGATGAGCTGATTGGTAGGATTGAGCGACTTGAGCACGCGCTCGCCCACAGCCCGCTGACTCACGTGGTCAATGAATTCCTTGACCACCGGCAGGCTGACGTCCGCCTCGAGGAGGGCCTGCTCTACCAGTTGAAGCCCTTCCCGAATGTTTGATTCGGTAAGTTTCCCCCGACCGCGGAGCGACCTGAGGGCAGAACCGAGGCTTTCCTGGAGCGCTTCAAACATGACTAACTACGGCCCGCCACCAATACGCCGTTGGGGGTGAACACCGCGGGTGTCAGGGCGGTACGAAAATCGCAAGTGATTGCAGTACAGTAAGTTAAATTCTTCGCTCGGCTTATGGCCGCACGCCTGGGACCGGGTTTTGCGTCCCTACCGGAACACCTGCCGCCTCCGACACGGCACGCCGTGCGCGGCGCAAAGCTCTATCCTATCCGATTGCAACGCCACTTGGCAATGCACGCTGCCCAAGGATTTTCCGCCATGCATGCCACGAGTATAGTTCTTAATGACCACGTTATTCCCGACATTGGTGGTATTGCGCTGCAAGACCCCAGCAACAATTTACACCGAATGACCAACCGTCATGGTGTGGCTGATATGCACACAAAAAAAGTGTCTATTTAACGCGAAAACGACCTCCAATATCTGCGTCGCAAGACAAACCTATTTGCAGCTAAAGGCAAAATCGAGCCGTGTGGCTTGCCGCATTGTTTTTTAGTGAAAGATAATGACGGACGATCACGCCTCGCTTTGATTGTCATTTCCGGTCTCAACACCCCATGCCCCGACTGCCTCCCGTCCAACGCTTCGTCTCCAGCATGGGGGCACGAATTTATCGGATCGCGTGTGAATCGCTGCCTGGGCTGTCGGGACGCGTGTATTTGATCTTGGGGGCGGGCCCGCCGACGCTCGTCGACGCCGGCAGCGGCGAGGGCCGTTGCACGGAACAGATCGTGGCCGCGCTGGAAGCGATCCCATCAGAATTTGGCGAGGATTTTCAACCTCGGCAGATCGAGCGAATCTTGGTGACCCACGCGCACCTCGACCACATCGGAGGTCTGGCGGATCTAGTCAATTGGACCGGAGCGAAGGTTGGCGTCCACCCCTTGGATGCCCCGGTCGTCAGCAATTGGGATGAGCAAGCCGCGGTCTTCAATCGGCGTCTAGTCGATTTCCTGCATCACGCCGGCGTGCCTGACCAGCGGCATGCGATCCTGCTGGAGTTATTCGGCTTCACTCCGGGCCGAATGAGGAGTGTGCCCGTCGATTTCTTGCTCGACGAACATACCCCACCCGAGGGACTACGCCTGATCCACACGCCGGGCCATTCGCCGGGACACGTCTGCATCCTGCTGGACGACGTCTTGATCTGCGGGGATCACATCCTTGCGCGAACCATCCCTCAGCAGTGGCCCGAGAGTTTTGCGACGTTCACGGGCCACCGACACTACGTGGCATCGTTGAAGAAAATCCTGCGAACAGAGGGGGTTCGACTAGCTCTTGGGGGTCATGAATCGGTTATCGGCGATATCCGACATCGCATTTTCGAGATCCTCGCAGCGCAAGAGCGAAGATTGCAACGGGTTGTGGAAATTGTCGGCAATAGCGATGCACCACGCAGTTTGGTGGAAATCGCCCAGCGACTTTACGGCCACCAGAAGGGTTTTTTTGAATTATTGGCTCTAATCGACGTGGGATCGAAGGTAGAATATTTGAAGCAGCTCGGGCGATTGGAAATGGCAAATTGCGGGGAATTGTGTGGCAATCCGCGACTGCCAGCCCGTTACCTCCTCTCCAGGACCGACTTCAGCATCACGACCATCGCACCGACAGGGAAAGAAGCATGAGTGAAGGTTCGGCCAAACGGCGCGCGATGCTGTTGTTGGGTTCGACGGGAGCGGGAAAAACCCCGCTGGGAAACCTCATCGAACAGCGGGGGCTCTGGAACCATCGCTGGGTCCATTTCGACTTTGGGGCGCAACTACGGCGCATCGCCGCCGGCGACGGCCCGGAAGGTCAGTTTGGACCCGACGACATCGCCCTCGTCCAGCGCGTGCTGCGCGAGGGGGCTTTGTTGGAGGATGAACACGCCCCCTTGGCTGAACAAGTGCTGCGCGAATTCCTTGCCGAGCGGGCCGCCCCGGACACGTGCGTCGTGCTGAACGGACTGCCACGGCATGTCGGGCAGATTCGGACTGTCGAGCCCCTCGTCGACGTATGCACAGTGCTGGCGCTCCGCTGCCCCAGCGAGACGGCGATTCAGCGCATTCGCAGCAATATCGGGGGCGACCGCGCTGGCCGCTGCGATGATACGGAGGAAATGGTCCGCGCGAAGATCGAGCTGTTTCACGAACGTACGAATCCCTTAATTGCCCATTATCTCGAACTGGACATTCCCGTCCGCCGCATCGTCGTTACCGCCACCATGACCCCTGAGGAAGTGTGGCAGATTTTGGAGCACCGTGGCAGTTGAACTCCGGACTGGGCGTCGCTGTGACGTGAGCAAGGCTCACCGCACTTCCTTTCGCGACGCTTCGGAGGCTAGGCGCGACTTCTTCGCCCGAACCGAAAGGAAGGCCCGGCGAGCGAACGGTTAATAAAAGGACAGAGGCAGTTCACGCATTTCCGCCGTACCCCAAGCTGCAACTCTCGAAGGCTTCGCTGACCGGTCTAACGGCCCCCCGTCTGGCGGACCATCTTTGCAGGGCTCGCGCCGCGTTTTATGCTACGTGGGATCGGCCCGAGACGGATAGTTGAGGCCGGGCGTGTTGCTGCGCTCTTTTGCCGGGAGAGTTCCATGGAATTGTTTGAAGCCATCGCCAAACGCTACAGCTATCGCGGCCCATTCACCGACGCTCCCGTTCCCCGCGAAGACCTCCGCAAGATCGTCCAAGCGGGGATTCAAGCGCCGTCGGGCAAGAACGAACAGGTGATTTCGTTCGTCATCGTGGACGATCCAGAGCTGCTGCGGCAGATTGCTGAGATCGTCAACCGGGCTCCCTGCAACACGGCCAAGGCGGCCATTGCCTGCGTGGCCGACCATCGGCCGGTGTTCGAGGGCATGTCCTTCGCCGTGGAAGATTGCGCCGCCGCCGTGGAGAACATGCTCCTTGCCATCACGGCGTTGGGGTATGCAGGCGTGTGGATCGATGGGGCATTGAGGCTCAACAACGTGGCCCAACGGATTGGCGATCTGCTGGGAGTGCCGCGGAACCTCGAGGTCCGGGTACTCATCCCCCTCGGCGTAGCCGCCGAGCCGGGCGTTCAAAAGGAAAAAATGCCTTTCGAGCGACGGGCGTTCTTCAACCGCTATGGAGGTTGATCGGAGGCCAGCGCCGGGGTAGGCCAGCCGAGAGTCCCTAGCGGTGCCGACGACGCTCCCCGCCTGACTTACGAAGAAGCAGGGGCGCGTTGCCCACCCCCGCGCTGCCTGGGTTGCGGTTTCCTGGTGGGCTTACCGCTGCTTGTCGTCGGACGGTGCAATCCGGTTGCCCCGGGCATCGAAGTGCGAGGCGTAGTCGGCTCCGAGTTCAATCAATGCCGCATGATCGACAATCCACTCCCCGTCGGGAGCTAGTTCGGACTTCGGAAGTGTGATGACTTCAAGTTCCCCGGACTCGAGACGCTCGATCGTCTTACGCAGCGAGGCAATCTGGGCAAGAATCGCCTTGGCCTGCGGCGCCTGCTTCTTCCTTGCCGCGATGGCTTGGGCTTTTTGCAGTTCCTTGCTCTCTCGTCTCAACTCTTCAGCTTTTTTCCTGGCAAGCTCTCGGCGAGCGGCTTGGACCTTAGCCCGTTGCGCCTCGTCCATTTTGGCTTCGGCGGCATCGCGGGCCTTGGCTTCCTTGGCAAGCTGCTCGCACAGACTCCGAAGCAAGAGCTTCTGATCCACGAGCGGTTTGCGCGGCTTCTTTTCCGCTGCATGCACGCCGGTTCGGAGGGAAACCAAGGCGGAAGACAGCAGAATGGCCAGGGCCGCAAGCCCGGCCCCTCGGACGATCCTGTTCACCTGCATCTCGCTCTTGCCTCAAAAGGCCCGCGTTCGCATTCCTGCAAGCGTTGCAGAGGAGCGACCGTCCCGGTAAACAGGCAACCCCAAGACAACGAAGTCGCTCCTCCATTCAGGGCCAACCTTGTGGCCACTGTGCGCCGGCACGCTGGGCGCTCACCCCTCGCTGATTTTCTCATACGCGTTGGGAAAGCGCCAAGGACCCTGAAGACCGGGCGATTGCCTTGGCCTCGCGGTCAAGGAGTCGCCCGGCTTCATCAATGCCGTAGGCAAACTCAAGGTCTAGCGATCGTTCTTGCTTCGGTTCTTCACCACGTCGAGGCCGAAGTTCAGGAACCAGTCGTTGCCCTTGTCGCCGAACAGATCGTCGCGGACCGCGTCGTCCAGCACCGTGCCATCCGGCTGGGTCGCCGTCCGACGCTTCAGGGCGATTGTGCCCAACGCCGTGAGAACGCCTTGGTCTAGCCGGTTGACACGCTCCTGGAACGTGCGTGCCGAAGTCCACTCCTTCATGATCTCGGCCAACGCCAGATCGTTGGCGTCGTAGGTCGTCTCGCCGCCGATGAGGATCGTGTCGCCGGAGCTGCCGTAGAGGCTGTCCACCCCCAGCCCGGCGATCAGCAGGTCGCGGCCCGACACCCCGCGGAGCTGATCGTTGCCCGACCCGCCCAACAGCACGTCGTTGCCCGCGTCGCCATAGAGC
>CALFBP010000093.1 GCA_937951625.1 uncultured Thermoguttaceae bacterium
TGCCCGGGCGAGGCCACGTCGAGGGGCGGGTAACGGGCTACGCGGGGCCACGGCGTTGAAGCGGCTGGAACGGGTGCGGGCGTTCTTCCGGGACGCCCAACGACGACGGCTGATCGATGCCAACCCCTTCGTGGGCGTCAAACGGCCCAAGACTCACGATGCCGATCGGCAAGCCTACGTCCCCGCGGATGTTGTCGAGCGGCTAATCGACGCCACACCAAACCCGGAATGGAAGCTGCTGCTCGCCATGGCGCGGTATCTCGGGGTGCGGGTGCCTAGCGAACCACTCTCCCTGACGTGGGACTGCGTGGATTGGGAGCAAAACCGACTTCGCATACCCTCACCCAAGACCGAGGTTCACGGCAAGCCGTATCGCGTGGTGCCGATTGTGCCCCCGGTGTGCCCCTACCTAGAGGCCGCGTTTGAATCGGCCCAACCCGGCCAGGAGTACGTTTTCCACAACCTACGGAAACGGGAATCGACACGGGCGGCGGAACGTGGGTGGTGGAATGCTGTCAATCTTCGCCAACATTTGCTGTGTCTGATTGCCCGGATCGGGGAACAACCGTGGCCACGGCTTTGGCATACCCTTAGGGCAAGTTGCCAGACGGACTTGAAGGCCAGGTTCCCGATCCACGTCGTCTCGGCATGGCTTGGAAACACCCCAAGCATCGCGTTGCGGCACTACCTGCGAGTAACCCCCGATGACTTTGCTCGGGCCTCCACGGAAGCCTGGAAACCGGCCCATGCTGAACATCCACACAGCGGCGCAAAATCCGACGCACAGAGTGACGTAAAAGGCGACGTTGCAGGTTCCCGCCTGGAATGGCGTGGATCGGAAGTCAACGCCCGAAGTGATTGAAACTGGTGAAGTTGTGCATCACCATGCTTGTCGTAAACCATTGCTGCATAGAGACTTAAGATGCGGACGAGAGGACTTGAACCTCCACGACCGTTAACGGGTCATCAGGTCCTGAGCCTGACGCGTCTGCCAATTCCGCCACGTCCGCGATTGGTTTGACCGAGCCTTTCTTATTTCGGCGCACCTGAGAGACTTTATGCCAACTTACGATGTAATGCAATCCCCCATAACGGACATTTATAATTAACCCATCAGGATTGTATTAGGCTAGTGTTGCCTGATTAGTAATCACGAGTCTGTTCGTCTAGGGCTTGGAAGTCCCCGGCCGAAGATACGCTCGGTCCGCGCATCTGCTTCCAAAGCAAATAGCCGCCGGAGGGGTTCGCGGGACCATTTCGGTGCCTATTTGCGCAGCTTCGGACGTAACTCAGCGTTTGTCGTGGCTTGGTCCGATTGCGCCTGCTGGCCGCTCTGGAACACTTCTCAGGCGACCTTGATCGCCGCCGGGCCAGCGTCGGTATGGAAAAATTGGGATGCTGCCTGCGACTGGGGGAATTGCGCATGATAGGCCGCGGACCACCCGAGCAAGAACGTGTGAATCTCCGCCTTGGGCACTAATGCCCACACGCTCCCGCCGAAGCCCGCTCCGAAGGCCGACGCCGCCACGGCGCCGCAATCCAAAGCGGAGCGCGCTAAAAAAGAGGTTTCCGGAACCTGGTTGCCTAAGAGATCTTCCGCCGCGCGTTGCGATTCGCTGACCCAATGACGAAACGACGGAAGATCGCCTTGCGCGAGCATGGCGGCTGCGGCAGGCAAGATTTTTTCGTTTTCCTCCAAGAAATGTTGCAATCGCCGAGCCAAAGCGGTCCTTTCGATCTCGCCGGTTGGTTCGAGTTCCGAGAGGGTTGATCGGAGAAGCTCGACCGCTTCGTCGCCCCGCGCAAAGATCGAGGCCAGGTTGGAATCGGCGAGGCCCGTCTTTTTCTGCCACAGCCTGACGAGGGCCGCCGCGAGTCGCGAGGCGGTGTTATATTTCTCCATGGCCGCGCCCGTCTTTTCAGCGGCTACACCGCTGACGCCCACGGCGAACGTATGCCCCTCGGGCATCGCAAGGGCTTGCTCGAATCGCACCGGACAGTAGGAATATTGGACAAGCTGGCCGGGGCGGGCACAGAGCATGGCCGTATGATCTTCGCTACCGCCGAAGGTTCCCACGCCGCGATCGCCTTGCAAACTGCCGAAGGTCTGGCCGTTTTCGATGGTGCCCAAATAACCCGCCAGGTCCGTTCGGCCGTGGATATTGGCCCGGAAAGCGTCCTCGTCGAACACGTGGTTCACCTCGGCCAAAGCGAGGAACACCGCCACCATCAAGGCGCTGGAACTGCTCATGCCCGCTGCTGGTGGGAGATCGCTTTGGAAGACGATGGTGGCCCCACGCCGGGCGTTTGGAAAGTTACGCGCAATGCGTCGGGCCACGGTCATGGGGTAATTCGACCAATGGCCCAGCGACGGCGTCAGATCGGGATGCAGATCGAAGGACGCCGTTTCGTTCCGCGCCGCGTCGAGGACCTGCACCAGGCCGTCGTTGCGCGGCCGGGCCACCACGCAGAACCCTTGTTCGGTGGCGGCCAAAAGGCTGCGCCCGCCGGCGTAGTCCGTGTGTTTCCCGAGCACTTCGATTCGGCCGGGCACAAGGAACGCGACCGGCTGCGAGCCACAAGCCGCAGGAGTCGATTGATCGAGAACCTTGGAAAGTCGCTGGAGAACCGCAGCTTTGGCCGTCGCGGCCTGTTCGCCGAGTCCAGCCTGGCGGAGTGCGGCGCCGAGGCCGACTTCATCTTCAAGGCAGCCTTCCCACGCGAGCCGATCGATCATAGCCTTACCTCCACGTGAGACAAAAACGGCTTGATCGTGGTGATGTCCCTGCGACTCGTCAGATCGAGGACCGGGGCCCGCAAGGTCAGCGCGCGGCAGGGCAGGCGTAGCATGTCGATGACATATTGCACCGCGTCGGGAAGCTCGTACTCATTTCGGGGCGAGGGACCGATCTTCCGGCAGGCCTCGAAGATGGCGGGCGTGAACCGCCAGCAGTTCATGCTCAGCCAATGAGGTTTCGGCATGGCGGCCAGCGTGGCCTCGTCGGGCTTTTCGAGAATTTTAACCAATAGGCCATCGTTGTTGATTTGGGCCACCGCGAAACTCTTCACCCGCTCCGGCGCAATATTGCTGCCTGAAATCATGCTGTCGCGTTCGAACAAAGCGACCGCGAAGCCATCTTGCTGGCGCAGCCCTCGCAAGGCCTCGACTGGGTAGTAATTGTCGGAATTGATGACCAAGAACGGATCACCGTCGGCGAAGGCCTCCGCGGCGGCTACGGCGTCGGCCGTGCCTTTAGGCTCCTCTTGCACGGCATAGGCGAGGGAGAGCCGAGTCAGACCCGCTTGGTCGTAGTAAGAGCGAATCGCCTCATGATCTGGCGCGACGATAAGGCACACCTGGCGGTAGCCCGCGTCGGCCAAAGCGGAAAGCACGTAGTCGAGAAACGGCCGATCGATGGGGATGAGCGCCTTGACGCCCTTGTCCGCGGCCGCTCGTTCCGCTTCCGTCAAGGCGACTTCGGCGTCGGCCCGCCGCATCCGGGTGCCCAAACCGCGGGCCAGAATCACTGCTTTCTCCATAGGATGACCCCGAAACTCAAGGATTGCAAACCACCGGTATCGAATTGGTTCAACGCGAACCGCGACTGCCGAGACCCGGTCGAAAAGAGACTGAATGACCCGCCCGCGTCGTGTGCTTAACAATCGGTCACGATTATAATAACGTCGGTTTCCAGTGATAAGCCAAAACAGGCGGTGTACGGCCCAGAACTTTCAACCGAAGGAGATTGTGGCGATGGCTTGTCGGACAGCGGTTTTCGTGGGGGTGCTTTTCATGGTGGTTCCGGCCTTTTCGGCCGACGTGGGCAATCGCCTGGCATACCTGGACGAGTTTTGCGATCCATACTACGTGGGGTTGGACTGCGCCAAGTTCGTCACACCCCAATGGGTGGGTGAGGAGGGAGTGGAATTCGTCGTGGTGCTCGCTATCGACGACTTGCGGGACCCGGACGTCTATGAAAAGTTCCTCCGCCCCGTGTTCGAGCGGCTGAAGCAGGTGGACGGCCGCGCGGCGGTCAGCATCATGACCAACCGCGCGGATCCCGGCGACGCAAGGCTTCAGGCGTGGCTGAAGGAAGGCGTGAACCTCGAGGCCCATACGTATGACCACCCTTGCCCCTTTTTGGGCACGACCGGTTTTGAGGCGGCCAAGGCCACGTATGATCGGGCGATCGACATGCTGGCCGCCGTGCCGAACGCACGCGCCGTGGCATTCCGCATGCCCTGCTGCGATTCGATGAACTCGGCCAGCCCGCGGTTCTATGCCGAAATCTTCAACAGGACGACGCCCCACGGCCGCTTCCTTTCGGTGGATTCCTCGATCTTCATGCTTTTCACGGACGAAGATCCCGCGTTGCCGCGCGAATTGGTGAGGGAGGAAGACGGGCAGGCGCGTTTCGCCAAATACCTCCCTACGGCTCGGAAGTTCATCAATTTCGTGGAAAACTATCCCTACCCCTACGTGATTGCAAAACTTTGTTGGGAGATGCCGTCGGCAATTCCAGACGACTGGATGGGAAACAATTACCATCAGCCGCGGAATCCACTCACGGTCCGCGACATGAAATTGGCCCTCGACGCGGTGGCCCTCAAGCAAGGGGCCTACACGCTCACATTTCACCCCCACACGCACAACTGGATCACCTCGTCTCAGGTCCTAGAACTCGTCAATCACGCCCTGGATCGGTATGGCAAGAAGGTCAAGTTTCTCAATTTTCGCGAAGTCTTGGAGCGGATCACACAACACGCCCTAGGTGGCCAGGCCCTTCGGGCAGCCAACGGGCAGGACAACGGCGTGCGTCTTTTAGACCTGAATCACGACGGATATATGGACGTGGTGATCGGCAACGAACACGTGCGCCAGACGCGGATTTGGTCACCCGAGAACCGCCGTTGGGTGGAAGGCGATTTTCCGGTTTCCGTGGTGACTGTCGATCCGCAAGGCAATCGCCGCGAAACCGGCGTCCGCTTTGGGGTTTTAGACAAAAGCGGCCGGGCGAGCTTCGTCCTTCGCAACGAGAATGACGCCGCGGTATTCCACTTCGACGGCACGCGCTGGGTCCGTGATCCCCGCGGCCTCGATTTGGAAGCCGACGGCGGCCCCGTGATGACCAGCCTCGGGGGTCGCGATCGTGGCGTGCGTTTACTGGACGTCGATGGCGACGGGCTTTGCGAACTCATCGTTTCCAACGAAAAGCAAAACGCCGCTTTCCGCTGGCGAGGCGGCGACAAGCCGTGGGAACGACTTCCCTTCGGCCTGCCCTCTGGGACGTCGATCGTCACGGCCCAGGGCGGCGACGCGGGATGCCGTTTTGTCGACATCGACGGCGACGGCCGCCGCGACGTGGTCTTCTCCAACGCGGAACGCTGCTCAGTGCATTTGTTCGCTTCGCTGGCCGACGGCTGGGCCCGAACCGTGCTTGTCGCCAAACAGGGCGATCCTCGGGCGATCCCTGCCATCGTTCGCGCGGATGGCAGCAACAACGGCGTGTGGTTCAAATACCGGCAGATGCTCGTCCAGAACGAGGACGTCGGGGAGGATATTCAAATCGAGGGCCGAGCGGTCCGGATTCCCAACGCGGCGCGGGCTTTTGCCACGCTGCTCGACGGCGGCCGATGACGCCAACCGCATCGTCCCGCGGCAATGCGCCGTGTTCGGATTGCTGCCCCGCGTTGATGCGGCGATTTCATCGGCGCCGCCACAGCATCCGGTCGTCGATGCCAAGCCGTTGCTGGATCGGGGCGATCGCTTTTTTGAATCGGGCGGCGTCCAAAGGATAGCCGGCAGTGGGCTTCAGCCCCTCGACCCTTGAACACCAAAAAGCGTTGAACGCCCGCATAGCCAGCTCACGGAGATACTTGGAGGCCATCGAGGCCAGCGCCGTGGCTAGGCACGCTTCGCCCCTGGCGCGAAAACGGAATTCGACGCGCCGTTCCCCCGGGCCGAAACGATAAAGGCTCTCTTCGCGGCTTTCGCAGTAGACCTCAATCACGTAGTCCGGAAACCACTGCATCAGAAGTTCCCGGTAGTGGTTCCGCCCGCCGTGCTTGTCGCAAACGACGGTGAAGGTCCCTTGGGGAACGGACTCGACGCAACGGGCCGCCAACTCCATCGCGGCTTGCGAAAGCAGCGTGCCCTTCGAACCGTGACGTTCGACGAGGCTGTTGAATTCCGATTCGAAGATGGGCCTGCTGCAAAGCGTTACCAG
>CALFBP010000094.1 GCA_937951625.1 uncultured Thermoguttaceae bacterium
GTGTTACGGTCGTACCGGCTGGAGGGGTTAACGTTTCAACGGATGGCGGGTCGGATTTGGTATCCCGAGGTGGGGTTGGGGTTAGAGCTTTGGCAGGGGCGGTATGAGGGCTGCGAGGCGACGTGGCTCCGGTGGGTGGACGGGGAAGGCCGGGTCATTCCTACCGGCTGCGAACGCGCCGAAGCGGAACGACTACGGGCCGAAGCGGAACGCCAACGCGCCGATGCCGAACGACAAAAGGCGGAGGAGGAGAAGCGTCGCGCAGAGTTGGAACGGGCCCGAGCGGAACGGTTAGCGGAACAACTTCGAAAGCTTGGCGTGGATCCGGGCTGATCGGTCAACGCCGGCTTGCCTTCACCGCCTCGTAGAGTGCTACGAGGTTTGCCTGTGGGGTATTGGCCTGGACGTTGTGGACGGTGTTGAAGACATAGCCGCCGCCCTGGTTGAAAATGGCGATTCGCTCCAGCACCTCTTTGCGGACTTGCTCGGGCGTGCCGAAGGGGAGCGTTTTCTGAGTGTCCACGCCCCCACCCCAGAAGGTGAGCTTATCGCCGTAGCTGTTCTTCAAACGCCGAGGGTCCATGCCCGCTGCTGAGCACTGCACGGGATTGAGGATGTCGAAGCCGGCGTCGATGATGTCCGGCAGCAGGTCCACGACAGAACCGCAGGAGTGGATGAACGTCTTCCAGGGCGTGTGCTCATGGACCCAATCGTTCACTTTGCGGTGGAACGGCTGGAAGAGCTTCCGATAGGTCGAGCAGCCGATAAACGGTCCGTTCTGCGTGCCGAAATCGGTGCCGGTGATGAATACCGCGTCCACCCGGTCGCCCACCGCGTCGTAAATCTTGGCCAGATTCGCCAAGGCAATCTCGCATTGGCGACGGAACACCTCGTAGACGTAATCGAATCGAGCCACGGTGCTGACGTACCATTCCTCGACGTCGCGGATGCCTTTGGGCCGCTTCAGCCAAGGCGCGGGGACCAAGGCGATGTCGCCAAACGCCGTGCCACCGAAATTGGCCAAAATGGCTTTGTCCGTGTCGCGGTAAAGGCGATCGGCCTGGCGGGCAAAATATTCTAGGGTTTCATCGCTGATCGGGCCGAATTCCTCCAAATTGTCCTCCGGATTGAGCTTCGCGTCGTCGATCGGTTCTTGACGCACGATCGTATCGAAATAAAAGCCGCCTTTAGGCATGCGACCGCTGGGAGGGGCACTTTTATCGCCCTCGGGATACATGAGGATGTCGCCGTTGGGCTCCGGGTCCGTGTTGAACGCCCCTGGCACCAGTACCGGAGTGCCGTCGAACAACGTCCACGGCTTCCAGTCTTTGTTCTCGAAACCGAACATGGTTTTCGGGCCACCGAGACCGACCACATCCACCCCCAAGGCGTCCATCAGATCCGGGGCGATCTCGCCAAGCATCTGGTATGGCTCGACCACCTTAACCGGCGTGCCGGGCGGGTCCAACTTCAGCGCCTGACGCAAAAGATAGACGGAGCTGACATGCATCCCCGTAACGGCGCTGGCCCCTAGGTCCAAGGGCACATAGTCGGGCTGTTCGTGACGCAGAGCAGCGCGAACGCGTTGGCGCGAGTTCATGGCAGCAATCACCATTAGGCAGAAGGCAAGCAAGAATGTACCGAGGCGTCACAACGAGTGATCGCGGCTCGGGTCGCCATTCGGGACTTCATTGGATTGCCGCCTTGCCGTCTTGTCAAGGGTCACCCCAAGGCGCTACGATGGGAGCCGAACCTTCTGACAAACCTGGGAGGATCGCCTGTGTCCAGCAGCGTGGAACATCGCAACGGGAGCGTCGCTTATGTGTATCTCTTGGCCGTGGTGGCGGCCTTGGGCGGGCTGTTGTTCGGGTACGATACGGCAGTCATTTCCGGCGCTATCGGGTTTCTAACCACCCATTTCAACCTCGATCCCGCCTTTGAAAAAGGCTGGGCCGCGGCAAGCGTGCTCTTGGGGTGTGCGGCGGGGGCGGCGGTGGCCGGATTCTTGAGCGACGCCTTGGGCCGTAAAAAGATGCTGCTGCTCGCCGGCGCATTGTTCCTCCTCTCGGCGTTGGGTACCGCGCTGCCCCAGACGGTCGCGGTGTTCGTCGTCTTCCGCCTGCTGGGCGGCGTGGCCATTGGCGTGGCCTCGATCAGCTCACCGATGTACATCGCCGAGGTCTCCCCTGCCCGGATCCGCGGCCGCATGGTCTCGATCAACCAGTTTGCCATCGTTTCCGGTATTTTGGCTTCCTACTTCGTCAACCTCCTCATCGCTTGGTATGGCGACTCCGTGGCTCCCGATTGGAACGTGCAATACGGTTGGCGGTGGATGTTCGGGCTTTGTGCCCTGCCTGCCGTGGTTTTTTTAGTGCTCTTGACCTTCGTTCCCGAAAGTCCGCGGTGGCTCGTCAAGCAAGGCTGTCCCGACAAGGCCGAATCGATCTTGGAGCGTATCCACGGTCCTGAAGCGGCCAGGAACGAATTGGCCGTCATCCAACAAGCCATTGCCGAGGAAAGCGGCTCCCTCCGCCAACTTTTCGAGCCGGGAATGCGCGTGGCGTTCACGATTGGCGTGGTGCTTGCGGTGCTCCAACAAATCACGGGCATCAACGTATTCCTGTATTTCGCTCCAGAAATTTTCAAGAAGATGGGATCCGGGGTGAACGCCGCTTTGCTTCAGACGGTCGTGGTAGGCGCGGTGAACATCCTGTTTACGGTAATCGCCATCCGCACCGTCGACCGCTGGGGACGCAAGCCGTTGATGCTCGTTGGCTCGGCGGGCATGGGCGCGACGCTTTTAGGCATGGGAGCGGCCGCCTATTGGGGCAGGGCCGACCTTTGGGTGTTGATTTTCATTTTGGGTTACATTGCCTGTTTTGCCCTTTCGGTCGGGCCGGTCACTTGGGTGATCCTTTCCGAGATTTTCCCCACACGAATCCGCGGTCGGGCCATGGCCATCGCCACGGTCTGTCTCTGGTTGGCCGATTTCCTCGTCACCCAGACCTTTCCCATGATGGATGAGAACGCATGGCTGGTCGCCACGTTTCGCCGCGCCTTCCCGTTCCTCCTCTACGCCTTTTTCTGCGTCGTTTCGCTCGTCTTCGTGTGGCGATACGTGCCGGAGACGAAGGGTAGGACGCTAGAGGAGATCGAGCGGAGCTGGAGGCGGTAAGGCAGCGACGCAATCCGCCGACGCCCTGCAACGAACCGGGCGTCATCGCAGAGGGCGAACCATGATGGCCTTCCTTGGCGCGGTCGGACAGGCGACCTGACAGGCGCCGCAGCCCGTGCAGCGTTGGGAATCGACCCGCACCGCCAGCGTATATTCCTCTTCCGACCAGACGGTGGCAATCGCCTCGTAAGGGCAGCAGTTGCGGCAAATGTTGCATTCGTGGTTGTCGGTCAGGAGGCAAAGCTCGATGTCCACCGTGGCCAGGCCCATCCGCGCAGTCTTTTTCTCGTTTGTTGCCAGCCACGCAATGGCCCCACTGGGGCACGCCTCCCCGCAGCGGTGGCAATCTTCACGGCAGTAGCCCGGCTCGAAACCCACTTTGGGGCACAAAAGCCCGGAGAGTCCGTTTTCGCCAAGATCGGGACGAAGGATGCTCGTGGGACACGCGCGGAGGCAATTGCCGCAGCGGACGCAGACGGCTCGGAATCGGATTTCGTCGATCGCGCCCGGCGGCCGGATCACGCCAGCCGCCGCGGCGACGCGGGGTCGGACGACCCATGCCCACGCTGCACCCAGCCCCCCGGCCAACACAACCCGTCGTGCCAAAGGCCAACCGTCATCTCGCGTTTTGTTTGCCAGTCGAGTCTCTTCTCTGATCGCCGGAGTGTTTGTGCCGAATGGCAAAGCCTGGCGCAAAGCCGACAACAGTTCTTGGGTCGCCCCTAAAGGACACACCCTCATGCACCACACCCCAGGGGCGAAAAGGCTCAATCCCAGCACGGCCACCAGTCCCAGCGCCGAGAGTAAGGTTGTCGTGGCCAACGGTTCGTCCCAAGATGCACCGACGAAGGCCGCTAACAGGGCCAAGGGATCGAGCCAAAGAAAAAGCGAGTAGCCAAACACCGCGCCGCCGAACGTCAACAGTGCAAACCAATGCCCCAGAGGCGCCTTAGTCAGAAGACGCCAAGGCCTGGCATTCCACGTGCGTCGCGGAAGCTTCGTCGCGGCGGCCGACGTGGTCATGCGGCGGCGAGGGATGAGGCCCCCGGTCGCCTCGCACAACAGCCCCGTGGGGCACAGCCAACGGCAGAACCACCGCCGCCGAAAGAAGGCGATGAGCAGCACGGGCGCGGCGAGCAACGTCGTCCAGCCGATCGCTTTCACGGCCAGCGTCGATCCGACGGCCACAAATGGACTGACGGCCACGAGCGTCGCCGCAAGCCGGGCCGACGAAGGAAACAACCAGATGGCGATAATAACGAGGAACAGAGCGAGGCAACGAACGGTCAGACGGACTCGAGAGCATGTGGGGCTCTCGACCACCGTCCGCAATCGCGATCCATTTGATCGTCCTTCGTTTGGGAACTGCGACATGCTTTTTTTCCCGCAGGACTGCGAAAGCCATGTTCTCGACTTTGCCATATTCAGGCCTGGATTGCAAAGCGGTCGCAGCCGAGGGCCTGCCAACGCTCCTCCCTGCCGCCTCACAAGAACGCTTTGCTGCAATTCGCGCAGAGGGCGATTTCGGCCTGGCGAGCTTGGCGGTGTTGCCGGCGGACTTCGCGATAAGCAGGGCCGTCGAAGATCTCGCGGATCGTGGTCGAACCGTCCAATCGCCCCAACAGGTGCTGGCCATCGTAGTCCAGGCAGCAGAGGGCGACCTCACCGCCGGCGAGGATCGTAAACGTCCGCCAAAGCCGCGAACATGGCTTTCGAATCGCGGTGCCGCGGATCGGCTGGCCCTCGCTGGCCCAGTTGTGGATCTTTCCAAAGGAGAACTCATCGACCCGTTTCGAAAGGGCCTTCATGGTCGCCGTGCGGTCGGTAGTGCTACAACAAGCCACGCCGATTTTGAGTGGGGCCCCCAGTTCGTCGCGGACCCTCACCAACTGCTCCACGTTGCCGACCACACGGTCGAAGCGGAGGGGGCGGCGGATGGCCTCGAATTCCTCTCGCGTCGCGCCGTCGAAGCTGATCTTGATCTCGTCCAACCCGGCTTGGATCAGCCCTCGGGCCCGCTCGGGCGTCAACAGCGAGCCGTTGGAAAAAATCTTCACCTTGGGGATGCCCTTCTGTTTGGCATAGTGGATCCGTTCTTCCAGATGCTTGTCCAAAAGCGGTTCGCCGAAGTTATGAAGGTGGATCTCCTGGCACCTCCAGGCGGCGCATTCGTCCACGATGCGAGCGAAGAGGTTGTCGTCCATGCGCCCGACGGGGCGATTCATCCGCTGGTGCGGGCAGATGACGCACCGGGCATTGCAGGCGTTGGTCGTTTCGATGCGGACCACGGCCGGAAATCGGCTCCGCATCACATCCAAAGCCCCGCCGATCGAGCGGCAAACGATTTGGGAGGCAAGAATATGGAGTTTCTTCATGTCGTCCGTGACCTCGTTGCTAGATAACGGGTGGTCTAGCTCCAAAACAACTCAGTCGGCCTTGTCCTGTCTGCGTTTCTTTTTTGCGGCCTTTTTGGGAGCATCGGCCTTTTGGGGCTTTGCCTCGGTCGCGCCGCCGGCGGGATGGAGCTTGTCGAGAACGGCTTGCAACTGGCGGCGTGCAACCGTGGCGTCCGCCGTCTCGGCGTCGGGGAGCATCAATTTCTCCGTGTACGGGGCATCGGACATATCAAACAACTCGCCGCGCTGGTTGAGCTTCCAACGGTCATTGCGGGCGTACCACTGGGCGCCGAGCTGGACGAAGACCCACTCTCGCGGGCTGCCCTTTTCGCCGCGGAGCTGTGGTGCGAAGCTGTGGCTGTCCAAGATCACGCCCTCAGGCGGTTTCACGCCGGCGACCTCGGCGAAGGTGGCGAAGAAGTCGCTGAAGTCCACGAGGTCGTTGAGCACGCGGCCGGCGGGGGTGACGCCCTTCCAGTTGACGATCAGCGGCACGCGGCTGCCGCCCTCCAACAGCGAGCCCTTACCGCCATCCACCAGGCGGCCGTGGACCTTGTGCCTGCCCACGCTCCCATTGTCGCCGGTGAAAACGATCAACGTCCTCTCGCGGAGTCCCAGCGCATCGATTTCGGCAACGAGCTTGCCAACCAGCTTATCGAGATACGCGACGTTGTCAGCATAGAACTGCGGGGCTTTGTCTTTCGTTTTGGTCGGTTGTGCTTCGCGGCTGTCGGGCGTGGGGAGGATCGGGCCGTGGATCAGCGTCATCGGGTAATACAGGAAAAAGGGCTCGTGTCGATGGCGGCGGATAAAATCCACCGCGAACTCGTGCAAGAGGTCGGGTCCGTAGCTTTTCTCAGTGACGGGCACGCGCTGGCCGTTCTTGTTCAGCGCTGGCCCCCAATAACGCTCGCCCCAGGGCCGTTCCCAGCGGAGGAATTCGTCGAAGCCCCAGGCCTGCGCCTCGGCCGGCGTGCTCAAGTACTCCAGTTGGTTCCATTTGCCGGACAATCCCGTGGCGTAACCAGCCTGTTTCAACACCTTGGCGATCGAGATTTCTTTATCCGGTTTGGCGGCGGGCCCGCTTTCGTTGGTGAGCACCCCGGTGCGGAAGGCGTAGCGGCCGAACATGCCCAGGGCCCGCGACGGCCCACAAAGCGGAGCGGAAAAGCACCGCTCGAAGCGAATCCCGCCGGCCGCCAGGGCATCCAGGTTCGGCGTCTTGAACTCGCCGCCGTAGCAGCTCACGCCGGGAATGCCGTAATCGTCGGCCAGGATGAAGACGATGTTCGGCTTCAATCCCGGCGTGATCCCCTCCGCCGCTTCCACACCACGGTCCGGCCATGACGCCAACCCAACGAAGACGACGGCAAGCGCGAGACTGATTTGCGTCCGAGACCCGCGTCGTTCCTGTTGCCCCATTTTCGTCACCCCCCTAGGCCCCCAAGGATTACCTCCGCGATGGCCTTCCTATTTTATCGCCCGGGTGGCCAGCAACGCGCAAAGGGCAATGCAAGGCAAGACGCAAGACGGAAGCGATGATCTGAACGTTGAAAGGCCAAAGCATCGACGAAATCCTTTTTCCGTTCGCGCCGGCGCTGCCACCCAGTACTTCTCGCCTTGGTTGATCGCTGTAATTCCCTCCCCGAGTGTTCACTGTAGCGGTCGCCGACTGAAGGCGTCAATGGCTTACTTAACGCCACTTCCGTGGAGCGCAAAAGCGCAATGGAAGACACGCTAATTCATGGCAATGACCTTTGGCGTCTCGGCAACGCGCGCACCTTTGGTTGTTGGCTGGACTGTTCCGGATGGGCTTGGTTACTTGCCGGGGCCCCTTGAAACGTTTCTCGGTCGGCAAGAAGAACCCCGATTGCCTGTTGATTGGCCGGGGGAAAGCAAAAGTTGCGCAAGTCGGCGATAGGAACCCAGCGAAAGGGCGCGGTGGGGGACTTCGCCGGATGGATCGGCTCGCAGGCGAAGAAGTGCAAGCATACCTGGCCGTGCTCGTATTCGTGGTTGATCACGCACAGTGGATCGCCGACGCGAATTTCCAGACCGGTTTCCTCGCGGCATTCGCGGGCCGCGGCCTGGGCGGGCGATTCTTCCGGAAAAATCTTCCCGCCGGGGAACTCCCAGTAACCGGCCAACACGGCTGCGGCGGGGCGCTGCCCAATCAATACCCGCCCTTCGTGACGCACCACGGCGACGGCAATTTGCGAAACCTTCGCGTTGCCCATCAGCCTTTTCCTTGGGACTCTTGAGGCTCCATATTGGCCCGGATGGAGCGGGATAAGGGCTCGCGAGGGAATCTTACCATCGCAACGCATTGTGGCAACCGGTTTATGGGCATGGTATAGTCGAAACTCGACCCGAACCCACCCTTGATTTCGAATCCGCAGAAATGGTGGCTCCGCTATGAAACGTCTGACTTGGTTTTGGCAATGCGTCGCTCTGGTTCTTGGACTGGTCGCCTGGTTGGGGGCGGGCGCGGTCCTGTCGCAGGAAAAGAGTGTCCGGCCTGGAATCAATCACCCCTATGAAAAAGTCGATTTGCAGGCCCAAATCCGAAGTTTGGAAAGCGCCAGCCGGGACGTAGTGAAAAGAAAGGACGAAATCCTTGCCGCCTGCGGCTTGGAACCGGGGATGCACGTGGCTGACATCGGGGCCGGCACCGGCCTGTTCACGCGGCTTTTCGCCCCCAAAGTGGCTCCAGGTGGGAAAGTCTACGCCGTCGATATCAGCAAGGCGTTCGTCGACCACATCGGAACAACCTGCCGCGAACAGAAGATCGAGAACGTCGAGGTAATTCTCTGCCCGGCGGATTCGACCGGCTTGCCGCCGCAGTCGATCGACCTGGCCTTCCTCTGCGACGTGTACCATCACTTGGAGTTCCCACAAAAGACGCTGGCTTCCATCCGCCAGGCCTTGCGGCCCGGCGGGCGGCTCGTGGTGGTCGAGTTTCACAAGTCGGGCAAGATGAAGGACCACGTTCGGGCCGACCAGGAGACGTTCACGCAGGAAATCGTGGCTGCCGGTTTCCACCTCAGCGACAGCCTGCCGTTGGGCGAGAAGCAATACCTTCTGCGATTTCAGAAGAGTGGGCTGCGGCCGCCGGCCGTCCCGCTGGTCGTTCACGATCCCTACTTCAGCATCTGGTCGTTCAGCGACCGCCTGGCCGACGATTGGCCGCGGCATTGGACCGGGGCGATCCACGCCCTGTCGAGCATGGTGCGGATCGACGGCAAGACATACCGTTTGATGGGAATGGAGCCCCGCGAGTGTCCGGCCTTGCCGCAGGTGGGATGCAAGGTCCACGCCACGCGGACGGTCTACGATTTTGAAGGCGCCGGCATCCGCTTGCAGATCGTCTTCCTTTCGCCACTTTATCCAAACGACCTGGAACTCGTGGGGCGTCCTGTGACGTACTTGAGCTGGACACTTCGCTCCATCGACGGTGACGAGCACGACGTGCAGCTCTACTATGACAACTCCGCGGAGCTGGTCGTCAACGAGGCCTCGCAAGCGGTGGTTTGGGCCCGGCCCAAGATCGACGGCCTGGACGTGCTCAGCATGGGTTCGGCCGAGCAGCCGGTGTTGCAGAAAAAGGGCGACAACCTGCGGATCGACTGGGGGCATCTGTATGTGGCCGCGCCCGAGTCGGCAAAAGCGATGACTGTGGTAACGGATCATGCCTCGGCGCGCGAAGGGTTTGCCAGCCGAGGGCAGCTTCCCAAGGCAGATGATCCACGGATGCCGCGGCCCGCCCATGACCACTGGCCGGTTGCCGCCGTGGCCTTCGATTTGGGAAAGGTCGGCGCGACGCACGTCGAACGTTGGATCATGCTGGCTTACGACGACGAATACTCCATCGAGTACCTCGGGCAAAAACTCCGTCCGTGGTGGCGCCGCAACGGAGCCGACGCCGCGGAGCTGCTTCGCACTGCGGCCCAAGCGAGGATCGAGCTGTACCAGGACGAGTTCGATCTCGATTTCTCTCGTTCCGCGAGCTTGGCAGGCGGCGCCGAGTACGCGGACCTCTGCGCCTTGGCCTTTCGCCAGGCGATAGGGGCCCACAAGCTCGTGGCCGGCCCGAAGGGCGAGCCGATGCTGTTTTCCAAGGAGTGTTTCTCCAATGGCTGCATTGGGACCGTGGACGTGTTGTATCCGGCGTCGCCGATTTTCGCCCTATTCAACAACGAATTGCTGAAGGCCACGGTCACGCCAGTCTTCGAGTACGCCATGACCGACCGCTGGAAGTTCCCTTTCGCTCCGCACGACTTGGGCACCTATCCGCTGGCCAACGGGCAGGTCTATGGCGGTGGGGAGAAAAGCGAGGAAAATCAGATGCCGGTGGAGGAGTCGGGCAACATGCTCCTCGTGGCCGCGGTGATCTCGAAGCTCGACGGAAACACGAAGTACGCCGAGCGTTACTGGCGTCTGCTGGAGCGATGGGCCAAGTATCTTCAGGAGAAGGGGCTCGATCCGGAGAACCAGCTTTGCACCGACGACTTCGCCGGCCACTTGGCCCACAACGCCAATCTCTCGCTGAAGGCGATCCTCGCGTTAGCGGCGTATGCGCGGATGTGCGAGATGGCGGGCAAGCCCGACGAGGCGAAGCAATATCGCTTGACCGCTGAACAGTTCGCCAAGGAGTGGATCAAGTTGGCCGACGATGGCGATCACTACCGACTGGCCTTCGACAAGCCTGGCACGTGGAGCCAGAAATACAACCTGGTGTGGGATAAGCTCCTCGATCTGAACCTCTTTCCGCCGGAGGTGGCTCGCAAGGAAATCGCCTTCTACAAGACGAAGCTCAACCCCTACGGCCTGCCGCTGGACAATCGGGCGCTGTATACCAAGACGGATTGGGAGGTGTGGACCGCCACGTTGGCCGAGTCGCGGGCCGATTTCGACGCCTTGATGAACCCGGTGTATCGCTTCGTCCACGAGACGCCCGACCGGGTGCCGTTGACCGACTGGTACATGACCGACACGGGCAAACTCAAGGGCTTCCGTGCCCGGCCTGTGATCGGCGGCGTGTTCATCAAGATGCTCGACGACCCGGCGACGTGGAGGAACTGGATCACACGCCAGCGCAGCGCACCGGCGCGGCCGACCGCGTCTTCGTCTTCATCCGGGAAGTGAACATGTCTGGCCGCCGCAATCGGCCGTGCCGTCCCGCCGCCATGCGTTCGTGGCCGAGGGGACTTTCCCGATGGTCCGAGGATCATCGGGTGCTTGTCGTGGTTCGGGAGCGCCGGCAAGGTACGGGGGGGTGTTTTGGGGTGCGGCGTTATAACCGGACCTTCGGGCGGAATTTTTTCCTAAAGACTGGGAAATTTTTCTCAATTTTCCCATTTGACAAGCGGCGATTGCGACCTAGGTTTCATTACAGAAAGCGGCGCGTCCTACGCAACGAAGTCGTGGGACAACCGTGAACGAAAACAAAAAGCCGAGTTCGCCGAGCTTGTGTTCACACGACTTGTCCATGCGGCGCGGCTTTTTGAAGAAAACCGAGGGCCTGCACGTCTCTTGTCCTCGATAAAGGCAAACCGGCCGCAAGGTCGGGACGCAAAGCCAAGGGCCAGCCTTTCGTGAGGCCGGCAGCCTGGCTGCCGAAAGGACAAACGCTGTCAGTCGCTAGGGCGTCTTGCGGCAATAGTTTCGCTTCGGCATTTCGCGAGGAAGAGGCACTTGAGGTCGTTCTGGGCTCTGCGGGGCGCAATCGCAGGCCAACGCCGACCCCCTTGAGGATCGGCGGCGCCCGAAGGAGCCTCCCATGTTTCACTCCGGTGAGCGATTGGCGATGGCCGCAAGCGGTCCCCGCCGAAGCTTGACCGAATGGAGGAACCTGTATGAGGTCGCTCGCGAAGAAGGTGCATCGTTTCCTCGTTTCGGAAGACGGCCCCACCGCCGTGGAGTACGCCGTGATGCTGGCGCTGATTATTATCGTGTGCCTCACCGCCATCACGCAGTTGGGCCAGCAAGTGAACACGACGTTCACCAACATCAAGAACGCCATGCCTTCCGGCAGCACCGGCAGTTGATGCAGGCATGGAACCAAGCCCCCTCGGGACGCCCCGACCGCGTCCTGAGGGGATCGCCGTTGGAGTGCGGCGACTTGTCTCCGGTTCCCGTGGGTCCTAAGGGGCGGGGACCCTTTTTTGGGCAACCGGCGACCAGTCGCGGCACTCCGAGGCTATCAAGCAGCAGGAGAAAGACCATGTACCCAGCGTTTCTTCCCCCCGAGACCGTGGCTGCTGCCCAAATGGCGGTGGTGTTCGCCACGGCGGTCGCCATTCTGTTGAGCTGGTTGGCCGCACCGCGGGGTAGCGTTTGATTGCGGCCTCCGCCGGCTACCCGCCTCTGCCCCAATGGCTTCCAGGAGCATTGTCCTCATGCATCATGATCTAGACCCGACTCTGTTTCAGCATTGGCCCGTCTGGCTGGTCAGCATCACTTTGGTTATTGCGGCGGTGATTGACGGCTGGAAACTGAAGGTGCCCAACTGGCTCACCTTTCCGATGATTGTGTCCGGCTGGATTTACAGCGGGATATTTTTCGGTTGGGAGGGGCTGGGGTGGAGCCTGACAGGCACCGCAGTCGGACTGGGACTGTTGCTCCCTGCTTATGCGATTGGGGGAATGGGGGCGGGCGACGTGAAGCTCCTCGCCGGCGTGGGGGCCTGGATGGGGGGAACCACGACTTTCTTTGCGTTCTGCGTCTCGGCCATCGTGGGCGGCATCATCGCCTTGGCAATGATTGCCGTGCGACGGAATTGGCTCCACCACGGGCGGCAATTCCTCGCCATTGCGACCGAGATCCTAGTGATTCGCAATCCCTCGGAACTCGCGGCCATTGCCGCCGACCGGAAAAGCTCGATGACCCTCCTACCGTATGGGATCCCCATCGCGATTGGAACTATCGCTTACTTTGCATGGAATGGAATGCTGCTATGAGACTGGAGAAACCCTACCGGTTGTGTCGAAGAAAACGACAAGGGGCTGCGGCGGTGGAATTTGCAGTCGTGGCCCCGCTGTTCTTCCTCATGGTGTTCGGGATGATCGAGTTTGGACGCATGATCATGGTCCAACAGGTCATAACCAACGCATCACGCGAGGGGGCGAGGATGGCCGTGGTGGATGGTGCGACGACCGCCGGGGTGAAAACTGCGGTGCAAAACTATCTCCTGGGCGCGTCCATTAACGGTGCCGAGGTTACGGTTAATCCAGACCCACCGACTTCTGCCGGTTATGGCGATCCTGTCACGGTTACCGTCTCTGTCAGTTTTAATCAAGTTAGCTGGCTTCCGTCGCCAATGTTCTTAGGCGGGCAAGCGTTGACAGCAACCACCGCGATGCGTCGAGAGACGGTCCAGTAAATGCGACCTAAATCCTTTATTCTTCTCGTCTTAGCGCTTGGATGCGGGGTCGTGGCCTCGATCGGGATCACGCAGGTCATGGCCAAGCGAGGGGGCGATGCCGCCCCTATGGAAACGGAATCCGTGGTGGTCGCCGTTGCTGACATCCCCATGGGCGATCCCGTTTCGCCTCAGCTCGTCAAGCTTGAGGATTGGCCTAAGGACAAGGTACCCAAGGGTGCTTTGAGAAGCCTGGAGGAACTGCAAAATCGCCGACCCAAAACGCGCATTTTTGCTGGCTCTCCCATCCTTGATAACCAACTGTTGGGCAAGGGTGTTGTCGATCAAGGGGCGTCCGACGTGATCCCGAAGGGCATGCGGGTCGTCGCCGTCAAGGTCGATGCGGTGAGTGGGAATGCGAACTTGATTCGGCCGGGCGATCGGGTTGACGTGCTCGTTCACTTGCAATCGGGTGGGGGCGACCTCAGCAAGACGGTCACGAAGACCATTTTGCAAGACATCAAAGTCTTCGCCGTGGACAACGTTTGGGCGACGGCGAGCGGCGAGCGGTCCATCGTGGCAAAGACGATCTCGCTTTTGGTCACTCCGGCTCAAGCCGAGAAAGTCACTTTGGCCTCGGAGATGGGCAATGTCCGTCTCGTCATGCGAAGCCCCGATGACAACGAACAAGCAAAGGTTCCCGGGGCGGTGGCGATGGACGTGCTCGGCGGGAACACCAGTGGCGGTGTGGATAGGATGTTGAGCGTCCTGTTGCCTTCGAAACCTGCGGCCAAGGCAAAACCCAATCCTATGAATGGTCTCTTAGGGTTGCTCAGTGGGGCACGAGAATCGAAACCGCGAGACGAGGCCTCTCCTCGAATATCCGAAACCGAAAAGGCTAAACCTCCGGCGAATGTGTATCGAGTGCGAATCCTGTCCGATTCCGAACCTGTCGAGACGGTTCTGGAATACACGGGCGAGGGCAATCCGCCACAATCCGAAACGAGTTTCCTACACTGGCGGGCGACCACAAGGCCCGGCACCGACGTAAACGGAAGCCCGCTCGCTCAGCCACCTTCGGAGCCCTCCAAACCGTTGCCGCCGGACAGTCTTTCCGAGCCCTCGCAGTACCCATCCGCTGAGGCCGAGCAGGAGGAAACGGCCAATCCCGCCAAACCACATCTTAGCGAGTGATTAGGCACGAGGAGTCAAGGATGACCCGGCACTCACGATTTCGGTTTGAGGCAATTGGATCGTGCCGCCCGCGTCGGTTTGGGCCAGCGTCCTTGGCATTTGCTCTGTCGGTCCTAATTATCTTCGCGGTGTCGGTCCACCGATTGGAGGGGTCGGAACAGGGCTCCGCGCAATCAGCGGCGGGATCCGCTCCTGGACCTATCGTCCACATTGTCAGTCCGGCCCAACGACTAGAAATGCTGGTCAACACCAGCCGGATTCTGACGCTTCCCCACCGCATCCCCGAGGCCATGGTCAACAACAAAGAGTTGCTGTCCATTGCCGCGCTCTCGCCCACGCAATACCAGATTTCCGCGAAGAAGGCGGGAGTAACGCAAGTCAACCTCTGGGACGAACGGGGGCAGATTTACACGATCGACGTGGTGATCACAGGCGACGCCCGCGAGCTCACCGCCTTGCTGACCAGCGAGTTTCCCTCGGCTTCGATCAAAGTGCGACCGGTTTCCAACGGCGTACTCATTTCCGGCTTTGTCGACCGACCGGAGGATGCCGATCGAATCAAACAGCTCGCCGAGGAATACTACCCCAAAGTGATCAACAACATCACGGTGGCAGGCGTCCAACAAGTGCTGCTGCACATCAAGGTCTACGAAGTTTCCCGCACGAAGTTGCGGAATCTGGGATTCGACTTTACTCAAGTCTCATCGCCAGGGGGATTTGTGTCGTCGAGCATCGGCCAGATGTTGGTCGGCGGTGGCTCGACCACGGTGGCGGGCCCCTCGAGCTTCGCGTTTCAAGCAGTCAGCGGCAACAGCAGCTTTTTTGGCGTGTTGAACGCCTTGCGCCAGAATGATCTGGCCAAAGTCCTCTCCGAGCCGACCCTGATAACTCAGAGTGGTCGGCCGGCCTATTTTCGCGTCGGCGGCGAAATCCCCTACTCGGTTTCGCAGGGACTCGGGGCGGTGTCCATCGAGTGGAAAAGCTATGGCACACGCGTGGATTTTGTACCCTTCGTCCTTGGGAACGGGAAAATCCGCCTCGAAGTCCGGCCCCAAGTCAGCGAGGTGGACAACACGCGGAGCCTCGTGTCCGGCGTTCCCGCCATCAAGGTCCGTGAAACGGATACGGGCGTGGAACTTGAGGCTGGACAAACCTTGGCCATCGCCGGGCTGGTGCAAACCCGAGTCGAGGCCCAAAATCGCGGCCTTCCTTGGGTATCGGAAGTGCCCTATCTTGGCGCCTTGTTCCGGCGCGTCCGCGAAGAGAACAACGACATCGAGACCCTCATCCTCGTTACGCCCGAAATCGTGGACGGCGTTGCGCCCCACGAAGTTCCCCCGAATCCACCGGGGACGAACTCCAGCAGTCCCGGGGACTGGCAGCTTTACATGCTCGGCAAGATCGAGGTTCCCAACGGTTACCGATCGGAAGAAGGGTTAGTTTATGAGAACGGCCCTGAACTCGGCACCGGGCAAGGCGGTTCGCGTCCAGCGTCGCCGGGAAATACGCTTTCTGCGGGCAACTCGGTGCCGTCTGCCCCCATGGTGAATGGGCCCAGGCCACGGCCCCAATCGCAATCCTCGTCCGGGGGCATTAAGCAATCTACGATGGATGGGTCCATGGTCTCGAATCGGGTAAATCCACGTCCCCTAAATCCCGCAGGCTTTCCCCCAGCACCGAGACCTGCCGACAGCGGTACCCCCGGCGGAAAAACCACTGGTCTTCCGGGCTTCCTCGGGCCGATTGGGTACGATAGGGGAGAGTGACGACTCTCGGCGACGCCCCATGGTTGAGAAGCATGCGCAGGACGCTGGCTAGCCGGTTTGCCGTGGCTGGCACGTGCCTGTTTGTGTCCAGTTGTTCATGAGCGACGTTCTCCGGCTTGCTATTGTCGATCCCAATGACACCAGCCGCGAAGCGATGAAAACCGCTTTGCTGGGCATGGATTCGGTCTGGCTCGAGGCCGAATGCTCGCGGTACGAGTTTTTCGCCGACGTGGTGAGTCAGACCGGGCCTGACATCGGCATCGTCTGCTTGGACAGCGACCCCAAAAAGGGGCTGGATTTAGTTGCCAAGCTCGTCGAATCGTCGCCCGACTGCTCGATCCTGGTGGTCAGCTCCTCCACCGACGGCAGCCTGATCCTCCAGGCGATGCGGGCCGGGGCCAAAGAATATCTCACTCAGCCAATTCGGATTGAAGACTTGGCCGCTGCCATCGGGCGAATCGGCGAGCGCCGCTTCGGCAAGGGGGAGAAGCGTGCCCGGGTGAGTCAAGTGATCGCCATTGCGGGAGCCACGGGCGGGGTGGGAACCACCAGCGTGGCCGTCAATCTTGGTTGTGTGCTCGCCCGATCCGTTAGAAACGCCGTGGCCCTCGTCGACTTGGATCTGTGTCTAGGCGATGCCGACGTATTTCTCGACGCCATCCCCGACTATACCCTGGTCGATGTTGCCCAAAATGTCACCCGACTCGATTTCACCCTCCTGAAACGATCGCTGACCAAGCACGCTTCCGGGCTCTACCTGCTGCCTCGGCCCGTGCAATTGGAAGATGTCCGCCTGGTCACGCCCGAGGATCTCCAGCGGGTCATTGGGCTCATGAAGGCGACTTTCACGCATTTGGTCCTCGATTTGTCGAAGAGTTATAGCCCTGTCGACATGGTCGCCTTGGAGATGGCCACCCAAATTCTCTTGGTGACTCAGCTTGACCTTCCCTGCCTGCGCAACGTGGTCCGCCTGATGATGTCGTTTAAGGAGATGAAGGGCCTGGCAGACAAGGTGAAGATCATCGTCAATCGGTCGGGTTTGGATCAGGGACAGATCACGATCAAGAAGGCCCAGGAGACCATTGGCCGTGAAATCTTTTGGCAACTGCCTAATGACTTCCGCACCATGATCGACTGTCGCAACAACGGCATCCCGCTCATCGAGCACGCCCCAAAGGCCGCCATCACCCAGTCTTTCTTGAGCCTGGCCGATGCCCTGTTTGGCAATGGCGCACCGGTTCCCGAGGCGGAGTCGGCGAGGGCCTCGGGCCTAGGCCGTTTGTTCGGCCTTTGGAGCGCCAAGAGCGGCAAGTCATGAAGGCGAGGGGGAAAGTTTCGTCGCGTCGTGTTCGGGTACCTGGGCACGCGGGCGAATGGAGCAGATTTCTGCCGTTTTCGAGAACATGCGACGATCACGGCTGGGTTGGAATGGAACTCTCATCCCAGCCCTTTTTCAGTTGAAACGCCAACGCCCCCAGGGGTGGATTGGTGGCCGTGGGTGCGCTCGTCGAAGAGCTTCTCACCGGTTCATCGAAACGCCCATTTCCACTGCGATGGGTACGAAAACGATCAGCGGCATCCAGACCGCCAAGGCCGGGCTGAGAAGGTAGCTGCTGCCGAGCATTTGAAACAAAATCACAGTGCCCATGAACGCCGCGGAGACCAAGGCACACAAACTCAGGGCGAAAAAAACGTTGCGGCTTTCCAATGTCATCACCAGCGGCAACCCGAGAAACAATAGGGTCAGGTCCAATAGCGGCTGCACGATCCTGCCGTGAATGGTTACCCGCACCGCGCCGCCAAGATCGAGACTCCGGTTGTGCAGACCGCGAATCAGTTGGGCGGTCGAGGAAAACTCGCGCCAGGCGTCAGCGTTGGTGAGCTGTTCGAAACTCACGCCGCTGACGAGAAAAATCTGGTCGCGCTGAAGCCACTCCGGGGCGTCCCGCGGAGTGATGATCACTGGGGAACCCTCGAGCTGGAGGGAGGGCCGCTCGCCGAGGTCCTTTGGGTGCTCAATTCCAACAAGCAGGTAGCCACCGGGTCGTTGGGCCGTGGGAGGATGGTAATAGGCTTCCCTAGCGATGATCTGTTTGGTGTAGTGATCCAGAGCGGCGGGCAGGCGAAGCACGGGCCTTTCGATTTTACGCAAGGCGGCAATCGCTCCCTGGCCACGAATCAGAATGTCGGTTCGCTCGTCGTACTGCGGACTGAAGGGGAGGGGCTTGTCTAAGGCCAGATCGTGCGGCTTGCGCGAAAGTTCTTCTCGGAATTGCGGGATGAGCAGCTCCCGATTCAGCACCGCCAGCGCGATGACGACCGTCACGCCGGCCACGACCGGCGCCGCGGCCCTCGCCCGCGGCACCCCCGCCGCCATCAACGCCACCAGCTCGTTGTGACGTTGAAACCGAGTCATGGTGTACATCGCGGCGGTGAGGTTGACGAAACCCACCGTCATGTCAAAAAAGAGGATCGCTTGTCGGGCGTAGTATGCGCCCATCACACGGCCTACCCCCCCCTGACGATGGGCGATCTTCAGAAACGCCTCCAGGTTCGTGAAGGCATGAAACACGATGAAAAGCCCCAGGAGGCTCAAGAAACAGATCAGAAACGTCTGGAGGAATTGACGCAACAGGTAACGGTCGATGATCGTCATGCGAGCCTCGTCGTGTCTGACGCGGCGGCAGCATAGGCCAGTTGGCAGCCACGAGTCAAGACGCAATCCACCTGCCCTTACTTTCCGCCAAGCTGTATGATGGAGCCATGCGCTGGATCGTCCTCTTGGCGGATCGAGTGGTAGGGCTTCCGCGTGGCTTTTGGCAACGCAGCGAACCGTTGCAGGCCCATCTCCTCAGGTTGCTCTACCCTCCGAGGTGCGCTTTGTGTGACGCTGATTTAGCGACAAGTGGCTTTCGTTCTCAGCTCTGCGACAGGTGTGAGAGGGCTGTTGCGCCCCTCGATTGGGTTGCCTGTAATCAATGTGGATCCCCTCTTCGCGAGATGGAATATCCCTTGCGGAATTGTCCCCAATGTCGGCATTTGCACCTGGAGTTTGATGCCGCGGTCGCGTTGTCTGCGTATCAAGGCCGCCTCAAGGAAGCCGTACTGAGGATGAAATGGAGGAATGGCGAGCCAATTGCCGAAGCCATGGGCGACTTGCTTTGCGCGCGACGGGGTGACCTGATCCGAGAATTGCGGCCAGACGTGGTTGCGCCCGTGCCCTTGCACTGGCATCGCCGATGGCTCCGTGGGACAAACAGCCCAGACATTCTAGCTAAACGAGTCGCTTCGTTTTTACAAGTGAGATGCCATTCCAATCTTCTCAAATTGACTCGTTCTATCCCCTCACAGAAGGGGTTGGGAATTAAGGAGCGCCGCCGGAATTTGGCTGGCGCGTTTCGCGTGGCAAAAGGCTACGATATTAAAGGTGCCCGAGTGCTATTAGTGGACGACGTCTTGACCACGGGAGCCACATGCGATTCGGCGGCAAAGGCCCTCAAAACAGCCGGGGCCGCCTCGGTTGCGGTGGTTGTTCTTGCGCGCACGATCTATCAGTAAATAGGATGACTCAAACGTGAACCAGGGCCCCGCCTTTCCAACAGACGCCCCGACGATAAGCTTAGCCACCCCGCCGGAAACAGACACGTCAGCCACCAGATCACCTTTCTGGAGGGCGGTCATTCGCGGATTAGGGGTTGTTCTTCCCCCATTATTGACTATTGTCATCTTCCTCTGGATAGGTGGCACAGTCGAAAACTACGTGCTGGATCCAGTGACGGGTCTTGCGCAGCGGATCCTACAGTTCGTCGTGGCAGACATCCGGGTTGAGGGGGCAATCCCACAATCGGAACGAGGTAAGGAAAACCCGTCCATTGATGGGATCGTCTACCAGCGTTTGGAGAGCGGGGAGTATGTGCCTCGGGCGATCTACGACCTTGTTAAGTATTATCCTAGCCAAGAGGGACCCCCTAGGACCGCCAGTCAGGTCTATCGCACCTACATTCGGTTGCTCTATCTGCGGCCCTACGTTGTAGTCCCTGCGTTCATCCTCGTTTTTACCCTCCTTTTGTACCTGCTTGGCAAATTCATGGCGGCGGGTATTGGACGGTTTTTCGTCTCCCTAATCGAGGGGGGGATTGATCGCGTACCAGTTGTCCGCAATGTGTATTCCGCAGTGAAGCAGGTCAGCGGTTTCCTGTTGAACGAGCGCCGGATGCAGGTTTCGCGGGTGGTGGCCGTCGAGTATCCCCGGAAAGGCATCTGGCAACTCGGCTTTGTGACCGGCGAGGGGTTGAGCGACATTGAGGCCATGGTGGGGGAGCAATGTCTGTCGGTTTTGATTTGCACGTCGCCGATGCCCATGACCGGTTTTACGGTCATCGTCCGTCGCAGCGAGTGTCTCGATTTGAATCTCACGCTGGATCAGGCCATTCAGTTCATTGTTAGTTGTGGGGTGGTCATTCCCCAACCCTCGGTGCAACAAGCTGGCGAAGCGGCACCGTCCCCCCGACTTGAAACGGAGACGCGACCAGCACCCGCCGGGCCAGCACCCATACCCATGCCACCCTCCGGCACGTCGTTGCGGGGCGACAAGATTAACCCAGCGACTTTATGACGAGAAACCCCTCCGCAGCTCGCATCCGCTTGGGAACCCGCGCTAGCGCGCTGGCCCGATGGCAGGCCGAGTGGGTGGCCTCCCGCTTGCGCGAGCTGGGCGTGGAAGTCGTTCTCATTCCGATCACGACGATGGGGGACCGCAATCGGGAGGGGGCGATTGGGGCCTTGGGCGGGCGCGGCGTCTTTACCAAGGAACTTCAAAACGCTCTGCTGGAAGACCGCATCGACCTGGCCGTCCATAGCCTCAAAGATCTCCCCACCGAAGAGGTGCCGGGACTGTGTCTGGCGGCGGTACCCGAACGCGGTCCGGTGGGCGATGCCTTCGTCTCGCCGCGCTACGCCTCCTTCGACGCCCTGCCGGCAGGGGCCGTCGTGGGCACCGGGAGCTTTCGACGGCGTGCCCAATTGCTTTTCGCTCGGCCCAACCTGACTTTCCATGACGTTCGGGGCAACGTCGATACGCGACTGAGGAAACTCGACGAGGGGCGTTGCGACGCCTTGATCCTGGCCCAGGCAGGATTAGAGCGATTGGGGCTGGGAAACCGCGTCACGCAGCAGCTTCCCCTCGCATTGCTCATGCCCGCCGTCGGCCAGGGAGCGCTGGGGTTGGAGACTCGGGCGGAGGATCGGGAGGTTTGTTCGACGGTCGAGAAGCTTGATCACCCCGAGACTCACGCCGCCGTGCTTGCCGAGAGGTCGCTGTTGGCTGCTTTGAAGGGGGGATGCTTGGCGCCGATCGCGGCGTGGGGGCGGGTGGAACGCGGGGTGCTGACGCTCTCGGCTCGAGTGACCCACCCCAGCGGCGCCGAGCAACTTGACGCGGAGGCCTCCGCCGCCCCCGACCAAGCCGTCGCGCTGGGCCGCCAGGTGGCCGAGGCACTTCGTGCCCGAGGCGCGGAGCGCCTGATCGAGGCAGCCCGACGGCCCGACGAGCCCTCGCCCCGCAACGAAGCGCACCGGGCCGCCGATTGACCTCCTGCGGAGGCAACGCCTCGCGGTCTGGTCGTTTCGACTTACGAAGCGTCTCTCCCACCTGTCGCGGTCCGGCTCCACGATGGGATCGTTGACAATGCGATGGTCGTGAATTAGTTTGGCGACCAAGTCGTGGGCGAGCAACGAGCCGCGTTTTGCTGGTTCGAGTCCATTCCTTTTTTTCGCCGCAAGCGGCAACGAGGTGCATCGTGAATCTGAACGTGTCGTTGGAGGTGTATGTCGCATTGAGTGCGGTGATGTTTCTGGAGTACGCAATCTGGGGCGCGTGGGCGCCGGTGCTGGCCGCGCGGCTCTTGGGCCCTTTGAAGATGACCGGCAAGCAGACCGGCTGGATCTATTCCACGTTGCCGATCGCCTGCATCGTCTCGCCGCTGGTGGCTGGTCAAGTGGCCGACAAATGGCTCAATACCGAGTGGATCTTGGCCGTCTGCCACCTCGTCGGTGCGGTGCTTCTGTTTGTCGTAGCCAAACAGCGGACCTTTGGCGGCAATTTCGTGGCCATGCTGCTCTACTCGCTCTGTTACGGCGCCACGCTGCCGCTGGTCAACGCCGTACTCTTCGCCCACGTGAGCGATCCCGCAACCCAAAGCTGGGTCTTCATCTGGGCGCCGGTGGCGTGGGCGCTGGTGGGCTATGCCTTGACTGGCTGGCGCGTGCTGCGGAAAGGGGAGGGCGAGGGGAGCGATTGCCTCGTGTTCGCCGCCATCCTTTCGGTGTTGATGGCGGTTTGCTGCTTGGCGTTGCCGGCGACCCCGCCCGCGGGCAAAGGCGGCGTGCCCATCGTCGATGCCTTGGCCATGCTCGGCCGCTTCGACTTCGCCGTGTTCATCGTGGTTTCGCTGGTGATCGCCGGGCTGATGCAGTTCTATTTCCTCGGATCGGCGCGGTTCATGACCGACATGGGCATTTCGGCCAAAGCGGTTCCCGCCACGATGGGCATTGCTCAGGCCGCCCAAGCCATTGCCACCGTCGTGGCCCTCGGGGCCGTGCTCGGCGCGTTGGGGTTCAAGAATACCTTGGTCCTCGGGGCGGCGTGCTGGGTGGTCTTGTACGTCGTGTACGTTGCCGGAAAACCCAAGGAATTGATCATCGTTTCCCAGGTGCTTCACGGGCTGGCGTATGTGATGTTCATGATCGTCGGCCAAGTCTATGCCGCGACCGTTGCACCGGAGGCCATTCGCAGCTCGATGCAGGCCTTGATTTTTGCGGCGACGACAGGGGTGGGGTTGTTCCTTGGCTCGCAACTGGCCGGGTTCGTGATGGATCAGTTCTCGGCCGAAGGAAAGTTCCAATGGTCAAAAATCTGGTCCGTCCCCTTGGTCATCATGCTCGCCGGCGCGCTCGTCTTGGCGACGTTGTTCCGCGGCGACACGCCCAAGGCGGAAAAACCGCCCGCCCCCGATGCACAAGCCCAGGCCGTGCTCGAACACCATTCGCCCACCGCGGTGTCGGGCTGACTGGATCGAAGCCGGCAAGCAGTTCGTGATCGATCATCTGAGGCGACTTTGGCCGGACTTCCGAGAAGGTGCGACAAGCGAGAGTGATGCCCCGGGGCTGAGGCCACACGTCGTGAATCGGTCGCTGGCCTTTGCGGGCGGCGTTCCGAAAGCAAGTCACGAGGAAGACGCACCTGCTGACCGACATAACACGAGCTGCGTCGGCATCTCACTCCGTTACTGGAGCGGGGATTCCCAAACGCGGAGCCCCAGGGGGCTGAGGTAGATGGGAATGGTCTGCGTGCCAGGCACGTCCGCGATGACGGCGCGGAGCATCTCGCGATTGCGTGCGGCTTTCGGGCCGCCAAGGATGGTCACGCTGCCGCCGTCTCCGCCTGCTCCATTCACTTTCCAGCCCAAGGCCCCAAAGCGCTTGGCCACGTCGATCACGGCTTGATGGCGGGGGCTGACCAGGTCAGGGTGCAGATTGGCCTGCGCTTCCGTATTCTCAATCATCACTCGGCCCAAGGCGGCGAAATCGCCGGCGAACAAGGCGTCGCGGGCCCGAATCGGGGTGCGCCGCAGCACGCGGAGTTTCTCGGCGTCCGGACCGGCGTCCTCCAATTCCGCGATCACCAGTTCATGCACCTTGGACGAGCTGTGGGCCTGGCCAAGGAACACCAGCGAGAGCCGTTCTTCCAGCTCCCACTCGATGGCCTGCGTCAGACGCAGCGGACTGACCACCGCGTGCGGGTATTCAAGGATTTCGATCAGGTTGATCCCGCCATAGGCCGAGGCCAACTGGTCTTGCACCCCGCACTGCTGGTGCAGCAATTCGGTTTCGATGCGATGGGCGGCGCGAGCGACCTCGTGCGGAGTCAGTCGGCCGGGCTTCAACAAGTCCAAGGCCCCGATCAGGGCCACGCTTACCGCCGCGCTGGTGCCGGTCGACGCGCCCGCCGGGGCCTCGCTGAAGATGTCGATCTCCAAGGCGAGATCGTTCGGCACGCCCATGAAGTCCAGCGCCGCCTCCAACAGCGGGTGCCGATCGTAGGCCCCGCCCACCGCGTCCAGCGTGTACCGCTCGCCGTAATTCTCGGCGAAGATCGTGACCTGCGCCCGATCGTCGTTGCGGGCAAAGACCCGTATCTGCACCTCCGCATAGGGGTAGACGGCGATGTTCAGCACCTTACCGAACTTGGCGAACCAAGTGTCGGTCCAGCCGCCGAAATCGGCAATCCGGATGGGGGCTACGCTGGAGATGATCCGCAGCGGTTGTTGATCGTGGCTCATACCGAAATTTCCACCTCAGCGCGATTTGCTTGTAGGTACGTGATGTCGAAAACGAAGAAAGGCAAGTCGGCGCGCGATTTCCCACCCTGGCCCCGCAGGACACCCGCTCCTCTTAGGAAATCCCCAACTCGAGACGCGCGATACTCGCGGCGCGCTCAGCCCACGTTCACCACCCGACCCGGCTCGGTGAAAATCAGCCGGGCGGATACATGGTCGGCATCGAGCTGGAGCATCGCCGCGGCGGCCCGGCGATAGGCCTCCAGTTGCGGGCGGTACCAAGCGACACGGGCCTCCAAGGCCTGCGAATCGTCCGCGGCCAGGGCGTCTGTCTTGAAGTCGAGGACGTCCGCCCCCACCATCCGCTCGCCATCGCAGAGCACGACGAGTCGGTCAAACCTACCATTTAGAATAACCTCGCCCTCGCGGATCGCAAAGGGACATTCCCGGAACACGGTCCAACCGGGGCGGGTAACATTCGGTCCGGCATGGACTTGCGACGGCGAGTCCAGCCGGGCTGGCCGCTGGTAGCTGCTGCGCGAGAGCGCCGCCCGCACAGCCGGTCGGGCTAGGGCTTCGCGGAACTGGCGAATCAGATTCGGCAGATCCGCACTGTGGCTGACCAGGGGGCCCGCCGCCTCGCGAAGTGTGTCGTCGTCCGGCTCGCCCTCGTCCAGCCACTCGATCAGCTCGAACCAGGCGTGCAGCACGCTCCCCCGGTCCAATGCCTGATCCACATCAACCCGCAGCCGTTGGGCGAGCAACACCCGGGAACCCCCTTCGAGCTGCGAGGGGCTGCGGCGGTCCAACCCGCGCGTGGGTCGTGCGGTGGTGGGCGCCAGCCGCACGACGGAGGGTTCGCCGCGATCGGGTGATGCCGTGGCCGGCGCCTCGGCAAAACGCGGCGTGACCTTTTGATGCCACGCTGGATCGCCCGATTCGTAGGCGATCGCTTCCGGTTCCAATCGGCCGCCCGAGCCGAGCGCCGCGCGCAACAGGCCCGCGAACGTGCTGGGTAGGTTTTGTTCTTTCTCCGAAGACGGGGCGACAATCATCTCCAAGGCGTGGACGGCGCGCGTCAACGCCACGTAGAGCAGACACACCGACTCCTCCGCCCGGCGACGCTTTTGAACGGCAAACATATTTTGAAACGCCTCGGGCAACAGCGGCCAGAGTTCCGTGTTCACATAGCGGAGCACCCGGTCGATCGGCTGGATCGGCGAGTGGCGATCGACCGCGATCTGGGGGGGTTGGCCGAGGATTTGCACGTCCAGTTCTGGCAAGACGACGATGTCGAACTCCAGGCCCTTGGCCTGGTGGATCGTCATCACGCGTACGGCGGCGCGACGCGGCGTTTCGACCCGCGTCTTCTCCACGACGCGCAAAAAAGCATCCACCCGCGTGCTTGCCCGAGCCTGAAAGGCGTAGCCCATCTCGACCAGTTGCATCAGGCGGGCGAGTTCGCGGGCGTCGCAGTGTGGGGCGAGGTGAGCAGCCCAAGCGTAAAGTGTGGGGCCGTAGCCTTGTTGCAACAGTTCGGCACGGATGTTGTGCGACACGCCTGCCGCCAGGGAATCGTCGTCATGAGAAGTCAGCCCGACCAGAGGCCCCAAGGGCGAGTGCGCCACGTGGAAGCGGGCCGCCAAGTGGCCAGGATGCTCGGCCAGCGTCAACAGCGACAATACCCACTGCACTGCCGGGGAATCGGTCAGCGGGTTGCCCCCTTCCTCGCTGGCCTCGATCCCTAGTTGACGCAGGCGGCGGATCAGCCAAGCCACGGCCTCGTTTTTCCGCACCAACACGCCGAGGGAAAAGCCCGGCGCCGCCTCGTGAAGCTCCACCACGCGACGGACCGCGAATTCCCAGGTGACGGCTTTTTGCTTCTGCCCCTCGGCGGCCCGAGGAGCCGCAACCATGCGGCAATAACCGGGGCGATCGGAGTGGGCCGTGGCATGGGGATGGAAGCGGGCGGCCCATTGCTCGGCGGCACCCGCGTAGTTCTGCAAGGCGGGATTGCCAGCCAGATTTCCGAATACCCGATTCACCAATTCGATCACCACCGGACTGGAACGATAGCTCCGATCGAGCGGTTCGTTGCTCAGGCCGGGGAGTTCCTCTGCCAGGGCATCGAAGATCTCGGCCATGCCCCCGCGCCAGCCGTAAATCGCCTGTTTCACGTCGCCAACGCAAAAAAACGACCGATGCTCGCTGTCCGCCGTGCAACGCATGGCGATCGGCCGCAACACCCGCCATTGCAGCGACGACGTGTCTTGGAATTCGTCCAACAACAGATGGGAAACATGGGCGTCGAGGCGATGGGCAAGTTCGTTGAGCCGTTCCGTCGTGACGGCGCCGCCTACCGCACGGGTAACGTCCTCGAACCGCATCGCGCCTCGGGACAACTTCAAGGCGCGGTAGGCCGCGTCAAACCGCTCCAATAGCCTGCGCGTGGCCTTTGTCTGATCGGCAATCCGCGCCAGCAGCTTGGCCTTGGCGTGGTCAGCCAGCCGTTGGCACGCCTCCAGCATCTCTGGTGGGAGGGGTTTGTTGCCGTAGGTAACTTTGCCTTGGGCGACGTTCTTGAGCGGTCCACTTTGCAAAAGTACTTCCCACTCCTCCTCCGCGATGTTTTTCAGAACGGTATCGCGTGCCTTCTGGAATCGCTTGTCTGGGGGGCATTCTGCCTCGGCGAAGGCCTCGATGGCGGCTTGCAGTTCAACTTTGTCGAGGGGTTGATTATAAGGCAGGGCATCCCAGGCAGCAGCATCGCTCTCCAGAAACACGTCGTAAAGCTGGCCCACGAGGGTAGCGATCTGCTCATGGACGGAGCGCGTCGTTTCGCCCTTGGTCAAGAGGTGCATCAAGCGGACCGCGTCCCCGGTCGTCTCCCGATGGAGCATGACGCGAATCGCTTCGGCCCGCAGGGCCGCCTCCTCGGCATCATCCACGATCTGCCAGCCCAGGGGCAGGCCGAGTTCGAGTCCGTAAACGCGGGCAACGTCCATGAAGAAGCTATCCAGCGTGCCCACCCGCAAGCGGTGCAACTGCCGCACCAGTCCGACCAGGATTGCCAAGCAGCGATCCCGATGCAGGCCGGGATGTTGCAAATCGGCCGACAATTCGGCCAACTTTTGGGGGTTCCTTGAGGCTTCGGCCAAGCGGAGCAATACGCGGCCCAGAATCTCGCCCGCCGCCTTGCGCGTGAACGTCGTGGCGAGGATTTCGTCGACCGGCTCGCCCGAGACCAAAAGTTCCAGAAAACGGCAGCTCAACCGGTACGTCTTTCCGGTGCCCGCCGAAGCCCGGATCACGAGGTTGGGGAAGCGGGGCATTGCCAAAAATCCATCGAAGTTCGGATGCGGTGATTGCAGGAGGATACCGACGACCAAGCAGCCGTAGCGTTTCAACGCCGTCCGACGACGATCCCCACGAGGTCCGGCCGTTCACGGCTCCCGGCGACCCGTGGTTTGCAGAAAATGCGGAAGGCAACCCGCCGAACGTATCAACGTAGTCTTGTCAACCTCTTGGCGCTGTTCGCAAGCCTTCAAAACCCCCTGGCCGCCTTGATGTCCTCGAAGTCCCGCAGGTGGTACCCGATCCGCGCGTAGTCCAGCACGCGACACAATGCCCGCAGGGCCACGCCCATGCCGTCGGGACCGCTGAAGCCGCCGAACTGACCGCCGCCCTTCAGGTGCGGCTCCAAGTCGACAAACACGCCGGGAATGCCCCGCCGCTGGAGCTTTCCCTCCAGTTCCGGCAGCAGCGTGCGGAACTCGCGGAAGATGGCCTCGTGGGCCGCATCGCCTTCGTCGGCGGGAACGAAGTGGTGCAAGGCGTCTTCGTCGATGTGGCCCCCTTTGGCCACAGGCCGAGGGTTACGATAGTCCTTCACGTGCATCCAGCCCAGACCGGGGGCCATCGCCCGGAATTGCTCGAGAACCTCCGCGGGCGAAAAACCTTGGACGATCAGATTCGCCGCGTCGAAGACCAACACCAAGGCCGGGTGATTCACCTGGCGGTAAATCTCGGCCAGATGAAAGCCGTCCCCGCCCACCAAATTCGCCTCCACCTCCAGCCCGAACGTCAGGTCTGAGCGGTGGCATACCTCGGCGATCTGGCCAAGCTGATCCACGACTTGGGGCAGGTGCCCGCGGGGATCCTCGCCCCGCGGATGGTAAAACGAAAACCCCCGGATCAGTTTGGTCTCGAAGGCGTGGGCCAAGTCGCAGGCCTTTTTCACGTCGTTCGCCAAGTAACGCTTGAATGGGACGAACACGTTCTTGGTGCCGTCCTCCACATTCTTGAGCTTCACCTTGCCGATCGGCGAACCAAGCGACGAGACGCTCAGCCCATACTCCCCCTGAAGCGCACGAATCTTCTGAATCTCCGCCCGAGTCAGCTTCATCACGTTCTTCACGCCGTCGCCCACGTCGATGAAGCGGATGCTGTAATACTGGAGTCCGAGGGCGGCAAAGGCGGCAAACTGTTGGACCGCCGTTTTCTGATTGGCGGCTTCGTCAGCGAATCCCGTCAAAATCACGCGCGGTGCATTGGGCATGGCTTGGTCTCTTTGGCAAGAGTGTCTTCTCCGAGAAAAAATGACCCGCGAAACACGCCCGTATTCTGACGCCCCTGACGCTTGGCGGCAAGGGGCGCCTTACCACCCTCTTGATTCGCTTGGTCCGATCCTTCATCATGCATCGGCTACGATTTTTTCGGTCCCTACCGGGGGACGTGCGATGCCGAAGACGGTCGCGCTTCTAGGGGCGCTCGATACCAAGGGCCTCGAGTATGGCTTCGTGAAGCAGTGCATCGAAGCCAGGGGGCTTCGCACCCTGGTGATCGACACGGGCGTGTTGGGCCCGCCGCGGATCGCGCCGGACGTGCCGCGCGAAAAGGTGGCAGCGGCTGGCGGGGCCAACCTCGCAGATCTCGTGGCCCGGGAAGACCGCGGCGAAGCCGTGGCCGCCATGGCCCGGGGCGTTGAGGTTTTAGCTGCCCAATTGTATTCCGAGGGACGCTTCGACGGCATCTTGGCTCTCGGCGGTGGCGGGGGGACGTCGGTCGCCTGTGCTGCCATGCGGGCCTTGCCGCTGGGTGTGCCCAAAGTGATGGTCTCCACCGTCGCTGGGGGCGATGTTTCGAGCTACGTCGGCGTCAAGGACATTGTGATGATTCCCAGCATCGTCGACGTTGCCGGGATCAACCGCATCAGCCGCGGGGTGTTTGCCAGGGCAGCCGGGGCAATTTGCGGGATGATCGAGGCCGCCGTTCCCCCAGGCGACGACAAGCCGCTCGTGGCCGCCTCAATGTTCGGCAACACCACCCCCTGCGTCGAAACGGCCAAAGCCATGCTCGAAGCGGCTGGGTACGAGGTGCTCGTGTTCCATGCCACTGGCACTGGCGGGCGAACCATGGAAAGCCTTGTCGAGTCGGGAGTCGTTGCCGGCGTGCTCGACGTGACCACCACGGAATGGGCCGACGAGCTGGTAGGGGGCGTGTTCACGGCGGGGCCCACCCGATTGGAAGCCGCCGCACGCCACGGCGTGCCCGCGGTCGTCACCCCGGCCTGCCTCGACATGGTCAACTTTTGGGCCCCCTCGACCATTCCTGAGCACTTCCGCGGACGGCGATTTTATCAGCATAATCCGAACATCACCCTCATGCGAACCACGCCGGACGAGTGCCGGCGTCTGGGGCAAATCGTGGCCGAGAAGTTGAACCTCAGCACCGGTCCGGTGGCGGTGCTGATCCCTCTTCGCGGCTGGAGCATGATCGACGCCCCCGGCGGACCGTTCTGGTGGCCCGAGGCCGATCAAGCCTTCGCCGACGCCTTGAAGGCGGCCCTGCGCCCGGACGTGCCCATCGTGGAGATCGACGCGAACGTGAACGATCCCGAGTTCGCCCGGCGTTGTGCGGAAACCCTACTCGAAATGATGCAGACCAACAACTAGGCGACCATCCCCACGGAGGTGCTTCCATGGCCGAGACGCGAACCCAAATCCTGCAACGCTTCAACCAAAAGATCGCTCAAGGCAAGCCCATCATCGGGGGAGGGGCTGGCACGGGCATCAGCGCCAAGTTCGAAGAAGCCGGGGGCATCGATCTGATTGTGATCTACAATTCGGGCCGATTCCGCATGGCCGGGCATGGTTCGCTGGCCGGCCTGCTGCCTTACGGCGACGCCAACAAGATCGTCATGGAAATGGCCAACGAGGTCCTTCCCGTGGTCAAGCACACCCCGGTGCTGGCCGGTGTCTGCGGCACCGATCCCATGCGACGCATGGAACGGTTCCTCCGTGAGGTCAAGGAAATCGGTTTCGCCGGGGTGCAGAATTTCCCCACCGTCGGCCTGTTCGATGGCGTGTTCCGCCAGAACTTGGAAGAGACGGGCATGGGCTTTGGACGCGAGGTGGAAATGATCCGCCTGGCCCGCGAAATGGACCTGCTCACCACTCCCTATGTCTTCAATCCCGACGAAGCGGTCCAGATGGCCGAGGCGGGGGCCGACATCCTCGTGGCCCACATGGGGCTGACTACCTCCGGTTCCATCGGGGCGAAGACGGCCAAGACGCTCGATCAATGTGTGGCCTTGATCGACGAAATCGCCAAGGCCGCTCGAGGCGTCCGCAGCGAAATCATCCTCCTGTGTCACGGCGGCCCGATCGCCGAGCCGGAAGACGCTGCCTATATCCTCAAGAATTGTCCGGCAGTGGACGGTTTCTACGGGGCCAGCTCCATGGAACGATTGCCCACCGAGCGCGCCATCCGCGAGCAGACAGAGCGGTTCACTGGAATCCGGCGATAATCGTTCGCTGCCCGTCCTGTTCCGCAGCAACGAGACGGCGGGATCGCTTCTGTCTGTTGAGCGATTCACCGTGGATCAGCGTAGCGCCGATAGAGCTTGCCCTGCCAGGTCGCGTCGGCGGCGGGCGACTCGGGTTTGCCATCCTGCCGCACCCAGACGATCATTTCACCCGGCTGCCGATGGTCCCAGGCGTAATACGGAATCGCCGTTACCGTGCGGCTGTTGCGGTCCTGAGCACGCACCACGGTCACGCCGCCCAGCAGGTCGGGCTTGTGCTCGACGCTGAACTTCGGTTCTCGGGCCAAGACGAGGTCTTTCACTGGCCCGCCATTATCGACCTCTTCGAAGCAATAGACGATCGGGCCGCGCTGGATCGCCACGCGGCCAGCATTGGCTTGGACCTGGGGATGGGCCTCGATCCGCTGGACCGGCATGGGCAGGTCCAGTTGAACGATGTCGCCGCGCTGCCAGGCCCGATGCACTCTGGCGTAGCCCTTGACGATTTCCAACTTCTCGATCGGCTGACCGTTCAAAGCCAGCGTAACGCCCTCGCACCAGCCGGGGATGCGCAAGGCCAAGTCGAACTCGGCGGCATGCTCCGGCTCGACGCGGATTGTCACCTTGCCATCCCAGGGATACTGGGTCTGCTGCACGAGCTTCACCTTCATTTGCCCGTGCGCGACCGTGGCGGTTCCTGCTACATAAAGGTTGACTGCGATTCCGGCGTCGTTTTGGGCATACACATAACCGGGAATCGAGGGAACGAACCGCACCACGTTGCTGGGGCAGCAGGCGCAGCCAAAGAACGGCTGGCGGTGGTGTTTGCCTGCCGACGCCAGGGGGTTGACGTAGAAGAAGTGCTCGCCGTCCAGGGCGATTCCCGAGAGGATCCCGTTGTAGATCGCCCGTTCCAGAACGTCGGCGTATTGGGCGTCGCCGTGGAGTTGGTTGAGCCGATGGGCCCAGAAGGCCAGCCCGATCGCCGCGCAGGTCTCGCAGTAGGCCGTGTCGTTGGGCAATTCATAGGGATCGCCGAAGGCCTCGCCCTGATGCCGCGAGCCGATCCCAGCGGTAATGTACATCTTGCGGTGGACCACGTCTTCCCAGATGGCCCGCATGGCCTCGATGAAGCCTGCGTCGCCGGTGTACGACGCCATATCGGCTACGGCCGTGTAGAGATACATGGCGCGGACAGCGTGACCGACGACCTCCCGCTGTTGCCGGATCGGCATGTGGTCCTGGGCATACGCACCGAAGAGCTTCGGCCGTTTCGACTTGTCGCCGCGGATGTCGAGGAAGAACGCAGCGAGCTTGAGGTAACGGGCCTCGCCCGTGGCCCGATAGAGTTTGATCAACGCCAACTCGATCTCCTCATGGCCGCTCACTTCGTGCCGCTTTCCTGGCCCGAATAGGGCATCCAAGTGGTTGGCCAGCTTCAAGGCCACGTTGAACAGCGTCTTCTTTCCCGTGGCTTGGTAGTGCGCCACCGCCGCTTCGATCAGGTGGCCGGCACAATACAACTCGTGTTTGACGGCGAAATCGGTCCACTTTTTGTCAGGCTCGACCAGGGTGAAGTAGGTGTTGAGGTAGCCGTCGGGCTGCTGGGCGGCGGCGATCTTGGCGATCACCTCATCCACTTTCTTTTCCAGCGCCGGATCGCGCTGGTCGGCCAAGGCGTAGGACGCGCCTTCGAGCACCTTGTACACGTCGGAATCATTGAAGTAGATTCCCTCGAACTTGCCAGGGATCAGCCCCGCGGCCTTGGCGAAGTTGCTGATCCGACCGGTTTCTTCGCACCACTTGAAATTGTGCGGCAACGATTTTTCCCGGTTGGTGCGAATGCGGGGGGCCCAAAAGGCGTCGTTCAGCTTCACCTCGGTAAAAGGCACGGCGGAAAGCGCGCGGTGGTCGGGCGGAGGGGGCTCGGCCCCGCTGCCCACACTGCCCGCCAAAAGCAGTCCCCACAAGAAAAAACGCCCTATAGTCACAATTGTGCTCCTCAAACGTTTGACCCGGAATAGTCGCGATGGCTCACTCAGGGGTTGAATCGTTGGGCGGCCGTGGACAGGCCCAACGCTCCAACCCCTTGGCTCGTCTGAAAGCCGACGATGGCTTTGCCTACTTCGTCGTTTATCGATGCGCTTTCACACATTCCCTAGCGATGTCACCATCGGCCTGGATGATGACGTTGGCGGGCGTCACGCGTCAAGAAACCAGACGGCTGGTGTCGAACTCGAATTTCTCGGCCTTGCGCATCATCTCTTCCCACGTTACTTCGGCTTTCGCATAGGCAGCCATCCGCCCCAGGATCGTCGTCAGGTTGCTGCGGACGCTCGGGGCCACGGTGGGATTGGAGAAGTCGCCCTTGAGGATGCTCTCGCGGAAATCGGCGATGTTGCGGATCGCGCCATCCGTGTACAGGTGGGGGCTCCTGCCGCCCTTATAGGATTTTTCGCCGCGAATGAAGCACTGCCCGGCGTAATGGGTTTCGATCATGCCCTGGGGGCCGAACATGCGGCAACCGATGTCGTCGTAACCGGTGCCGTATTGCTTCGAGGCGAAGGTGAGCGTCACGCCCTTGGGGAACCAGAAAATCACGGAGAAATGGTCGTGACAATCACCCGCGTCTTGGCGGCCTCGCTTGTCGCAGGTGCCGAACGCCTTGATCGGCTGGTCGTCGATGATCCAGGTGGCCACGTCCAAAGCGTGGATGTTCTGCTCCGTGATGATATCGCCCGAAAGTACCCGATCCAGGCCCCACGCGCGGAGGCGATTTTCGGGGTTCTTGGGATCCTGGGCCAGGACGTCAGCCCCTCCCCAAGTGATGCCGCAGTAATACACGGCCTCGCCCGACACCAACGGGCCGATGTCGCCCGCGTGGACCCGGCGGATCGACTCGCGGTAGAACTCGTCGGTCCGGCTTTGAAAATCGACCAAAAAGCAGCGTTTGTTTTCGGCCGCCTTGCGTGCGGCCTCGGCGATCGTCAGGCAGCCGGGGACGTCCACCGCGATCGGCTTGGCCAGAAACACGTGGCAACCGGCCTCGGCCGCGGCCATGGCGTGGATGGGATGGAAGTAAGGCGGGCTTTCGATTACCACCGCGTCGGGCTTTGCTTCGACCAGTTTGCGGTAGCCGTTCAGCCCCGTGAAACGTTTCGCCGCATCGAGCTTGAACTTGTCGCCCAAGCGATCCACACGATCCTTGAAGTAGTCGGCCGCCGCGACCAGCTCGTATCCGCCATTTTGCATAAACAAATCCGTAATCCACACTCCCCGGTTGCCGCAACCGATGATTCCCATCCGGATCTTCGAGTTGGCCTGCGAACCGGCCACCAGTTCCGGCTTGACGATCATCACGCTCGCGGCGGTGGCGCCCGCTAGAAATCCACGGCGATTCATCCCCGCCAATTTCTTTGTTCTTCTGGATGTCGTATCGTAGCTGGTCATATCCATGGCCTCCCTTGAGCGCAAGAACAATCCAATTACCGAGACAGAGCGGTCCCGGGATGCTTTTCGGGCCCGCGCAGACCTGAAAAACCACCCCGCTTTCGCCGTCCCTCAACGATTGACCCATTAGCATAGGCGAAACCGCCGTGTTTTGCCATAGGCCGAGGGTTATAAGCCCTGGTGCGATGTACGCTCGAGGTCAAAACGTCGACCTTGCGCTTGAGCTGTGGCGTTGGCAATAAGTCAGGAAAGGGCCGCAGAGGGGCCCAATCGGGTGACTTGCCCGAAGCCGTAGCGGGGCGAGAAAGCAAGGTGGCAATGCCCCCTGCAATAGCGGACACGAGGAATAGGCAGGAAGCCCCAAACTAATGCACCTCTTGCTTGCACGCACGCTCTGGTGCGAAGCAAGCGAGGGGGGGATGTTGGGCAGTTCGCAGGTAGCTCTTCTAGCTCTCCATCATCGTTTGCGGCAGGCCGTGGCCCGGCTTGTTGGCATACAGCAGCCAATACGCTACCGGAATGACGAAGAGTGTGAACAACGTCGAGGCGAACAAGCCGAAGATCAGCGACCAAGCCAGGCCGGAGAAGATGGGGTCGATGATGATCGGCACCGCCCCCAGCATGGCCGCACTGGCCGTCAACAAGATCGGCCGCAGCCGCACCACGCGGCTTTCCATAATGGCGTCGAAGAGGGTCCGTCCCCGGGCCAGCGAGAGGTGGATGAAGTCCACGAGGATGATCGAATCGCGGGTCACAATGCCCGCCAAGGCGATCATCCCGATCATACCCGTCGCCGTGAAATACACCGGGTCGAGATACCCGCCCACGTATTGGGCGTTGATCGCATTGAGCAGCCAAAAGCCGGGCATCACGCCCAGGATCGTCAGCGGAATGGCCAGCATCACGACCACGGGAATGGCGAACGAGCCGGTCTGGGCCACCAAGAGCACGTAGATCGCGATCATGGCGGCGCCGAAAGCCAGGCCGAGGTCGCGGAACACATCCAAGGTAATCTTCCATTCACCCTCACCGGCGAAATCGACCGTGAAGCCCGGCGGAAGCCCCCAGGCGATGCCGCTGCCGTTGGAAAAGAACGTACGGCCCTCGACCGGCCGAGGGGGATTCGCGGCGATCCAACCGTTCCCCCGATTGACCCCCGCTGCGTCGCGCCCCTTTTCGAGGGAGACCCGCTTGGCATCAGGCGTGTCGCTCAGGTCTGCCAGCAGGTCGACCACCACGTCGGCCGGCGGTCGGCCAGCGGTCTCGGCGAATACGTAAGCCACGCGCTGGAGGTTTTTGTGGAAGATCGTTTGATCGACGCGGGCCGTCTGCCAGCGGCCGAGTTCCGCCAAAGGCACCAACTGCCCTCCCGCTCCCTTCACGTGGACCTTGGCCAAGTCGAATTCGCTCGTGCGTCGGTCGATGGGCACGCGGAGAAGGATTTCGAGGGGGTTGCGTTCCGTTTCACTCCGCACGGTGCCCATGGCTTCGCCCTTCAGCACGGCTTGGAGCGTGGCGGCGATTTCCTGAGTGGAAATGCCATTCAGGGCGGCCTTCTCTTTATCGGCAACGAACGTCAATTTGACTTGGGGCGCTTCGCGCACGGAGTCCACATCGACGACGCCAGGCTCGGCCGCCATGCGCGCCCGGACCGTGTCGGAGGCCAGAAGGATCTCTTCGTAACTATGGTCCGCTCGCCCATAGACCTCGGCCACCACGCTGGCAATGACGGGCGGGCCGGGCGGCGTCTCGACCAATTTCATCCGCGCACGGTGTCGATCCGCGATGGCCTGCAAATCGTTCCGCATCCTCAAGCCGATGGCGTGGCTCTGAAGCTGCCGGTTCTTCTTGCCCGCCAGATTGATCCGCACCTCGGCCACGTCGTCGCCTTGCCGGAGGTAGTAGTGCCTGACCAGGCCGTTGAAATCCATCGGCGAGGCCAGACCGACATAGCTCGTGAAATCGCACACCTCCGGAACGCTCGCCAGATAAGACTCGATCTCCCGGACCGCAGCGTCGGTGCGTTCCAACGTCGTCCCCTTATCGAAGTCCAAAACCAAGAGCAACTCGTTCTTGTTGTCGAAGGGGAGCATCTTCAAGGGCACGGTCCGCAGCGCGGCCAGGCCCATGGCCGCGACGGTCAAGAGCGTGATGAGGATGAGGAATGCCCAGGCCGCGAGGCGGGAATGCAACAAGGGGGCCATCAAGGGATAAAACAACTTGTAAAGGCGCGATTGCTTCACGGCATCGAGATCGTGGGGATCGTGCGCATCGTGGACCGGAGCCTCCCCAGAGCCGTAGGCCCGACGCAACACGTGATACGCCAGCCACGGCGTGATCGTGAAGGCCACGACCATGGACATGATCATCGTCACCGGAACATTGAGGGCCATCGGCCGCATGTAGGGGCCCATCATCCCCGTGATGAAGAACATCGGCAGGAAGCTGACGATGACGGCCAACGTGGCCGTGATCAGCGGCGGTCGGATTTCCGCCACGGCCTCGAGTACGATCCGCCGCGTGGCCTTTTTGCGGAGCGAGAAGTGCCGGGCGATGTTTTCGACATCGACGATCGGGTCGTCGACCAACAGGCCCAGCGAGAGGATCAACGCGAACAACGTCACGCGGTTGATCGTGAACCCGAACAAAAGATTTACCGCCAGCGTCAGCCCGAACACGACCGGCACTGCCACGGCTACGATCAAGGCCTCGCGCCAGCCAAGCCCCAGGGTCAGCAGGGCGATGACGATCACCACCGCCACGGCCAGGCCTTCGACCAGTTCGTTCACTTTTTCATCAGCGGTAAGACCATAGTTCCGCGTGACGACGAGTTCCATGTTGTGCGGCAAGATCGCGGCCTGAAGCTGTTCAGCCTCGCGGAGCACCGCCTTGGCCACCCAAACGGCGTTGGTGCCTTTCTTCTTGGCGATCGCGATGGTGACGGCGGGTCGGGTCCCCGAGGCCGCGTTGCTCGTCCCGCCTTCGCCCGAGCCATGCTCGCTCCGTGTTGCTTGACCGTGCCCGTGTTCTCCCAGCACGGTGCCGGGGAAGTACTCGTGATGCGTGAAGCCGCGGGCCGGTCCCCAGCCGTGACGGACGTAGTTGGCCACCTCGTCGGGGCCGTCTTCAATCTGGGCCACATCTTTGAGAAAGACAGGCCGACCGTCGAAGACCCCCACCACCAAGTCTCGCAGTTCCGCGACGTTGGTGAACGGTTCCCCTGCCTCGACGCGTACGAGTTCATCCCGACGTCGGAACTCGCCAGCCGTCTGTCGCACGTTGGCCCCTTGCAAGGCCCGATGAACTTCCAGTGGCGAGACCGAATGGGCGGCCATGCGGTCCGTGTCCAAGAGGATTTGAACCACGCGGGGCCGACCACCCACCACGTAGGCCCGCGACACGTCCCTCACACCCGCCAGCCGTTCGGTGATTTCCTCGGCCACGCGGCGAAGCGTCATGTCGTCGGGCAGGGAATCGCCGGTGGAGTCTGATGGCGAGTCGGGATTGCCGTGCTTGGCGGTACCGTTTGCCCCACCTGGAACCTTGCCCGCCAAGGTCAACGTCACGATCGGCACATCGTCGATCTCGACCGGCTTGATGACCCAGCCGGTCACGCCCGGCGGCACTAAATCCAAGTTTTCGTCGATCTTTTTGTACAGTTTGACGAGGCTCCGCTCGCGGTCCTCGCCGACGTAGAACCGCACGGTGATGATCGCCAAGTTTTCCCGGCTCATCGAGTAAACGTACTCCACGCCGTCGATCTGGTAGAGCATCTTCTCGAGCGGGGTAGCGACCAATTGCTCGACCTCGGCCGCCGAGTGGCCGGGAAAATTGACGTACACGTCGGCCAGGGGAACGACGATTTGGGGGTCCTCTTCCCGAGGCGTCAGCCCCAGCGCCGCCAGCCCAACCACCGTGGCCAGCAAGATGAGAATCAGCGAAAGGTTCGAGTCGAGAAAGATCTTCACGATCTTGTTCGTGAAGTGATGTTCCTCGCTCGCGGAATGGACGCTTGGATCGCTCATGGTTCTTTCAGCATTGCGTAGGTTTGACGCCTTAGATCAGCGGCATGTGCGTGTGATCTGTGCAGAGGCAGAGGGGAAGGGGACATCGCAAGGCCGAGCCTTTTTCAAGCCCTTCCTGTGGCTGATGAACGCGAGGGAACTCAAGGCACGAAGGGATGCGACTTCCCGTGCGTGGCTTGAGTCGCTGTAGCTGGTCGCATTCTTTCATGCGAAAGCCGCCCTTGTTCACACCGTAGCTCACCGCGAGGGAGAATTGGCCGTTACGATTGGGTCGAAGCGTCGGGTAACAGCACGAGCTCCCCCTCTCGCAGTCCGGACAGAATCTCCACTTCGTCGCCGAGGGAGCGGCCGGTCCGCACCGCACGCCGCACGCTTTGCCCATTCTCTATGACGTCGACCAATTCCAACTGGCCGACTTTGCGCACCGCGTGACGGGGGACAACCAACACCAGTTCTTCCTCGAGCGGAATCAAGATCCGGCCGAACATGCCGGTATAGACGCCCTCGGGACAGGGACCGGTGACTTTAACTTGAAACGTGCGGCTGGCCGATTGGGCCTCGGGCACGATCTCGCTGATCATCCCCTGGCATTGCTTGTTAATGCCCTCGACGCGGACGTCGAGCGACTGGCCAACTTGGAGCCGATGGGCCAGCGACTCGCGCACGCTGGCCACCAATTGCATGCGCTTGGGATCGAAGAGCGTGACCAAGACTTGCCCTGGGGTGACCATATCGCCGACGTCGACTTTTTTGTCGATGACAATGCCGTCGATGGGCGAGCGGATCGTTGCCCAATCCAGCATGGCCTGGACTTCCTTCACGGTTTCCTGAAGGCGGACCACTTCGGCCTCGGCCGCACGTGCGGCGGTAACCGCTTTCTCGGCCTCCTGTTGGCTGACGGCGTTTCGCTTGGCCAAGTCGGTGAAGCGCTTCTCATCCGCGAGGGCTTGCGTCTTGGCTGCCTCGGCGGCAGCCACGGCTGCCTTGGCCTGTTGTAGCCTGGCACGGAGGTCCGTATCGTCAAGCCGGATCAACACATCGCCTTCTTTGACCGGCTGACCTGCCTTCAAGTTGACTTCCACCACCCGGGCCAGGAGCTTCGCCCCGATGCTCGTCTCGTGGACCGCTCGGATCGAACCCACGGCCGACTCTGCCACGGGTAGCCGGACTAGTCGGGCCGGCACAGCGCGGTGGTCGCTGGGAGGCGTTGGAAGCGGCTCGGCAGCCACATCCATCGGTACTTTGGGGGCGAATTTCCCCGCCAGCCAAAGCAACAACAGCACCACGCCGACGCTAAACCCGAAAAACGTCGCCGCTCGACCCGCCCCTTGCCACAAGGCCTTGCTGCGAAACGACATGCGTCACCAACCTTTCGTCCCAGGTGCGGAGGGGTAAGCGGCCACCGCATGGCGGCGATCCCGCCTCCTCTGCCCTACATCTCTGATGCCTACTCGACTGGTTAAGTTACATGGATTCGGCCTTTGGCAAAAAATGGACAAACGTCCAGATTCCCGTTTTCATGCCCCGCCGGCACAATTGCTTGCGATGGCACGGCACGCCGTCGTGCCGCTTCATGCAAGCTTTTGGGCAGCCGGCGGGGCAGACACAGCCGGTTCGTTCGCGGGTCAACGCGGCCCGCCTCGGCCGGGGCATTCGCGGTGGTGGCTGACCACGACCGCGACTACCAGACTAAATCACCTGTACATTGAGGAACGCATGACTGGGCATATTCAAGTGTTGACGACCGCCGGGTCGCGCGAGGAGGCGGATCGTATTGCCCGGGCTTTGGTCGAACAGCGATTGGCGGCCTGCGTTCACGTGATGGGGCCCCTTCAGAGCACCTATCATTGGAAGGGAGCCATGGAAACGGCTGAGGAGTGGCTATGCACGGCCAAAAGCCGCAGCGAGCTTTACGAGCGGATTGAACAAGCGATCCGCGAAGTGCATTCCTACCAGGTGCCGGAGATTCTTGCCGTGCCGATCGTGGCAGGCAGCGCCGCTTATCTCCATTGGTTGGACGAGGTACTAACGTGGAAGACGCAAAGCTAGGGGTGGCGATTCACGGGGCGGGCTGGGTGGCGAGCGCCCACGCCGCAAGCTGGCTGAAGAATCCGCATGCCCGGATTGTTTCCATTAGCGATCCTCACCTGGAGCGTGCAAGGGATTTGGCCTCGCGTTTGAGCATCACTTGCCGGCTGGGAACCGATTACCAGGCCGTGCTCGACAATCCCGAGGTCCATGTCGTCGATCTCTGCGGCCCTAGCCACGTCCACGCTGAACAGGCGATCGCCGCCGCTGAAGCCGGCAAGCACCTGCTGGTCGAAAAACCGATCGCCCTCTCCATGGAAGAAAATCGCGCGGTACGCGACGCGGTGGCTCGGGCAGGCGTGCGGAGCCTGGCTGGGTTCGTGCTTCGATGGAATCCAGCAATTCAAACCATCAAATCGCTTGTCTCCGCCGGCGCGATTGGCGAACTGTTCTACGCCGAACTCGATTACTGGCACGGCCTCAAGCCCACTCACCATGCCTGGCACTTGCTCAGTAAGCGAAAAACCGGCGGAAGCGCGATGCTGTTCGGCGGCTGTCATGCGGTGGACGGCCTGCGATGGCTCACCGGGGATGAACCGGTCGAGGTCACCGCCATGGCGAACAACAAGCGGGGCTGGTTCGAATATGACGCCAACGTGGTCGCCACGATCCGCTTTCGCAGCGGTATCCTCGGCAAGACCTCCGTCCTGTTCGACTGCGAAATGCCCTACACGTTCAATATCGACCTCGCCGGCACCGAAGGCACGATCCGCGACAACCGGGTGTGGTCCAGGCGGCTCTTTCCCGGTCAAACCGGCTGGACCTTCATCCCTACCGTGCTACCGCACACGAGCGACGTCCAACACCACCCCTTCGACGCCGAAATCGAGCACTTCGTGCAGTGCATCCGCGAGGGACGCGAGTCCCATTGCAACATCGCCGACGCCTACCGCACGCACGAACTCTGCCTGGCCATCGATCGCTCGATCGAACTGGGCGGCCGTCCCGTGACATTGCCGTTGGATTGAAAGCAGGCAGGTAAACGGGGGCCACGCTCCCTCGTAGCTGCGATCCCCTCTGCATCGGCGATCGCGACGGATTGCCCCGACACGAAACAGCGCGTCCCATTATTAGCTTGGATTGGAATCGCCGAAGCAAGACTCTCAGCGGTGGATTTTGCCTTCCTCCCGCGGCCGGGATGTCGCGGCCTCGGCCGCGCGATGTTCCGAGTTCAGTCGGCAGTCATGACCGATGCCACCGATGCCAAGCAATGGCGAGCTATTAGCGATCTTCTCGTTGGCTCACAGTTCGGGCGGTCAGGGACGGCATGGGAGCTGCGGGAAGGGGGGCGACGACGTAGGTGGACGAGTGCGTCGTCACCTCGGCAGACGCTGGGGTCGCCTTCCCACGGCAATCCTCGCAAAGGTACTTGACGACACCTTTATAGACCGGCACCTCGCACTCGTATTCCTTTTTTACGAGCTTCTTGACATTGCGCGGATGCCCAGGCTTCGGCGGCACCTGGCATTTGGTGTTGCAGTTCGGGCCGCCTTTGACGCCGCGACAGTTTTCGCACGCTTCCTCGCACTGTTCGCAAGAGTTGCCGCCGCGGAGGCTGCCGCAGCCGGGCAAAAGCGGGCTGATCGCCTGACACTCCACGGTCCAATAGTGCTTCTTCACTTTGGTCGTTTCTGCCACGACGTCGCATACCGTCGGCCGACATGGCACTTCCCGCCCACAATGGGCGCAGCGAGTCGGACTGCCCGTATCGCTCGGGTCGTTGCACCCCCCTTGGCCGCCGCAAGCTGGGTCAACACAGCGTGGCCCCTCCTCGGCAACGACCGCTGGGAGCAGGCAGCTCAAGGCGGTGAACGTCAAAATCATTCCGAACATTCTCATGGTTATTCTCCTGTGTTGCGGGCTCGCCGCCAGGCGGACCCGATGGATGTCTGTAAAACCAGGCCAACGTGTCTTTCCGCAATCGTAAGCGCCCCGATAGGTACACGACGATCAGTACTCGAGCGCCATCCGCATGGCAAAGATATCCATGGGCACGGTCCAACCGGCGGACGGCCGGGCCGCGGTGGTGTGGATATAGTTGAACATCACCTTGGCATAGGGGTTCCAGTACCAGGTCAGGCCCAGCGTGTGGTCATCGGCCGTACCGCCGTTGATCCCGGCCGTGAAGTCCTGCAAGTCGAGATTGGAGTACCGGTAGAGGATTTCCCAAGCCCCTTTGCCCATCTGCACATCGCCGTCGCCGGTGCGAACGCGGAAGAAGTTCTCGAACGGCTTCACGCGATCAAAACAGCCAGCACGCCGATTGTAGACGCGGTTCTCGCCGGTCAGGAAATAGCTCGCGTAGACGTAGTAGCCGGAGAAGTAAGCATCCGGGTCCGCGCCGCTGCGGTTCACCGTGACGCCGATCCACTCCGTCTGCAACGAGAATGGCCCATACACCAAGGCCGCTTCCGGTCCAAAGAGGTGGTAATTTACGGTGTTCGCGATGTTGCCGGTATCGACGACGGTCCGGTCCGAGCCGTTTTGGTCCCTCATCATTCCGACCTCGGGACGGGATCGGAACCGCACGACGCCGTCGTCATCGTCGCGATAGCTGTAGCCGAATCCCACGTGGAACAGGCCTCGCCCCTCCGTAGCTTCGTCGTACCAGGGAAGCCAGGTGACCCGGCCCGTCACCGCTCGACCACCATCATCATCCGCGCGGAACGGCGGGATGTCGGTCAAGTCGCGGAAGACGCCGATGGCCCAAGTGCCGCTTTCCTCCGCAAAGGTGTTCATGGCCCGAATGCCCATGTTGCGCGCGGGAGAAAAGGCATTCGGCAGGCTGCGTTCCATGAAACTGATGAACCGCGAGCTGGTGAGCTCTTCCAGGCTGAAAGGCTCCTTATAATGGCCGATCTGCACGTTGCCCAGCAGAGGCAACTCGTTCACGCCTACGTAGGCGTCCTTGAACGAGATCACGCTCACGTCGGAGATGGTGTGCGTGTGGGCAGGCGTCCCGGCGCTGGAAGTGGTGTAGTTGTTACGGGCCGCGGCGTCGATCTCGAGGCGGTAATTGAATACCTCGAACATATCACCACCCACGCCGATCCGCGCGGTGCGGAAGTAGGCCGCGTCCTGGGCGTCGCCAAGGAACGTGCGACTATCCGCGTTCTGATTGAAAAACACCGCGTCGGCGTGGACTCGGCCCTGGACGACTACCGTCGGCCTACTGGCGGCCTTCTTCTTATCGGCGGCCTCTTTCTCTCCGGCCTTCTTCATGAAGTCCTCGACGCGTTT
>CALFBP010000095.1 GCA_937951625.1 uncultured Thermoguttaceae bacterium
CCCATCGCGATTGGTCTTCACCCCGCGGAGCTGGATTTGAATCCAGTGGTTTCCGCCGGGCGACTCGTTGCGGAGGATGGTGGGCGTGCTCCGCGAGTTGAGCACCACGACATCGATGCGGCCATCGTTGTCCAAGTCGTCGAAGGCCGCGCCGCGGCCGACGTTTTTCAACTGCATCCCGTCGCCGCTCTGGTTCGTCACGTCAGCGAACCGACCGTTGCCCAGGTTCCTCAAGAGCGTGTTTCGGGCACGGTAGGAGGTGGTTTTGTCGAATTCTTCGATGTTGTCGTAGAGATTGCCGCAAGCGATGAAGAGATCGCGAAAACCATCGTTGTCGAAATCCACGAACCCGCAGCCCCATTTCACTTGATTGTACGACCCTTCGCCGGCGCCGGTGCGTCGCGTCACGTCCTCGAAGGCGCCCTTGCCGAGGTTGCGATACAAGACCGCCAGCTCGCGGTGGAACGCGGTAACGAAGAAGTCCAGGTGGCCGTCGTTGTCGTAGTCGCCGCAATCCACGCCCATGTTGGAATGGGGCGTTCCCGCCACGTCAAAAGCCACGCCGGCCAGCAGCCCCACCTCCTGAAAATTGCCTTGACCGTCGTTGTGCCAAAGAAAGTTCGCCATCACGTCGTTGGCGACGAACACGTCGGTCGCCCCGTCGTTGTCGTAGTCGGCGCAGACCATGCCCATGCCCGTCGCCGCCGCTTGCCCCACGCCGGAGGCCTGACTTGCGTCGGTGAACGTCCCGTCGCCATTGTTGCGGAAGAAATTGTCGGGCTCGGGCGGGAACTCCAGCGGACCGGGATAGACATGCACGCCCAGATACGTCCACCGGGGGTGCGTTTCATAGGAAAAGGTCAGATAGTTCGCCACGTAGAGGTCGAGGTTGCCGTCGCGATCGGCGTCGAGAAAGGCGGTGCCCGCGCCCACGGAGACTTTGCCCGGCAGCCTCACTCCCGCCGCGTCCGAGGCGTCCTCGAACGTCCCATCGCCACGGTTGCGATATAGCACGTTCGGACCGAAATTGCTCACATAAAGATCGGGCCAACCGTCGTTGTCATAATCGGCCGCGGCCGCGCCCATGGCGTAGCCGGGGATTCCCACCCCCGCCCTGGGAGTTTCATCAGTAAAGCGGAACTGGCCTCGATTGCGGTAGAGGGCATTCGTGGGCGGGTTCGCGACTTTTTTTCCTTCCAGCGGACCGCCGGTGAGGAAGTAGATGTCGATCCATCCGTCCCCATCGTAGTCGAACGTGACCAGGCCCGAGGCCACCGGCTCGACCACGTAGCGTTTTCCCGTGCTCCCATCGTCATGACGGAAACGGATGCCGGTCGTGGCTGTCATGTCGCGAAGCTGGATCGGTCCCTGGGCGGGCGCGGCGATGGTTAGGATCAGCCATGCAGGGATCAAGCTGAGAAAGAGGCGGACAGTCATGGGCTGTTCAAAACGATCTGGCGGGCCTGCTGATATTTGGCATTGCTGGGTTCCAGGGCGATGGCCTGATCCAAAGCCGCCAACGCCGCGTCGCGTCGCCCCAGCCGCGACAACAAGATACCGTAATTCAACCAGTGGTCCGCGTGCTTGGGTTCCAAATCGCGAAGCTCCTCACATACGCGAAGCGCCGCCCGATTCCTTCCTGCGCGTTCATAGATGGCAAGCAGCTCGACACGAGAAGGGACGTTGCGCGGGTCGAGCGCGGCGGTCTTGCGCCACATTTCCTCGGCTTTTTTCAAATCGCCGTGGGCCGCATAGACTTTGGCGGCGTCACTGTGGATGAGCACCGCCACTTCCCTGGCTTTGGTCACGTCGTCGAACGACATCACCCGCGCTGTCGACTCGGCGCGCCGCCCAGCCACCATGGCTTGAAACTTTTTCATCGCTTGCTTCGACTTTTCGGCCTCGCCGAGCCGGGCCCAGGCGGTGGCCAGGCCAAATTGGGCTTCGCGCGACGTGGGATCGAACTGCACCGCCTGCTCGAACGCCCAACGCGCCTTGTCGTATTCCCGCTGGTCCAAATAAATCTGCCCGAGTAGAACCAATCCCCCCAGGTTGCCCTTGCCCGTTTTCAAGTGCTCGACGAGCAGCGCGACCGCCTCTTCGGGCTTCCCAGAGCGGGCCAACGACTCGGCCAACAACAGCGGGATCCGGGGATCGTCGGGACGGACCTCCAACGCCGCGCGGAATCGCTCGACGGCCTTCACGTTGTCGCCCTCAAGATGGGCGATGTACCCCAGCCCGTAGTGCGCCTCTCCCGCGCGGGGATCCGCCTCGATACACCGCTGCCACAAGCGGACGGCTTCGGGGGTATTGCCCAGATGGAACTCGAGCTGGGCCGCCACATTCCAGGCGTCGGCCGCGTCGGGGTAGGCGGCCAAGAGTTCGTTGGCCGCGGCCTGGCTCGCTTGCTTCAAGTCGGCAACCGTTGGATTGCTGGAATAAGCGGGCCCCCATTGCTCGGGTGGAGATTCATCGGCCTCTTCTTCCGCGAACTGCGGCGCGTGTGCGGCGTGCTCGCCGCTCCAGCGCACGACACTCCAAACCGCCCAGCCCAGTGCCGCGATCGCCGCCAGGGCCAACACCGCGCGGCCTAGCCGAAACCCAAGCGACTTCACCGAGGAGGACCCAGCCGGGGAACCACCCTGACTGGCGGAGCGGGGCGTTTCCTCGGGGGATCGTTTCAGATGACGCAACACCCGAAATACATACCTGGGAAACATGCCCTAGAAGCACGCCCCCTTGGAAGAAAACTCGCGAGCGACAAATCCAAAGGTAGCGACGCCTATTTTCCTCCTCCGGGCATACCGCTTTTCTGCTGCATCATGGCTTTCATTTGGGCTTCCTTGGCCTGTTGCATCTGTTCATCCGTCAACTTGATGTGGCCGCCCGTCGGCCCGCCGGGCTGACCGCCGCCGCACCCCAGCGGAATGCCACACAGACACGCGGCCACCACCAGCAGCGCCAAAAGTCGTCTCATGGGATGCCTCCTCATTTGCATTGGATTTCTACCCGCCTGGATCAACAACAACGTAAGCAGGGCCCACGTTGACTTGTCGGAACGCGCCCCTTTCCTTTCCCGTGAATGCGCATCCACTGGCCAAATGAGGGCCCTGCCCCCCATAGACATAAGAAGCTCACGACATTTCCGCAACCTGCCTTTGCTCCCCCACTGCTGGAGGCGCAATTTGCAGGAAGATGGGCCTACGGAAATCAGAAATTCGTGACCGTCTCGCGACCGTTCATGGTAGCGAGCCCTTGGAGAACACTCAGAGCGGCGGTCTGCGAAATAAACCGCACAGCGCCATCGCCTAAGAGCATGTTGCAGCCACCAGGGTGATTGCTGCCCGGATAGTGCCACTCGCCCAGCGATCCGGGAATCGGCGTGAACCAACTGCCGGCCGACCAGGAGAGATCCCAGTTATTGATGGGACTGGCATTGACAGGTCCGCCCCCGCCATTTCCCGTATTGCCCGACCCTCCTGGGGCGCCAATGTCCAGGATCATCGCATGGCCCCGATACGACCACGCTGAGCACATCCCATCGCGAACGCTATACAATCGCTCCGACATGGCCACTGTATTGGAGGAACCATCGACGATGTCGCGAAAACTCGCAAAGCTGTTCTCGCCGAACATCCGCTGGCTGGGCTGACCGAGGTTCGCTCGCCAGAAATTCACAGAAAAATCGTTGATGCTTTGGCTGAAGTCATAATTCGTCTTCACCCCTTGGGCGTTTGCCGCTGGCGCGTAAACCGGGTTGGTGGTAGCGCCCTCGGAAGGGATGATGGGGTTGCCAGTGTCGGAGGGGCACTTGAAAATGGCGGGCGCTTGGCTTGCTTGGGCGATGTTTTGGAGGAACCGAGGGTCGCTCGGCGATCCAGGCACGCCTCCCGGCGGCGGGGCGATCGCCATGCGCTGACCGGCTGCGAACCGGAAATCATATTGCTTGTACAATGGATCGTTCTCGGCGAAGGGAAGCAACAACACCAGCCCGTTCAAGTTCTTCACGTCCCGATCAGGCGTTGCAGAGACGCCCCAATTGTTCCAGCCGTAACTGATCCCGCCAGGCGGGAAACAGTTGTTCGCCGAATGGTAATTGTGCAGCGCCAAGCCCAACTGCTTCATGTTGTTCGTACACTGAGAGCGCCTCGCGGCCTCCCGGGCTGCCTGCACAGCCGGCAACAACAGTGCAATCAAGATCCCAATGATTGCGATCACCACCAGAAGCTCCACTAAAGTGAAGCCACAACGACGGAGAAACCTGACCATAGCCAACTCCTCAACAAACAAAAGGACAGAGACAACACTCAAGAATTTGGCGAACTGATCATTGCCCAATCCACAAGCATCAACACCATATCACTCGGCCACGAAAAATGCAACGCTGGGCCTGAGAATTTTCGACAGATTCAAAATCCTCCACTGTGTGGGGCAGCCCCCCCCTTAGCGGATGCGGAGCGATTCTTATTGCCTTCCCCTTCATGCACAGTCAGCACTTGATCCGCGGCGACTTTCTCCAAAATATCGACGCCGCCGCCGATCCAGCGGACCTCGATGCGGTCCACGCGGTCGTGTTTGCCCAGGCCGAAATGCAACCGCGAACCCCAATGGCTCTGGTACCCGCGGCCGCTGTGGACCTCGTCGATCTGCGTGAGGTCTCCGGCCACCACGCGGACTCGAGCCCCGACCCCATCGCGATTGGTCTTCACCCCGCGGAGCTGGATTTGAATCCAGTGGTTTCCGCCGGGCGACTCGTTGCGGAGGATGGTGGGCGTGCTCCGCGAGTTGAGCACCACGACATCGATGCGGCCATCGTTGTCCAAGTCG
>CALFBP010000096.1 GCA_937951625.1 uncultured Thermoguttaceae bacterium
GCCAAGAGGCTCGTCGGGCAACGGAAAAGCAAATGGGAAAGTTCACATCCTGTCGTCATGGTCGGCTTCCGGAAAAGAACATGCGGCCCCAACTGGAAATGAAACTTATCCGAAAAAGTTCCCAAAGGGAATCGGCCTGGAGGTGCAAAAACCGCCGCCAATCGTTTACCTCGCGCTTCGAGAAAACAAGGCTCCAACGACAGCTCGTTTTATCGTCGTTCGTCCTCGCGAGCAGGGGCGATTGAACGTCTGGGCGACGATAACCTTGACGGTGTTTCAAAAAAAGCCGAAGGTCGGTTTCCTCCTCGGACAAAAGCCAGAAAGGACCCTTTCATGGCCTGATCGGCATGCGAGCATGCTTGCGGAATCGGAAGCGATGGAATTCGCGCTTCCGACTTGATGTGATGAGAATCGGGGGGCGCCACTGCTTTACGTTCCCTTTGAGAAGCGGTATGCTCTGCCGATCGAATTTCCGCTCAAGGAGCACCGCCCCTGATCTCCACTCGAATCGGAAGAAGGATTGCCGGAGTATTTCCACAGGAGGGTTTGAAGCACGGCCGAGCAAAGGGTGACTTTGGCCCGGCCGCGTTGCGAGAAAAGCGGGGGCCAACGCCTTGCGTGGACCGCTTCAGGCGAGCTAAGGAGCACAAGACGCCATGACAAGCGAAAACGCCCACCAAGACGATCTATCCGCGGTCAAACGCTGTAAGGAAGCCTACGAGCGCCTCCGCGGGGAGCTGGCCAAGGTCATTGTGGGCCAAGACAAAGTGATCGAGCAGGTGCTGGTGGCGATCCTCGGCCGAGGCCACGCGCTTTTGGAGGGCGTGCCCGGGTTGGCGAAAACGCTGCTAGTCAGCTCGTTAGCCGAGGCCATGCAGCTATCCTTTAAGCGCATCCAGTTAACGCCAGACCTCATGCCTAACGATGTGACCGGAATGGAAATTATCCAGGAACATCCGGAGACCGGCCAGCGAGGCTATCGGTTCCTGCCTGGGCCCCTCTTCGCCAACATGATTTTGGCCGACGAGATCAATCGCACGCCGCCGAAGACCCAGGCCGCAATACTGGAAGCCATGCAGGAGCGGCAGGTAAGCGCCGGCGGCAAGGTCCATCGCCTACCCGACCCGTTCTTCGTTCTCGCCACCCAGAATCCACTGGAACAAGAAGGGACCTATCCCCTGCCGGAAGCCCAGTTGGACCGATTTCTGCTATACATTCGTGTGGATTATCCGAGCGGGGCCGAGGAATGGGAAATTGCCCGGCGCGTCACCTCAGGCCAGTTGGGCAAGATTCTGCCGGTGATGTCGGGCGAGGAACTGCTGGAGTATCAACGTCTGGTGACGCGCGTAGCGGTAAGCGATCAGGTGCTTGGCTATGCCTGGGCCCTGGTCCGCTCGTCGCGGCCAGCCACCAAGGATTCCCTCGATTTCGTAGACCGTTGGGTGGCCTGGGGCGCGGGTCCCCGCGGCGTGCTCACCCTCGTCACCTGCGCCAAAGCGCGGGCGATTTTGCACGGCCGCTACCACGCCACGGTGGGCGACGTGCAGGCCATCGTCCGGCCCGCCCTCCGCCACCGCATCGCCGGTAATTATGCGGCCCAGGCCAACAACCTTACCAGCGACCGGCTGATCGACATGATCCTCGAGGCGGTTCCCGCCGACCGCGCCTACCACAAACCCTCCGACGCGGCGTAGTCGCAATCCCTTTACGCTGGTTCGCGATGCCAAGTCCATGATCGCCACAGGATCCGACGCATAATCGTCGGCGACCAGCAAGACGTTGTCTTCCGCTTAAGCAACTGGAAAGGCGTTATTTGGTTGAATTTTTCCAGTGAAGCGCAGAAGGTCGAGCTAGAGGCGTCATCGCTTCACTCGGCTGCGCTACCGGTACCGTCGTAGCTCGCCGCATGTTTCACTGAACGCTCGGTACCTTGAAATTGGCTTTTGTTTTAGATCGGCATCGGCCGAAGCGTCCAAAGGTCACGGCAGCGGCACGTCGCGGAAGCGGTATTCCAACCGCGCGGCGAGAATCGCCGTCGGCGTCTGGTAGACTAGCGTGTATTCCTCCAGGCCCCGGTCGATGGGAAAGAACAGGGCAAGGCCGACCTCCTGGGCGGTTTGCCGCGCGGGGCTCATCGACTCGGGCGTGATCCGCCTTGTTTCCCGAGTTTCCAAAAAAACCGGATTGGTGAAAATCCACGTGCGGTGCGAGGCCAACGCGTCGTGGGGCTCGTCGAAACGGACCGCCAGCCGAACCTCCAGTGTCTTGCCTAGCTTCTCCGCCCCTTCCAACGCAACCGTCACCCCGCCCACCCGCTGCGTCTCGGGCTTTGCCCCCGAAAGTTGGGCAAAGCGAAAGGTCGCAGTCGGGCCGGGCGCCAGGACCTCTAACGCGCCGCGAACCTCGCTGAGTGCCCGGGCATCTCGCGAAGGCAAAGCCAAGGGCACGCTGAAGCGGCTGGCGATCGGGCCTCGAGGCAGCGGGATTTCCAACGCTGCTTCGGGCGATTCGGCTGCGAGGCGGCGACCGCGGTCGTCGATCCCTTCTACCGCCGCCATCCGCTGCGTCAAGCGGATCGGCGCCAGCCGCGGTTCCCAGGCCGCCTCGATGTCCAACTTCAGCGAACCGGTTCCCGACCGGAAGTCGCGCTGGGCGTGCAGGCCCACCAATTCGATCCGCAGCGGCCCGGCATACGCCACGTGTCGCCCGGAAGGCGCCGCGGCCGATGCCGAGGTTCGCAACTCCACCCGTCCCTGCTCGCCAAAAGGATAGACCTCGAGTCCGGCCTCGCCGAGAACTCTGTCCAGCGCGGGCCAGAACGTGGTCTGGGGCAGATTCAACTCGATTTCCCGCTCAAGTACACTGCCGCTGCTGGGTATTCGCCCAGTACCAAACGCATTGCCCGTTTGCCTCTCGATCGACTGGAGAATTTTCGATAGCGGCATTTTGCCTTCAAGCGACACCGTCGACGCCTGCAAGCCACTTTGGGCTTGAGCCTGTTCGAGCCTACGACGGACGCGGGCAAGTCGCTGGGCGGTTTCGGCCTTGCCGGGCGGCGCCTCGCGCGGCAGGAAATCCAACGCCCTTGGTCCAAGATTCACGAGATCGGCCTCGGCGGCCTCGCGCCGGGCGAGTTCCACGGCTTCGAGTTCGGCCACCAAACGCCGGACGTGTGGGGCCAGATCGGCGGGTTGTTCCGGGCGATCGTCGGCGGAACCCCATAGGCTCCACGAGAGGCTCAACAAAACAACGATCCCGCCCATCATGCCTCCATCGTCCCCTGAACACTTCGGTGGCAAGCTTTTTCTTGGGGACCTCGCTTTGTTGCCAGGTGACGGCTCCCTTGGCATTATCGGCGGCAGTCGATGGGAAAGAAAGCGGTCTTGCCCCACCATGAGACAAAACCCAAAAAACGCCTTGCCTTTTAGGCCACTGCGACAGTAGAATGCCAACGTGGTGGAAACGAAAAATGGACCGCAGGCTAAGTGGGCGATTTGCCGATATTGCTTGCAGTGGGAAATCGCTGACGCGAGCCTGCCAGTCAAGGAACCCAGTGGAAAAATCGAGCCTCCCGTCAGGTATTCCGACGGAGGTGCCAACCCATGATCGTGAGCCGGGATCATTTGCGGCTTGTGCGCTAGCACGCCCGATCCCCGCTCGTCTCGAAGCGACGCATCCGGTCGCAATTCGGCGGGAGGTTTGATCTACCTTCGCTGCCGCCACTCTACGGAGACGGCGGCAGCGTTTTTTTCTTGCTCTTTTTTGGGGCGGGTTCGCCATCGCCAGTCGCTCCCCCAGCCGCCCTCCGATCCTGATACGGCTGCGAGTGCTCGGCGTGCCGACGCCAATTTTGGGTGTAAATTTCGGCGATTTGCGGATCGCGAATGACGAGCAGGTTTTCGGCGTTGCTTTCCTCCGCGGCCTTGGTGAAGTTGAACGACCCGGTGATTACCACCTGTTGGTCGATAATCATTACCTTGTTGTGAGCGATCGCATGCCGATCGTCGATGGCGGTAGCGATGCCGGCATGAACAAGGAAGTCGGCGGAGGAGTATTTCTCGGTTCGTTGGCTGGAGTCGAGGATCACGGCCACTTCCACCCCTCGCCCCCTGGCATCGGCCAAGGCCTTGGCGATGGGAGCCGAGGTAAAAGAGTAGGCTTGCACTAGGATCGAGTGTTGGGCGTTCTCGATTTCCCGAACAATCGCCTCCGTACACCCTCCCCGCGGCGAGAAATAGATTTCGATGGCTGGGAGTTTTTCGACCGAGCGGGGCGCCAGCGTCGGCTCGCAACCCCGCCCGAGCAAAAACATGATCGGCAGCGCCGCCACCAAGGTCCAAGGGCCGAGCTGTTTCATGGACGTGCGGCGTCTGGGAAATCTCCGGCGGGCGGGCATCACGAGAAAAACTCCTCATTGTCCAAAGGCATCGAAAGCATTGCGAAAATGTTCGATCCGTGGCTGGCGCTGATCGGACGGCCAAGTGACCGCCACCACGTCGAATCGCGCCGGACACTCCATCAAGCCATGGTGCTGAAGAAAGGCCATGGCCGCTTGCGACAGACGCCGCTGTTTCACCGCGTCCACGGCCTCGGCCGGGTGTCCTGTCTCAGCCGACTCGCGGGTCTTGACTTCGATAAAAACCACGGTGCGGCCATCTACGGCCACGAGGTCGATTTCGCCGGAACCCGAGCGGCTGCCCCGGGCGACAATTCGGTAACCGAGCCGCTTGAGGTACCGGGCGGCCACTTCCTCCCCCCGCGCTCCGAGCGGCTTGAGGGACCGGCGGCGAAGCCACGCGACCACGGCGGCCCACCATTTGCGGATCACGCCAACGATTCCATCAGGGTCGCAACTTCCTGAAAAACAGTATGCTCCGGGACCTCGGCGCCGCGCCGCAACTCCTCGAGGACGCCGCCGAGAAGCTCCTGCTCGATCCATCCGGCGAGCCACGCCGCACGTTGTTGGGCGTAACGCGATTGCAGCCGGACGAACAGCCTTCCTGCCGCCTGACGCACCCCCTCCGTGGTGCCCGAGACGAGCGCCTCGCCGCCGCCAGCAATGCCACCGGCAATGACGGCCTCCTGGGCCAATTGCCCAACCGTGTGCGTGGCGGCTTGCGCCGCGGCCTGACCGGCCAGGTCGCCCGCCACGTGCCAGCCGCTGATGAAAAGCAGGACCGAGATGGCGGGCCGGGCAACGGCGGCTACGTGGTCCAAGGAACGAAGCAAGCGGACCGCCGCCGGATTCTGCTCGCGCCAGGCGTCCAGCTCGGCGCGGAGGAACTGGCGGTAGTGTTCATCGACGTCGGGCAGGTTTTGATGGGCGGTCTCGACGCGATGCAACAGGTCCTCACGCGCAGCGCCTCCCAGCAAAGCGAGCAGCTTGGGCCGCAACGTGGCATTCCCCACTTGCGAGAGGCGCGTCAATTCATCCAGCAGCTTTTCCACGGCAAGAAGGATCGCCTCGCGCTCCCGGCGGTGGAAGGCGGCCAAGGGATCGACGTCCTGCGTTGCCGATCTTTGCCAGATACGGCGGATGGGCCACGTGATTCCCTGGCCCAAGGTGCGGTAGAAGCCGTGGATGTTTCGGGACCATCGGGGCCGCGCGTCGTCCCACCAGGCGCGAATCTCCTCCACGAGCACTCGGGGCGGCAACGAGGGCCACGCCACGCGGGCCATCTCCGTCGCGGAAAGCGCCGCATACGCCGTGCGATACTCCTCGGCCGCCGCGCGGATTGCCGCGAGGTAGGCGGGCAGCCCCCGCGCAACATCCAGCACACGCCGCAACGCCCCGCGCAACGTGCGGATCTTGATCGCGTCGAAGTGCAGCGAAGCCAATTCCTCACGCAGATTGCCTGGCGGGCCGAGGGGACGCCTTCCATCGCTGCCCACCTCGTAGAGCGGCAGCGTCAGGCTTGCGGCCGCTGCCCGGTCATGAGGAACCACGTAGACCAACTCGGGCCGCGCGCCCGTCTCGGCACAAAACGTGGCCAACCACACTGGCCAAAACTCGCGGTCGGCCTGGACATCGCACTGATTGAAAAGCACCACCACCGCTTGATCGGCCTGGACCGCCTCACGGAAAAATTGCTTCACGGCGGCGTCGTTGTATTTTTGTTGGGTGAGGACGGCCAGGAGCACGTCGGCCGCTTGGCGGATGGCCCGGGCCCGCTGCCAGTTGACCTTGGCGTCGGAGTCGATGTCTGGCGCGTCGAGGAGGATGAGCCGCCGCGGCACGTTTTTTCCCACCCTCCAAAAAATCAGGTTCTCGTCCGATGCCTCCAAGGCATCCTCGGCCGAGCGCCACGGGCGAAGGGTGAATCCCTCGAAGATCGTGGCCAGTAATTGAGGATCGGCGGCGTCGGGCGGCACGAGGCATACCGGGTGCTTGGTGCCGGCGGCAAAGGGACTGACCGCGCTGGCCACCTCGCCTGCAAGCTGATTGAACAGCAGCGACTTGCCGATGTTCGTCCCGCCCACCACCCCCACGACCAACAGCGGTGGCGCCTCCAGTTGCGGCAACAGCTTCCGCTCCAAAAGATCATACCACTCCTGACCTGAGGGCGGGGGCACGCCCAACGACGTACCCAGCGGAATCAGCCTCCGCAATGCCTGGTGGAGGCTTCGAACGCGGGCTGACCAAGCTTGGTAATCGACCGCTCGTGTCATCTGTCCGCCGCGGCCAGGACCACCCCGACCGCATGACCACTGGCGCTGTGATTCAAAGCTAAGGCCGCAGGCCTGGATTGGGGCAGCGGCTCGCGATGGACCACGCGGATCGGACAGGCGGGATCGGGGCGTTCAAAGTTGAGCGTGGGCGGCACCAAGCCGTGTCGGAGCGCCAGCACGCTGGCCACCAATTCTACCGCTCCGCCGCCTGCCCCAAGATTGCCAAAAAAACTCTTCGGTGCAGTGACCGGCACGTCGCCCAACACCTCATGAATCGCCCACGCCTCGAAACGGTCGTCGTCCACCGTGCTCAGGCCATGCGCGTTCACGTGTCCAATCTCGTTCGGGCTGAGACCGGTCATCTTCAGCACTTTTTCAATGGCGCGGCGAATCCCCTGGGCCCGACGAGCGGGCGACGTCTCGCTCGGCTCGAAGACATTCGCGCAGCCGAGGACCTTCGCCCACACGGTTGCGCCTCGCGACTCGGCCCGCTGACGAGTTTCCAACACAAACGCGGCGGCCCCCTCGCCGAGCACCATGCCGTCGCGGTTGGCGTCAAACGGCCGACACGCGGCGGCGGGGGCGTCGCTGCGTCGCGACAAAGGCAACGCGCAGTAACGCGCCATGGTCAATGGGTGAATCCGGGAACTGACCGCTCCAGCCACCATCACGTCGGCCTGACCGCGCTGGAGCACGTAAAAAGCCTCGGCCAAGGCGGTCAGGCCCGAGACTTCCCCCAGCGTGTGGGTATTGTTCGGCCCGCGGGCATCGTGCGCAATGCCAATGTGGCAGGCAGGCATGTTGGGCAAATACTTGAGCATCCATAAGGGGAACATTTCGGGGAGGGCTTTTTCGCCCCAAGTTCGCAGTTCGACTTTCCCCTCCGCCAAACAGGCCCGGTACGCTCCGACCAACTCCTCCAGCTCAGTGACCATCATATCGGCGCCGAAGACCACGCCCAAGCGTTCAGGATCCACAGAACCAGCGATCTTGGCGGCGGCGCAGGCCATGTCCGCCGCGGCCACGCCCATCTGAATCTCGCGGCTCATGACCTTGAGGTTCTTCCGCGGCCGCACATAGCGACCAGGCTCAAACTGGGTGACCGCCCCGCCGAAGGGATGCAACAATTGACCATCGCCATCCCAATCCAAACGCCTGATCCCGCTCCTCCCCGAAAGCATGGAATCCCAGAACGGCTCCACACCAACCCCGATAGGGCAGACAACACCCGCCCCTGTAATCACGATTTCCGGATTCGTTTGCATGGGTGCTAGCCGTTCGGTCTAAGTATCCAATCTCCGCTGTTAAAATAAACGAGATGGGAGGTTTTTGCCAGGATAGTTCTGTTGTCGTGCTTCTTAACCCCCGGAATCAACTAAAAATCGCTCAATCCCCGTGGGTTTCGAGGCCGCCTCGTGTACGATGGCTTGAATCATGCCGTAGAGCAATGCCTGGCGATTTCACGGCGAGACAATCGCCTTGCGGTGGCGTTCCTCTTGCGACTTGCTATCCGGGAGGGACACGGAAGGCCTAACCGAAAACCCAAGCCGGCGACGCCTCGCGGCGATGAATCGAAGATCCAACTACCCGTTATGGCAGGAATCGACCGTCAACCGATTGCCCGCTCATAAATTCGGTAGCGCTTATAGCAAACCGCACCGACGGCCTCGATCGTGCGGTTGATAAGCACGTTGTCTTCAAGCGTCCAGCTCAACTCCGCGCCGGTATAGCCGAGCACGTTTTTGCCATAGTCCAGCGTGTTGAGAATGAGCAACTCGGCCACCCCTCTTCGTCGGTATTTTTCCAGCACAACCAGGACCATCATCCGACCTGTTTTCACGTGTCGGAGTCGGTACCAAAACCGCAGCAAACCGATTGGGATCCCAAAGGTGGTAAGCTTTCCCCTCAAAGGTTGGATAGCTTCGTTGATATCCGGTAAGGTGATGGAGAACCCGACTGGTTCTCCATCGATTTCGGCTAGCAGCGCTTGTTGAGGGGGTACGATCCAAGCCATTTGTTTGGCGAGGTGACGGAATTCGGCGTCGCTCATGGGCACGAAGCCCCACTGTTTGGCGGCTGCCTCGGCGTAGACCGCGTTGCAGCGGCGGACCTCGGCGTCAAACTCTTTCTTGCGGAAGGGGCGAATCTTGATGCGACCGCGTTTTTGAAGCCACTCGGCCCGACGTTTCCACTGGTCGAGCATGTCGCGCGGGTCGGAAAACCACCAAGCCAGCAGGTCCTTGGCTTTCAACAATCCGCAGTGTTCCATGAGCGAAGCGTAGTAGGGCGGATGGTGATTCATCATCGCCCGCGGAGGCGTGTCGAAGCCCTCGATCAGCAGCCCGCAGGGGTAGTTCATCGAGTAATCGATTGGGCCGCGGATCATGTCGCGACCCCTGGCTTTCAGCCAGCCCTCGGCAGCGCGGAACAGGGCGGCGGCCACTTGCGGATCGTCGACACTTTCAAACATGCCAAAACAGCCCAAGTTCGTGCCGTGGAAAGCATTGAACACAGGATCGTCGCTGACCAGGATCCGGCCGACTGTCTCTTCCCCACGCAAGGCCAAAAACTTGGCGGCTGCGCCGTGCTGGTAGAACGGATGGCGTTTGGGATCGAGAAAATCCTTGACTTCGGCGAAAAGGCGAGGGACCCAGTTCGGGTCGTGGGCGTAGATGCCAAAAGGCAACTCGATGAACCGTTTGAGATCAGCCCGCGACTGGACTTCGCGGACCACGATCTCCCCGTCTCTGACCACCGGAGGACCGGCGCCGCGTGGTCGGAACAGAAGCCGCCTATCGCTCATCGTTGCGCCTCTTCGCTGCAATCCCAGTCGTAAAGACGATAGGTCTTGGCTCGGATGGCCCCGCCCTTCTCCAGGCTCCGCCGGGACAGCAGGTTCGATTCCAACACCCAGGAGAATTCCGCTTCTTCAATGCCCCATTCCATGGCCTTGGGCACCAGCCCGTGCAAAAGCACCAAACCGAGGCCCTGGCGTTGATACTCGGGCAAGACGTTGGTGCTAATCGCCCGGATGCGTTTGATCTCGTGTTTTTTGCGCAACAGACGCCAAAATCCAAAGGGGAAGAGCCGCCCGTCGATTTGCCGAATTCGAGGATTGTAATCGGGCAGTCCAAAGACCGCGCCCACGAGCCGCCCGTCGATTTCCACGCCCACGGCCAACTCAGGGACGATCAAGTATTTCAGCCCGCGGGCCATGTGGCGGACCTCGCCCTCGGTCATCGGCACAAAGCCCCAGGTGTTGGCCAGCGAGCGGTTGTAGATGTGCAAGAAGGCCTCGACGTCCTCGCGAAACCGCGACCGGTCCAAGGTGCGGATGCGGACACCCAAATGCTCGATGATGCCCAAGGCGATCGGACGGAGCTTTTCCGCCACCTTGGGCAACATGCTCACGTGCCCCCAATAGGCATAAAGGTCCTGACACTTGCGAAACCCGCACCCCTCGATCAATTGGGCGTAGTAAGGCGGGTTATAGGTCATCATGAACGTGGGGGGCGAGTCGAAGCCCTCGATCAACAGGCCCAACTCGTAGTTCAGCGAGGGATTCGTCGGCCCCCGCACGCGGCGGATCCCCCGTTCGGCAAACCACGCCCGCACCGCCTCGAACAGTGCGGCGGCCGCCTCCAAATCGTCGATGCACTCAAAAAACCCGAAAAACCCCAATTGCTCCTGATAACGCTCGATATGCCCCCGGTTCAGGATCGCCGCGATCCGACCACAGACCTCGCCCGAACGGTAGGCAAGAAAGGTCTGGATCTCGTTCCGTTCGTAGAACGGGTGCCGCGCATAGCCGACCATCTCCCGCTGGTGGCCACGCAAAGGAGGGATCCAGTTGGGATCGCCGCGATAGAGCTTCCAGGGGAATTGAAGGAACTGCCTTCGCTGCCGACGGGAGGCGACAGGTTGCACAACGATGTCCGACATGGGCAGTGGGGTAAAACTGGCGAGCGTCTCTCAAAAGCTAGGATTCTACTTTTCCTCGGCGCAAGCGGTCAAGAATCGTCAGGCGCCCAGGCGCCGCCGCGCCGCCGAGACGAAACGCAGACGATCCGCGAAATGATCAAGCTGCACCCGCGCCGGCCATCGCCCGTTGGACCGCGGCGCCCATGTCCGCCGGGCTCTCGGCGATCACGATTCCCGCGGCTTGCAGGGCGGCGATTTTCTCCGCGGCCGAGCCCTTTCCGCCCGCGATGATGGCCCCGGCGTGGCCCATGCGTTTGCCGGGCGGGGCCGTGCGGCCGGCAATGAAGGCGGCTACTGGCTTACGGAAAGAATCGCGGACGTAGGCCGCGGCCTCCTCTTCGGCCGTTCCGCCGATCTCGCCGATGAGCAGCACGGCCTCGGTTTCCGGGTCGTCGGCGAACCACCGCAAGAGGTCCACAAACGACGTGCCCACGATGGGGTCCCCGCCCAGACCCACACAGGTCGATTGGCCCAGTCCGAGCTGCGTCAATTGCCACACCGCTTCGTAGGTTAAGGTGCCAGAGCGGCTGATCACGCCCACGGGTCCCCGGCGATGGATGTAGCCAGGCATGATGCCGATCTTGCATTCGCCGGGAGTGATGATCCCGGGGCAGTTGGGGCCGATCAGCACGCTCGACGATCGCCGAATCACGTCAGCCACGCGGACCATGTCGAGCACGGGAATGCCCTCGGTAATGGCGACGATCAGGCGAATGCCAGCGTCGGCGGCTTCGAGGATGGCATCGGCGGCAAAGGCGGGCGGGACGAAGATCATGGTGGCGTCGGCCCCGGTTTTGGCCACGGCCTCTTCCACGGTGTCGAACACGGGGACGCCTTCGACGGTCTCGCCACCCCGGCCCGGCGTGACCCCGCCCACGACCCGCGTACCGTACTCCAGACACTGCCGCGTGTGAAACTGCCCGGCCTTGCCGGTGATCCCCTGACAAATCACCCGCGTCTCTCGATGGACAAGGATACTCATCGGTGGGCACTGCTCTCAATCGAAAGGAACGCCTTCACCCAGCCGCGGCGGCCACGACCTTCCGGGCCGCGTCGGTCAAACTATCCGCCGTGATGATTTGCAGGCCGCTTTCCGCAAGGATTTTGCGACCCTGCTCGACTTCGGTTCCTTCCAAGCGGACAACCAGCGGCACATGGAAACCCACGGCGCGGTAGGCGGCGAGGATGGCCTCGGCAATGGTCGTGCAACGCATGATGCCGCCGAAGATGTTCACCAGCACGGCCCGAACGTTGCTATCGCCCAGGAGGATCCGAAAGGCCTCGGTCACTTGATGCACATTCGCCCCGCCGCCCACGTCGAGGAAATTGGCCGGTTGGCCGCCGTGGAGTTGGATCAAGTCCATGGTGCTCATCGCCAGGCCGGCGCCGTTCACCAAACAGCCGATCGTACCGTCGAGCTTGACATAGCTCAGGCCCTCCTCGGCCGCGCGGATTTCGGCAGGCTGCTCCTCGGCCAAGTCGCGAAAGGCGAGCAAATCCGGATGACGGAACAGGGCGTTGTCGTCGAACGTCATCTTGGCGTCCAAGGCCAATAGTTCCTCGTCCGCAGTCACCACGAGGGGATTGATCTCCAACAAGCTGCAATCCCGCTGCACGAAGACGCGGCAAAGGTTCTTCAAGAATGGCTCGGCACGGCGGGAGGCGGCAGCGGACAGGCCAAGACGCCGGGCGAGCTTGCGGGCCTGATAACTAGCCAAACCGGCGTCGGGATGGAAGGACTCGCGGAAGATCGACTCCGGACTGGTCACCGCCACCTGCTCGATCTCCATGCCCCCTTGAGACGAAGCCACCAGAACCGGCCGCGCCGCGCCGCGATCGACCACGATGCCCACGTACAGTTCGTTGGCGATACGGCAACCCTCCTCGACCAACACACGGCGGACTACCTGGCCTTGCGGGCCGGTCTGGACCGTGACCAACGTGTGCCCGAGGATGGCGCTGGCTGCCCGAGCCGCTTCTTCCGTGTTGCGAACCAGTTGGACTCCGTGTTGCTCAGGGTTTTCCTTGATTGTCCCCTTGCCGCGGCCCCCAGCGTGGATTTGTGCCTTGACCACCGCCAGTTCTCCACCCAAGGCATTGAAGGCGTTGACCACTCCTTGGGGCGTGTCGGCGACCATCCCCCGCGGCACCGGCACGCCGGCTTCACGGAGGACCTGTTTGGCTTGATATTCGTGAATCTTCACGGATGACGGGACTCCTTAGTGGCAAGACACGCGGGGTGGAAAAACTTCAACACTTGCTTCCCGGAGCGACGGTTGCCTACCCTGTCCCGTCGCTTTTGGCGACAAAAAGCTCGTCGCTTTTCCGTGACAAAGGGGTGAACAACACGTCAACGTTTTCCCAACAGCTTCACGATTTGGGTCCAAGGCCGCGTGTTGGCCACGTCGTCCTTGGAAAGCCCTCCGCGGCGGGCCTGGAGCACACCAAAACGCATCGCGTCGAGACCGTTTATGTTATGCGCGTCGGTGGAAATGACAATGGGAACACCATGATGCTTGGCCGCCGCGCAGGCCACGTCGTCCAGGTCGAGTCGCGACGGATGGGCATTCAACTCCATGCATTTCCCGTGACCCCGAGCGGCCTTGAGCACGGCATCGAGGTCGATCTCATAGGCGTTGCGGCGGTTGATCAGCCGACCCGTGGGGTGGGCGATCGCGCAGACGTAGGGGTTCGCCAGGGCGTCGATCACTCGCGCCGTGATCCGTTCGCGCGATTGGTTCTGTCCGAAGTGGACGCTGGCCACCACCCAATCTGCTTGGGCAAGCACATCGTCGGGCAAGTCGAGCCCGCCGGCCTCCAAAATATCAACCTCCACGCCCTTGAGGAGTTTCAAGCCTCGGTGCTTCGCATTCCATTGATCGATCTCTTCCCACTGCCTCAGCAATTGGTCGGCGGACAGGCCGTTGGCGATGGTCGCCCGCTTGGAGTGATCGGTAATCGCCAAATATTGATAGCCCCGCTGGCGGGCGGCGGCGGCCATCTCCTCGATCGTGGCCAGCCCGTCGGACCACGTGCTGTGCGTGTGCAGATCGCCGCGGATGTCGCCCAATTCGATCAGCTTTGGCAGTTGCCCGGCGGCGGCCCAATCGAATTCGCTACGGGCCTCGCGGAGTTCGGGCGGGATCCAAGGTAAGTCCACCGCGCCATAAACTTCTTCCTCGGACCGGCCTGCGACGCGGTCCTCGCCACGAAACACGCCGTACTCGTTGACCTTTAGGCCCCGCGCCTTGGCCATTCCCCGCAGCACGACGTTGTGGGCCTTCGAGCCGGTGAAATACTGGAGCGCCGCGCCGAACGACTCCTCGGCCACTACCCGAAGATCGACCTGGAGCTTGCTCTGGAGCCGGACCGACATCTTGGTGTCGCCCCGGGCGAGGACTTCCGCGACGCCCGAATACTCGGCGAAATGCTCCATCACCGTGTGGGAATCTTCGGCTACGACCAGGATGTCCAGGTCCCCCACAGTGTCCTTGCCGCGGCGATAGCTGCCGGCGAATTCTAATTGCCGGATGGCACGCAGCCCGCCAAGGTGTTCGCGGAGGGCGCGGGCCACTTCGTCGGCCTCGGCCCAATAGACACGCAAATCGGCCTGCGCGGCAAGCTCCAATCCCCGAAGAATTGCGGCCTCGGTCTTCGCCCCAAAGCCCTTCAAGGCGGCCACGCGATGGTTTTCGCAGGCCTCGCGGAGTTGCTCCAGGGTGGCGATTCCCAATTCTCGATAAAGCGTCGCCGTGCGCTTCGGTCCCAGGCCCGGAACCCTGAGAATGGCCAAGATGCCCTCGGGGATCTGGGCCAAAAGTTCATCCAAGAGGGGCAGGGTGCCGGTTTGGACCAGCGTGACGACCTTCTCGGCCAAGTCCTTGCCAATACCGGGGATGGCGGTCAGATCGCGGTCCGTGCTGGCCACCAGATCCGCCGCCGCTTCCGACAGATCACGGATGGCTCGAGCCCCGTTGCGATACGCGCGGACTCGGAAAGGATTCGCCCCTTGAAACTCCAGGAGGTCGGCGACCTGTTCGAAGACGGCGGCGATTTCGGAGTTGGTCATGAAACGTGCAACTCCACCACGTCGCCGTCGTGGAGCACATAGTCGCCTTTGACCACGGTTCCATCGTGGACGGCCTCGCCCCAGACCCGAGCGAATTTCAGCTTCTCCACGAAATCTTTGTGGACTTGTTCGGCCATGTCGAGCACCGTGCTGCCGCGGCGGAGGGTGAAGGGCCGCTCGCGATCCGGTTCCTTGGCCGTGGGGAGCTTCGAGTAAACGCGAACCACGTCCATCGCCCGATAAATCGCCTCACGCAACGGTTCCAACCCGATCCCCTCTTGAGCCGAAATCACATACTCCGGGAATTCCCAACGGCAGAGCTCATGGAACAATTCCAGTCGTTCGGCGGCGTCCGGCAGATCGATCTTGTTGGGAACCAACAACGTCTGAGTATACGACAGACCGATGTCGTTTTCGTCCAGGTAGGAGCGAACGCCCAGCCGGGTCTTGGTGTTTTGAAGCCGGTCCATCACTTCTTGGCACTGCTCGATTCCCGAATCGTCCCCCAAATCCAGCATCAGCAGCACCAGCTCCGAGCCGCGGATCAGACCCTGGGTATACGGCTCCATGAACTCAGCGGTGATCGGGGGGGTGTCCACCAGTTGGACGAACACGTCTTGGTACGGCATCATCCCGGGGATTGGGGTTTGCGTCGTGAAAGGATAGGGGGCTACCTCTGGAGTGGCCTTGGTAAACGCGCGGAGCAACTGGCTCTTGCCCGCATTGGGACCCCCGATAATTACCGCCGTGCCAGCCCCCTGTCGAGGAATACGAATTCCCCGCGTCTTTTTACCTGACTTGCGCTCCGCCTGAAGCTCGCGCCTGAGCTTGGCGATTTTGGCCTTCAAGTCGGCTTGGAGCTTATCGGTCCCCTTGTGTTTGGGGATCTCGGCAAGCATGACCTGAAGGCACTCGAGTTCTTCCTCGGGCGAGCTGGCCCGACGGTAGGCTTCCTCGGCCTTGAGGTATTGAGCGGTCAGGTTGGCTGGCATCGGCTCGAATCGTTCCAATCAGGCCTGCGGCAGGCAGGCATTTGAACGACTGTTATTCGCCGGCTGCCTCCCAACCGTTGGGATCGCGTTGTGGACGCACGGCAGAGCCGGCCTCAGACGGGCGGTCCAACGGCCGAATAAGCACTGCCTGCCGAATCTTGGCGGCCGCGGTCCGGCCCAAAGGAGCCGCCGGACTTGGTATTGTATCAGGGGACACCTTCGTGTTGGAGTCCTGCTCCGTCTTCGGCCACGGCACGGTTCGCGGCGCGCCCTGAGTGTCGAAACTGTTGATTGGCGTTGGAGTTCCAGCCTTGGGGTTCGTACCAGCGGCCGCTGGTTCAGGTGGCGAGACCGTCAGCGGCGAGGTGAGCGGAAGCGGGGCCACCGGGAGGCCAGACGTCGAGGGCCGCGAACCCCCGTTCGATAGGGTGCCATTATTCCCCGAGGTCGGATTGGGCGTTGCGCCCGGGATTACGCCCTGCGGCAGGCTTGGCGCCGCGGCGGCTGCCTGGCCCGGTGTGTAGCTGTTTGCCGGAACCGGTAAATAACTGGATGAACTGGATGCGGGGCTGGGCGCGAACGTGGACGGCGGACTCGGCGACGACGGAGGCGAAGGCCCAGGCGCCGGGCTTGGCAGCGGCGATCTCTCGGGCACGATTGCTGGGGTGGGGAAACTTGCCGACGGTGGCGATCCAGGCGCCGAAGGTCCGATCAAACTCGGCGAAACCGTCGTCCCGCTGGAAGGGGGCGGCGCCGATGGGACGAACGTTGACACCACGCCCTGAGTCCCCGTCGCGTGGCCCTGGGCCGATGGCGCGGCGACCATGCTGCCATACCAGGCCGGTCGCGCCACTCCCACGGCCGAAGGTCCCCGCGGCGAAATAAAGTAGGCGGAATACGCCGAAGCTGGCCAAGTTCCTTGGGAGTAAACGGGCGTCACGATTGGCCGATACGCGAGCGTCCCTCTACCGCCGAGACTCCAGTAGCTCGCCGGGCGGAAGGTCGTCCACGGTCTCGAACGATATTCCACGTAATAGGGACTGATGGGGACGTAGGACCAGTTCGGTACGATCGGCACGACTTCCACGGTGGGCGTCGTGGTCACACGCCAAGGCAGGGCCTCGTAGCGCGGGGCGAACCCCACCATCTGTCCGCGATAGGGCGGCGTGTAACACGTTGTGGCTGTGCCGTAGTAAGCCCCGGGCAAAGGGCAAAGCCAATCGAAAAGGGCATAACTGGGGCTTGGCCCCAACACAAACCCAAGTGCGATGGCAAATGCCGCCGTCAGATAACGAAATCGAATCGCCATGGTTCGAGTCCACGTGATTGAGGGTCGATCCTTGCATCAGACCGCCGTTTTGCTGACTTGTCAACCAACGACTGCACGTTTGCCGCCATTTGGCAACAGATTCAGGATGCGGCGAGTGTGACGGCAAACTCGTTGGTATCGGTCGTGGCAAAAATAGCGATCGCGGAGGCCCGCTTTCGGGCCGCGACCACCAGGCAACTCTACCTTAGGAAATAGGACACGGTTTTGGCCGAAGGGATGTTTTTCCCAATCGCCAAAGCCATTTGTCGACCCACGCTTTGGCCCCTGCCGCGGAGCGTAGGTCCCAGTTGGCGCCCCTTAAACCGATTTGCTTTAGCTCGGGGACCGTGGCCGGAAAAAGGGGAGAGCCGGCCTCGCGTCAGCGCACCATACCCGCGTGGTGCAATCTGCTGATCTAAGCATCGTGGAACAGGCCCAGATCCACGACTCTTGCGTCGGGGACGAAGCGTTGGATGGCCTCCCGGGCAAGATTGCACCAGGCAGCGCAGCGGTCCAGGATCGCGCTATCGGCTGTCGCCACGATCTCGGAGCTTCCCATGAGCACGGCATCCGGATTGGGCACCAAATCCACGGACCACTGCCAACCGCGCTGCCGGGCGATTTCGTCGATGAACGTCTTGAGGCGTGCGCTATTGGAAACCGGCCGATCGAGAAGCCAGCGGCACCGCAAGATGCCGAGGGCCGCCGCGGTTTGCCCGATCGTTTCCAAGGCGGGCCGGGTTTCCGTGACACGGCGGAAACTGCCGTGCATGCTGGCCATGTCTCGGAACGTTCCATCCCGGGCCGCAAGGATGACTCCCCCGGCAATCGCCGCCTCGACGGTCGTGAGAACATTGTAGCCGTCGATCGCCAGCGTTGCGCCTGCCAAGTTCGCCTCCGCAACACACGTGGCCCGACGACGATTCATTTCCCAGTCGGAGCACGCACAACGGGCCACTGCGGTACGCTGTCTGGCGGCAAGCTGGTAGCGATCCCCCACCAACTTTTGAGCGGCTGTCGCCGAATAACCCCGACTCAACAGCCAATTGAGGTCCGCCACGGCTTGCCGCAACGCGGGGATTGCCTCGGGTGCGAACAGCCGAGCGTCGTCTGGATGGGGGCCGCGATGGCGCCGGGTGTCGGGCAAGCGTCGTCACCTGTGCTTTCCAGCGGCATTGCCGGCGTTGGAGCAAACGTCGCCGGTGCCTACCGCTGATAAGTGCCCATCAACTGGCCCTCGGCCAGAATGTGACCAGCCATTTTGGCGAGCAACTGCTCCTTGGTGAGGCCGGGCGGGGCATCCAAAGGCTGGTCCAGGGCATACAACTTGAAGTAATAGCGATGCGGTTTTCCCGGCGGGGGCATCGGGCCGCGGTAGCCGATGTTCTCGCCCTCCGGCCAGGAGTTCTTGCCTTGCGCGCAACCAGCAGGCTGTTTCGGTTTGGCCACGGCTTCGATGCCCTCGGGCAGACCCCGGGCATCCGCGGGTATGTTGTAGATCACCCAATGGACCCACGGATCCCTGCGGGGCGCGTCCGGGTCGTCGCAAATCAGGGCGAATTGCCGGGTTCCCTGGGGCGGGTTCGACCACTCCAAGGCCGGCGACACATCCTCGCCCTCGCCCGTATGTTTTCGGGGAATCGGCGACCCCTCCTTGAACGCCGGACTGGTAATCGTGAGTTTCATGACCTTGTCTCCTTGTGAACCGGCCACGGTTGAAGCTGAAGAGATGTTTTTCGACCCCGCCTTCTGGTCGGCCGCTTGGCAACCGCACTCGGCCAACGAAAGCAAGATCGCCATCCCGAACCCCAGCACCCTCGGCACCTCGCATTGGACCATGATTTCCTCCCCCGAGTTGATTCCCTCCCCCTCGTCTCAACCTTTGACCACGCCAACCGGACGCAGCCGAGCAACCTTTCGCGCAAGGTTGGCGCGGTGGACCACGTCGACGACTTGGCTCACGTCTTTATACGCGGCGGGCTGTTCTTCGGCGAGCCCGTGCCGACTTCGAGCTCGGGCGACCACGCCCAACGCGGCCAGCTCCTGGTCGATCCGGCGTCCTTTGGCGTCTTGAATCGCGGCCGTGCGACTCATCACCCGGCCTGCCCCATGGCAGGTGGTGCCAAACGATTTCTTCATGCTATCGCCCTGCCCGACGAGCACCCAACTTGCCCGACCCATGTCGCCGGGAATGATCACCGGTTGGCCGATCTGACGGTACTGTTGGGGGACCTCGGGATGACCGGCGGGAAAGGCCCGCGTCGCGCCCTTGCGATGCACGCAGACGGTTTTCTCCACCCCATCGATCGTGTGCTTCTCGATCTTGGCGATGTTGTGGGCCACGTCGTAGACCAAGCCCATTTGGAGCGATTCCCAACTCCTGCCGAAGAATTCGGCAAAGCACTCGCGGGTCTGCCACATTAGGAGCTGACGGTTGGCCCAAGCGTAATTGGCCGCCGCCCGCATCGCTCCAAGATACGCCTGGCCTTCCGGGCTGTCGACCGGGGCACAGGCCAGTTGCCGATCGGGAAGCTGGATGCCGTATCGCGCAGGCACTTTGCGAAAATCCCGAAGGGCGTCGTCGCACACTTGGTAGCCCAACCCCCGCGATCCTGAATGGATCATCACGCAAATCTGCCCAAGCTCCAAGCCCATGACCCGGGCAGCCTCTTGGTCGAAAATCTCGTCCACCACTTGGACCTCGAGGAAGTGATTCCCCGAGCCGAGCGTGCCGCACTGGTCGCTGCCGCGTTCCAGGGCTTTGGGGCTGACGAGGTCGGGCCGGGCGTCGGCCAGACAACCGTTCGCTTCCGTATGTTCGATGTCGCCCGCCGTGGCGAGGCCTTGGCTCTGCAAATACCGACACCCCTCGCCGAGCAAACGCTGGAGTTCCTTACCGCCAAACAGGTAGGGTCCCCCCTCGCCCACCCCAGCCGGAATGCGACGGAAAAGCGCGTCGATCAAGGCCGGGATTTGCGGTTTAATCTCGTCAAGATGCAGGTTGCTGCGGACCAGACGAACACCGCAATTGATGTCATAGCCCACACCACCCGGAGAAATGACCCCACCCTCAGCCGGGTCAGTCGCGCACACCCCTCCAATGCAGAACCCATAACCCCAATGGATGTCGGGCATGGCCAGACTGGCCATTTGGATTCCCGGCAGATGAGCGACATTGGCCACTTGTTCGGGCGACTGGTCCTGTCGCACCTGGTCCAGCAGATGTTCGTCGACGAAAATGCGCCCCTCGACCCGCATCCCTGACTTGTAGGAGGTTGGAATCCTCCAGCAACTTTCGTCAATCTGTTCGAGAGGCCCTTTAAAACTTTGCTGGCTCATGAGCTGGGTTCCTTAATCCGTCCTTAACATTCTAGGGAGCCAGTGCGCCAATCAATCCATGGTTGCCAATCCATGGTTGCCGCCGAACCAAGCTATCGTGCTTTGCCGAGGTTCCTAACGACTGGCCCGGTGAGAGGTTTGGATACGCAATTAAATATCCACGATCACCTCAGCTAACCAGCCGTCCTCCGTTCGCTCGACTTTGAGACCATGATAGGTGATCGCTTTGACCTCGATCTGCGGTTGGTGCCTGTGTTGATCGAGGGGCTCGCCCAGCGCGCGGGCAGCAATGCCCTCGGTGGTTCGCCGAACTTCAAACTCGCAAAAGACAAGGCGTCGCGTGGCAAAAATGTATAAAAGCTCGCGCAACCAGTCGAGCAGCAGCTCATCATCCTCCTGACCGGGTATGATCAAATCCACCTGTTGGACTGGATCGATTTCCTCCGGTTTCGCTAAAAGGACCGCAAACAGTCCTTTAGCGGCATCGACAAACAAATCCTCCCAGCGGTTCGCGCGAACCCGAATCCCCACATCGGCGGTATGTTCCATCATTTCAAACATTTTCGTGAGATCGCCTTGCTGGGTGGCTATCTGATCGGCACTGTTCCAGACCTCGAAAGACCGAGCCAGACTTGCCGACCTCAAGCCTTCCGGCTGCTTTGCTGTCTGCGTTCCCAACGCTCTTCCGCAGCGCTGCGCCGGTGGTAACGTGGAACGAGGGACCAGACGTCGTCGCATTCGCCCCGGGCGAAGCGGCGTGCGGCGAGGCGTCCCACGACCGCGGCCGTCGGTCCCCAATAGCGAGAATCCAAGACGAAAACTCCTTTCGGGAGCTGACTCGCCAACCCGCGCAGCGCCGGTCCCGCAACCGCAATCCCCGCCGGGAGCCTCGCCAACCAGGCCTCCCGGTCCACCAAGTCCCAAGGCCCGTCCGCAACCAACTCGCCCTCTGGTCCGCGACAAAATAGCCCCTGCACGATCTGGCCCTGCTGACCGTCGATTACCACTGCGAGTCGGGTTATTTCGGCTGGACACGCGGCGGCGATGGCCTCGAAGGCGTCCACCCCGACGACAAGCGATTGAGTGGCGTAGGCCAGGGTTTTCGCCGTGGTGACTCCGACACGCAGGCCAGTAAACGAGCCTGGACCAATCGTCACCCCCACCCCCTGAATCTGTACGGGATCCCAACCCGCTTGCCCTAGAATCTCCTGAATGGCAGGGGCGAGGGCGCGGGCGGTTCCCTTCTCTGGAGGTAGTCGCCGCTCGACGATCAACTCTTCGCCGTCAAGCGCAGCGACGCTACCAACCGAATCACTCGTCTCGATGGCCACGATCCTCATGCGCAACGAAACCTGAACGCGGTCTTCAACCGCAAGCAGAGCAATCATCTCGGCCTACGGCCGCAACCAGTCCAAAAACATTCCCCGGCAAGCAATTTTCTCAGCAGACACCATTCCACAAGTTGGTTGTGGAAAAGCCGTCCAAGTTCTTTTCCATAATAGGAGACAGTGGAAATGGCTCCACACGACGATTCTCGCAAATCCCGCGAGTCTGGCATAGCCATGCTGGTAAACCCCACGGCTTAACCGAGTCGCGAGTGCGGAGTGCGGAACTGGAACGGCGTATGCGGGAGATTGTCCGGCTCCTGGGGGTAAGAGGTCGTACCGGTCGCGCGAAATGCGGCCACCCTCAACTACTTCTGCACAGGGTAAGTGGCCCACTCTCTGGCGGCCAATCGCTTGAAAAGACGAGGCCATCGGCATAGACTACCGCGAGCACGAGCTTCCATTGTTTCCTTATTTGCTTGCCTATCGTCAATAGTTTTTGTCATTTGCTTATCTTAAGCCAGTAGAGGAGGTCGCCTCATGTCTACTCCTGCGGTCTATCGCCATTTGGGCGTATCGAAGCGAGGCAATGTGATTATCGTCCGTTTTGGGGAGCACCGCATCTTCAGCGAGGGGATCGTGGATGTGATCAGCCAAGAGTTGTACAGCGTGGCCGATCGACCAGATTGCCGCAATCTGCTGATCAATTTTGCCGGCGTGGAACGCCTCTCCAGCACCATGCTGGGCAAGCTGCTGATGGTCAAGAAGAAGATGGAGGCCAAGAAGGGCAAATTGAAGCTCTGCGACATCGGCCCGGAAATCCGCGACGTGTTCGAGTCCACCAACCTGGATCAGATCCTCGACATTCGGGACAACGAGGTAGATGGAGTGAGGGCGTTCGGCTAGGTTGTGCGGCCCGCCCGCCGGAACCGGAAACCCTGGTTGCTGGGGGTGGGGCGTCTTCGCCAATTGAACTGGGAGATTTCCACGGTTGAGAAGTTTTGGAGGCGAGGGGCTCGGGCAGGGCGGCGGCCATCTACCCGATCCCGCCTTACCGCCTGATTTAGGGACGAGGCCTACGGTATTCCTTTCTTAGAGGAGTTGTCCATTGGGAAAAGCGATCGGTTTGCTCTGCGGTGTTTTTGTGGCCATGGCCACGGCTTGCTTGGCCGTGGCGGTGTGCGCCGCGGAGCAGAAAGGGGACTTAATCGCGGTTGGCTTCGGTGAAACCGACATTACGCCCGACGTGGCTGGTCCCAAGCCGGTCTACATGGCAGGCTTTGGCCATAACCGGCGGGCCACCGGGGTTCTCGATCCGCTCAAGGCCCGGGCCATCGTGGTGAAGGACTCGAACTCCAAGGTGGCCCTGGTCTCGGTCGATTTGATCGGCTTGTTCCTGGAAGAAACGCTGGAGATTCGCCGCCAACTCCCGGGCTTTGCGCACGTGGTGGTTTCTTGCACCCATAATCACGAGGGCCCGGACACCATGGGCCTGTGGGGAAAAAGCCCGCTGGAGTCGGGGATCGACGAGGACTACCAGCGCTTGGTGCGGGAAAGGATTGTGGAGGCCGTGCAGGCGGCCGATCGAAACACCGTTCCGGCCCTGGCGCGGATCGGCGTGGCCCGGTTGCCCGACCTGCTCGCCGACGGCCGCGAGCCTTACATCAAACAAGATGAGCTGGTGGTCCTGACGTTCCACAAGCCGGGCGAGAACACTCCGCTGGGCCTGTGCATTCAGTGGAATTGCCATCCGGAGACCTTGGGCAGCCAGAACACGCGGATCAGCGCCGATTTCGTAGGGCCTTTGGTCGAGACGCTTAATCGCAAGCATCACTGCCCGGCCGTGCAATTCACGGGCGCTGTAGGCGGGCTGATGACCACGCTGGGCCTGAAGGTCCACGACGCCCAAGGCCGCCCCCTGCCCGACAATTCCGTAGAAAAAACCGCTCGTTACGGGGCCCTGCTGGCCGAAGAGGTGGAAAAACTGATCAGTCAAGGCCAACCGGTTCGGCTGGCGCCGATCCGTGTCAAACGCCGCGAGGTGTACGTACCCTTGGACAACCCGCTGTATATTCTCGGCCGCACGATGGGCGTGTTGCGTCGGGAGGCCTTTGCCTGGTCAGGCGATCCCGACAAGGCGGAGAAGGTCGGCGCTGTCCCGCCAAAACGCTACTGTCTGCGGACCGAGGTCGGCTGGCTCTCGTTGGGTGAACTGGATGTGGCCTTGATTCCCGGGGAAATCTACCCCGAGCTGGTCCTGGGCAAGGTGCAGGACCCGCCCGACCCTGGCGCGGATTTCCCCGACGCACCGATCGAGCGGGCGATCTACGCCGATTTGCCCGGCCGCTGGCGCATGATCTTCGGCCTGGCCAACGACGAGATCGGCTACATTCTTCCAAAGCGTCAATGGGACGAAAAGCCACCTTATTGCTATGGTCGGGCGAAGAACCAGTATGGCGAGGTCAACAGCGTCGGCCCCGACGCCGGGCCGATCCTCTGCGAGGCGTTTCGTCGCATGGTTCAAGACGGGTCCTGACCGCGGCCTCTACGTCGGACCGAGCGAGTCGCCTTTCCCGGCACGTGGTCTTGGGGCCAGTGTCCATCTAACTTCGGTTGGATCGGTAGCGAGGCTCGTGCCGGCCCGGGCGCTCGTCGCCAGGATGCATTCCCCGGCCACACGCTCGGCTGTGACGCGGACCAGGTGGTCCATCAATTCGGGTCCGCCGGGGAAACGCACGGTCACGTAGCGGTCCGCGGTTCCGCTGAGCTGCGAGGGGCGGCCTTCCAAAACCCTCTCGGCCACGACCTGAAGCTCCTGACCGATCAAGCTTGCACAGAACGCCTGGCGAAGCTGCCGCCCGATCTCGGCCAATTGGTTGGCCCGAAGCTGCTTGATCGCCGGGGAAATCTGGTTGGGCATGGTTGCCGCGGCGGTACCCTCGCGCGGGCTGAAGCGGAAGACGTGGAGCTTGGCGAACTGCGCCTGTCGGACCACGTCGCAGGTGGTCTCGAAATCGACGTCGCTTTCGCCCGGGAACCCGACAATCACGTCGGTCGTCAGCGCCGGCGCGCGGAGCATTGCGCGGACGCGGGCGCAACAAGCCAGGAATTGATCGATGGTGTAGCGGCGACGCATCCGTTGGAGGACCGCGTCGGACCCGCTTTGCAGGGGAATGTGCAGATGGGGGCAAATCCGCTCCGGGAAGTCCGCCATGAGCTGCAAGAGCTCTGGATCGATTTCCGGGGCTTCAAGGCTGGAGAGGCGGACGCGGAACTCCCCCTCCACCCCCACCACCGCCCTCAACAGACTTACTAAGTTGGTCCGCCGCCTAGCTTTGACGGGCAACTCGGCCCCGTAGCAACCCAAATGGATCCCGGTGAGCACGATTTCCCGGTGACCGTGATCCACCAGGCGGCGGACCTCTTCGAGGACCTCGCTGATGGGTCGGCTGATGGGTACGGGCCGAACCTTGGGAACGATGCAATAGCTGCATTCTTGCGTACAGCCATCTTGCACCTTCACGCACGCCCGATGCAAACGGTCGAACGCGGCGATCCCGGCAGGCGGCTCGACCTGGGCAAGTTCCCGGACCAACTCCGGCAATTGCCGCTTGTCGGTCACCACGCGCATTACCCGGGGCAGCGAGGCCACCTCCCCTGCGGCCCGGGTCGCGTAACAGCCCATGACGATGATCTCGGTCTGAGGGTTCTCGCGAGCAAGCGCGCGGATGATCTTCCTGCCCTTGTAGTCGCTTTCCACCGTCACCGTGCAAGTATTCACGATGCAGAGATCGGCCGGTTCGTCGGGGGCCGCTTCCCGGTACCCCGCTCCCAACAGGCCTTGGCGCACGTACTCCGTCTCGTACTGATTGACCTTGCAGCCGAGCGTGACCGTTTTAAAGACGCGCATTGGATGTTGGGTGCAGGGAGGCAGAAAGGCGACAGGGTGCAGAACACGTTGCTCGAACCGACGATGATTTCAGCCGTTGCTTGCAGCCACTTCGGGCGGCTGGTGACGCAGGCGGCGCTCGGTTACCGGTTCGACGACACCCAGCAATATTCCCCCCGGCCTTCCTAGCTGTCCCTGGCCGTCCTTGGCGTTGCGGCATTCATTCGCCCTCGCCAGGCACCGGCTCGATCGTGGCCTTCATCGACCCCTTGCACCGCTCGATCAGGGCGTCCTTGCCGTAGGCGTGGATCTGGTCGCGCTTCAATTCGGCGTGTTCTTTCGTGGTAGTAAGCACGATGGCCCGGCCTTCGGTATCGACCTCCTTGGCGATCTGATACCCTTTTTCCGGAGGGTAGCCGAACAACTCCTGCATCATCGTCACGACATACGCATAGGTGTGGTCGTCGTCATTCCAAAGAATGACGTTGTACCGGGGCTGCCGTTTGGGTTTACGGTCCGGCTTTTGTACAGGTTTCGTCTGCTCCGCCACGGCGACGGCGGCGTTGCTAGCACACATGGTGTTCTCTCGCGGCTCGTTACAAAGCCCTCATAGTCCGTTGTACCAGGAATCATTATATTATCTCGCAACAGCGCGTTGGAAACTTTTCCATTCAATCGGCAGACCCCCAGGAGGTCGAGGTAATGACCCCCGCCATCGAGGATTTTCTGCGGGCGAATGCGGAGCGGTTCGAAGCGGACCTCTGCGAACTGCTGCGCATCCCGAGCATCAGTGCGGATCCAGCGTATCAGGGTGACGTCCGGCGAGCGGCGGAGTGGGTTGCCGGGCGACTGAAGGCCCTCGGTCTGTCAGTGGAGGTCATACCCACCTCGGGTCACCCCCTGGTTTACGGGGAATCCCCTCGCCAAGAGGGCGTGCCCACAGTGCTTGTCTATGGGCATTACGATGTGCAACCGGTGGTCCCTTTGGAGTTGTGGGTTTCACCCCCCTTCGAGCCGACACGTCGCAATGGCAATCTCTATGCCCGGGGGGCCACCGACGACAAAGGGCAGATGCTTACCCACGTGTTCGGGGCCGAGGCGTGGATCGCTACGGTGGGACGTTTGCCAGTCAATTTGAAGTTCGTCATCGAGGGGGAAGAAGAGATCGGCAGTTCGGGCCTTCACGCATATCTGGCTGCGCACCCCGACCGTTTGGCCTGCGATTGTGTCGTGATCAGCGATGGCTCCCAGTTCGGCCCGGGCCAACCGGCGATCACCTACGGTCTGCGCGGGATCGCCTGCTTCGAGTTGCAGTTGACCGGTCCGAGCCGTGACCTGCATTCGGGGACTTTCGGCGGCTCGGTCAGCAATCCCGTCAATGCCTTGACGCGGATGTTGGCCGCCTTGATCGATGAGCGGGGCAAGATTCGCCTGCCGGGCTTCTACGACGACGTAGTTCCTCTGACCGCGAAGGAACGGGAACAGTTCGCCTCGCTGCCGTTCGACGAGAAGCACTACCTCGCCCAGATCGGTTTGTCCGAGCCGTTTGGAGAAGAGGGTTATACCACGTTGGAGCGGCGTTGGGCCCGGCCCACCTTCGACATCAACGGCATCTGGGGTGGCTATCAAGGCGAGGGGGCGAAGACCGTATTGCCCGCCCAGGCCGGGGCCAAATTCAGCTTCCGCCTCGTTCCCAACCAGGACCCCAACAAAGTCGCTGCCGCGCTGGAATCGATGCTGCGTCAAAACTGCCCGCCAGGCATCTCCATGAAGCTCATTTCCCATCATGGCTCGCCTGGGGTGCTGGTTTCACTGGACAGCCCCTACATCGCGGCGGCGGCTCGGGCCATCAGCCAAGCCTTTGGCCGACCGCCGGTCTTCACCCGCGAGGGCGGATCGATCCCCATCGTGACCGCCTTCCACGAGGTCCTCCATGCCGACGCTTTGTTGATTGGCTGGGGACAAGACGACGACAACACCCACAGCCCCAACGAGAAGTTCTCGCTGGCCGATTTTCACCGCGGCATCCGCGCCAGCGCGCAGCTCTGGGAAGAATTGGCTGCTGTGTCGCCGGGTAATAGAGTGGCATCGGCCGACTGAGCGGAGACGGCGCTGTCACGCTCGTCGCTCGTTCGCGTCAGGCCCGTCGGGGCAATACACGCTGGCGGCCACCTGCCGTTGGCACCAGTCGGAGTCTTCTTCCGAAAACGTTCCCGGCGGCGGCTGGTCGTAACGCAGCACTTCGGGATAAGGACCGGTGTCCCAACAACGGGTAAAGACGGCTTGGAGGTCCAAAATAGCGTCCGGATCGCCGTGGGCCAGGGGAACCCCGATCCGCGGAAGGCGCTGCCGCACCGTGACGGCGTAATATTCGTACCACCGCGGCCGCCGCATGACGGCCACCAAATAATGGGATCCCATCATAACGCCGATCTCGCGATCGAGTTCCAGCGAAGTGAAGGGAAGAACCCGTTCCCCATCGCGCAATAGATCGATTTCCACGAAGTGGGCGCCGGCCCCCAGAAGCTCTTGCCGCTTGGTCAAGAAGGACTCGCGGCCGGGACCTGGCGCCTTGTTGCGCGGGCTGAGCACCTCGATCGCCGTAACGACCCGGTTGCCCATCGCCGGTTCAATAATATGGATCGCGGGTTCGAAGACCTCCTCGTCGCTGATTTCAATCACCAAAGGCGTGTCCGGCAATTCGGCGACGGCCACCCCCCTGCTTTGCTCGGTGCTGTGCAGGATCGACACGTCAGGCCGGATCGGACGTCGATTCTCCACAACATAGAGGCGGTTTTGGCAAAGCGCCGCGTACCGCGGACGCAATTGCGGTTGCAACGCTTCGCGAATGTACGTCACGAGGCTGTCGTGGAAATCCGGCCAGATTTCCGGTCGCTCGAGGTAAGGATCCATCCCGGGAAAAGGGCATGGCATGGCTACCTCCGATCATCGTGGGGCGAGGCGTGGGAAACGCCAAGCGCCAGTGCATTGTACTCGAGGAGGAAAACGCCCAAAAGGTCTGACCTGGGCGGAGGCGCCACGGCCCCCTCGTCAGAAAGAACGCCAGTCGCTGCTAAGGAGCGTTTGTGCGAGCGTCCCAAACCTTTCCGGCGTTTCGGCACGTTGGTAGCGCTGCGCGTTCGTTGTTTCACGTCTTTTTTGGCTTTTCGACCTTTAAACCCTTCGCCTTTGTGGCGCGGAGGCTTCCTCCAGCCGTCGGGGATTCCCGTCTGCCGCGACGACCTATTCAATTCAGCCGAGTTATTGTAGATTGGAGGGCCGCTGGATTATACGTCGGCTCTGTTTAAAATCCCCCGATTTCAGCGAGGCGATTGCGAGCCGTCTTCGTCCGCAAAGTCGGGCAACAATCACGCACTCCTTGAGTTAGTCTCTACTAGCGGCAACGATCATCCCCATGCTCGACCGAAAATTCATCCTCGAAAACGTGGACTTGGTAAAACAGAATTGCGCGAATCGAGGCGTTCGCGTGGAAATCGACCGCGTGCTGGAGTTGGAAAACCACCGGAAAAGCTTGCAGTCCGAGCTGGATCAACTCAATCGCCAGGCAAACGAGGTTTCCAAGTCGATCGGCAAGGCCAAGGACGCGGCCCAGCGCGAGGCGCTCAAAGACGAGGGTCGCCGCTTGCGCGAGTCGGCAGCTTCGGTGCAGGGGGAATTGAACCGGGTCGCCGCGGAGTTGGATCCGTTGCTTCGTTCGATTCCCAACTTGACCCATCCCGCAGCCCCGATCGGCATGGAACCCGTCGAGGTCGGCCGCGGCAAGACGCCGCTGCCGGTGTTCGATTTTCCGCCGCGCGACCACGTGGAACTCGGGGAAAAGTTGGACCTGATGGATTTCGAGTCGGCGGCTCGGGTGGCGGGCCACGGGTTCTATTTTCTTAAAAACGAAGCGGTCCTCTTGGAGTTGGCCCTCCAGCGTTACGCGGTGGACGTGCTGATGCAGGAGGGTTTCACTCTAGCCACCACGCCCGATCTGGCGCGAAATGAAATCCTCGAGGGCATCGGTTACTTGCCGCGCGGCCCGGAAACGCAAATCTATAGCATCGAGGGAACCGACCTCAGCCTGGTGGCCACGGCCGAGATCACGTTGGGCGGGATGCTGGCTGACCAAATCCTCGACGCGGAGCAATTGCCCATCAAAATCTGCGGCATCAGCCATTGCTTCCGCACCGAGGCCGGGGCCCACGGCCGCCAGACACGCGGCCTGTTCCGCGTCCACCAGTTCACCAAGGTCGAGATGTTCGCCTTTACCCTGCCGGATCAGAGCGACGCCATGCTGGAGTACTTCCGCGGGCTGGAGTGTCGCATTTTCGATGGCTTGGGGATTCCCTACCGGGTGATCGACACGCCCAGCGGCGACCTGGGCGGACCCGCGTATCGCAAATACGACCTGGAGGCCTGGATGCCAGGCCGCGGCGAATTCGGCGAGGTGACCAGCACCTCGAACTGCACCGACTATCAGGCCCGGCGACTCAACATCCGCTACCGCGTGAAAGGCGAAAAAGGCACGCACCTTGTTCACACGCTCAACGGCACGGCCATTGCCATTAGTCGGGCCTTGATCGCCATCTTGGAGAATTACCAACAGGCCGATGGGTCGGTCGTCATCCCCGAGGTCCTTCGCCCGGTGGTCGGTAAGGACAAAATCCTGGCCCGTCGGTGAGGTTGTTACGGCAAGGCGCACGTCGGTCCGAGTTGACGCCACAACGTCTGCCTGCGCGGAGCTTCATTCCGCGGTCACCGATGGAACTGCGGTCCGCCGAGTTGGGGCGGGGGCACGATGAGGACCGCTTGGCTGAGGTTGGGCCGCATCGAGCCGCCGCCAGGCTCCGCTCTCCTTGGGCAGGAGCCAGCCGCGCTCCATGGCCGAGCGCTCTTCGTAGCGCGAAACGATGAGCACCGCGTTCTGCCCGCCAAAGCCGAGATTGTCGCTCAAGACATGCAGGCACCTTTGGGTCCGCGCGGCATTCGGCACGTAATCCAAATCGCAGTCGGGATCAGGGCTTTCGTAATTGATCGTGGGCGGGATCACGCCGGTGCGAACGGTCAACAGGGCCGCCAGAAACTCGATCGCCCCGCAAGCCGTGGTCGCGTGCCCTAACATGCTTTTCGTGCTGGAGACGGGGATCCGATAGACGTCCGGCCCGAGGGCCCGCTTCAACGCCACGGTCTCGACGCGGTCGTTCAACCGCGTACTGGTGCCGTGGGCGTTGATGTAGTCGATGTCGTCGCGGTTGAGCCGGGCTTGACGCAGGGCTTGGCGCACGCACTGGGCCATCGCCCGGCCTTCCGGGTCCGTATCGGTGAGATGGTAAGCCTCGTGAGCCGAGGCGTAGCCTTTCAACTCGCCCCAGATTTCGGCGTGCCGGGCGAGGGCATGATCGAGTCGTTCCAAAACAACGATCGCCCCCCCTTCGCCCACCACGAAGCCATCGCGTTGGGCATCGAAGGGCCGCATCGCCTTTTCGTTTCGCTCGTTGGATTCGGTGAGCACGGAGAGGCGGTGCAGGCCGGCGATCCCCAAGGGGTGGATCAAGCTGTGGGCCCCACCGGCCAGCATCACGTCGGCCTCGCCCCGACGGATGATTTCCGCCGCCTCGCCAATCGCCTGCGTGCTCGACACGCACGCGGCGATGCAATTCATGTTCGGCCCCTGGGCGTTGAATAGCGCCGCCAGACATTGGGCGGGGACATGGGGTTCGCAATACGCGGCTCGTTGAGGATCGATGGCCGATAAGGCCCGCACCCAAAACGCCCGGGCACGGAACTTTCCGTCTTGCATCGCCGGCGCGATCGACGCGGCCAGCTCTTCCAGATCGGGAAAGGTTTCACCGCAGCCCAAATACACGCCGAAGCGCAAGGGGTCGAGGCGATCCAGGGGCAACTCCGCGCTACGCACCGCTTGGATCGCTGCTCCGATGGCAAAACGGGTCTGACGCGGATGGTTTTCCCACCTTGCCGGGTCCTCCCCGACTTGGCTCAGGTCCCAATCGTGGACTTCCGCGGCGATGCGGATGGGAAATCGGCTGGCGTCAAACAAGCGTATCGGACCGATCCCCGAGCGGCCCTCGGTCAGGTTATGCCAGAACTCATGCACATCGCTTCCCAGCGGCGTGACGCATCCAGCCCCGGTAATCACAACCCGAACGGACACGAGCCACCTCTTCGAGAAAACGTCGTTCCAGTCTGCCCTTGGCCAAAAGCGGTCATGTCCCTTCCTCGCATATCGGCAACGGCGGCAAGCCATATCGACGCCGCCGGGTTGGCTCCCGCGCTGCTTGCGCAAGCCGAACAAAACAACCCGCACGACTCGCGCAACCCGAAAGTCCGGAAAAGAATGATCCTCCACGGTGCATGTTTCCAACTGCTCGTCCGTCGCCCGCTGTCGATGTCGTGCGTCCCTGGTCCCCGGGATTGCGGCCACGTTTGCTGCGTGCTCTTCTGTTTGCCGCGCATCTGAGGTAGACTCGACTACGCATTTCTTCGCAAAGGAACGCGGCTCATGCGTGTGTGGCAGGTGGTAGGGGTCGGGTTGGTCCTTTCGAGCATTGTTCACCCGGGCAGCATGGCGTCGGCCGCGGATCGTCCGCAGTGGGGCACGCGGCACACGCGAAACATGGTGTCGGACGAAACCGGGCTGCCGGAGAGCTTCGACCCGAAAAGCGGCAGGAACATCCGCTGGACGGCGGCCTTGGGAACGGAATGCTATTCGACGCCGGTGGTGGCCAACGGTCGGGTGTTGATCGGCACGAACAACAACGAACCCCGCGACCCGCGCCACCAGGGCGACCGCGGCGTGATGATGTGCTTCCACGAGTCTGATGGGAGCCTCGCCTGGCAACTTGTCGTACCCAAGCTGGAGGGAGATATTTTTCTCGATTGGCCGAACGCAGGCATGTGCTCGCCGGCCACGGTGGAGGGCGACCGGGTGTACACGGTCACCAATCGCAACGAGGCCGTCTGCCTCGACCTGGCCGGCATGGCCAACGGCAACGATGGTCCGTTTCGCGATGAGGGCCGCCACGCGGTGCCGAACGGCGAGCCGCCGATCGAGCCTTCCGCCACCGACGCCGACATCTTATGGCTTTTCGATCTCCGCGCGGGCGCAGGCGTCCGCCCGCACGACGCAGCCCATAGTTCGATGTTGATCGATGGGCCATTCTTGTATTTGAACACCAGCAATGGCCTGACGAGCAAACATGACGGCGTGGAAAGGCCCGAGGCCCCCAGCCTCATCGTCTTGACGAAAGACAGGGGCGAATTCGTGGCCCAGGATGGCGAGCGGATCGGCCCGCGAATCTTCCACTCCACCTGGTCCTCGCCCGCCTTGGCCGAAATCGACGGCCGCCGCTTGATTCTGTTTTGTGGTGGCGACGGCGTCGTGTATAGCTTTCGCGCCTTGAGCGAAGTTCCTGCGTCGCGAGTGTTTTTGGAACGCGTCTGGCGGTTCGATTGCGATCCCGAGGCCCCCAAAGAGAACGTCCACCGCTACATCCGTAATCGCCGCGTAAGTCCCAGCAACATCAAGAGCATGCCCGTGTTTCATCAAGGCCGGGTCTACGTCACGGTGGGCGGGGACATCTGGTGGGGCAAGCATCAGTCGTGGCTGAAATGTATCGACGCCACCAAGACCGGCGACATTACCCGCGAGGGCCTCGTATGGTCCTACGACCTGGGGCGCCATTGCTGCTCGACCCCCGCGGTCCATGAGGGACTGGTCTATGTGGCCGACTGCGATGGCAAGGTGCATTGCGTCGATGCCGAAACAGGACAAGCTCATTGGGTCCACGACGCCGGGGGCGAAATCTGGGCCTCGACCCTCGTGGCCGACGGCAAGGTCTATATCGGCACTCGCCGCGGCGATTTCTGGGTCTTGGCGGCAGGCAAGCAAAAACGTGTGTTAAGCTCCGTGCGCCTTGATTCGGCGATCCACGCCAGCCCTGTGGCGGCCAACGGCACGCTCTACGTCGCCACCATGACGCGGCTCTACGCAATTCAGGAGGGCAAAAGCTTCACCCCATCGTCCGGCGAAAACAAGGCACAGCACGCAGCCTCGCCTAGCCGGTGATGGCATCAACGCGGCGGCCATGGTTGCTCGCGTGCCGAGGGGCCAAGGAGCCGTCGTGCCTGGGCTAGGATTTCGGATGGTATCTGCGACGCCTTCGATCCGGGAGATTCTCGTCACAATCGTTGCAACCGTTCAGGTCGAACTGCTGCCGGGGGGGTGAATGGTCATAGCGGCGTTCACGCGACGCCAACAAACGAAAAGGCGCGATATGCTTGCAAAGGACGAAGATCAGTGTTTCGGTCGTAGATCGGCGGAAGAAGGCGTCAGAATTGCCTTATCCGCAGTCTCGGCCAGCACGAGCGAGGGCGCCGTTCGCTGGTCGACCTGCCTATCGACGACTCTGAGCAGGGGGAGGGCTAACATGTCGCAGGCTTTGGATGTGATCCAAACAGGTTTTGTGGACCGACGCAGTTACTCCTCTGGGGCCGTACCACCGGCCTTCGAACGACGACAGTTCGCCAACAGCTACGCGGAACTCTCCCCCGAGGCCCGGGAACTCGCCCAGGCCATCGACAGCTACAAAATCTGCCATCGACGGCGGTTCATCAACACCGACGAGCTACTCGCGGTGATCAAGTCGCTCGGCTACCACAAGGACTGAAAGACCGGCGGCCAGGAGCCGGAAAGAAGCTCACAGCGAAAAAAAGTCTGAGCGAAACGGTTCCGCCGGGACGGCGAAACCAAACACAGCGATTCCCGTTTCCCCATCTCCAATCCACTTCAGCCAGTCTTTCCAACGGTCAAGTGCGCGACGCCTTCGACCGTCGCCGCGGGCTGGACAAAAACCGTAGCCAATAACCAGCGGCCCTCTTTGCCTACCCAGTGCTCTTGCGTTACAACCATCGTTGCGGCAAGCCGAATGGCCTAGTCCGCGGGATGATCGACATGCACTGAATCTCCAAACACCCACGTTTCCATGAAAATCTTAGTCACCGGGGCGTCGGGATTCTTGGGCCGGGCGATTGTCGAGCGTTTGCTCGCCGAAGGGCAAAAGGTGCGGGCAGTTTGCCGCAGTCCCGCGCCCGAGTTGGAGGCACGGGGCGTGGAAATCTATCGCGCGGACCTCCGCGACCAGAAGGCAGCCGTGGTTGCCTGCCGTGGCGTGGAGCTAGTCTTTCACACGGCCGGTGTGGCTGGGATCTGGGGACCTTGGAAGCATTACTTCGACTCGAACGTGGCGGCCACGATGCACCTGGTCGCCGGCTGCCAAGAGCAGGGCGTGCGCCGGTTGGTGTTCACCAGCAGTCCCAGCGTGGTTTTCGACGGATCGGACCAAGCAGGTCTCGATGAATCGGCCCCGTTTCCCTCGCGCTGGCTGTGCCATTATCCCCGCTCGAAGGCCCTGGCCGAACAGCACGTGTTGGCAGCGAATGGCAGGCGGGGCCTGCTCACCTGCGCGCTGCGGCCGCATCTGGTGTGGGGGCCCGGCGACCGCCATCTCGTGCCGGGCCTGATCGCCCGGCGACGGACCAACCGGCTTTGGCGCGTCGGCGAGGGAACCAACCGCATCGACATGATCTACATCGACAATGCAGTCGAGGCCCATTGGCGGGCTGCCCAGGCCCTCGCTCCCGGTTCGCCGGCGGCAGGCCGCGCCTATTTCATTTCCCAAGGCGAGCCGGTGAACTGCTGGCAATGGATCAACGAGATTCTGGCTTTCGCTGGCTTGCCGCCGCCGGCACGTGCGCTCTCGATGAAGACCGCCTGGCGTCTAGGGGCGGCAATGGAAATCTTCTGCCGCATGGCGCCGTTTGCCGGTGAGCCGTCCTTGACCCGCTTTTTGGCTGCCCAATTGGGCCGCTCCCATTATTACGACATCTCCGCCGCCCGACGCGATCTGGGCTATTGTCCCCGTGTTTCTAAAGAAGAGGGCATGAAGCGGTTGGCCGAGGGACTGGCCTTGCGCGGCCGCGTGTGACGTGCCTCGGTTCGCCCTCCGGGTTCGACTGGAAGTCCACCGGGAAAAGCGTTACGATATGGACAGGCAGCTCTTGGGAGGAAATGGAAATTATGCGGGAGGCCTCATTGAGTGGGTGAGCGCCGGAACGCCTCGCGTGGGAGGGACGGTCTCGGTGGAGGTCTGGATCCGTTGCCGAAAAAGGAAGGAGGTCGCAAATGGTGCATTCGTTGCGTCGCAACCGTTGGGCATGGCTGGGATGCGGTTTGTTGGCGGGAATGGTCTTGGGCAGCCTGTTACCGAGTGTTCCTTTGCACGGCGACGCCACGGACCGTTCGGAAAACATTATCATGGCGACCGGTTTCGTCGACGAGGGAATCGAGGCCGTGTTTTTCCTCGATTCGCTCACCGGAGTGCTTCGCGCGGCCGTGCCTTCGCTTCAGCGGATGCAGGATTATCAGGCGATGTGGGAGGCCAACCCGGGCGCCGACATGCTGAACGCCATCCAACTCATTAATGCGGCGGCGGCGAAGGCTAGCGGCGCCAAAGGCGCCGCGCCTCGGCCCGCCATCCAGCCCCCTCAATCGCCTAGATTCGTGATGGTCACCGGGTGGATGGACGTGCGTCAAGGCTCGTCGCGCATGAAGCCCAGCCGTTGCCTGGTCCACGTCGCCGAGGCGAACACGGGGATCGTGATGAGCTACTTGCTTCCCTGGTCGCCGCAAATGCACAATTCCAATCAACCGCTACGTATGCCCATGCAACTTTGGGCCGCTCAACAGTTCAGCACCGCGGTGATCCGGGCCCAGGAATAGGCGGTGGCGTCGCTCGTCAGCGCGGTCGATCACGCGGTGGACCCAATGCGGCGAAACCGTCGTGCGACGGGGAGGGTGTTGCGTGGAAATCATGGTCAACGGGCAGATCCAACAGGCCCCAGAGGGTATCACGATCGCGGAACTCCTACAACGGTTCGGTCTGGCAGACAAGTACGTCGCCGTGGAGGTGAACCGCAGCGTGATTCCCCGCTCGCGCCACGCCGAACATCGGATTCAGCCCGGCGACTGCCTGGAAATCGTGACTTTGGTTGGAGGAGGGTGATTGTTTGAACGCCGCAGCCAACGATGTGCTCAAGATCGGCTCGCACAGCTTTTCGAGTCGGCTGATCGTGGGAACGGGGAAGTACGCAAGCTACGAGCTAATGCGGGAGGCCCTCGCTCTGTCGGGCACGGAGTGCATCACCGTGGCGGTCCGCCGCGAGCGGCTGATCGACGCTTCGGGCAAGAACCTTTTAGATTTTATTGATACATCGCGTTACACCATTTTGCCCAATACGGCGGGATGTTTCACGGCGGAAGACGCGATTCGGGTGGCCCGACTGGGTCGGGAAATCCTTTCGCAGATGGGCAATCCAGGAGCGGACTGGGTCAAACTGGAGGTGCTGGGCGATTCCAAGACCCTCTTGCCTGATCCCGTGGCGACGCTCGAAGCGACTCGGGCCCTGGTGGCCGATGGTTTTCAGGTCTTGGTCTACACCAGCGACGATCCGGTCGTTGCCCGACGCCTCCAAGAGGCCGGCGCGGCCAGCGTCATGCCCGCCGGCAGCCCGATCGGTTCCGGTCAGGGAGTCCTCAATCCCAATGCGATCCGCATTTGCTTGGAATACCTCAAAGCCGAGGACCCCAACTACCCGGTGATCGTCGACGCCGGAGTGGGCACGGCCAGCGACGTAACGATTGCAATGGAACTGGGCGTCGACGGCGTACTCTTGAATACGGGCATCGCCCACGCCAGGGATCCCTTGCGCATGGCCCGAGCCATGCGGGCCGCGGCCGAGGCCGGGCGATTGGCCTATCTGGCTGGCCGCATTCCCAAGAGGCTTTATGCCACGGCGAGCAGCCCCAGCGAAGGGATCATCGGCGGGGTCAATCGATGATCTTGCTCAAGGGATATTCCACGATCCCCCGAGCGCCAGCTTCTTTCAGCCGGGGAATGATCCGCCGCACCGTGGACTCGTCCAACACGGTGTTCACGGCCACCCAGTGCTGGTCGGCCAAGTCGGAAACCGTGGGATTTTGAAGGGCTGGCAGCAGCTCCAACACGCCCGGCAAGTCTTGACGGCGGACGTTCATCATCAAACCGACCTTTCCTTCAGCGGCCATGGCGCCGCGGAGCATCAAGGCGATGTCGTCGATCTTCTGCCGTTTCCAGGGATCGGCATACGCTTGATGATTGGCAATCATTCGCGTCGTGCTGGTCAGGACCTCGGCAACGATTCGCAGGTTGTTGGCGCGAAGCGAACTGCCCGTCTCCGTCACCTCGACGATCGCGTCGGCTAGCTTCGGCGGCTTCACTTCCGTCGCGCCCCAACTGAATTCCACCTTGGCCGTGACGCCGTGCTGTTGGAGATAACGGGTGGTCAAGCCCACCGCCTCGGTGGCGATGCGTTTGCCCTCCAGGTCGCGGACCGATTGAACCGGTGAATCCTCGGGCACGCAGAGGACCCAGCGGACGGGACGGCGACTGACCTTGGAGAACACCAGCTCCGCGACCTCGTGGACTTGCGCTCCCGTCTCGACGATCCAATCGTAACCCGTCAGACCGGCGTCGAGCACGCCGTCTTGGACATAGCGGGCCATTTCCTGGGCCCGAATCAGGAGGCACTCGATTTCGTCGTCGTCGATGGATGGATAGTAACTTCGCGAGCTGAAAGAGATCTTGTAGCCCGCTCGGCGGAACAGGTCCGCCGTGGCCTCCTGGAGACTACCGGCAGGAATCCCGAGTTTCAATACTTCGGACATGAAAACGCAATTTCCTTCTATTGTCTGATCACGCTTGGCCTCAGGTCGAAGCGAGAGGCCCTGGAGAGGCTACTTTTTTCCATAAACCTCAGCGGGGTCAAACACCCGTGTGCCCACGACCTTCAAGCCGTCCGGAGTGACCATGCGATGGAAACAGCTCTTGTAGCCCGTGTGGCAGGCCGCGCCGCCGATCTGATGGACCTTCAAGAGGATCGTATCGTTGTCGCAGTCGATCAAGATCGCCCGCACCTCCTGGACATGGCCGCTTTCCTCGCCCTTGCGCCAGAGCTTGTTGCGGCTGCGGCTGAAGTAAACGGCCCGACCGGTCGCCAACGTTTCGGCGTAGCTCTCGGCATTCATGTAGGCCAACATGAGCACCTCGCCCGTCTCGGCATCCTGGGCAATGGCGGGCAGAAGGCCATTTCCTTTGGAGAAATCGGGCCCGTTTTGCGGAGGGGATACGGAATTCATTTTGTCCAGACCTTGAATCAAACGAGTGGGACCTTTGCGCCAAGGATAGCCGCCGCTAACCACGGCGGACCTCTCAGCATAATCGGTCTTTTGCCCGAAGGCTAGGTCTACCCTCACGCCTCGAGTACCCCGACATGTCCCCCTCCACTCCTGCGCCGACGCAGAGGTGTTCTCGACGGGGTCGTCGGCCAAGCTGTCGGCAATTTGGCAGCCTCCGGGACGGAATTCGATTTGTTTCCTTTAAACGCTACTTCGTGAACCGCCGTAGGATTCCGAAGAAAAGTCATAACCCTATGTATTGGAAAGACTTTACAGCAAACAGAGGTTTGTCTCCGACATTAAGTTAGTGGCCCGATTACAAAACATTGGTCCGATTCAGTAAAGGATCCCCCGTTGGACAGCTCACTCAGTGCCTTGTTGGCGGTTCGCAACGTCCAATGTACGCTGCGGTCTACGGTGCTTGAGATTCTCGAATTGATGTCCGAGCTGACCAGTCGATTTGAACTGGTCCTAGCGGATGACTGCTCGACGGATGCCACGATCGAGGTGGCCGACGAACTTGCGGCAGTCTTCCCCCAACTGTACGTCCTGCGTCACGAGACCCCGCGCGGCTATTGGGACTCGATCCGCTCGGCCTTCGGGCGGAGCTTGGGCGAATGGGTCATCCTTCCGGAAGAGGATCGCGTTGTGGCTTGGCAGCAGATCGGGCGGATGTGGATGTTGACGAGCGAGT
>CALFBP010000097.1 GCA_937951625.1 uncultured Thermoguttaceae bacterium
GGTGATCGAAATCTTCTGGACCTCGTTGCCGCCCCATAGCAACGAGAACCTGCCGTTGGTGAAGGGAGCGGGGTTGTTGTTGTCCAACACGCCCGCGGGTAAAAAAATGCGTTGCACCTCATCGGTCAGATAGCGGGCGTAAATGTTCAGATCGGACTTGGCTAAGCCGGTTCGCGGGTCAATGATGGGCAGGCCCGTATTGGCGTCCAGGACCGGATCGTTGCGGGTCCAAACCACGACGAAATCGCCGTCGTTGTCGCCCGCCAAGGCCCTCGCCGCGTCGGTGAAATGAGACCTTGCCGGGTAATCGGCCCGGAGGTTCGGCTCGGGGAACGCCGCGTTGTAAAGGTCCAACTGTTGCGAGGCCAACATGTCGGACAGATCGGCGGGGCTAACGGTCAGGAGTTCCCTGGACTCTAGGGGATCGAATTGCAGGCGGCGGGGGCAGGTCCTCTTGTGAGAAATGTCCCGACGCTTCCTTGGGCCCCCGGTCGCCCTGGATCGACCGCTCGAGCGGCGTTTGCGAGCGTTTGCCGTAAAAAGACGCGAAAATCCAAACAACGACATGACGCTATCTCCCCTCAAACTCAGTTCCGGGTCCCGGAAGCCGAATGCCTGGTTGCTTGTTCCAAATCGAGAAAAGACCTACCCTGGAGCTTGCGACCGCTGTCCCGGGGCCACTCGTGCCACGGAAGCGACAAGAATCGCCTCGCGGCGATTTCGCTTTGCCGATCCAAGGACGATTCGACGGTGAAGAGAAGTGGGGTACCGAGAAAAGCGGCCCGGCGAGCGGCGAATAAATGATCCGCCCGAAGCGTACATACCAACCGATCTCGCTGGGATGACTCATACGGTGGCGTTCCTCCTCAGGCAAAGACCACGCCTTGAGCAACGGCGGCCGTAGTTCGTCAGGGCACATTCCCAGCCGAGAATGGGGCAATCGGGCAAGCACCCAACCCTTTCGGCCCGGACGCCCAGCGCCCGGATCCCCTCTTCTCATCGTTCCAGCCTCTTCAGCCGAGCCGTGGCTTGGGGGACGCCTTGCACGCCCCAACCCACGGCCCCGCTTCATTTCATGAAAACCAATTCCTCCGAAAGTGTCAAACACTTTCCCAAAAATGCGCGACGAGGCGGTCGAATCCCGAAAAACCCTGGGAAGTACCCTGACGGGGTTATTAAAGTTTCCCAAACACCTCAAAACAGCAAGGCGACATTATCTCGCCTGTTTTGACATGTTCGCTCTTCATCATGATTGGAAAGTTTCCTCGCGTCAAGGATTATCCCTCTGTGGACGCATCGGGTACAGCGTCCCAGGGTAGCGCCAGTTAAACAGGGGGGTCAACGGACAAAACAACCCTCCGCGATAGATGATCGCCAAGGGTTGGGGCCATCCCACGGGAGTTGCCGAGGGCCGATGGAGACGCGGGCCAGCCTTGGCCCAAGTTCCGCTCGCTTTGGGCAAAGAATGTGAAGCGTCAGGGCGGTCTCGGAACGCAGAAATTGCCGCCTGTCGTGAATCTATCTATATTGGGCGTAACACAGTTAAGTTGTATCCCTGTGTTCCCGCCGTGCCCGAGGATTGCGCCGACTTCCAACCGAGGTGTGCAAGATGAGAAATGGCAACCGGTTATCGTCGTTTTTGGCGGTTTTTGCTGGGGCGTTGAGCGCGTTGACGTTGCTCGTCGCCCGAAGCGCGGCCGCGGAGCCGGGAAAAAGCTCTTCAGCCTTAAAGGCCGATAAAAACCAGTTTGTTCGGCTCGTTCGGGACGAAAAGGGCCAACCGGTGGCCCTGCAAACGGCGGTGGTGCGCTATGTACCCCGGAACGGTGGCCGGACCACGCCTACCGTGGATCTTGTGGCGGCGGTGCATATTGGCGACCGGAAGTATTACGAGGAACTGAATCAGCTCTTCACGCAATACGATGTGGTGCTCTACGAATTGGTGGCCCCAGAGGGTGCCCGAGTGCCGAAAGGCGGCGGACCGCCGAGTGCCCATCCCATATCCGTACTTCAGGATGCGATGACCCGGGTGCTGGAGTTGGAGTTTCAACTTCGCGTGGTGGATTACACCAAGCCGAATCTGGTTCACGCCGACCTGACGCCTCAGCAATTTGCGGCGGCGATGCGCGACCGCGGAGAATCATTCTGGACGATCTTCGCCCGGATGTTGGGCCACGCCCTGGCGGAGCAGAAGGACTACACGGGTTCGGATTTTCGTTTGTTTTTAGCGTTTTTCGATAAGAACCGGGCGATGGCCCTGAAGAGGGTCGTCGCCGAGGACTTCCTGGACCTGGAGAGTTCGATCCAGGCGATCGAGGGCCCAAAAGGCTCGGCGATCATCGCCGACCGCAACGCGGCCGCCATGAAGGTGTTGCGGAAGCAGATCGAGGCAGGCAAGAAAAAGATCGCGATATTCTACGGGGCCGGCCACATGAGCGACTTCCAGGCCCGGCTCCGCGACGAGTTCGGCCTGGAACCCTCGACCACGCGGTGGCTGGTGGCGTGGGACCTCAAGGGACCAAAGCAGAGCAAAGAACCTTAGGATCAGCCTTGAAAACTCCAGGCCCTGAAGCCCTTCGCTGGAAAAGCAATCTCCGCGGTGAACAGGAGCCGAGGGACGTTAGGGCAATTCGGCGACCCGCCGCGTGGTCTTGGGACGAGGCCTAAACCTCGACGGCGAATTTTTTTCAGATGACAGGAGTAGTCCGATGAGTGCCGACACTTCCAAGCCCTGGATTACTCGCGTGGGCGAGACTGCCGGCGTGGTGTGGCGAACGCTCGACACCGCCGGACCGATGAGTATGGCTAAGTTGGTAAAGGCCGCGGGCGAACCTCGCGATGTGGTCATGCTGGCCTTGGGGTGGTTGGCCCGCGAGGACAAAATCGACATCGAAGATAACGGTCGTTCGCGGATCGTTCGGCTTCGATGAACGCCGAATCTGGAGTGTGGAACCCGGCGGGGCCCGACGCCTCAATAGGTGCGGAGGAGCCGGACTCGTTTGCGAACGATTAAAACCATCTGTCAAAGAAGCGAGGTTGCCAAACCGCCACCCTCCGACTCTAGGAAACCAGCATGAGTTGGGCGAAGGGGTCGGCTATTGGGCCTCGCCCACTTTCTTTTTCTTGGATGTTCGGGCCGCCGCCTTCAGATCTTCGATCTTTTTCTTTTGCTCCGGCGTGAGGAGGTCGTAGATCTTTTCGTCGCGCTGTTTGGTCAGGGCCTCGAGTTCCTTACGGAGTTGGCTGATCTTGGGATCGTACTCGGCCTGGATGGCGTAGATCTTTTCACGGAGTTCCGGCGTGACCACGGCGCTGAAATAGGGCGGCAATCTTCCCTTGAATTGTCCCGCCTTGGCCCCTTTGCCTTTAGCAGCCGCGGACTTGGACTCCTCGGTTGCCGCGGTTGGGGCCCCAGTCTTCGCGTCGGGCGTCGCGTTGGACTCCGCCGCTATGGCCAGATCCGCAATCCAAGTCTCCAAGCCCCCCGGGGCCAGCATTCCCAAAACCGTCATCCCTGCCCAGCCCAACACCATAGCCAACATCGCGCGTTTCATGGAGCTTTCTCCAAAAACCGAAGTTCCCAAGCGATTTTGAGGGTATAAAAAGCCCTCGCCAAATGGTCTTCAGCATACTCTTGGGGCCATCGAACTTCAACATTTTTCAACTTGGCGAGCGGTAGGGGGCCTCGCAGTCTGGCAAGACCGTCGTGATTGGCGCCCTACCCGCATGTCTTCCCGATGAGTATAAAAAAGATACGGATGGCCGTATCGGCTTGGCGGCGAATGAAGCGTACGACGATGTATGGAGGGCCGTTGGTCTTGTTGCGGTAGGGAAACGGCAGCCGGCAATTTCGCTTTCCCGGTAACGGTCGCCGCTCGATCGAGTTCAAAATCATCAGGGAGTAAACGTCATGTTGGTTTCACCCATGCGAAGCATGGTCGCCGTGTTGGTTGCGATGACAACGGTCTTTCTGGCGATGCCGACGAACGGTCGGTCGGCCGCGGCTGCCGAGGGGGCGGCTGCCAGCGAGGCCAAAATCCCGGAACTGGAAGAGGCGGCGAAGTTGTTCCGTATTGGCGACTACGACGGAGCGATGCGGGCGATGCAGGCGGCCATCAAGACGCATCCCGAGCTGCCGCCTGCCGAGGTCATGATGGCCAGTTGGTTCGCCGCGGGCAACCAACCTGCCATGACCCACGACGCCTGCCAGCGCGCGGTGATGGCCGCGCCGAATGATCCGGAGCCGTACCAGATCCTTGGCGAAATGTTGATGAGGAATCGGCAGATCGTCGAGGCGACGTTGTTGTTCGAGAAGGCATTGTCGCTTGTGGAGTCGTCGAAGCAGGCGACTCCGCGTTTGAAGTCGATCAAGGTTCGGTCGCTGGGCGGTTTGGCCGCCGCCGCCATGGCCCGTCAAGCTTGGGACGTGGCCCAATCCCAGCTTGAAGCCCTTCTCAACGAGGACCCGAAGAACGCCTCGGCCCTGCAACAGCTCGGGCAGGCGCTGTTCATGCAGAAGAAGGAAGACTTGGCCTTGGAGAAACTCCGCGAGGCGGCCAAGTTGGACGATACGCTGCTGGGGGGCGAGGCCACGCTGGCGCAGCTTTATCATCAGATTGGCGATGAGAAGAGCGCGGGCAAATGGATGTTGGAAGCGATCAAGGCCAGCCCGCGCGATCCCAAGACCCGCATACTGGCGGCCCAGTGGTCCTATGACATCGGCAAATTCGATCAGGCCGAGGAACAAGCCAAGGCGGCCGTGCAGCTCGATCCCACGTCGTTGAATGCGCAGCTCATCCGAGGGGCCGTGGCGTTGATCCGCAAGGATTTCAAGACCGCCCAGGAGTTCTACGAGAAGGCCCACCTTCAGTCGCCGAGCCACCTGACGGCGACCAACAACCTGGCCCTGGCCTTGGCCGAGCAGGAGGAGGAGTCCAAGCGGCGGCTGGCGTTGGAGTACGCGCAGATCAATGCGCGGATCTACCCGGAACAGTCGGAGACGTTGGCGACGCTGGGTTGGGCGCTGTACCGGCTGGGTCGGCTGGATGAGGCCCAATCGACGCTGGGCAAGGCGATTTCGCTGCCCCGTCCCTCGCCCGACACCTTCTACTTCGCCGCCCGCGTCGTCGCCGAACGCGGCCGTAAGGACGAAGCCCGGATGCTTCTCCAATCCCCGATCATGAAAACGACGGCGCCGTACTTGATGCGGAAGGAAGCCGAGGCGCTCTTGGAGCAGCTTTCCGGACGCTAAGGCTCGGTCAAGCCTTCCCCCCGCGCACCAGGGTTTGCACGCCGCGAGCCTAACCTTTCTCGCGCTGGGCGAGGGCGGCGAGTTGCTCTGCCTCGGGCTGGGTGACGACCAGCCGCCGGATGGCCGCGGCACGGCCGGTTTCCGGCTCGATTTCCACGATCGTGCCGTGGAGGCGGCAGTCGTCCGTGGCGACCTCGAAGTGGGTGGGGCGGAAGGTGCGGGCGGTCTCGAGCACGCGGTCGATGCGGCGGCCGATGATGCTTTGGTGCGGGCCGGTCATGCCCACGTCGCATTGAAACGCCGTGCCGCCCGGCAGGATCTGCTGGTCGGCCGTGGCCACGTGCGTGTGCGTGCCGAGCACGGCCGACACTCTTCCGTCCAAATACCGGCCCATGATTTGCTTGTCGCTGGTGGCCTCTGCATGGTAATCCACGAGCACCACGCGGACCTCTGGTGGAAGCTCCGCTAAGACCCGATCTGCGGCTTGCAAGGGGCAGTCCACCGGCGGCATGAAGATGCGGCCAAGCAGGCTGAAGACGGCGACTGGCGTTTGTCGGGCGGTGGGCAGCACGGTGAAGGCCCGGCCAGGAGCATCGACGGGGTAATTGGCTGGTCGGACGATGCGCGGTTCGCGTTCCAACACGGAGTAAATCTCGCGCCGCCGGTAGATGTGATCGCCCATCGTAATGCAATCCACGCCGCCGGCGCTCAATTCATAAAAAATTTCGGGTGTGAGGCCGGACCCGCCTGCCGCGTTTTCCGCGTTGGCTACTACGAAGTCCAACCGCTCGGCGATTTTCAGGCCTGGTACGGCGCGGACGACGATCTGGCGGCCTGGTTTGCCCACGATGTCGCCGATCAACAGGATTCGCAGCGGGGATGCTGAGGACACGGTCGCCGCTCCGTCTTCAAGTCGCTCGCCGCGGCGTGCTGGCTGGGCCGTCCCGGCAACATTCGTCCGCTGCGTGCGATGGTTATTGCGATCGAGCGGCGCGAGACAAAACGCCCCGCGCCGCGTTCGAACCGCTTTTCACCACCTGCGCCCGCTCCCGGGCGCCAACGGTTTTTTTCGCTGGTCGGGGAGAAACCCCTATCGGAACAGTGCCTCAATACTCCCGCTTGGTCACAAGACCGGGCTGGGGGACGGGATACTTGCCGTCGGGGCCGGCCTTCAAGGGCGCCTCGGAGGTCATCGTCAGCTTATCCACGTCCGGCGCAAACTCATGCTCGCAGTTGAGCATCTCTTCATAAGTGATTTCCTGTCCGGTGTGGGCGGCCATTCGACCCATGGAGGTCACCAGGCTGGCCTCGATGCCGCGCGTGGCCTCGTTGTACGGCTTGTCGTCGCGGATGGCGTCCAGCAAGTCGTTCCATTCGTTTTGATAGGGGTCGCGTTCCTCGGGCGGTACCTTGGATTCCCACACAAGGTGACGAGGATCGGGGGTTTGGCTCGAATAGATGCTCGACGGCAAACCGCAATCCCCGCTCTTCGACGCAATGGCCATGCCTTTGCTGCCCTGGAGATAACTGGAGTAGATTTGGTGAGCGCCTGCCACGCAGCGACCGTTCATGATCAATCGGCAGCCATCGGCGAAGACATACTCGACGGTATACGAATCGAAGTTCTGATCGACGTAGGGGATGCCCTCGGGGCTTTGACGGTAGTGGCGTCCCCCCAAAGCCTGGGCTTTGATGGGCCAGGCGTTCTTCATCCAGCAGAGGTGGTCGATATGGTGGATGTAAAAATCGCTGAAGGCCCCGCCGCTGGCCCAGAGGAAGCTGTGGAAGCGCTGAATCTGGTAAAGCAACTCGCTGAGGTTGGAAGTATTGGGCAGCGACGAAAACGCTCCTATAGGTCCACTCATCCGGTAGCCCCGCATCAGAATGATCTCGCCGAGCTGACCGTCCGAGACCCGCTTTTGCAGCTCTTGCAGGGCCCGGCTGTGGCGCGACATCAGGCCCACGGCCACCTTGAGATTTTTGGCTTGGGCCTGCTCGGCTTGCTTGAGCATGCGGCGGCTGGTCGGGCCGTCGACCGTGACCGGCTTTTCCATGAAGACGTGCAACCCCTTCTCAATGGCATAGCCGAAGTGGACCCAGCGGAAGGCAGGCGGCGTGGTAAAGATGGCGATATCGCCCGGTTGGAGGCAGTCCATCGCCTTTTTGTAAGCATCGAAGCCGATGAACTTGCGGTCCTCGGGAACATCGACCTTCGCGCCGAACTGGCTCTTCAAGTGCTCGAAGCTGGCCTTGAGCCGGCCATCGAATACGTCGGCCATGGCCACGAGTTTGGTCGGTCCCCGCTTCACCGATAAGGCGTTGGCCACGGCGCCCGTCCCTCGCCCTCCACAGCCGATCAGGGCTAGTTGGATCGTGTGATTTTCCGCCGCGTGGACATGGGGAATGGCCACGCCCGCCAATGCCGAGGCGGCAGCCACGCGGCCAGTGTTCTTCAAGAACTCGCGACGCGACGTCGTACTCTTTTTGAATTCGCTCATCATGGAACTCCTTGGGAACCAAAATGCGGGTAAACCGATGAAGAGAAAGTGGGGGCGTCTCCGGGCATGGGAGCCGTGGCCGAGAGCAATCAGCCTTGGGTTGCACATGCGGCCGCCTGACTATCTTCGCCATCTTGCCCGGCAAGGTCAATCCAGCCGCTTGATTTTCAGGTGGCGAAAGTAGATGGGGGCCCCGCCGTGTTTTCCCTGAAGGCCGATGTGGCCTTTGGTGGGCAGTTCGGCTTTGGGCTTGCTAAGCCAGGGCGGGATGTCGCTGCCGTCGGGGTTCTTCTTGGCCGAGGTCCAGTGGGTCAGATCGATCTCGTTCACCCACTCGCCATTCAGCGCCACGCGAATCTTGGGTCCCTGGCAAACGATGGTCATCCGGTTCCATTCACCCGGCTTTTTCACGTTGCTCTTGGTGGCAGCCTGATGCCCGAAAATGGCGGCGCACTGCCATGTCTTGGGGCTTTGGGCCCACTTGGGCGAGAAGTCGTCGGCGATCTGGATTTCGACCGAGTTCGGGATGAAGTCCTTGATCGAGCTGCAATAGACGAACACCCCGCTGTTGGCGCCCGGCCCGTTCTTGAACTCCAGGTCCAAAACGAAGTTCTCGTACTCTTGCTTTGTCCAGAGGCATTGGTCCTCGGTCGCGGTCAACACACCGTCGCGGAACGACCAAACTCCCGGCGGATACACGGCGTTCGACAAATCCTCGGCCAACAGATTTTCCCAAGCGGCCGAATCAGGGTGGACTTGAGGAAGCGTTGCCTCGCCAGCGAACACTGCCGTTCCCAACAGCAAGACGATCATTGCCAACCCATTCCGTATCATCGTAATCTCCGGATCGTAAAGTTTCCCTTGGCCCGGCGCGGGCGTCTTGGCCGGGCATACGCTCTGCCATCTATCGGCCAAAAGGCGGCACGTGGCCGTATTCCAAAACGCCGCGCCACAGGAACGTTGTTTTCCTTCGACTCTGCCCGGTCGCTCGCTTCCTCTCGGTCCTAAGGTTTGGCATTCGTCGGGGAACTGGCGAGCTCGGCAGCCATTTCCAGCAAGGCCGCGAGCATTTTGTCCGACGCCAGAGGTTCCAAGCGGCTGGTGCCCAGCCAGGTTTCGTAACCGCCCAACTCGTGCTGCCGCGGCGTGGGCAAGTAACCGAAGTATCCGTGGGCCAGCGAGACCAGGAATGCCGGTTGCACCGGGCTTCGCTTGCGGAAGTCGAGACCGATTTCGCAGAACACCTCGTTGGGCATCGTTCCGATGCAGACGTCGCCGATCCGTAAAACCTGCAACGGCAGGGCAAGCGACTCAGGATGGTCCTTCATGCTCATCGTGCGCTGGGCGTAAATGTAGGAGAGATCGACCTTGTCCGGTTTTGGGGCCGGTTTGGCCAAGGTCTGTTTCGCCCATTCCAGTTGCTTTTCCGTGGGACGGCGGCAGGCGACGTTCAACTCGCGAAAGCGGGCGGCCAGCGTGATCTCGTCACGAAAGGTCGCCTTGGCCAACGCGTCGCAGACTTTGTCCGCCAAGCTTTCGGCAACGTGGCGCATCTGGGCGTAGGGGGGCTGCGACGGCCGCGGGTTGCGGAAGCTGATGTTGTTCACGTCGCCGCTAGTTCCATTGGCCATCATGGCCACGAAGGGCGGATCCTGGTCCTCGGCGCCGAGCAGGCGTTCGAGGCGGCGGCAGTACATGCCGTAGTAATCGGCCGAGATGTGGCCCGGCCCCACGCCACCCACATAATGCAGGGAATACGCGGAAAAGACCGCGATCGGCCTGCCGTTAGGCTCGCGAAAGGCGAGAATGGAAACGATGGGATCGGTCGGGCCCGCGGGTTCGACCAGGTCCGGGCTGCCTGCCGCAGGGTTCATCTTCACCTTGTCGATCTCGCCGAAGGGATTGGGCGGCATGGCGCCGGGCTTCAGGAACCATCGCCGGTTGAAGACGTGTTCCGGGGCCTCGGCCGTGGCGAACGCGGCTTGGGCCGGGCGAAGGTTGTTCACAGCGCACCGCACGCCGTCGGCGATCCGCCGCGCCACGAATTGCTGGTACTCGTCCAGTTCCTTCGGGTATTTCAGCCGGTCTTTGCCCAACGCACTGCACGCCGAATGGGTGTGCGTAGCCGAGATGAGCACGTGCTCGGGCGGGATAGCGGTGGATTGTTGGATCAGCTTGCGGGCCTCGGCGCTGAGGCGGGTATCGACGCCCAGCAGATCGCAGACCACCAAGGCCAGGCGGGTCTTCCCATCGTCCAAAACCAGGCAGCGGGCGTGCAATTCGTCGTGGACGTGCGTGGCCGGGAAAGGCACGAAACCGCCGATGATGGCCCCGCCCAGCGGCGGCGTGATGTTGCTCGTCGCCGCCCCGGCTCGGAAGCCAGGCGTTGCTGGCGCCGCGGCGATGGCGGCCAGGCCCGAGCCAACGAAACACCCCCATAGAACGGCGACCCAGCCTATGCGACGGCTCTTCACGGCGAATTCTCCTTAAGAGCGGAAGTTTTCCCGGGCAATGACACCCCAAGGCGAATCCTAGCTTGGCAGTGTTCGCAGGGAAAATCAAGACATTCGCCGTTTCGATGGCTCGGAGGCACGCTGGGTGACGTCGCTCGATGACCATCCCAGTCATTCAGCGGATCGCCGTCACGCGGGTGGCGCGGGATGCTGTTGCGTAACGCTGGGCAAGACGGCAGGGAGTTCGAGTGTGAACCGGGAGCCTCGCTCCGGCGAACTCTCGACCAGGATTCGGCCACCGTGCTCGTGGAGGATTTTCTGGCTGACCGGTAGCCCCAAGCCGGTGCCTCGGCTCTTTTTCGTGGAAACGAAGGGGCTGAAAAGCGTCTCCATAGCCTCCGGGGGAATGCCGGGTCCGGTGTCCTCGACAATGACCCGGAGCACGCCGGCGTCGGGAGCGTATTCGGTGCGCACCGTGACCGAGCCCGACTCCTGAGAATCGGCCGCCGCGTCGATGGCGTTGGTCACCACGTTGAGCACCGCCCGGTGAATTCCCTCGGGATCGAAGACGAAGATCGGCATGGGCTCGCCGGGATGCCAGTGCAGGGCCACCTCGCACTCGGCTGCCCGCGACTGCATCAGCTCGACCACGTCGCCCACGATGCGATTGATGTCCGAGGGCGACAAGTCCGGCTCGCGTTCCTTGCTGAAGGTGAGCATGTCCATCATCAGGTTGGTGATCTTGCTCTGGTTCTTGTCCACGATCCGCCAGCCCTTGCTCACCAGGGCTTCGTCGTGCTCGGCCAAACCCATTTCGATGAGGTAGCTGCCGCCCCGAATGCCTTGGAGAATATTTTTGATGTGGTGCGCCACCGTGGCCATGGTCTGCCCGATGGCGGCCAGACGCTCGGCCTGGACCATGGCGGAGTAGTAGCGGGTGTCCTCGATGGCCAAGGCGGCTTGATGGGCGATGGCCATCATCAAGTTCAGGTGGTCTTCGCTGAACTTCGTAGCCCCGCCTTGTTGGATGATTTGCTGGGGCGATGTCGAGGTGTCGATATAGATCACGCCCACCGTCTCGTAGCGTCCCTGCATGGGTACGCAGATGGCCTCGCGGATGCCCTGTTGAAGGATGCTGGCTGCCGGGTCCCAGCGTTGGTCCTTTCGGGCATCGCTGGTGATGACCCCTTGGTTCTGCTCCAGGACGTAATCGACGATCGTCTTGCTGATGGTGATTTTCTCGTCGGCTCGCTTGCCCTTGGTGGTGCGGCGGACTTTAGGCGTGAGCGTGCGTTTTTCTTTGTCCAACAGCATGATGCAGCCGCGATCCGGCTCGACCCACTCGAAAATGTGGTCCATGATCCGCTGGAGCAGTTGGTCGATGTCCAACGTCTGGCCCACGGCCAGCGCCGTACGGTAGAGCACTTCGAGGTTGCTTCGGGCCCGAGCCAGCCAGGAGTTCTCCGACTGTTCCGCCCGAAGTCCCAACAGCCGCGCCCCTTCCTGATGCGTGACGGAACGGACGATGCGGGAGGAGTCTTCGACTGGGTGGCGGGAGGTGATGTCGACCTTGCCGGTGAGGTCTTCGAGCGTTTCCTCAGGGGGGCCCGTGTACAGCATCAACGTGCTGCCCACTTGGACCTGGTCGCCGGTGGTCAGGTGGTGCCGTTGGATGCGCTGGCCATTGACGAACGTGCCGTTCGAACTATTCAGATCGACCAGCAGATACGATTGATCGGTGCGTTGCAGTTCGGCGTGTTGCCGCGAGACCTCGGTGTCGTGGATCTGGACCTTGTTGGAGGAATCCCGACCCAACGGGATGGTGTCGCCCTCCAACTCGAAGCGAGTCCCCTGGTCGTTGCCGCGGATCACGAACAGTGAGGGCACAATGAAAACTCCCAGGATCAACCGCGTGCCAGGATGCCGCGAGGGTCTGCATGGGGCACGGCTGGGAGTTTCGAGGGCGTCCCAGTACGCGGTGTATCCCCGCACAGGGCCGCTCCCTCTCGTTGCCCGCGAGGATCGCTGAGGCGTCCAGCCCCTCGCTCATCGGAGGAAAGCCGAACATGCTCCCGAATCTTGGGCATCATGCCTGATCAACGAACCTCGCGGGCGAACCAGCCGCACGCTGGTTCCTAGCGGCTTTTCTGGCTTGCCGAGCGAAACCTCGCCTCAGGCAGGGCTGGCCTGCCCGCTCGTAGCGGCCTCCAGCAATTCCTCGATTTTACGAATCAGCGGCGCGTAATGATAGGGTTTGGCCACGATTTCTCCGGCGGCCGAGACGTCGGCGCTGTTTCGCACGCTGCCCAGCACGACCAGGCGGGGCGAGGGGAGATCGCTTGGCCGAGCAAACGGAGAACAAAGCTCTTCCGGCGACTGGTTGCTGACTTCCAAATCGAGGACGATGACGTCGGGCTGATGGCGTTGGGCGAGTTCCAACCCCTGATCAGGCCGACTTGCGGTGAGAATGCGGCATCCGCGACGCTCCAACGCCGTGGCTAGAACCTCGCGGCTCTCGCTGGAACTATCGACAATCAACACGCTGCGCTCGTGGGATACCAAGGTGGGGGCCTCCATGGCAGACTTCAGAAGGGAGGCAGGCTCCCTTTAGGCGGGGATTCGCGCGGGCTTCCTTGCCGCGCTCAAGGGGCTGGAAGCATACCGCGGCGGGGCAGTCGTGTCAAAGTGGATTTGCAACGAATCTGATCTTTACCCGATCCGGCTTTATCGGCAGAATACCGCTTCGCGTGGGCTGGAGCGTGCCACGCCGAGGCCGCAAATGCTTGCCTCTCGGCCCAGCAGGCTCCGGTAACCACCGGCGCGCGGCGTCAGGGCGGCAACCTCGATCGTGCGTCTGGCGGGTTAGGATGACCGGCTTTTCAAGCTAAGGAGTGCGGAACGTGAGCAAGTCTCGAATTTGGATTGCTTGGATAGTGGGGGTCGTGGTGACCGGATTGCTGGCGGCCGATCTAGCTGCCCAACAGGGCGTTCGGTCGGTCGGGGTGCGTTCGGGCAGCGACATCGCGCTGTTGGACATCAGCGTCATCTTCAAGAACAATACCCGCTTCAAGCAGCACATGGCCGACCTCCAGGCCGACATGCAGCGGGCCGAAGAGCAGATCAAGAAGGAACGCGACTCGCTCCGCGCGCTTTCCGAGCGGTTGAACGACTATAAGGCGGGAACTCTCGAATATAAGCAGCTCGAAGAGGAAATCGCCAAGCGGTCCGCCGACCTGAATGTCCGTTTCCAGCTCCAGAAAAAGGAATTCGCCAAGACCGAGGCGCGAATCTACCACATGATCTATCAAGAGATCCAGCAGGAGGTCGACGCCTTTGCACAGGCCAACGGCATCGCCGCCGTGCTGAAATTCTCCAGCGAGGCCGCCGACGGCGACAACCCCGACTCCGTGCTCCGCGACCTCAACAAGCCCGTCATCTGGTATTCCCGCGGCTTGGACATCACGCCGATCATCCTGGAGTCGCTCAATCGCCGGGCGTTGCAGCAAAGCGACCTGCGCGGCGGTCCGATCAATCTGCCGCCGCGGCGCTAACACGCAGGAGACAAGACAAGAGCCACCGTCGCGTTTCGGCGCGGCTGGACCGGGTCCATGGAGGGGCCCGGAGGAACGGAATCCCTCGGTCACGGAAGACTCCGCTTTCTCAATGGATACCTCTCGCAGACAGCGCACAATCGGTCAATCCGCGACGGTGGCGGGGTTCGGCTACTGGAGCGGGCGCGACGTGTCGGTCGAGTTTCGCCCTGCCGAGCCTGGCACGGGAATCGTCTTTGTGCGGCGCGACCTCCCCAACCGCCCGCGAATCCCCGCTCATATCGCCTATCGCCTGGAACAGCCCCGGCGGACCAGCCTCCGCCTCGGCGAGGCCGGCGTGGACATGATCGAACACGTCATGGCGGCGTTGGGCGGATTGAAGATCGACAATTGCGAGATTTGGGTCGATGAGGCGGAGATGCCCGGCTGCGACGGCTCGGCCCTGCCCTTCGTCGAGGCCCTCGACCGGGCGGGGGTCGTCGAGCAAGGCGCGTGGCAACCGCGGCTGGTGATCGACGAGGTGGTGCGGGTGGGCGATGCGGCGAGCTGGATCGAGGTCCGGCCCGCGGGCGGCGCCGTTCCCCGCTATCAATACCACCTCGACTATGGACCGGAATCCCCCATCGCCCGGCAAACCTATCAAACGGAACTGACCCCGGAGATTTTCCGCCGCGAATTGGCGCCGTCGCGGACGTTCATGCTGAAAGCCGAAGCCGAATGGCTTTTGGGCCAAGGCATTGGCCACCGCACCAGGGCCCAGGACTTGCTCGTCTACGACCGCGAGGGTCCGATCGAGAATCGCGAGCGCTTTCCCGATGAGTGCGCACGGCACAAGCTTCTCGACATGCTCGGCGACCTGACCTTGGCTGGCTGCGATCTGGTGGGCGATTTCACGGCCTTTCGCAGCGGCCATCGCTTGAACGCCGAGGCGGTTCGAACCCTGCTGGGAGCGTCGCTCGGAGCCAGACAAAGCAGACGATGTGCGTGAGACGTCACGGATCACACAGCCCATTGCACGGAATCGACATTCCCTCATTTCCTCGGTAGCAGAATCCAGGAGCCGGCACGATGGCCACTTATATTTCCCGACAGGCCTGCATCGATCCCCGTGCGGAGATCGACGACGAGGTGGAAATCGGTCCCTTCTGCGTCGTCGGTCCCCGGACCCGGATCGGCCGCGGCACCCGGCTGGAAAACAACGTCACCATTCTGGAAAACGTGACCATTGGCGAGTACAACCATATCTTTCCCGGCGCGGTGATCGGCGGGCCGCCCCAAGACGTCAGCTACTCCGGAGCCGAGACCAAGGTGATCATCGGCAATCACAACATCATTCGCGAGTGCGTGACCATCAACCGCGCCTCGGAAAAGGAAGATGGCATCACCTCGTTGGGCGACCACAATTTCCTCATGGCCTGCTCCCACGTGGCCCACGACTGCCGCTTAGGAAACCACATCATTTTGACCAACGCGGTGCTGCTGGGCGGACATGTTCACGTGCATGACTATGCTTCGCTGTCGGGCGGGGCGGCGGTGCATCACTTCGCCACGATCGGGTGTTATAGTTTCGTCGCCGGATTGAGCGGCGTTCGCCATGACGTGCCGCCCTTTATGCTCGTCGAGGGGGTGCCCGCCCGACCCCGATGCGTCAACGTCGTGGCCCTGAAGCGCAACAATTTCTCGCAGGAAGTCATCGACGCCTTGTCCGAGGCCCATCGGTTGCTTTACCGTGCCCGTGTTGGCCTGGAGCACGCCCGCGAAATCCTCCGCGCCAACGGGCAGTACCTGCCCGACGTGCAGCACCTCTTGGATTTTGTGGCCGATCAGCACCAGGGCCGTCACGGACGCGGCCGAGAACGGATCAGGAGAGCGGCGTGAGAAAACTCCGCGTGGCGGTGGTGGGAGCCGGGCGGCTGGGCGGCTTCCACGCCCAAAAACTCGCCCAAATGCCCAAGGTCGTGCTGGTGGGAATCGTCGATCCCATCGCCAATCGTCGTCAATCCCTCGCCGCGAACTGCAACACTTCGGCGTTCGCCGATCACCGGCCGTTGCTTGGGCAGATCGACGCGGCGATCGTGGCCGCGCCCACCCAACACCATCATGCCATCACCGCCGAGCTGTTGAACTGGGGCATTCACGTCCTCGTCGAAAAGCCGCTCTGCGCCACCTCCGCCCAAGCCGATGACTTGGTCCGGCTGGCAAAGCGTCATGGGGCGATCCTTCAAGTGGGGCACGTGGAGCGATTCAATCCCGCCTTCGCTTCGGCCCTGCCCGTCGCGGCAAACCCGAAATACATCGAGGCCGTTCGCGCCGGCGGATTCAGCTTCCGCTCCACGGATATCGGCGTCGTGCTGGACCTGATGATCCACGACCTCGACTTGGTCTTGTGGCTCGTTCGCTCGCCCGTCCGAAGGGTCGAGGCCCTCGGGCTCTCGATACTCGGCGGATATGAGGACGTGGCCAACGCCCGAATCGAGTTCGAGTGCGGATGCGTCGCCTCGTTCAGTGCCTCGCGGGTGAGCCACGAGCCGGTTCGCCGGATGCAGATCTGGTCGGCAGCCGGGTACGCCGCCATCGACTTCGCCGCGCGAAAAACCACGCTCGTCCGGCCCAGCGACGCCATTCTCCGGCGGCAGTTGGACGTGGCGACTTTGGCCCTGGAGCCCGAGCGGGACCAGATTCTCAAGTCGCACCTCCCCGAGGAGACCATCCATCACGAGGCGAGCGACGCCTTAGCCTTGGAACTCGAAGATTTTATCGAGAGCATCTTGGGCCATCGCACTCCCCGGGTGCCGGGCGAGGCCGGGCGCGATGCCGTGGTGTTGGCCGAACGGATCCTCCGGAAAATCCACACCCACCTCTGGGACGCAAGCCCGGAGGGGCCCAGCGGCCCCCTGGCCGTTCCTCAACCAGTCCCCATCCCTTCGCCCCACTTCTGCCTGAGCCCGCTATCCGTTCCTAACCAACAACTCTCATAGCGCGGTTTGCGCGACGGGGACGCGAGAATGAGCCGTCGAGGGGGACTCGCCCTGCGAGCAGGGGGCCATCCGCTTGCCCACGGCCTCGGCCACTCTGCGGCATAGTTCCATGGTTTCGGCGAATTGGGCGAAGTCGAGCGATTGATAACCGTCGCTTAAGGCCTTTTCCGGCTTGGGATGGACTTCGATGAGGAGTCCGTCGGCACCGGCGGCCACCGCGGCCGCGGCCATTGCTGGAACAAGACTCGCGTGGCCCGTACCGTGGCTAGGATCCACAATGACGGGCAGGTGAGTTCTCTCGCGGAGCCAAGGGACGCTTGCCAGAGGGAGCGTGAATCGGGTGTGGTTTTCGAAGGTGCGGATGCCGCGCTCGCAGAGGATCACGTTCTGGTTATCGGCATTGAGGATGTACTCGGCCGCGAGGAGCAATTCTTCCAGCGTGGCGGCCAGGCCGCGTTTGAGGATCGTGGGCTTGCCCGAGGCCCCCACTTCTTCCAACAGCCGGTAGTTCTGCATGTTGCGGGCGCCGATTTGAAGCACATCGGCGTATTTGGCGACCAGCGGGACGTCGGAGGCGGCCAAGACTTCGGTGACGACCGGCAGGCCCGTCTCCTCCCGGGCGGCGGCGAGGATGCGGAGCCCTTCTTCCTTCAAGCCCTGAAAACTGTACGGACTGGTCCGCGGCTTGTAGGCCCCGCCCCGAAGCCCTGTCGCCCCGGCCGCTTTCACGGCCCTGGCGGTAGCGAGGGTCTGATCATAGTTTTCCACGGCGCAGGGCCCGGCGATCACGCCTAGGTCGCAATTTCCCACCGAAAGCGGCCCCACCCGGACCACGGTCCGCTCCGGTTTGACTTCGAGGCTCGCCACTTTATAGGGGGCAAGGATCGGCACTACCTCGGCCACCCCAGGGGCGATCGCCAACGAGTGGCGGTGTTCGTCACGCTTGTCCCCCACCGCCGCCACGACCGTGCGTTCGGTTCCGTAGATCGGGTGGGCCTTGAGTCCGAATTCTTCCACACGCTCGATGACATGCTGGATTTGTTCCGCGGTCGCGCCCCGCTTCATCACGATGATCATCGTAAAGGCTCCTTGGCAAAAGAAAAAAAGCCCTGAGATCCTTTCGGGTCTCAGGGCTTTAGGCTGTTCGTTAAAGGGTTACCCGATTACAAACCACCTCCAGCCCCGCGACCCGGGCGGGGAAAATAAAACCGAGACCAATAAGCAAATCGAGCGCCCATCAGCTTTCACGCACCAAGCCGACCTGGGGAACTCCCCAGCATCTGTCTTGATTTTCTCTCAAAATGGTCCCGAAGGCAAGAGGCAACCCCACAAAAAATAACGAAATGAGTCGTGGCGTTTTATCTCGCTGGGCCATTGCTCCTTCGTGACGCATGTCGAGGGCCACTTGCAGGAAACGGAGGCCAAGCAACGCAGAATACGTCCGCACGGCAGCATGGCGATTCCGATGGTGGCCTTGACGCGGCTTTCCCAGAATTCCCAGAATATAAAAGCATTCCGCGTGGGCCGAATCATTCCTTGGCTAACGCCGCGTTGTTTTATCGACACCCCGCTTCCCGCGAAAGGACCTCTACCATGCCTCTATCTCGTCGTTGTTTGCTCAAAGTCGCTGCGGCCGCCGCGTCGCCCTTCGTGCTTCCCGCGCGCGTCTGGTCGGCTGAGTCCAAGCCCAACTCCCGCTTGACCATGGGTTTTGTGGGCATGGGCACGCAAAACCGTTATCTTTTGGGCGGGTTTTTGGGCCAGCCCTCGGTGCAGGTTTTAGCCGTTTGCGACGTGGATACGACGCGCCGCGAGGCATCGAAAAAGCGTGTGGACGAATATTATGCCGAGCGAGGCGCCGGCGGCGGGCAATGCGCGGCGTACAACGACTTCCGGGAATTGATCGACCGCAAGGACATCGATGCCGTCTGCATCGCTACACCGGATCATTGGCACGCGATTATCACGCTGGCGGCCCTCGAAGCCGGTAAGGACGTGTATTGCGAGAAGCCGCTGACGCACAACATCCACGAGGCGGTGGCCTTGATTCGTGCCGTCGACGCGCACCGGCGCGTTTTGCAAACGGGCTCGATGCAGCGATCATCCAAGGAATTTCGCGTGGCCTGCGAATTGGTGCAGAACGGCGCGATCGGTAAGGTCCAGCGAGTCGAGTGCGCGTTCGGCGATCCCGGCATCCCCTGCGACCTGCCTGAGGAACCGATGGAGCCTGGACTGGACTGGAACCTATGGATCGGTCCTGCTCCCATGCGACCTTACAATTCGGTCCTCAGCCCACGCGGTGTCCACAATCATTTCCCCAATTGGCGGGCCTATCGCGAGTTTGGCGGCGGCATGGTCACCGACTGGGGTGCGCACCACTTGGACATCGCCCAATGGGGCCTTGGGATGGATGCCAGCGGGCCGGTGGAGATCCTCCCGCCCGAAAAGCCCGGCGCCAAACGTGGGGCCAAACTGGTCTACGCCAACGGCGTGGTGGTCGAGCACAAGGACGGCTTCGGCGTGCATTTCTTCGGCACCGAGGGCGAAATTCAAGTCAACCGCGGCCGTTTCACTTTCCAACGCGACGGCCAGTGGATCGCCTCGTTCATCGGCGACAGGGAAGAAGACAAGAAGACCTCCTGCGCCGCCGAGGTGCAAAAGGCCGAGCGGGCGTTCCTCAAGGACGCCAAGATCAAGCTCTACGAAAGCCGCAACCACCTCGGCAACTTCTTGGATTGCGTCGCCTCGCGCGAGAAGCCGATCACCAGCGAGCAAGTTGGGGGGCGTTCGGCTATCTGCTGCCACTTGATGAACCTGGCCTACTACCATCATCAAAAACTGAAATGGGATCCCGCCAAGTTCGAGTTCGTCGGCGGCACGGGCGACCCCAAGTGGCTCACCCGAGATTATCGCAGCCCGTGGAAAGTGTAACGCGCCGCGCGGCCGAAAGAGGCCCAGGCCTCTTTCGGCCGTTGCCGAGGGGTTGGGGATGGCCGGGCGTCTTTCCTCGCCCGCTTGCGGAAAGAAAGGACCGCGGGTCCGAATTACCCGAAGTGACGCTTCTTTCGCGCTTTGGCGTAGCCGTATTGGAGGAACCACTCCCAGGCGTCTTCCACGCTCTGCCGAAGCGGCCGGGGGCGATAGCCGAGTTCTTTCTCCGCGCGGGCGCTGGAGTAGGTTTTGGGGACTCGGGCCATGCGGATGGCCGCGGAGTTGACGGGCGGTTCATGGCCACTGACGCGGCCCCACAGGTCGCCGATGCGGCCCACAATCCCTAGGATGACAGGTCCCGGCGGACAGAGCGGCGTCCGGGCGCCACTGACCTCGGCGAAAAGTCTGCCGGCCTCATGATACGAGATCGCCGGCCCGGTGGTGATGTAACGTCGGCCGGGAATGCCGCGGTCCAGGGCCGTCAGAATGGCGGCGGCCACGTCGCGGACATCGCAAATCCCCAAGGATCCCCGCGGGGCCAAGACCAGGCGGCCCCGTCCCACGGCCAGAAGCAATTGGCCTGACGAGGGCTTCCAATCCCAGGGGCCGAGCATGAAACCGGGATGGACGATGCAGGCCGCCAGGCCGCGGTCCACCTCTTCCAGCACGACGCGCTCGGCCTCGCGTTTGGTAATCACATAAGGGATGGGAAACCCCTCGCCCGGCGGCGACTCCTCGTCGGCCGGTTGGTCGGCCCGCTGGCAACCGAGCGTGTCGACGGTCGACACGTGGACCATTTTTGCGCCTTCGGCGGCGGCAAAGCGGGCCACGTTCCGTGTGCCCTCCACGTTGATCGCCCGCTGCGCCTCTAAGCCCGTCCACCCAATGCGAACCAGCGCCGCCGAGTGGACCACGCGATCCACGCCACGACATGCCCGGCGGACTGCCTCCGGATCGCGAATATCGCCCCAGATGGTTTCCAAGGGCAGGTCTTTCAGCGGCCGCGGGTCGCTCCCCGCGCGAACCAAAACCCGCACTGTATCGCCGCGATCCAAAAGCATCCGCGCCACGTTGTTTCCCACCAAACCGGTGGCGCCGGTAACCAACGTCAGACAGGCCATGCCATCGTCCTAAAAAAGTGCAACCTCGTCGCGCCGGTGATATCGGGAAGTCGATCACCACGCGGCTGGTTTCCTTCCTGCTCGATCTTTTGGATATTTTGTTCTCACGGGCGGATCGCATGAATGCCGCGCAGACGAGGAAGACGAATCTTCAGCCGCACCCAGGCCTTACGAATCCATCGCGGGTGAAGGCCAGCGAGCCTTCCAGAAGACGTGGCCGCCTCCGCCTGCGAAACCGTCCATTGTGGCCGTCGGGCCCCACGGCGGCAAGGCTTCTCGGGCAGTTGTCAATCAGGGCGTTTCCTGGGGCGGTCAGGTTCCCTCACGCATCGGTGCCCTCGCGGACCGCGTCGAGAAAGATCTGTTCGAGGGAATTTTGGGCGGGCACAAGGGCGCGGATTCCCACGCCGGCTTCGCTTGCCCAGGACCAGAGGCGTTGAATCACGGTTTCGTTGGACGCCACGAACGCCAAGGCATCGGCGGCCTCGGACTCTACGGAAAGCCCTTCCCGGCGCATCCGGTCGGCCAACGCGGCGGCCGACCCCATTACCCGAACATGCCAAATCGGCGAGCTGGGCTTGCGGAGCGTTTCCAGCCGGTCGACGACCCGCACGCGGCCCTTGGCCAGGATCACCACCGTATCGCAGATCGCTTGGACATCGGGGAGGATATGGGTCGAGATGAGCACGGACTTGCCCATCCGCTGGGCCAGAATCCGCACGCGGCCCAGCATGGCCTCGCGTTCCTCGGGATCCAGACCGGAGGTCGGCTCATCAAGGATCAACAGGGGTGGATCGTGGACGATCGCCTGGGCGAACTTCAGCTTTTGTTTCATGCCCGACGAATAGGTCTCCACGTTGCGATACCGCTCCTCTTCCGCCCCGCAGAAATCGAGAATCTCATGCGCCCGGCGGAGGGCTTCGATCGAGGGCAGCCCGGACAGCCGAGCCATGAAGCGGACCATCTCGACGCCGGGCAGCCCGGCCAGATAGCAATCGTCCTCGGGCAGGTATCCTACGCGGGCGCGGATCTGACGAAATCCCTTGCCGAGGGGGAACCCCAACACACGACCGCTGCCGCGCGTGACCCGAACCAGGCCCATCAGCACCTTGATGAGCGTGGACTTGCCAGCCCCGTTTGGGCCCAACAGCCCGATCACCCCGGGCCTCAACGACAGCGAGACGTCGTCCAGCGCGCGGATTCGTCCGTAATGCTTGCTGATCCCTTCCAACGCGATGAGTTCGTCCATAGAGCCTCGTGGTTTGCCGTCCTCGACGTGGGACTTGCCCTGGGCTAATCAGGCCGAGAAAGCGACCTTGCGCTTCATAGGCTGCGTGGGGCCTCGCGGCACCATTGCTCGGAATCGCTGCTTTGGCTTCCTGTTCGATCTTCCCTGAAGGGCGAGGGCACGTCAACCTCGGCTAGCGGGCATGGCTGGTAGCCAAACAGGTCAACAGCGATCGAGCGCGGTCTCCACGGCCTCGGCCACGGTCCGTAGGGCCTTGATGCGCGCAAAACGCTTGCAATTGGCCTCGAGGATGGTCCACGGGGCGTAGGGGGTGCTCGTACGTTCGAGCATCTCGACCACGCACCATTCGTATTGCTTCCATTTTTCTCGATTGCGCCAGTCCTCGGGCGTGATTTTCCACTGTTTGGACGGCGTGTTCTGCCGGTCCTCGAAACGGCGAAGCTGTTCGTCGCGGTCGATCTGGAGCCAAAACTTGACGAGCACCGTCCCGTATTCCGCCAATTGCCGCTCGAATTCGTTGATCTCCTGATAGGCTCGTTTCCACTCCGCCTCGGTGCAAAAACCCTCGATCGGTTCGACTAGGACCCGGCCGTACCAGGAACGGTCGAAGATGGCGATGTGACCGGCCTTGGGTACTCGCCGCCAAAAGCGCCAGAGATAATGGTGGGCAAGCTCTTCGGTGGTGGGGGCTGCCACGGGAATCACTTCGTAACCACGCGGATCCAGCCCGCTGGTCAACCGGCGGATGTTGCCTCCCTTGCCCGCCGCGTCCCAACCCTCATAGACCACCACGGCAGGGCGCCGGGCCTTGTAGAGCCGGTACTCCAAATGCATCAGACGTTGTTGAAGTTGCTCGAGCTGCTTTTCGTATTCCGGCTCCGAAAGAGATAGGGTCAGATCGACTCGGTCCAGAATCGTCTTGTAGGGCGGGGGCCAGGCCTCCGGCGGGGCCATGGGTTTGCGTTCGGGCGGCGGTTGCGAGGCCCGGCGATCTAGCTCGCGTTGCACCGCCGACACCACAGTCTCCAGTACCTTGAACCGCACGAACCGTTTGTGGGTCGCCTCGATCAGCGTCCACGGGGCGTCGGCGGTTCCGGTGCGGGCAAGCATCTCTTCTGCCGCCGCCAACCATTCCTCGTACCTCTTGTTTTGTTTCCACTCCTCCTTCCCCACCCGCCACGACATGTCTGGATTCGATTCCATGGCCTCGAACCGCTTTTTCTGCTCCGCCTTGCTGATGTGAAGCCAGAACTTCACCAGCACATGCCCGCTGTCGGTCAACTGGCGCTCGAAATCGCGGATGTCGTCGAACGCCTCGCGCCACGACGCGGCGTGACGGCCGTTGTTTCCGTTTTCCAAGCGCTCATGCAGCAGGCGGCGGTACCAGGAGTGGTCGAGGATGACGATCTCGCCAGCCGCAGGCAGGAGATTCCAATAGCGCCACATCCAAGGGTAATACCGGTCCAACTCCGTGGGAGGCCCGATGACGTGGACTTTGAACCCCCGCGGATCAAGGGCTTGGACAAGCCGGTTGATCGCGTGGCCTTTGCCGGCCGCATCCCAGCCTTCGAAGAGAATCACCAGCGGGACGCCCGCCGCCCGCGCCGCCCGCTGGCACGCCCCCAGCCGCGCCTCCAATTCCGGATAAACCTGCTCATAGGTTTCCTTCGACACCTGCTTGTCCAAATCCAGGAGTTCGAGCATCGCCATCGGCTCCATTCGCCTTTTCTTTCGCTATCGAAGGAGGAAAACAAACCTTCGCCGGTTTGCCTAACTTGTCTCTGTCGACTAGCACTTCACGTCAACTACTCATCTCAGGTGGATTGTAACCCTATTCAGCTAGGATTATCGTAGCTTTCTTGCCGTGTGGAGAGAATGCTGTCTGAGGGGAGAACGAAAGCTTTAGCCTTTTGGGTAGACTAAACCTGAGGTGGGGAACAGCTTGACTGATAGCCCGCAAGCCGCTGACGCGAGTCGTTGAACCGACAAAACAGTCGGCTACCTTTCGCAGTCGCTGTGCCAAGGTGCCGCTACATCGGGGGGTGTTGAGATTTCCACCCCCTTGCAGCAGCGGTGGTTTTGAACGATCATCGCTAGTTTAACTATCAAGTCTCGCTAAGCAGGAGCGGTTCATGCGACGCAAGTTTATTGCCGGCAACTGGAAGATGAATCTCGATCGTGCCTCCGCGATTGCCTTGGCCCAGCAATTGGCGGAACGATCCTCGCACATCGAAGGAGTCGATTTGGCGGTTTTCCCGCCAAGCCTTTACGTCGATGCCGTCGCTCAGGCGTTGGCCGGTTCCCGCGTGGCGTGGGGAGTGCAAAATGTCTACCACCAGCCTAATGGTGCTTTCACCGGTGAGATCAGTGTGGCCATGGTGAAGGATCTTGGCTGCCGGTACGCAATCCTGGGCCACAGTGAGCGGCGCCACATTTTGGGCGAAACTGACGAGATGGTGAATAAAAAGGTTCATGCCGTCCTCGATGGCGGGCTTACCCCCATTGTGTGTGTTGGCGAGACAATCGACGAGAGGGAATCCGGCAGGACGATGGAAGTCATCGAGCGTCAAGTGAATGGATCGCTGGCCGGGTTGGACGCCGCGCAAATCCGGCGAACCGTGATTGCCTACGAGCCGGTTTGGGCCATCGGGACGGGAAAGAATGCGACGCCAGCGCAGGCCGAGGAGGTCCATCTCGCCCTTCGCAAGATTCTCGCCGACCGTTACAATAGTGAAATTGCCCAATCCGTGTGCATCCAGTACGGGGGAAGCGTCAAGGCCAGTAACGCGCGGGAATTGCTTTCTCAACCCGATATCGACGGTGCCCTGGTAGGGGGGGCTAGCCTCAAGGCGGATGAGTTTCTCGGCATTGTCGCCGGGGCCTTGGCGTAGAACGGATGGGCAGGTCGCAATGCGTGAGGGAGGTGCAGGCCGTGGAGCTTGCTTCTCCACGAGCGGCGGACTGTGCCGACCAGCCATGCCCCTGATACATCGGCCCGAAGCACCAAACTCTGGGAGGCGGTTGAAGCATGGGATTCCTTCAGTTCCTGTTGATGCTGGCTTTGTTCCTGCTGGCCATCTTCTTGATTGTGTTGGTGCTGATCCAGCGGGGCAGAGGCGGTGGCCTGGCTGGGGCATTGGGCGGCATGGGCGGGCAAAGTGCGTTCGGAACCAAGGCGGGCGACGTATTCACTAGGGTGACCATCGCCGTGGCCGCGGTTTGGATCGTGTTGTGTATTGTCAGCGTGAGGGTCTTGAGCGTATCGGGCGATCGACTGGACTTGGGTCCGGGCAGTTCGAGTCAGCAGTCTTCGTCGTCGGGAAGCGGTATTGACCTGAGCGGTGCGTCCGGTTCGGAAACGCCGGGCGGCTCGGGCGCGGATTCAGGTTTGGGTGGTTCTCCGGCTGCGCCGGGGCCGTCGGGCGCCGCGCCAGAATAGGGGATGTAGTCCGTCGGGCCGAAATGACGCGAGACCTTGGTTAGCCAGACGCCGGCCTTAGTTCAAGTTCGAGGCCGGCGGCGCTTCGGCACACGCCAACGGACACGACTTTCGTCGGTCAAGGGCCGCACGGTTCTCCTGTGCTGGTCTAGGACGAGGGAATAGATGCGTTTGGGAGAGGATGGCCTTTGTTGCTCAGCATGACTGGCTTCGGGGAGTCGCTCTGCCATCGGGACGGCTTGACGATCTCCGCGGAAGTGCGGACGGTGAATAACCGCTACCTCAAGATTTCTACACGGATTTCCGAAGGCTATGCCTCCCTGGAGCCGCACATCGAAGCCTTGGTTCGCAAGCGAATTCGCCGCGGAACGGTTCAGGTGACGATTCGCGTAGATCGGCTCCGCGCGGGCGATGAGTGCCGACTGAATCTCGAGGTCCTCGACAGTTATCGAAGGCAGATCGAGGCTTATTGCCAGCAGTGTCAGCTTGGTCGGGCCGTGCCTTTAGAAAGCCTGTTGATGTTGCCTGGCGTCGTTGTGGAGAATGCCGCCGCCGCACACGATCCCGGCGAGGACTGGCCGGCGATCCAGGAGACGCTGGAGGCGGCGATCGAGCGGATGGAGCGGATGCGGGAGGAGGAAGGTCGGGCGATGGCCGCGGACCTTCGGGCCAACGTTGCGACCGTGGCGGCGTGCCTGGAGGAAATTGCCCATCGCGCCCCGCTGGTGGCCGAGGCCTATCGTTCCCGGCTCGCCGAAAGGGTCCAGAAGGCGATCGCCGAGTTCGAGGTCACGCTCGATCCGGCGGACCTGGTTCGTGAGGTGACCTTGTTCGCCGACCGCTGCGACATTTCCGAGGAGATCGTGCGTCTGCGGAGCCACTTGGATCAATTCCATCGGCTGATCGAAGAGGGGGAGTCCCCGGGCCGCAAACTGGAATTCCTGACGCAGGAAATGCTCCGCGAGACCAACACGATCGGCGCGAAGGCCAACGACAAGGAAATTGCCCGGCACGTGATCGACACCAAGACCGCCCTGGAGCGGATTCGCGAGATGATCCAGAACGTTGAGTGACGGCCCGGATGAGCGAGGCGGCGAAAGGCAAGGTGGTCGTGCTGTCGGGGCCCTCGGGGGTGGGCAAGACGACGGTGTTGAGGCGGCTTTTGGCGGAATGCCCGCTGCCACTCCGCGTCAGCGTGTCGGCTACCACCCGGCCCCCTCGCCCCGGCGAAGTCCACGGCAGGGATTACCACTTCCTAAGCACGGAAGAATTTCATCGGCGGCGCGAGCGCGGCGAATTCTTGGAATGTTACGAGGTGTACGGCTCGGGTTGGTGGTATGGCACGTTGAAGGCCGAGGTGGTCGCGGGCCTGGAGTCCGGTGCGTGGGTAGTCCTGGGAATCGACGTTCACGGCGCCTTTGCCGTGGTGAATCACTACCCCGACGCGATCACGATTTTCCTCCGCCCCAACTCGCTGGAAGAGTTGGAACGGCGCCTTCGCGGCCGGGGAACGGAGGATGAGGAGTCGATCCAAAGGCGACTCCAGCAAGCCCGCAACGAATTGGCCCTGGCCGACTGGTATCGCCACCAGGTGATCAACGACGATCTCGATCGGGCCGTAGGCGAGATATGTCAGATCCTTGTTCGCATAGGAGAGACACGGCATGTATGACGAATTCCGCGAGGAAGAAATTGTTCGCAAAGTGGGCGGTCGGTTCAAGCTGTCCACACTGATCCAGAAACGATTGGTCGCCCTGTATAAGGGCGCCACCCCCCTGGTTCCATTGGACACCCAGGACAAGATGAAGATCGTGATTCAGGAAATCTTGCAGGACAAAATCTATCTGGACACCAGCTCGAACGTCCGCGCTGCGGGTTCCGAGCCGGGACACGTCGGTCCGCCGGAACTCGACTTGACCAGTTTATGAAAGGCCGCGAAGTATTGATCGGCGTGACGGGCGGGATCGCCGCCTACAAGACCGCCGACCTGGTCAGCCGCTTGGTGCAAGCTGGGGCCGGGGTGACGGTCGTGATGACCGATTGCGCCACGAAGCTCGTGGGGCCGAAGACGTTCGAGGCCCTCACCGGGCGACCGGTGGGACTCGATGTGTTCGGCCCCGGCGCCCATCCTCACATCGAGGCGGCCCGACGCGCGGAGGTCCTCTGTGTGGCCCCGGCCACCGCGAATCTTTTGGCAAAGGCCGCCTGCGGCCTGGCCGACGACTTGCTGAGCACGATCCTGTTGTCGTTTTCGGGGCCCATTCTTCTCGCCCCTGCCATGAACGCCCAAATGTGGAGTAAACCCGCGGTCCAACGCAACGTGGCCCAACTGGCGGCCGACGGCTTCACGATCCTCGGCCCCGAGGAGGGCCACTTGAGTTGCGGCGAGGTTGGTCCGGGTCGCATGGCCTCGCCTGAGGCGATCATGCGGGCAATCCAAGAGAAACTGAAGGAAACGGGCGTCGCCCGCTAACCTTGCGGAGATGGCCAGGATCCTCATTACCTCCGGACCGACACGGCAGTACCTCGATCCGGTGCGGTATCTCACCAACGCATCGAGCGGCCGCATGGGCAGCGCGCTGGCGGCGGCGGCCATCGCCTTGGGCCACGAGGTGGTGATCGTCAGCGGACCGGTCGAGGTCGCCTATCCCCCTCGCGCCGAGGTCGCCTATGCCGTCTCCACCGAGGACATGCTTCGGCTGTGTCAGGAACGTTTCCCTCAGTGCGACGGGCTGATTGCCGCGGCCGCGCCGTGCGATTATCGGCCTGTTCAAGTCGCCCGGCACAAGCTCCGCAAAAGCGGCACGCCGCTCCGCATGGAACTGGTGGAGACGCCCGACGTCGTGGCCACCTTAGCCCAGTCCAAGGGAAATCGCTGGATGGTCGCCTTCGCTTTGGAAACCGAGGACGAGCGGATGCGGGCACTCCAAAAGCTGGAACGCAAGAAGTGCGATCTGATCGTTCTCAACGGTCCCAACTCGATCCAAGGCCCCAACACCGACGCCGAGATCATCGACCCCTCGGGCCGAGTGCTCGCCGCTTTTAGCGGCAGTAAAGACCACGTCGCACGGAAGATCCTCGAACTCCTCGATCAGCGGCTCATCCGCTGTTCAAGAGATCCTTGAACCTGAAACCAAAGCCTGGCCTCCGCGACGAGAGCATCTCACTACGGATGCTAATCTTTGATAATTTTGCAAACAGCGAGACTGCGCATTCTCGGCAATATAGGGATTTTCTTCCAATCGCATGAGTTGTAACGGATATTCTTATGTTGCCGATTGAGACAGCCGAATAGTTTAGGTGACCATCTCGCGGACCGCGCTGAAGCTTGTCTCGAAACGGAAGCAAACATGATAACCATGGTCCAGGCAAAGTGGCGAATGTGGGCAATATATCTTCCTGTGCTCGCACTGGTTTCGGTAGTTATGGCTGCGGCGCAGGAGCCTTTCGGCCAGGGCATGGAGCCGGTGACGGACAATGTCCGCATAACTCCCGCGGCCTCGGCCTGCGACGACGACTGTTTCTTCGCTCCTCCGCGCTGTCCCTTTTATTTTCAGGCCGACGCGGTGATGTTGCGGCGTGACGTGCATGGGGCCATGGATGCAGCCACCTTGAACTCGACCGACAACGTCGTGCTTTCCACACGCGATCTGGACATGCCCTTTAGCGCCGGGCCTCGCTTCCTGGTCGGGCATACGTTTGGGGACTCGGTTTACCAGGTCGAGTTTTCCTACTTTTGGCTGAACGACGTGGACGAGGCGGCGGCAGTCCGGGACAACACGCCCAACAGCCAAGGGACGCAAGGGAACCTGTTTTCGCCATTCACCGGCTTTGGAGCCACGCCGACGGTTGGGCTCGATTACAACAATTTCGTCTCCATCCGCGAGTTCTCCTTCATGCATAACATGGAGTTGAACCTCCGCCGGCAATTGCCCATGCCTCCAGGAATGCTCAGCACCTCGTTCCTTATTGGCGCTCGATTCATGGGCATTCGAGAACGCTTCAGCTACTACTCGGAGTCGGCGGCGCCGGCGCCGGCCACGACCAACCTGGTGCGGGTCAGCACGCGAAACGAACTGTACGGCTTTCAGATCGGGCAATTGTTTGAGTTCAACGTGGATCGCCAATGGTGGATCAACACGGAATTGAAAGGCGCGATCTGCAACAATGCGGCGGGCCAGGAAACGCTCTACACACAGACGATCGGCGGCGTCGCTACCAGTTTCACCGGCACGCGCGGCAAGGACGGCACGTCGTTTATTGGCGACCTGGCGGTGACGCTGGTTTGCCGTCCCATGCCCCACCTCACTACCCGGATCGGCTATCAGGCGATCTGGGTCACAGGCGCGGCGATCGGTGCAAGGAACTTCAATCCCGACGTCAACATCCTCTCCAACGGTCCTGCCCAGATCGATCTCCGTGGTACGGTGGTCTACCACGGTCCCCACGCGGGCCTGGAGCTTGCCTGGTAGGCCACGATCGACTCGCCCGGACTTGAGGCGTTTTGCCAGTCGGGCGATGCGCTTGCCGAGGCGGCGAGCGACGTGGAGTTACCCAGCCCCCACGCCCGGATCCAACGGGCCCCTCATCGCCGAGGAGCCCGACGCTCTCCCGATTCTTTTGCCTTCGGCGTCCGTTAAGAGCGGGCCGGCATCCAGTCTTGCTCGAAGCAGCCCCCGTTGGCTATCTGGAAGAGCTTCGGTTGAGGGGGTAGCAGGGGCAAAAGAATCGGGAGCAGAGGATTTCTGTCGCAGCCTGCTCAATCAGCCAGCCTGAGGCCATTGGTGGACTGCTATGGTGGCAACTGCCGCTTCCCAGACCGCTTCCCAGAATCTGTCAGCGAACGGGGGTGGAAGGCCGGGCGACAGCGATAGAATCACCATTCATGGGGGAAGACGAGCGGGCGAAAACTGCGGAGTTCAAGGCGGCTACTCGCGCCGCGACCTCGGGCTGGAAGGGGTTGGAAGACAGCGCTTTCTGGTAATTGGCCAGCGCCTGGCCCACGTCGCCCTCCATTTCCCTGATCCTACCCAAGGCCGCCAACGCCCGGGCATTGCTTGCATCTGTCAAGAGGGCGTCGGCCAACAACTGTTTGGCCTTTTCGCGGTCGCCGAACTCCTCGTAAAGTCGTGCCAATTCGATTTTGGGATCAGGCGAACCAGGGTTGCGATCGGTCCAACCTTGCAAAAGCCGAAACGCCTCTTCCTTTCGATCCTGCTGGACCAACAACACCGCCAACCCTCGATAGCACTCTCGATGGTTGGGCGCTCGATCCAGGCACAAGTAATAGTATCGTTCCGCCTGCGCAATATCATTGGGCCGATGGTACAACGACGCCAGTCGATGATAGCAGGCGGCGAGGTTGTAATAACCATCAGCGTTCGTGGGATCCCGGTCGATGGCCCGTTGAAACTCCTCCATCGCGTCCTCGATGCGGGCCTGTTCAAACAATCGAACCCCTTCGGCATTCAAGCCTTGCGACGAGAAGCTCCCACAGCCGTGGATACAACCCAAGACGCACAGCCCGAGAGAAAACCAAGCTGAGGGCAAGCGACGCGGGGTAATTGTGGAATGGAGACGTCGCACGCGGTTTAGCCTTGGGCTGGCACTTCAAGGTTCGGCACGGTTGAAGCGCGAGATCTCGCGCCAAAAGAGCGGCGGTGAGGATACCCACTTTGCCAAACCAACGCAAGATTGGAAAACTATAGATTGGAGCGGGGGAGCGGGGGGTGCATATCAGCTTTTGCGCGATTTGGCAGGGAGGCAAAAATGTCAATAGGAGAATCTCGGATTCTTTGGTAAGCTACGCCAACTAACTTGGGCTAGAGAACGGATTTTCTAGGGTAGGAGGCAAAATCATGGACGCC
>CALFBP010000098.1 GCA_937951625.1 uncultured Thermoguttaceae bacterium
AACCGAGTAAGCCCGCGGGACAAGAAAGCGTCGCTGCCACGCAACGAGCTGTAGTTTTCCTTCGAAGATGACCACGATCTGCATCACTACTACATTGAACTGCCAAAGAGAGGTTCTGATCCCCTGGGTGTCCTACCATTTGAATATGGGGATTCACCACATGTTTCTTTTCTTCGATAATCCCGACAACCCGGCCATTGAACTTGTGAAAGGCGAGCCTAGGATCACAGCGGTCCGTTGTGATGCGGCGTATTGGCCGGGCGGGGCCGCGAAGCGAGAAAAGCTCACCCTGCATGAGCGACAATGGTTCAACGCTAACAAGGGATTACAATGGGCACGAGAGCGCGGGTTTGACTGGATAGCGCATATCGGGGATATAACCGAATGTTGAATCAGAAAAAGGGGCCAGCAGAAAAAGGGGCAGCAGAAAAAGGGGCCATCACAAATTATTTGTTCCATGGCTCGCCCCAGCCGCCTTCGGAAGGTAAAGAATAATCAGTGATGTCCCCTTTCTTATGGCTACACGAAAGGACCAGCTTTGCGTATTCTGATCACCGGTGGCGCGGGTTTTATTGGGTCGCATTTGTGCGATGCGTTGGTGGCGAGTGGGCACAGCGTATTGGCACTGGATGATTTTTCCACTGGCAGGCATGAGAACATCGCGCACTTGGAAGGCCACGCCTTGTTTTCCTTGGTTTCGGCGGACATCGGCGACGAGGAGATCGTAAGGGAATGCGTGGCCGCGGCGGATCGGGTGTTCCATCTGGCCTCGGCCGTTGGTGTCCGATTGATCGTCGAGCAGCCGGTGCGCACGATCGAGACGATTGTTCACGGCACGTCCGTGGTTTTGGAGGCGTGTGCCCGGTATCGGCGCCCCGTGCTGATCACGTCGACCTCCGAGGTGTATGGCAAGTCAAGCAAAGTGCCTTTCAGCGAGGAGGACGACCTCGTGATCGGGCCGTCGACGAAGCGGCGTTGGGGCTACGCCGTTTCCAAGGCTTTGGATGAATTCTTGGCTATGGCTTATTGGCATCACTCGCGAATGCCGGTGATCGTGGTTCGCTTGTTCAATACGGTAGGGCCGCGGCAGACCGGACAGTATGGAATGGTGGTGCCGCGGTTTGTGCAGCAGGCCTTGCGGGGCGAACCGCTGACGGTCTACGGCGATGGCACGCAAACGCGGTGCTTCTGCCATGTGAAAGACGTGGTGCAGGCCCTGGTACGGCTGATGGATTATCCAGCAGCGCGGGGACAGGTGTTCAACATCGGCAATGCCGAGGAGATTTCCATCCGGCAGTTGGCCGAGCGGGTGATCGCCTTGACGGGCAGCATATCGGCGATTCGCATGGTGCCGTTCGAAGAGGCCTACGGACCGGATTTCGAGGACATGCAACGCCGTGTGCCTGACCTTTCCAAGATTCAAAAGGCCATTGGCTACGCCCCGCGCCACACGCTTGACGACATTATCCGCGACATGATCGCGTACTACGCGGAAAAGCGTGGGCCGCACGCACTGTACCAAGCCGGCTGACCTGAGGGCGCAATTCCGATCGACGGATGAAGCTCTGATCATGAAGATCGCCGTCGTCACGCCGCAACCTACGCCGTATCGTGATCCTTTTTGGAACGCGGTGGCCAGCCAGCCGGGGGTTGAATTGGATGTGTTCTATTGCTTTGCTGTCGCCGGTGATCGGCCGTGGGAGGTGGATTGGCCGATGCACTTTCGGGCCGAGGTTTTGCCCGAAAGGCGTTGGCCGGGCCTGGACGGGTGTTACGACAATCCGGCAATCGTGGCTCGGCTCAGGGCGAAGCCGTATGATGCGGTGCTTGTCGGCGGTTACAACCATCTGACAATGCTACGAGCGATGTTGGATTGCCGCCGGCGGGACGTGCCTTATTTGATGATGTGTGAGAGCTTCCTCGGGCTGCGGCGAGCGTGGTGGCGGCGGGCTGTGAAAGGGCCGCTGGTGCGCTGGGCGGTGGGCGGCGCTGCTGGTTGGTTGCCGACCGGACAGCTTGCGCGGGAGTACCTCCTGTGCTATGGGGGGAAGGCCGATCGGGTTTGCTGCGTGCCGAATTCTCCGGATTTAGATGGCTTGCGTCGACAGGCTTTGGAATTAGCGCCGCGAAGGGCCGAGCTTCGGCGGCGGTTCGGCTGGGGCGATGAGCCGGTGGTGTTGTTCGTCGGGCGGCTGATCCGGAAGAAGGGCGTGGACGTGCTCATCGAGGCCGTAGCGCAGCTTGAAGATCCCGTGCGGCTGGTGATCGCCGGAGACGGCCCCGAACGGAAGAGTCTGCAAGGGCTTGCCGCGCGGCGATTCAAGAGTTCGCGGGCCGAGTTCGTCGGTTTTCGGCAACCGACCGAGCTGCCGCAATGGTATGCGGCGGCCGATGTGTTCTGTCTGCCTTCCTTAACGGAGCCTTGGGGCGTGGTGGTCATGGAGGCGTTGGCTTCGGGCCTGCCCGTGGTGGTCAGCGACATGGTGGGCTGCCATCCCGATGTGCTGAACGATCCCCGCGTCGGCCAGGCGGTCCCCACGGGCGATCCGCTCGCGCTGAGCCGTGCCTTGCAGAAATATCTTTCTGTCCGACCGTCCCGCGACGAAATCCATCAGTTGTGGCAGCCCGTGTTCGACCACATGCGGCATGAGGTTGTCGCGAAAAACCTCGTCGACCTGTTGACGCGGATACGAAGCTCGCCGCCTGTAGCCCAAGACGGCGCCCAATAATCGCCGATCACCGGTAACACCGCCCACCAATCGAGCAACGACCGTGCAACGTTTTGTGTCTTTTTCAGGGGGATCTCAGTGAAGCAAGTGCTTCAGAACTTGAAGACCGGCCAGGTACGCGTCGAGGAGTTGCCATCGCCAGTGCTGCGGAGCGGCGGGATCCTGGTGCGGACCGCGGCGTCGTTGGTTTCCGCAGGCACGGAGCGGATGCTGATGACGCTGGCCAAAAAGGGCCTACTGGGCAAGGCCCGAGAAAGGCCCGACTTGGTCCGCAAGGTGTTGGCCAAGCTGCGACGGGATGGTTTTTTGGCGACCTTCGCGGCCGTGCGCGAGCAATTGGATAGGGAAATTCCTCTAGGCTACAGTGTTTGCGGCGAGGTCATCGGCGTGGGGGCGGGCGTGCGGGAGTTTTCGGTTGGCCAGCGCGTGGCGTGCGCCGGGGCTGGCTATGCCAACCACGCTGAGTTGAATTACGTGCCGAGGCTCCTGGCCGTGCCTGTTCCGGACGGCGTGAGCACCGAGGCCGCGGCTTACACCACGGTCGGGGCGATCGCGCTCCAGGGGATTCGCAACGCCCAGCCGCAAATGGGCGAGACAGTGGTGGTGATCGGCCTGGGGCTTCTTGGGCAACTGGCCGTTCAGATGCTGAAGGCGTCCGGCTGCCGGGTCGTGGGCCTCGACGTGGCGTCAGGACGCATTGACCTGGCCGCGGCACAGGGGGCCGATCTCGCCTTGGACGTCAAAGCGGAGGCAGTGGCGGAGCGGGTCCGCCAATTCACTCGCGGGCGAGGGGCCGATGCCGTGCTCATCACCGCCGCCACGGCGAGCAATGCCCCGGTCGAATTAGCTGCGGAACTGGCCCGGGATCGGGCACGCGTGGTGATGGTCGGCGTCACCGGCATGACGATTCCTCGCAAGCCCTATTACGAGAAAGAGCTGACGTTCATCGTCTCCCGATCCTACGGACCAGGTAGGTATGACCCAGAGTACGAAGAGTACGGTCATGACTATCCGCCGGGCTACGTGCGTTGGACGGAGAACCGAAATCTCGAGGCATTTTTGGATTTGGTCGCCGCTGGCGGCGTTCGGCCCGAGGCCCTCACGACGCATCGCTTTCCCATCGCCGAGGCGGAAAAAGCCTTCGCAATGATCCTGCGTGGCCGCGAGCCGTATTTGGGCGTGGTGTTGACCTATCCGCAGCGAATCGAGCCACAACCAGCGGGCCCGATCGTGCTGCGATCCGCAGCCTTACCGCGATCCACCGGAACGGTGGGAGTGTCGTTTGTTGGCGCGGGAAGTTTTGCCAGGGCTGTTTTGCTGCCCCACCTGGCGAAGCTGCCGGGCGTGGCTTTGCGGGGAATCGTGTCGGCCTCGGGAATCTCCGCTCGATCCGCGGGCAAGAAATTCGGCTTCGCTTATTGTGCCTCGGGGCCCCAACAGGTGCTCGACGACCCGGAAACCGACGCTGTGTTCATCGTTACCCGACACTCCCAGCACGCCGACATGGCCTGCCAGGCGTTGGCGGCCGGCAAGGCGGTCTTCGTGGAAAAGCCGCTGGCCGTCAGCCTGGAGCAGCTCCAGCGGGTTCGCGAGGCCTTCCTGGAACCGCCCCTTTCGCGCGGCGACGAATCGCGTTCCGATGGCAGCTCTAGCGGCCCTGAGGAAAAGGGAACAGCCCCTCCCGACTCTTGCTCCCTGCCCCCCGCTTCCCGCGGGCTGATGGTCGGCTTCAATCGGCGTTTCGCCCCGCTGGCTCGAACGTTGAAGGAATTCGCCGCCGGCCGCGGCCCGATGATGGTCCACTATCGCTGCAACGCCGGACAGATCCCCACCGATCATTGGTTGGCCTCGGCGGAGGAAGGTGGTCGGATCATCGGCGAGGCCTGCCACTTCTTCGACTTTTTCCAATACTTGACCGACAGCGAACCGCTTGAGGTCTACGCCTCCGCGCCCGGCGATGGCGCCAGCGCCGACGAGGCCCAGGCCACCGTCACTTTTCGCGATGGCTCGGTCTGCCACCTGCTATATACCACGCAAGGCCCGGCGTCGTTCAGCAAGGAACGAATCGAAGTCTTCGCCGCGGGGCGCGTGGGTGTGTTGGAGGATTTTCGTCTCCTCTGGCTGGAATCCGATGGCGGACGCCGCCAGCGTCGCCGCTTGTTCCGCGCCGACAAGGGCCACGCCGCCGAACTCGCCTCGTTCATCGGAGCTCTTCGAAACGGCGGGTCCATGCCCATCCCCCTTGAAAGCCTGTTTTGGACCACGCTAACAAGCTTGGCCGCCGTCGAAAGTCTGCGACGCCGCGCGCCGGTGGAACTTGCTACGCTCATGCCAACAGTCAAGGACCGCCTTGCCGCCACTTCGGGCCTTGCTTTAACCTGACACTGTTGGCCGAAGAAGGCCTTCAAAGCATTCGCGCATGAGGACCGACAAGCAACTCTTCAAAATCTTCGCCGCGGTCCCCGAGTGGCTCTTCGAGCTGGCCGGTCTTCCTTCACCGGGCGCAAGCCGCCTGGAGTCCTTTACGGTGAAGGCCTTGGAACGGGTGGCCGACGGATTGGTCGTGCCCAAGGCCCCTGACCAGCCGTTGACCGTGGTCGAGTTTCAGTTCCAAAGTGATGACCGCATCTACCTCAGAATGGTGGTCGAGATGGTGGCCGTGCAGGAGGCTCACCCTGGTCGGTCCGTTCAGGGGGTAATCTTCTTCGGTTATAATGGTTTAGACCCGCGGACAGAACCCTGGCGCCGCGTGGTGCATTCCTGTGTGTTGGAAGAGGCCCTAGAGTCGTGGGCGCGATCCAGACCACTGCACCCCTTGGTGGCGACATTCAAGCCCCTCTTGGCCGAAAACGACGAGGTCCTGGAGCACGAGGCGGCGGATTGTTATCGGGCAATCAAATACAGCGAGCTTTCGGCAAGCTGCAAACGGGCCCTGGAGGAAGTGTTTCTCAACTGGCTGGGCCAACGACTCAAATATAAAGATAGGAAGGAGATCGAAGCCATGCTGCTGGGAGAACTCCCGGATTTAGAAGAAACGCAATTGGGCAAGGACCTCATTCGCATTGGCGAACAACGCGGCCTACAAACGGGCCTGGAAAAGGGCCTGGAAAAGGGCCTCGAAAAGGCGATCCGGGCGTTCGTTGCGGCGCGGTTCGGCGCTGTGCCAGCGGCGATCGAAGCGAAGATCCTATCCCTTTCGGTTGCCGAGGCGGAGGGCCTCATTCCTTTCCTCCCCCACTGTCAGTCGCTCGAAGAGCTAGCCCGGCGACTCGGCGTGGAAAGCCACAACTGAACCCCCCACATCTGAGGCGCGAGGCCTTCGCTCCGCGGCGGCCCGATCGGTGAACTCAGTCCGTGGCCCGCAAAGTCCGCGAAACGAGCCCTATCTACCGCTTTTTCGGCCTCAATCGCCCAAGAGCCTATCCCAAAAGTCCCGTCTCGCCCCGGGAGAGGGTCAGGGTGAGGGCCCAAGGTCTTCTCGGACGACGGGAAAAAATCTCGTGTGGTAGCGACCTCCCGCCAAAAAGCCTCTTTCGAGCGGAATAGGCTGGGTTATGGGATAGGCTTTAAGCGACCACCCCCCACCTGGGCAGTTGTGGAATCCGTCGGTCGTAATAACAATGGAAATTACGGTACCCAGCCGCTACCCGACTCGTTGACCAG
>CALFBP010000099.1 GCA_937951625.1 uncultured Thermoguttaceae bacterium
GACGTTTCCCGCGTTCTACCTCCGTTCCGGCGTGCCCCCGTCAATCCTTGAACGGCGAGCTCGGCTTCACCGGCTTGGGGCGGGCGGCCTCGACGAACTCCGCCGCGATGTAGTCGCCGAGGTTTGGCCAGAATTATTCGACGCGGCTCGAGCGGCGCTTGGTCTGATCGGCGAAGTTCTCCACGTGGTGCGCTTGCAGCTCGACGCCGCTAGCAGATGGGAAACGCCCCTCCAGCCATGCATTCGCGACGTGTGGCACGACCATCTGCTTTTCACGGGTGATCGGGTCACGGGCTTGATCGACTTCGGGGCCTTGCGCGTGGATTGCGTGGCCTGCGACATTGCCCGGTTGTTGGGAAGTCTGGTCGGAAACGATGCATCGCTTTGGACCTTGGGGCTGGCTGCCTACGAATCCATTCGGCCCTTAGAAGAGTTGGAAAAGGCCCTGGTCGCCGTCTTGGACTTCAGCGGCACGCTGTTGGCCGCGGTGAATTGGATCGAGTGGCTTTATCGCGATCGACGCAGGTTCGCCGATCGAGAACTAGTTTGCCGACGCGTGCAAGGCGTCTTCGAGCGGCTGAAGCATTTGCCTTCGGCCTATGGCCCGGGCAGCAAGACGGGTGGTGGACTATGGTTGCCAGGCTGAAGCCAAGCAGGCCTACGCCAAATGTTCAGCCGCGAATGCTGGCAATGCAACACTTGCATGTCGGCCATCCCGAACGGATACTTATGGCTCAGTCGATTTGCGATGCGGAAGGCTTTTTCGGACATGCGCGTTTCACCGAGGGACAATCTCCGCCTTTTGCTCGAGGGAAACTCGCCCCAGTGGATTCCCTATTCTTTGGACGTGGGGGCGACATCCGGAATGACGGAACCCATCAACCGGAAGTACATGGAGTCCACGGGAGCGAGCGTGGGCTGGGACAGGCGAAGCGAGTGGCCGCCACAAATCTGCATGGAAGCGAAAGTCGCTGACCCGGCCGCCTCGCTGCCGCCCTGTTTCGACACCGATTGGCGACTATTCTCCATTCCCACCCGGTTCGGTGGCGACGATCCGGTCGCCTTGCACGAGGAGACGCCGCCGGGCACGACCTTCGATGAATGGGGGATCGGGCATTGGGCAGGGGGCTTGGAGGGGACGTTGGACAAGAATTTCCCGCCCTTGGCCCGAGCAACGACCATCGCCCAGGTCGAGGCCCTGCCCTCGCCTGTCGTCGCCACCGACTACGACACCCGCTTAGTGCCCGCCTGGCATGAGGCCGGTTATCCGCTGTTCGGTTACGCGGGCAGTATTTATGAGTGGTCGTGGTGGCTGCGCGGGATGGAGGCCTTCATGATGGACTTGGCCAGCGAGCCAACTCTCGCCGAGGCGGTTGTCCGCAAGGTCGAAGGGCACACCACCCGGCTGGCTTTGGCCACGGCGGCGGCTGGCGTGGATGTGTTGTGCTTCTACGACGACGTGGGAACGCAGCGGGGCATGCAGATCGCTCCGGCCGTTTGGCGACGCTTCATCCGCCCGGCCTGGCAGCGCGTGCTCGACGCGGTGCGATCGCAATATCCCCAGGCGCGGTTCTTTCTGCATTCTTGCGGCAAGATCGACGCGATCGTGCCCGACATCGTGGACCTCGGCTTCCACGTCCTTCACCCCATCCAGCCCGAGTGCATGAATTTCGAGGCGATGTACCGGGAATACGGCAAGCACATCGTGCTCGCAGCGACGATTTCGGCGCAACGCCTGTTCCCGTTCGGCTCGCCTGAGGAGGTTCGGGCCGAGGTGCGGCGATTGGCCGCCATTGTCGTGGATCGTCGGGCGATCGTGATGCCCTCCAACCGCATCCAGCCGGAGACGCCCTGGGAAAACGTGGTCGCCTTTGCCGAGGCCTGCCACGCACTGCGGCCGTGACATGGAGTGGCATCAGTATCTGATCCTGTTTTTGGTGGCGGCGGTCGGCGGGGCCGTCAACGCTGTGGCCGGCGGAGGCACGCTCCTCACCTTTCCCGCCTTGCTCTGGATCGGCAAATTGACCGAGGTCGTTGCCAATGCCACCAGCACCGTGGCCCTTTGGCCAGGACAATTGGGCAGCCTTTGGGGCTACCGAAAGGAATTGGGCCCCAGTCACGTGGCTGTGGCCCTCTTGGCCGTGCCCAGCTTTCTGGGCGGTTTCCTGGGGTCCACCTTGCTGCTCAGAACCGGCAATGAAACGTTCCGGATGGTCGTCCCTTACCTCATTCTGGGCGCTACGCTTTTGTTCATGGCCCAGGAGCCGCTAGTACGCTGGCAACGCCGCCGGGCCGAGCAAATGTCGGCCGCAAGGCCCGATTCCCCCGGCCCCGGCCCAAACCGGCGAGCTTTTGTGTGGTCCCTGTTCCGCTGGTCCGTGGTGATTTTTTTTCAGATGCTCGTGGCGATCTACGGCGGGTACTTTGGCGCCGGAATTGGCATTCTCATGCTGGCCGCCTTGGGATTTTTGGGCTTTACCAACATCCACCAAATGAACGCCATCAAGAACATCAACGGCATGTGCATCAACTTGGTGGCTGCCGTGATGTTCATTCTTAACGGCCTGGTCGACTGGCGATTGGCCTCACTGATGGCCGCGGGAGCAATTCTCGGGGGCTATGCCGGCGCGGGCACGGCCCAACGCCTCGGCCAAAGGAACGTTCGGCGGATTGTCGTGGGAATCGGTTTTGCCCTGACGATTTCGCTGTTGGTGCGCGGTTGATCAAGGCACTTCGGGACGCAATGGGGTTGAAACCTGGATTGTTTTCCCCGCAGGACGCCACCGGGTGTACGAGGTCCATCTTGTTTTTCTTTCGTGAAAACGTTCCACTTGAGAGAAGAGGGATTCTTTCAGCAAAGGGCGGACCTCGACGCCGAACGCCTCCAGCGGAGAGGCGGCATACGCGGTAAAACCTGTGGATCGATCAAGGGTTCTGGGAGAGACGACGATGCTTTCACGCTTTGGTTTCCATAAGCGATTCGTGGCGTTCTGGGCGATTTTCTTGGCCATCGCGGCCACGGGGGCCTCGGCTTGGGCTCGACCTCCAGCGGCCAAGGTGTTGCCGGAAAAGACTGTCCTGATGGTGTCTGTGGCCAATTGTCCTGAGTTGGCCAAACGGTTTTTGAACACCGGTCTGGGCCGGATGAGCCAAGACCCGCAACTTAGTCCCTTGGTCAAACACCTGTATGGTTCGCTGTCCGAGTTGGTCGCCAGTCTTCGCGACCGCATCGGAATGTCGCTTCCCGAGCTGCTCGCTATTCCCCAAGGCGAATTCACGTTCGCCATGGTTCCGGTGGAAGACGAGGGGCTGGCGGCCTTGGTGATTTTGGACGCGGGAAGCGAACTGGCCAACGCGCGGGGATTGTGGCTCCGCCTCAGCGAAACCTTGGACGAGTCCGGCGGCGTGAAAACGCAGGAGAACGTCGCCGGTGTCGAGGTGACGATCTACGAGGGGCTCGGCCCACGCCAACGCAAGTTGCTGTATTTTGAAAAGAATGCATCGTTCGTTTTGGCGACCAACATGGCGGTGGTCCAAGCGGTGCTCGAGGCTTGGGACGGTGGATCGGCTAAAACGTTGCACGCCCATCCCGCCTTCGCGGCCATCCAGCGCCGCTGTCAAGGCGACAAAGACGAAGGGCCGCAAGTGACGTGGTACCTGGACCCCTTGGCGTTGATCCGCGCCGCGGGACAAGGCAGCGCGGGCGTGCAAATCCTCTTGGCCTTGCTGCCCACCTTGGGATTGGACGGACTCCAAGGGATTGGTGGCTCGCTATCCTTCGACGTAGGACTGTTCGACTCGATGCTTCAAATCTACGTCCTCCTGGAAAACCCCCGCAGCGGCTTGTTCGATGTCCTGGCGTGGGGCGAGGGCGCCAGCGATCCGGAACCGTGGGTCCCCAACGACGTGATCGACTACATCACCTTCCATTGGGACTTCCAGCGATCGTACAAGGCGATCGAGAAGGTTTACGACAGCGTTCGGGGCGAAGGGGCGCTTGCCAATGAAATCAAGCGACGCTTCGAGGAGCCTTTGGGTTTCGATCCGGTAAGCCGCATCCTGCCCTTGCTCGAGGGCAGGGTGACGTATTTCAACTCGATCGAGCGTCCGGTCACGCCCAACAGCCAGGCCCTGCTCCTGGCCTTGAAGCTCAAAGACGCCCAAGCCGTGCGGGGCCTGCTCGACGCCATTGCGGCGAAATTCCCAAGTGAATTGGTTCGTCAAAGCGTTGCTGGGCAGGACTACTATCAACTCAGTGCCGCGGCCCGGCTGCGTCGGCCGGAGGCCCCTTCGCGGCCGCTACCGTGCTTTGCGGTGTTCAACGATTACTTGATTCTCACCACCCACCAAAGCCTTTTCGAGAGAGTGGTGAGCACCGGGAGCAAGCCGGAGGAATCGCTGGCTTCCGCGTTGGATTTTAAGCTGGTGGCAACCCGACTCGCCCGCCGCAGCGGTAGCAAGAAGGCGGCGATGTTGGGCTTCCGTCGCCCCGACGAGGGCCTGCGATTCGTGTATGAGATGCTCCTCAGCGAGCAGACCCGACAACAATTCAGGGCTCAAGCCGAGCGCAATCCCCTATTCAAAGCCCTGGACGCAGCCTTGGAGCAGCATCCGCTCCCGCCCTTCGAGACCCTTCAGCGTTACTTGGCCCCGGGCGGTTCCATGCTCGTGGACGAAGAGACCGGCCTGCATTACACGAACTTCACGCTTCGCCGCAAGTAACGGCGGCCAGTAGCGATAAAGGCGGCGAGCAGTCACGGTCGGCCGCGCCGTAAGCCCGCAGCGCGGCGTATTCGCTCTGCGGTCACGCCACTTTCCGCAACGGCAAGCTGGTGTAACGTTGCAAAAAGGGATGCGACTCGCGCTGCACGCCTGTCGGCACGGCGTGGCGGATGTCGTGCGCAAGCTGAATCGAGGGGCGCACGTCGCGGACCCCGAAACCACGGCCCGCCAGAATCTCTTCATACACCCGCGTGTGCAGATCCGTAAATCCCTCGGAAAACTCGATCTCCTTTCCATCGACGGTGATCGAGCGGAAGGTCGTCTTCCCGGCGGCGATGGCCTGCGGCGGCAAATCGTGACGGTCCACGGAGAGGAACCATCGCACCCGCGCCTTGTTCAGGATCAGCTCTCCGCCGGTGCATTGGGGCGTGGCCAAGTGAACCTCGTTGTATTCGACAGGCCCAAAGAGCCAAATCAGCAAGTCGAAGAAGTGAATCCCGATATTGGTCGCCAGCCCGCCCGAACGCGCTACGTCGCCCTTCCAAGAGACGAAGTACCACTTGCCCCGCGAGGTCACGTAGGTCAAGCAGACTTCCCGTTTGCGATCCGAGGTGTCTTGGTCCAGCGCTTGCTTCAGGGCGATCAGCGACGGATGGAGCCGGAGCTGGAGTATCGAATAGATTCGACGGCCCGATTCCGCTTCCAGCTCTTCCAAGGCATCGCAGTTCCAGGGGTTGAGCACCAAGGGCTTTTCGCAAATGGCATCGGCCCCGACACGCAACGCGAAACGCACATGGGCGTCGTGCAAATGATTCGGGGCGCAGATACTCACGTAGTGGATGCGGTTCGCCGGGTCGCCGCGACGAAGCTTCTCGATGTGGCGATCGAACCGCTCGAACTCCGTGAAAAACGCCACATCGAAGGAGTATTGGTCGAGAATGCCCACGGAATCCTTGGGGTCCAAGGCAGCGCAAAGCCGATTGCCCGTATCCCGAATCGCCCGCAGGTGCCGCGGTGCGATGTACCCCCCTACTCCGGTAATCGCAAAGTTTTTGACCAACGGATGGGCCTCCGTGTCCATTACCTTTGAAAAACATGCGTTCTCTGCACGCCAAACGAGGGGAGTGTATTGAATGCATGATCGCCGGGCAAGGCCAATATTTTGATTCAGACACGTCGACACGTCGCCGACACGTCGAAACGTGGAAACGTCTCGAAACGTCTATCCACTCGGATGCGCCCCAAAAGGCTGCATGGGCCACGCAGGCCAGGAACTTCCCTTGCTGTAAGATCACCCATTGGGAGGCTTTCGCCAGGCTTGCCCCACGAACGGAGGAGCAACCGCAGAAAGGGTCCGAGGCCCCACTCCATCGCGTTCCTTTTTGGACACTTACCCCCCCTTCGGTCATTGTGTTCGCGTTGACATCCGCCCCTAGGATTGAACAATAAAAAATCCCAACGAGCGATGCCCCATGAAGCAATCCGCCTCCCAGACCCCTTGGCCGGCCGCGTGCGAACCCGATCTCAAGCGGGCAGAAAGGCTGTTGTTGGAGCTGCTAGCCATTCCTGGCCAAAGCGGTCAGGAGGGCGCGGTGGCCGACTATGTCGTGAGCCAGCTTCGCCGCGCCGGCGCGCCGGCGGATGCCATCCGCGTCGATGCCGCCCACCGCCGCAGCCCCCACGGCGGCCAGCAGGGCAATGTGATCTTCCGGCTGCCAGGAACCGTTCCCGGTCCACGACGACTACTTTCCGCCCATCTCGATACCGTACCCCTTTGCCAAGGCGCTCGGCCGGTGATCCGGCGGGGCTTCGTCGTCTCGGCCAATCCGAGCACCGCCTTGGGCGCGGACGATCGCGCCGGCACGGCCGCCATTCTCACCGCCGCCCTGGAAATCCTCCAACGACGCCTACCCCACCCGCCCCTCGTCTTTCTGTGGACCGTTCAGGAAGAGGTCGGCCTGCACGGCGCCCGACATGTCCATCTCGCTTGGCTCGGCAAACCCCGGCTGGCCTTCAATTTCGACGGTGGATTGCCGGAACACGTGACGATCGCCGCCACCGGCGGGTATCGCATGGACATCCGCGTCCGCGGTCTGGCCAGTCACGCGGGCGTGGCCCCCGAGCACGGCGTCAGCGCCATCGCCATCGCCGCCTTGGCCATCGCCCAGTTGCAACGCGAAGGTTGGCTCGGGCAGGTCGTGAAAAAGGGTCGCTCGGGCACCAGCAATGTGGGCGTGATCCACGGCGGCGAGGCCACCAACGTCGTCACCCCTGAGGTCCAAATCCAAGCCGAGGCCCGCAGCCACGATCCCGCCTTCCGCCGACGAATCGTCGCCGCCATCGAACGGGCCTTCCACCGAGCGGCCCGATCGGTGAAAAACGTCGCAGGCGAGTGCGGCTCGGTGGAAATCCGCGGGCGGCTGGACTATGAATCCTTCCGGCTCGACGAAAACGAACCGAGCGTCGCCGCGGCCTGCGAGGCCGTTCGCGCCGTGGGTGGCGAGCCGACGTTGGCCGTCAGCCATGGCGGCCTGGACGCCAACTGGCTCACCGCCCGAGGCATCCCCACTGTCTCCCTGGGGGCCGGCGTCGCCCATGCCCACACCACCCAAGAGCGTCTCGATCTGAATCAATTCCGCCAAGCCTGCCGTATCGCGCTCCGGCTTGCCACCGCCCCGGCCATGCTTTAGATTC
>CALFBP010000100.1 GCA_937951625.1 uncultured Thermoguttaceae bacterium
GGCGGCGGAAAGCAAAATCAGCGTCCAAAATCCCCAAGTCCCAACATGAACACTGCGGCGACGCATTGTCGGTTTCCTTCGGCGTTGAAGCCCATCACCGATGGGAAAGTCGAGCCCCTGATCCACGAGTTGATCACACCCACGGAGGACACGGCGAATAATATAAAGGCTTATCGCTCGACGGACAATCGGTGGCAGCGGTTTCTTCCGATCTGCAAGCCTTGGAGTACACGTTCCAACGTCCGTGTTTTTCGTCTCGCCGTAGGGTGAACGGTGGAATCCAACGGGCGCGACGAAGCGAGATCGCCGGCCGTTGTTCACCGTGGGCGGGGCCGTACTCTAAAACCGCGTTCAGCGTTGAGCTTTCGTGAGGCGTTCTCGCAAGGCCGTGCATCGGCGGCGTGTGTCTTGGCGTCGCACGGCCAACTCCAAGGCCTTTTTCATGCCCACGAGCACGACCAGCTTTTTGCCTCGCGTCACGGCCGTGTAGAGCAGGTTGCGTTGGAGCATCACGAAGTGCTGGGTGTGGAGGGGGACGACCACGCATGGGTACTCCGAGCCTTGGCTCTTATGGATCGACAGCACGTAGGCTAGGGCGAGCATATCAAGGTCGGCAAAACCGTAGGTCACGGGACGGCCGTCGAACACGACGGTCACTGCCTGGTTCTCGGCGTCGATCTCGCTGATGATGCCCAGGTCGCCATTGAACACCTCGCGTTCGTAGTCGTTCTCGGTCTGGATCACCCGATCGCCGAGGCGGAACTTCCAGCCGAAGCGATCCACCTCCGCCTTCTCGCCCTTCTCGCCCTGCGGGTTGAGCGCGGCCTGAAGAATCTGGTTCAAGGTCCGAGCCCCCAAGGGCGTCCGATTCATGGGGCTGAGGACCTGGATGTCGCGGAGGGGATCGAACTGGAATCGGGCCGGGATCCGCTCCCCAACGAGCCGGACGATCAAGTCTTGAATCGCTTGGGGTTCCTCGGCCTCGATGAAATAGAAATCACTGATGTCTTCCGGCGACTCGAGGTCCGGCAGCGAACCGTGATTGATCGCGTGCGCGGCGGAGACGATCCGGCTGCCGGCCGCTTGGCGAAAGATTTCCGTCAGTCGCACCACGGGCACGATGCCCGAGGCGATGAGATCGGCGAGCACGAGGCCCGGACCCACCGACGGCAATTGATCCACGTCGCCCACCAAGATCACGCAGGCCTGGGACGGCACGGCGCGGAAGAAATGATAGCCCAGCGCCACATCGACCATCGACGCCTCATCCAGCACGAACAAATCGCCCTCCAAAGGATTGTGTTCGTCGCGGTTGAACAAGCCGCTGTCGGGGTTGAACTCCAGCAGGCGATGGACGGTCTTGGCCGGGCGGCCAGTGGTTTCGCTCAGTCGCTTGGCTGCCCGGCCCGTCGGCGCGGCAAGCACGCATCGCAAGTCCTTGCCTGCGAAAATTTCCAAGATACTCCGCACGAGGGTCGTTTTGCCGACGCCGGGCCCGCCGGTAATGACCAGGAGTTTGCTGGCGCAGGCTTTCCGGACGGCTTCTTTCTGTCCCTCGGCCAACTCGATCTTCAGGTGGCGGCCGACCCAGTTGATGGCCTTCTCCACGTCGATTTTGGGCAGGGGGTGTTGTCGGACGGAGAGCAGGCGGCGAATCGCCTTGGCCAGGCCCGTTTCCGCCCGATAAAGGCCCGCCAGATACAGCCACGGCTCGCCCTGGACAATCTCCCGAACCACGGACTTCGCGGCAACGGCTTGAGCCACGGCTTCCTCGACAAGGCGTGCCTCGATGGAGACCAACTGGACGGTTTTTTCGATCACGCCCGGCTCGGGGTAGGCGCAATGCCCTTCGTCGGCCAGCTCGTGGAGGGTGTAGTGGATTGCGGCTTGCGCACGCAAAGGACTGTTGCGGTCGATGCCCAATCGGGCGGCCAATTCGTCGGCTGTCTTGAAACCGATGCCGCGAACGTCATCGGCCAGCCGATAGGGATTTTCTTTGATTTTGGTGATCGCCTCGTGGCCGTAGGTTTTGAAAATACGGTTCGCCCGGGCGGAACCGATGCCATGGCTGGCCAGGAAGAGCATGATCCGCCGCACCTCGCGATGCTCTTCCCAACTCTCTCGGATCATTTTCAACCGTTTGCGCCCGATCCCGCCAAGGTGAAGGAGGAAGTCGGGATACTGGTCGAGCATTTCCAATGTCTTCTGTTTGTAAATCCCGACGATCTTGGCGGCCAACGAGGGCCCGATGCCGCGGATCGCGCCGGAGGCCAAGTAGCGCTCGATGCCCTCGACGGTCGTCGGCGGGGCGGTGCGGATTTCCGTAGCCTTGAACTGTTGCCCGAACTTCCGGTCCGTCACCCACTCGCCCGTGGCCTCCAAATGTTCGCCCTCGGTCACGGCCGTGACGATTCCCACCACGGGCACCGGCTCCCGATGCCCCTTGACCCGCACCTGGAGTACGGCGAAGCCGCTGTCCGGGTTGTGGAACGTGATGCGATCGATGACGCCTGCGATGCGTTCGGGCACGAAGGCTCCCCCCTGTTGTTTTCCATTCATACCTTGCCGGGGCATGTCCGAGAAGGGGGAACAACGCCGATCCTTGTTGCGCTTGCCGTCAGAGCGATCGATTTCGAGGCGAACACGCCCTCGCCCACGCGCCATCGTTGGCCAAACGCCGCGTTCATCCTCGCGTTGATCAAGGCCGGGGTGTCGGCGATTCCTTGACGAACGGCGTCTAAAGCACCCAGCGCTGGCCATCGGCCGATCTTCCGAAGAAGCTCGTCGGCGGGGGGCGGAGCGACTCGGCCGGCGTGAAAAGCCTGCTCCGCCGTTTTTTCGAACAACACGACGCGATGCCCGCCCGAGTTGAGATCTGCGGCGGTTGTTTTCCGGCCTTCCAGCAACCGCTTGATTCGAACTGGCCGCGGACCAACGCCTTTGGTGACGCGAATGAAGGCGTGGCGTCCCCCGACGTTCGAAAAAATCGGGGATATCCCCCACCTCTTGCAAACCATGATGTTTTGGCGATGATGGTGTGCGTGTTGGCCCTGGTCACGGTTCTGGCCGAACCGCGCGGGGCATCGCCAAGTTGGCAAAAAGGGCACGATCTTCAAAAAAACGCGGTGAACACAGGAAAAGATCATGAAGGCAAGACGAATCGTGACAGGGGTACTCCTCGCCGTCTTTGGGTTGACGTTCACGGCTCTCTCGGCTGGCGCGGAGTGTTCAAATGGCGATCAGGGGGAATCCCCACTCGACCGCGATGCGCGAATGCAGTGGTGGCGCGAGGCCCGATTCGGGATGTTCATCCATTGGGGCTTGTACGCGATTCCCGCGGGCAGGTGGCAGGGCAAGCCCATTCCCAACATCGGCGAGTGGATCATGGACCAGGCGAACATCCCTGTGGCGGAGTACGAAAAGTTGGCCGCCCAGTTCAATCCGGTGCATTACAACCCAGCCGAGTGGGTAGCGATCGCCAAAAATGCCGGCGTGAAATACATCGTCATTACCTCCAAACACCACGACGGTTTCTGTTTGTTTGGGACCAAGGCCACGAAGTACAACGTGGTTGACGCCACCCCCTATGGCAAAGACTTACTCAAGCCTCTGGCGGAGGAATGCCGCAAACAGGGAATCCGGTTTTGCACCTATTATTCGATTATGGACTGGCATCACCCGGCCCAGGAACGAGGCAGCGACAAGCACTACAACCCGACCAAGATCAAGCCCGGCCGCAAGGCTGAGTACGTGGACTTCATGAAGCAGCAGCTCAAGGAGCTTTTGGATGGCTGCAATCCGGACGTGCTGTGGTTCGACGGCGAATGGCCCGACTGGTGGACCGAGGCCGACGGGAGAGACCTTTACGTTTATTTGCGCAAGCTCAAGCCGAGTCTGATCATCAACAACCGCATTGGCAAGGGCCGCAAGGGCATGGAAGGGCTGAGCAAGGATGATCGGCAATATAGCGGTGATTTTGGCACGCCTGAACAACAGATTCCGGCCACAGGCCTCCCCGGCGTGGATTGGGAAACGTGCATGACCATGAACGACACCTGGGGATTCAAGAGCGACGACCACAACTGGAAGTCGGTGGAAACCTTGGTCCGCAACATCATCGACACGGCCTCCAAGGGCGGGAACTATCTGCTCAACGTCGGTCCGACGGCCGAGGGCAAGATTCCCGAGCCTTCGGTCGAGCGGCTTCGCGCGATCGGCAAATGGATGGCCGCGAATGGTGAGTCGATCTACGGCACGCAAGCCAGCCCCTTCAAGGCCACGCCCTGGGGTCGCTGCACGCGCAAGACGCTGCCTGACGGCAAGACCCGGCTCTATTTGCACGTCTTCGAACGGCCGCAAAATGGTGAACTGAGCTTGCCGGAGTTGCCCAATCGGGTCGTCGCGGCCTTTCTCCTCGACGGCGGAACGAAGCTGGAGGTGAAATCGCAGGATGGCCAGCAACGCATCGTGTTGCCCGCCACCATGCCCGACAAGACCGCCACGGTAGTGGCCGTGGACGTTGCGGGGACGTTGGGCGGCTGAACGCTTCGTGGCGGTGGACGGCGGGTGGGAGCCTGGTCGTTTTTGGCGGCCACGCTCCATCGAGCGTTTCATCCCCGGCAAGGCGACAACGTTTGCCCCGAGGGAAACGCTCAATGGCGGTACGTAAACTCGATGCTGTTGATCAGTGCCCAGGCGATGTCGATCGAGTTGTCGCGCTTCTGTTTTGGCGTGAGTTTGGGGAGGATCGGCTTGCCCGAGCTGTCGTAAGACGCCGACCCGCTCTTGTCTCCGACTGTCAGCAACAGGTACTCCCGGATGGTGTACATTTACCCAGAGGTGGGGCAACGTGAAAGGATTATCAAGTACAGCTCGTCGGCGATCTTCTTTGGGGTCGAGGCAGCGACGACCGTCCCCCTTGCAAACTTTACGAAGGAATTGACAATGGTAAGGCTGCCTCGCGAGGAATGGAGGTTGACTTGTCGGTGTCCGTGCCGATGGGCGGCCTGCCGCCGCGTTTGGAATTGCCTTTCGATGCCTCTGTTTTTTGTTGGAGTCTGCCTATGCCCGCAACGCAACACCGAGAACTTCATGAGTGGGTTGCCGAAATGGCTCGCATGTGCCAACCAGATAAAATCGTCTGGATCGACGGCTCGGAAGAGGAGAAGGAGCGGCTCACCCGCGAGGCATTGGCGACTGGGGAACTGATCGAACTGAATCAACGCAAGTTGCCGGGCTGCTATTACCACCGCACGGACCCGAATGACGTCGCCCGCACGGAGGAACTGACCTTCATCTGTACACAGCTTCAGGAGGACGCGGGCCCGACGAACAACTGGATGTCGCCGGAGGAGGGGTATCGGCGGGCTGGGGAGATTTTCAAGGGCTCGATGCGCGGCCGCACGATGTACGCGATTCCCTTCTCGATGGGACCGGTCGGCTCCCCATTCAGCAAGATCGGCGTGGAACTGACCGACAGCATTTACGTCGTGTTGAACATGCGGATCATGACCCACGTCGGGGCCCAAGTTCTCAAGCAACTGGGCACGGGCGGCGAGTTCACCAAGTGCCTGCACAGCAAGGCCGATCTGAACATTAAACGTCGCCTGATCTTGCACTTCCCGGAAGACAACACGATCTGGAGCGTCGGCTCGGGCTACGGCGGCAACGTGCTGTTGGGCAAGAAGTGCCTGGCGTTGCGGATCGCCAGCTATTTGGGCAAGCGGGAAGGCTGGTTGGCGGAACACATGCTGATCATGGGGGTAGAGAACCCCGAGGGCCGGGTGGAATACATTGCCGCCGCCTTTCCTTCGGCGTGCGGGAAGACGAACCTGGCCATGTTGGTCCCGCCCGAAGGCTTGAAGATGAAGGGCTATCGCATCTGGACCGTTGGCGACGACATCGCCTGGATGCGGATCGACACGGACGGAAGGCTTTGGGCCATCAACCCGGAAACGGGCTTCTTCGGCGTGGCGCCCGGCACGAACTCCAAGACGAACCCCAACATGATGAAGACCATCAGCCGGAAGACGATCTACACCAACGTCGTGCTGACCAAGGACGGTGATGTGTGGTGGGAAGGCGGCGATGGCGATCCGCCGGAAGAGGCATTCGATTGGCAAGGCCGGCCGTGGCGCCCTGGCTTGAAAGACGAGAAGGGCAATCCGATCCTGGGGGCCCATCCCAACAGTCGCTTCACCGCGCCGCTGTCGCAATGTCCGTCGGCGTCGTTCCGCACGGAGCACCATCATGGCGTGCCGATTTCGGCGATCGTGTTCGGAGGGCGTAGGGCAAGATTGGCCCCGCTAGTTTACGAGTCTTTCGATTGGGAACACGGCGTGTTTGTCGGGGCGACGATGGCCTCGGAGCGGACGGCCGCCCAATTCGGCAAGGTCGGCGAAGTCCGCCGCGATCCGATGGCCATGCTGCCGTTTTGCGGCTATCACATGGGCGATTATTTCCAGCACTGGCTGGACATGGGCCGGCGGATGGCGAATCCGCCCAAGATTTTCCATGTGAATTGGTTCCGCACGGACGAAAACGGCAATTTTCTCTGGCCCGGTTTTGGCGAGAATTTGCGGGTAATCGAGTGGATTTTGGACCGCTGCCGGGGCGAGGCTGACGCCGTGAAAACGCCGATCGGTTATGTCCCCACGCCCGATAGTCTGGACATGACTGGCCTGGAAATCCCCCGCGAGACGCTGAACAAGCTCCTCGCCGTCAATCGCGCCGACTGGTATGAGGAAACCGACGGCATCGCCAGCTTTTTCCAGCAATTTGGCCGCCGGTTTCCCAAAGCGCTTTGGGAGCAGCTCGAACTGCTGCGGCTGCGTCTGAAGGCCCCGATCACGCTCATGACGCCTGGCACGGAACTCCGCCCCTTGGCCACCGAACTGAACGAGATCATCGAGCGCGAGAATCCGCACGTGTATGGAATGCTTTCCGAGTTCGGCAAGCGGATCTATTTCCCTAAGGGGATTCTGGCGCAGAGCGCTGAAGCCAAGGAAAAGGCGAAGCGATTCGACGCCACGATCGGCATCGCCCGGGAAAACGGCAAACCCATGCATCTGCCTTCGATCATGCGGTTTTTCAACGACTTGAGCCCGGCCGACGCCTTGACCTATGCCGCGGCGACCGGGCGGCCCGACTTGCGCGAGCGGTGGCGGGCCGATCTGGTGGCGAAGAATCCGAGTTTGGCCTCGAAAAGCTTCTCCACGCCTATCGTTACTTCCGGTGTGACCCACGCCTTGAGCCTGGTAGGCGACTTGTTCGTGGACAAAGGCGACATGGTCCTCTTGCCCGACAAGTTCTGGGAAAACTATGAGTTGCTCTACGGCGTGCGTTATCAGGCCCAATTGGCGATCTATCCTTTCTTCAACGCCAGCGGCGGGTTCAACGTCGAGGCCCTGCGCCAGGCGTTGGCAACCAGAGCGGGAAGCTGGAAGACCATTCTCGTCTTAAACTTCCCGAACAATCCTACCGGCTATTCCATCAACAAGGCCGAGGCGGACCAGATCGCCGCGCTGCTGATGGAAAACGCCGAGGATGGCCGCAACCTGGTCGTCGTCACCGATGATGCTTACTTCGGCCTGTTTTACGGAGAGGAAGTCTACCAGGAGTCGCTTTTTGCCCGGCTGGCGGGCGCTCACGAACGGATCCTGGCGATCAAGGTCGATGGGCCCACCAAGGAGGAGTTTGTTTGGGGGTTCCGTACGGGGATGCTGACCTTCAGTACGCAGGCCTTCCTGAGCGATGAAGCCCTGTACGGGGCGCTGACCAAAAAGGTGGCTGGAGCCATCCGCAGCGCCATCTCCAATTGCTCCCAGGTGGCCCAGTCGGTCCTCGCCAAGGCCATGGCCGATCCGGCGCTCGTTCAACAACGGCTCGAGAAGAAATCGATTTTGCAGGCCCGGGCCAAGCGGGTCCACGAAATCCTCGGCTCGCCCCAATACGCCAAATACTGGGAACCCTACCCCTTCAATGCCGGTTACTTCATGTGTGTGAAACTCAAGGGAATCGACGCCGAGGAATTCCGCAGGCACTTGCTCGAGAAGTACGGGGTGGGCGTGATCGCCGACGGCGAACGCGACATCCGCATCGCCTTCTCGTCAATCGAAGAGGGCGAACTCGAAGAGCTGTTCTCTCTGATGGCCGCCGCCGCGGGGGATCTTCTCGGTGCTCGAGCCTAACTGAGTCTGGCTCTCCCGTTTCCGTGCGGCTCGACCGACGCGGTGGCATCGGTTGTCGCCAAGGGGGGCCACGAAACGCGGGAGGAAAGCGCCGTAGCGGGAACACGCCGTGTTCCCGTTCGGCGACCACCTGCCTCGGCGTTTGTCACCTTCGGACCGCGGAAGCACTCGCCTCATGCCGATCCTTGGTTCCCACCAATCGATTGCGGGAGGGCATCATCGTGCGGTCCAACGGGCCGCGGCGCTGGGCTTCGATTGCGTCCAACTCTTCACTGCCAGTCCGCGTTCGCTTGGCACGCCGCGAGACGGGGCCGGCGGCAGGCGTTCCCGGCCGGATACGCGGATTTCCGCGGATCAGGCCGCGAAGTTTCGGGACACGCTGCGTCGATCCGGCTTGGTTCACCCCCTGGCTCACGACGGCTACCTGATCAATCTTGCCAGCCCCGACGCCGCGTTTTGGGATGCCTCGGTCAGGGCCTTTATCGACGAGTTCCGCCGTGCCGAAGCCCTCGGGATTCCCTTTGTCGTCACCCATCCCGGCAGCTACACCGACAGCACGCTGCGAAGAGGCATCCGGCGCGTCGTCCGCGCGTTGGACCGCGTTTTTCGAGAAACGCGGGGCATGGCGGTCGGTTGCCTGTTGGAAACCACCGCCGGCCAGGGAACCTCGCTCGGTTGGCAATTCGAGCATCTCGCCTGGATTCTTGATGGCGTGCGCGAACCGGATCGCCTGGGCGTTTGCTTCGACACCTGCCACGTTTTTGCCGCAGGCTATCCTTTGGGCACGCGGGACGAGTATGAGCAAACCTTCGCCAAACTCGACGCCGTGGTCGGCCTGGCGCGCATCAAGGCCTTTCATCTCAACGACAGCGCCCGCGAATTGGGGTCGCGCGTCGACCGCCACGCGCATATCGGTCGTGGCCAAATGGGCCTTGAGCCATTCCGCCTGCTGCTCGCCGATCCGCGATTTCAAACCGTGCCCATGTATCTTGAAACTCCCAAAGGGCAAGAGAAGGGCATGGACTTCGACGCGATCAACCTGAAGACGCTCCGCGAGCTGGCGGCCAACCCCGAGGCGCCCCGCCGCCGCAAAGGCAGAACATCTTCCTGATATCCTGATCGTCAAAGGTCGGCGATCAAAAACACCTCGCCGCGGCCAAGAGCCACGAAATCGCCGTGGAACATGTCCAACGGCACGTCCCAGAGGGCAGGCGGTACGGGAAAATCGAGCCTTGCCAACTCGCGAAAGAGCATGGAGCGAATTCCTGGGTTCCAGCGGCAGGCATAGCGAAACGTAGGCAAGAGGACCGGGCGAGCGTCGCCGAACAGACCGAGAGTGCCGCGGCGCATGTTGGCGCCAGGACGCATTCCCGACGGGCCGAAGACGAGGATCGTACCGGCCAGCATGTTGATTCCTACGGCGTCCCCGGACCCACCCACGGCGATCAAGCCGCGTCTCATGCCGCGGCCGATTTCGCCGCCAGCGGGACCGTGGACGAGGATCGTGCCGCCAGTCATGCCCCGCGGACTCCCACAGTAAGCTGCGCCGGCGAAATCGCCGGCCCGGCCACGGACACGGATCATGCCGCCCCGCATTTCTCCGCCCAGCCAATCTCCGGCGTCGCCCTCCACCGTGATTTCGCCGCCCGACATCTCGCTGCCCAGGTGGCGCCCGGCCGGGCCCAGCACTCGAATCTCGCCGCGATCCATCTTGGCTCCAATAAAGTGGACACCGGAGAGGTCGCCTCGCATTTCGACTCGCTCGTCCGCCGCGCTTCCTGAGATCCGGAACAACTCGCCCGCCGGCAGCCGCCGGTTCCCCACCGCGATCGGAATGGACGCAATCTCGCTCAGCCCTTTGTCGCAAAGGGCCGAGGGAATCAACCCCTCGACTTCCACCGGCACCGTGGTTTGCGCGAGGTATTCGAGAATCAACGTCATGGCGGTTTTCTCACCATGCCCAAGGCAGTTGTGATGGGCGTCAGGAGTTGGCCGATCCTGTGGCGCGTCAGCCTTCCTCGACGACACTGAGGTTCATCAACCTGGCCAAGTGGCGGATGCTGTCCATGTGATCGCCGTAGAACACGACGCGATGCAACAAAGTCATCGCGTCTTCCGTGTCCAAGGTGCTGCTCCAGTTGACCGCCATTTTGGCCGCGTCGCAAACCTCGGTGACGATCTGGGTGCGGCAGCCGTGGATCGACTTCCCTGGCACCTCGATGATTTTACCCGTCGAGGCCAGGATCGTGCTCAGGTTGACGAACTTGGTCCGGGTGATCGTCTGGCCGACGCGGTACTGGACCTCGGGCACGCAGCCACTTCCGCCGACTTCGGAATGGCCGCGAAGCAGATAGGGGGCCGGCTTCCCGCCCGGACCGTCCATGATCAGCGGGGCGGTGCAATGGGCGGTCCACAAGGCATTGCGCGACGTGTCGAACGTGGCGTTGCCCTGGAAGCCCGCAAGGTCGAAGGCGTACTGGAAAAGGAGCATGGTCAAGAGTGAGTCCATGTCACCCTCGCAGGCCGCTGGGATGCCACGGTCGCGGAGGCGAGCGAACGCCAAGCAGGGGAAACCCTTGGGCAGCCAGCCCATGCAGGTGCCGATCGCCAGCCCCTGGGCCTGTTCCTGTTCCATGAGGTTTTGCAGGGCGACGCTGACGCGGGCCGCCTTCATGATGTCATCGGGCGTGGGTTCCAGGATACCCTTCGCCTCCTTGGTCCACCGCGCGGCCTCGGCTTCCACTTCTTTGGCGTCCGCCGCGGCGATGAGGTCGCTA
>CALFBP010000101.1 GCA_937951625.1 uncultured Thermoguttaceae bacterium
CCAGACGGCGGGCTTGCGGCGGCTTTTGTGGTGCTCCAGCCGGGCGATGCCAGCAGCGCCCCGAAAACCAGCGTCCGCGCCCAGCATAGCGAAATCGATGTGCAGGCGAGCGGCCAAAGTGGGAAACGTGCGGCGTTTGACGTGGCGGCGGATGGCACCGAGAAAACGTTGCCCAAGGGCGCTACGACGACCGCCGAAGGTCATTGCCCCGCCCAACAGAACACACGCCGGGTCGACGGTATGCAGCACGCTCACGATGCCCAGGGCCAGATAGCGTGCGGTCTGAAGGATGATCTTGGTGGCGAGTGCGTCACCGGCCTCGGCCTCTTGAGCGAGGAGCCGGGGCGTGAGTTCTGCTCCCTCAGCGAGCCGCTGGGTGAGCGAGCTGGGGCGACCAAGTTCAAGGGCTTCGCGGGTGCGTTGAATCACTGCGGTGGCGCTGGCATAGGCCTCCACGTGTCCGGTCTGGCCGCAGGAACATCGTCGTGCGCGTGGCGAGGGATCGATGAGCACATGGCCGCATTCGGCCCCGTGGCCGTTCTCGCCCTCCACGATCACGTCGCCAATGATGATGCCGCAACCGACGCCCGTGCCCAGCGTCAGCAACACCAAACTGCGAAAGGCACGCCCGGAGCCTACCCAGAACTCGCCGTAGGCGGCTGCGTTGGCGTCGTTCACCAAGGCCACGGGGAGACCGCAGTGATGACTGACTCGATCGCGAAGCGGAAACCCACCCCAGCCGGGGAAATTGGTGGGATTGACCATCACGCCGGCGCAGACATCGAGGATGCCGGGCGACCCGAGCCCTACCCGCGCCACCGCCGTCGGCGGCAACCCCAAGGCGGCGATTCCTTCCCGCACCGCCTGACCCATGCGGCGGGCCGCGTCCTCCGGGCCGTTCTCCACATGGGTGTCGAAGGTCGTTCGCAGCAGCGGTCGGCCGAGATCATCGACGATACCAAGCTTGACGGTCGTCCCGCCCAGATCGATGCCCACGTAACAGGGCGTCTTGGCCTCGGCCACGGAAATGCACGCGTTTGAGGCCGCCATCGGAGCCTTGCCCTTCATTTGGGGATACTTATAACCCTAGGCTTTTAGTATAAGCGAAGTCGTGTCGCGTGGCTATCATCCAACCGCCGTAGCACGCATAGGATTCCCATCCGTGGGAAAATTTGGAAAGCAGGAAAATCGAAAACTGGCCGGATCGCGCCCCTGAAAGGCAAGATTTCATGAGGCCAGTAGATCGCCAAGCGTGGCGTTCGATTCACGTTGCGACCACAGCCGCCTGGAGGGGCGGGCGGCGTCGCGTCTGGTTTTTCGCGTTGCCCGGCCTGGGAGTCGCTCGACGAGGAGGCGGCCACGAAGGAGCGTAGCGCTCCAACGAATGAGGAGAAGCGACGGCCACGACGGAGCGTGGTCTTTCAGCACTCCGGGATCGCCCTTGCCATCGAGGCCAAGGCTTCAACCGGCTCCGTGGCCGTCAATGCACCGAGCACGAGATGCAGGGGTCGTAGGACCGCACGAGCATGGAGCAAAGCAATTCCATCCGTTCGTCGGTCATGCCGCTGTTGCCCGCCATCTGTTTGACCAAGGCGTTGAGGTCGTAGTGGATGTTGGCGTTGTTTTGTGTGGTGGGAATGATGCAGTTGGCCTTCACAATGCGGCCGTTCTCGTCGTATTCGTAGTCGTGATACAAGATTCCGCGAGGGACCTCCACGGCGGCCACACCCCGGCCAGCACGCGGCTTTACGGGAACCATGGTCTCGGCGTTGGGATTTTCCACCAATTCCTCGATCAAGCGAATGGACTCGTGGACCACGTGGACGCACTCCACCAGTTGCGCGATGTTGTTCATGAAGGGGTTGTAACACACCGGCGCCAAGTCGAAGAGCACCGCCACCGCCCGGGCCTTGGGGTGGAGGCGGTGGTAATTGTTGTTGACTCGGGCCAGCGCGCCGACGGCGAACGACTCGCGCGAGAGCTTGCACCATTTCGAGGTGTTGTTCTCCGTGACGTATTCGTTGGTCATGGCGAGGTATTCGGCCTCGGCGTGCTCGACGCCATCGCTGGAGAAAATCCGCCCGCCAATAAAGGGGTACCCGCGTTCCCCCTTGAGCGAAACGAACTCGGTCTCGCGTTCGAATTCGGGAATCTCGAAGGTTCGGAACAACTCGACGGCCACGCGGAGGTCCTCGACGGCCCTTTCCAGCCGGGATTTGAGGTCCAGAAGCGTGTGCTTGTCGGGCATTCGGGCCATGCCGCCGACTTGGATCGAGACGGGGTGGGTGGTGCGTCCGGCCACTACGTCGCACATGTCGTTGGCCAGCTTCTTCAGTCGCGCGGCCAAGGCGAACACCTCCGGCTTGATGTCCTTCAGAGGGATGGCGCTATGGAGCCCTAAAAAGTCGGGCGCGGCGAGGAAAAATAGGTGTAACACGTGGCTTTGCAAGGTCTCGCCGTGTTTGGCCAACAGGCGGAGTTTGGCTGCGGCCTCGGGAATTTCCACGCCGAAGGCGAACTCGGTCGCCCGCACGCTTGCCAAACAGTGCCCGATGGAGCAGATGCCGCAGATCCGCGCCGTCAGGATCCCGGCGGTCGTGTAGTGTTTGCCCTTGAGCATCACCTCGAAGAACCGCGGGGTTTCCACGATGTCCCAACGGGCCTCGGTCAGCTCGCCATCGACGACGCGGACCTTGATGTTTCCGTGGCCCTCGACGCGGCCGAGGTGATGGACGTCGACCTTAAGCGTGATCGTCATGGATGGCCTCGTGTTGTTCTTGTTTTTCCAATTCGGCGAGCACGTGATCGAAGCCGCCGAAGAAGCCCATGCGTTCGCGAACGATTTGGCGATCGAAGCCTCGTTCGGCGGTCAAGGCGAAGAATTCGTCGTAATTGGGGGCTTCGGCCGGGCCGCGGCAACCCCAGCAGCCCAACCCACCGGCCGGACAAGGCGCATTGCACCCCGCCCGCGTGATCGGGCCCAGGCAAAGCTCCCCGAACTCGAACCGGCAAACCGTATAGCGCTGCTTGCATTCCAGGCAAAGCGGGTAGGCGTAGGTCGGCAGCGGCAGGTCCCACACCAAGTGCTGGACCACGCGTTCCACTTCGTCTTTGCAGACCGGGCAACCGGGGATTTCCAGATCGACGGGCACGACCTCCTTGACGGACATCGTGGGCATGGTCTGCTTGGGGCAATCGCCGTAGACCTCCCGGTTGGCCTCGTCCAGATCGTAAGCGTTTTTCAAGCGATTGACGCCTCCGAAACAGGCACAACTGCCCATCGCCACCAGAAGCTCGGCGCGTTGGCGAATTTCTTTGAGGCGTTCGACCTCGTCGGGGCGGCTGATCGCCCCATCGACGAGGGCTACGTTGTAGTCGGATCCGTTGTCCGACGACACTTCCCGGAAACTGACGACCTCGATCGCGCTCAAAAATGCCCCGAGGCTGTCTTCTTTATTTGCCAGTTGCAGCTCGCACCCCTCGCAACCGGTGAAATCGAATACGCCGATCTTCGGTCGCCGCCGCTCGATGTTCAGATGTTTCATGGTCGCACGCTAGATGGCTTCCTTGAGATTCATGACGGTCCAGTAATCGAAGACGGGGCCGTCGGTACACGTGTAGGTGGACCCCACGTTGCAGCGGCAGCACTTGCCCATGCCGCAATGCATCCGCCGCTCCAAGGAGACGAACATGCGATCCATGGGGATGCCCATCTGGTTGAGCCGCTGGCACACGAACTTGAACATGACGGGCGGGCCGCAGACGATGGCGTAGGTCTCGTTGGGGTCCACGGTGACGTCGTCGAGCAACTCGGTGATCAGGCCGACGGGGCCTTTCCATCGTTCGTCGGGCTTTTCGACGATGATGCGGATGTCCACCCCGTCGATCCGCCGCCAGGATTCGTATTGGTAGTCGAAGAGTTCCTGGTCCGGGCTTTTCGTTCCATAGAGGATGTGCACGTCTTTGAATTCCGAGCGGTTCTCGGTCACGTAAAAGATCGGGGCGCGAAGCGGGGCCAGGCCCAGCCCGCCGGCAATCAACAGGATCGAGTGGCCCTTCATCCGTTCCAAGGGGAAGTGCGTGCCGAACGGACCGCGAATGCCCACCTTGGCGCCGCGACCGGCCCGATGCAGCACGCTGGTCACGGTCCCCACCTTGCGCACGCAGACCTCGATGAAGCCCTTGTTCGAGGTCGAACTGCACACCGTGATCGGCACTTCGCCATAGCCGGGCACTTCGATCATCACGAACTGGCCGGGCAAGAAGCTGAAGCGCTCCCGCTCCGTGTCGTCGATGATCCGCAAATGGAAGAGCTTCTCCATTTCCGTCAGCCGGATCACGTTGGTGATCATGGCCTTGAAGACCTTGGCCACGGGCTTGAGCTGGGCCCAACGATTGAAGTCGAGCGGCTCGTTCATCTCGTGCTCTTGCCGCACGTCGTAAGGGCGAAAACTCAGGGACTGCGTCATACGCTTTCCTCGTAAAGGTCCTTGATCACGGCCGCCGGCTTGATCCCGGCCAGGCAAACCCGGCCGCAGCGGTTGCAGCCGACACATTTCGGCTCGCCGTAGTCCTCCAAAAAACCGCGATACTGGTGGTAATAGCGATACTTCAGGCGGGCCTCCTTGTCGGAGCGGAAATCATGTCCTCCCGCCACCCGCGCAAAGTCCACCAGATTGCACGAATAAAGCTGCTTGACCTTCGTGGCCTTTTTGAAATCCATCGTGACTTCCTCGGTCACGCCGTAGCAATAACAGGTGGGGCAGACCGCGGCGCAACTCCCGCAATTCAGACACTTTTCACCCCACTTCGTCCAAACCTTCGAGGTGAACTCGAGGTCCAATACATTGGGTAGGCTGTGGACTTCGATGTGCGTCTTGAACCCATCGCGAATCCTCCGCCGCACCTCCAAGTAGGCGTGCGTGTCTGCGTCCGCCACGTCGCGGGTCTTCACCTTTTGCAACAGACTGAAGGCACGATCCGAGTTGATGGCCACGAAATACCGATCGCTTAGATCGGTCAAAAACAAGTCGAATCCATGAGTCACGATATGTGTGCCCATGGAACGACTAAACTCGTCTTCCTCCGGGATGTGATCGAGTCCGACGATGAACGTATTCTTCCGCCGAGAAATGTAATAAGGCGAGGGGAACCGGTCGCGAATGAAGACCTTGTCCAATTTCAACAAGGCGTTGATGTCGTGGGCCCGCAGCCCAATGATCGCCCGCGGCTGAATGTAATATTGGATGCTCTGCTGCCAGTCTTCGCCCTCGAACTCGAACGTGCAGAGGTTTTCACGGTACGGTAGGAAATACGTCTTGGCCGAGTATTCGGTGCTCTTGTACTCCAGGTCCATCTCCTCAAAGGAACGGATCGGCAAGAACTGGTGAATCCGCTCCCCGCGCGCGTTCGTGGCAATCGCCTTGGGAGCGATGACCTCGTTCGCCTCTAAGATCATCTCCACTAGCGCGCGGAATTCCTCCTTGGGCAGAATCTTGAAAAGCATGAATGCGGTTCTCCCAGCTTCCGATCAAACGCCTTCCGTGGATTCCTGGACAACTATGAAACAGGATTTGCGTGGGCACGAACGACGGCCTCATTGTCGAAGGCAGGTCGGTTGGCGCCGCACGCGGCATCGCGAAGGATCGTAGGGCACGGCGCGTCCTTTGGAGCGTGCCCTTGGAACCAGCAAAATCCTGGCCGACCTTCAATCGCTGGTCTTGCTCGAGGCCCCACGCCCGCCAATCCAATTAATTATGGAACATATCGACCGGTCAGGCACACGTCAATGGTCAAAGGTGCTCGCTCAAGGAAGCCCTGCCATTTAATACGGCAGCGTTGCCAAAAAGGAGCGAATATCGGAATTTTTGTCGATCGAAAGTGTTCTAGGCCGCCGCTCGCGCGGCGTGCCGGCCCCAACATAGGAGGAGGGCCGCCCAACGCCACCCTCACGTAACCAGGGAAAGCCGGGCAGGGCGGCTTGCCGCAGAGTTCGGCGTTGGCCCGGTAATTTTCGCAGGTTAAACGCACTTGCCCACGTCCCGGAGCAGTACTCGGATCCAAAGTGGCAGCCCACACTCCTGCGGGTCGCTAAGATTTTCGAGAGCCGTCGCACAGTCCGCGTTGTGGCCCCCCAGGCCACGCGGCCCAAACGAGAGTCGGCTCCCTTGCAGGGCGGAACCAGGCGAGTTTTCCGGTTATGTAAGGAGTAGCGGAAAAATAAATTGCAGGACCCTAGGCGTCGCAACCGATAAAGGGTGCCACGGATGGTCGCCCACCGGGCGATCGCTGCGCAGGGGGGGAATACCATGCTGTGCCGTCAAACCCATGTCAGCCACTGTATCTCTCTCCGGCCAATGGACTTTCCACCGCGTTTTTCCCGCTGTCGCTAGCATCGCATTGTGGTTAAGCGTCACCCTGGGGGGGGGCTTTGTCTTTGGTGAATCCTGGGAGTCGGACACCCCTGCCTGGCGGGCCCCCTCGTGGACCGCACGCACGGCAGCGCGCCCTCGGCCCCAAGGGGCGAGTGCTCGGCGAACTGTTTATCAGCCGGAGATGGTGCCCACACCGGCGCCTATCCCCGACGCTGATATTCCCCCGGATCCTGGCTACGGCGGCGGTGTTTCGGTCCCTGAAAACCGAGTGCCGATGCCTGGCGCCGGGCCTTGGGACGACGGCTCCTTCTCTGCTTTTGGGCCAGAAGGCCCAAGCTACTCCTACGGCGACGCTTGTGGTTTTCCCGCCTGCTTCCCTTGGGACCCATGTATGCCGCTGACACAAGGCCGGTGGCGATTCCGCGGAGACTACTTGTTGTGGTGGACCAAAGCGGCTAGCTTGCCCCCCCTGGTGACTTCCAGTCCCAACGACACGCCTCAAGACGATGCCGGCATTCTCGGGCTTGACGACACGGAGGTCCTCTTTGGTGGCGGCATCGAGATGGGCCCCCGATCTGGGGCACGATTCACCCTCAGCTTCTCCTCCGACCCGTGCCAGTTGGCGGCACTGGAGGCCTCGTATTTGTTCATCAGCGCCAAGGCGTTCGTCTTCGAAGAGACCAGCGAGGCTGGTGATCCTATCCTGGCCAGGCCCTTCTTCAATGTCGACGGCGACTCCAATAACGCTTTCCAACAGGATGCCTTGCTCATTGCGTTTCCCGACGTGGCGTTCGATTCCCGACTAAGGACCGAGTTGTCCAACGAGTTCCAGTCGTTCGAATTATTGGGCCGCAACATGGTATTCGAGGACTGCGGACGACGCCTGGACGTGTTGTACGGATACCGCTACAGCCGATTCGCAGAGCAACTGCGGATCACGAATTCGTTCTCTTCTGGACCAGACAATTTGATCATTCCCGAAGGAACGTTGGTCAGTGGTTTCGACAACTTCGTGGCGACCAACGAATTCCACGGAGGGGAATTGGGGATGTCGGGCCAAGCTCAATACGCCCGCTGGTCGCTGGAAGGCGTTGCCAAAGTCGCCCTTGGTGGAACCCGGTCCCGCACCACCATCGACGGCCGGACCACGATTCGCGTGCCCAACACACCATCCGTCACCACTCCCGGCGGTCTGTTGGCCCAGCCGACGAACATGGGCACTTTCACCCAAAACAACTTCACCGCCATTCCCGAGGTCGGCCTGACCGCCGGCCTCCAGATCACGCCTCGAATGAAGGCCACCGTGGGTTACACCTTGATCTATTGGAGCCGCGTGGCACGGCCCGGCGATCAGATCGACGCAGGTTATGTTCCCGGCTCGCCCGTGTTGCTCAACGTGAATCCAACCCAGTTCGGAGGCGGAACGCTCGTCGGCATGCCGGCGCCCCAACACCGCTTCATCACCACCGACTTCTGGACCCAGGGCCTTTCGTTCGGTCTGGATTGCCGCTTCTGACTGCTTCCCGATTGCGGCAAATCGTCCGCTGCGGTGGCGTTCATGGGGGACAATCGCCGGTCGCCGGAAGGCCCTCCGGCGTTGCAAATGACTTACGCTTGCCCGGCGCGAGCGTCCTTGGAGGGGCCGGTATCATGATGGCAGGCGTTGCCGTGAACCTTCTTTGCTCTGCGGTCGGCCAACGTGCCATCGACCCCTACGCGCGTCCAAGCGTCGGCGGCGGTCAGGTCGGCGAAGGCGATCGCCATCGCTCGGCCGAGTCTTCCTAGAAAAAGAGGAACACGACGGGAGACGCGCTGGTGGTCCGTGGGATCGCCTTGGGCCAGTTTCCCGACGTTCCACGGCAGGTTCGAGATCGTGCGCCGTTTGCAAGGTTGCACCTACCGGCAGCACCAACTACCCTGGAGCGCAGGCTCGGTAAATGTTATAGAGGAGAGGGTGAACTGTGGTTCGGATACCGAGCAAACTGACCACGAGCAGACTGCTTTCTGGTCTAAACTCGGCAACGAACGGAGCCGAACAAAAACCTGTTGCGCGCAGCGTGGCCTGAGGGCTACGCCAATTTTCGACTAGTTGGCGAAAGTCGAGGCAAGAGCTGTTGCTTTGGGAAAGGACCCTGCCATGAATCGCGAATTGCGGATTTCCCGTCGGGGGTGGTGTGGCACCCTGGCGGGCCTGGGTGCTGGTCTGATCGCGAGCCGTATGGGGTGGGCTGGCGAGAAAGCAAAACCTGAGAAAGCGAAGGGCAAGCCGCGGAAGCCCGAACGAAAATCGAAGGCCCCGCTGGTGTTCAACAACAGCGATTTTTACGGTCCGGACGGCAAGTTCGACGAAAAGGCCGCCAAGGAAGCCTACCTCAAGCTCTGCGACTATTTCGGCTACCCGCTTACGGAAAAAGTCCGCCAGGACCTTGGCGTCACGGATTTCGGCTTGGGACGATTCACGGAAGTTGGGGTGGGCTTTTTGGCTTGGACGAACGACAAGGAGGCCAACTACGCCAGCCTGGAAGTCTTCCTCCTGCCCAACCAGATGATTCCCGAACACTGGCATGTGTCCGCCGAGGAGGGCAAGGTGACCCCGAAAATGGAATCCTGGGTCGTGCGTTACGGTTCCACGTTCGCTTACGGCGAGGGCGAGCCGACCGCCAATCCAAGCGTCAAGGTCCCGTCGTGCCAGGAAAAATTCGTCACCGCCCGGCACGAAACGCCGATTCGTCCCGGCGAAGTCGCGGGGATTCGCAAGCCCTTGGAAAAACACTGGCAACAGGCCGGCCCCGAAGGCTGCATCCTCACGGAAATGTCGACCTATCACACCGGGGAGGCGGTGAAGTTCACCGACCCGGCCATCAAGTTTTAGGCCCTCGTTCTTCTGGCGACTTTGAGGCCTGACGAAGACCTCCTAGGGCCCAGCCGTCGCCTGGGCTTCACGGGGTGCTTCCCCTGACACTGGTCGGGAGCCGTGCTGCTGCTTTGCCGCTCGCTTGCGCCTTTGGTGTGCGACTGTCGCCTTGTGCGGAGTTTTCCGTAAACACCAAGGAACGGGGGAAGTCTATCCTGGAAGAGAGGACGAGGTCGATGGAACAGGAGTACAAGCCGCTGACCCGAAACGTTGACCGGGGAGTCGCAAACCGTTAGATTACCAGCAAGTCCAGCCCCAGTCGGCACGGCGGATTGCGAGGCCTAGGCCCGTTCGGCCAGGGGTCCGGCCCGTTGCCCGTTAGTTCGAGCGCCTCTTTGCGCATGAGCCTGATCTGTTTCAAACGCTATCGGATGGAGGTCAATCTCCTGGTCCATCCGTGGACTTGGCCCGGTGTGCCGGCGGGGTATCGCCTCTTTCCTTGGGACGATTCGCTTCTGGAAGCCCATGCCGAGGCCAAGTTCGTGAGTTTCCGGGACGAAATGGACGCGGTCCTTTTTCCCTGTTTCACCGAACTGAACGGTTGTTTCCGGTTGATGAGCGAAATCGTGCGGAAGCCAGGCTTTTTGCCCAAGGCCACCTGGCTGGCGGTTCGCGTGGGCGAACACGGCGGTCCCGTCGAGCCGTGTGGCACCGTGCAAGGGATTCAGGATCGTCCGGGGCTGGGATCGATCCAGAACCTGGGCGTCGTTCCCGAGCACCGCGGGCGTGGGCTGGGCAGGGTGTTGTTGTTTCGCGCCTTGCGCGGGTTTCGCGAAGCGGGTCTCACCCGGGTCTCGCTGGAGGTCACGGCCGAAAACCACGGCGCCATTCGGCTCTACGAGCAGTTGGGCTTCCGCGTAGTGAAGACCGTGTTCAAGACCGTGGAAGCCCCAGACCCTCATCGGAGCTGTCTGTGAATTCCACCATCCATTGCGAGACTTACCCCAACGGATTGGTGCTGTTGGCCGAACCGATGCCGTGGCTGGAGTCGGCGGCCTTCACGTTGCTGACTCCGGCCGGATGCGCCTCCGAGCCCGAGGATCGCAGTGGGCTCAGCGAATTCACCTGCGAGATGACGCTCCGCGGAGCGGGGCCGCGCGACAGCCGGCAGTTCATCCTCGACCTGGACCAACTCGGAGTGGAACGGAGCGACTCGGTCACGGAAGCCCACATCAGCTACAGCGGGGCAACCCTGGCGGAGAACTTGTTGCGGGCCTTGGCCATCTACGCCGACGTGGTCCGCGCGCCGCACTTGCCCGCCGATCAACTCGAGCCCGCCCGCCTGGCCCTCCTGCAAGACCTTCGCGCGATCGAGGACGAGCCCTCGGAGAAGACGATGATCGCGCTTCGCCGCCGGCACTATCCCGATCCCTGGGGGCGTCCGCCGCAGGGCGAGAGGGCGGCGGTCGAGGCCATCACCCTCGACGACATTCGGCGACACGTGTCCCAGCATTTCCGCCCCAACGGGTCGATCCTGGGCGTGGCCGGAAATTTTTCCTGGCCGGCCTTGAAGGACGCGGTGGGGGAGTGGTTCGGCGACTGGCCGCCGGCGCCGACGGCGGCCGTAGTCGAAAAACCCGCCGCTCGCCACACCGTCCACTTGCCCTACGAATCCAGCCAGACGCACATCGGTGTCGCTTATCCGAGTGTCCCCTACCGCCATCCCGACTATTTTCAAGCGTGGGGCGCGGTCGGCGTGTTGAGCGGCGGCATGAGTGCCCGGTTGTTTACCGAGGTCCGCGAGCGGCGCGGCTTATGCTATACGGTGTACGCCGTGCATCACACGGTGCGAGACTACGGCGGCGTGTTTTGCTACTCCGCGACCACCGCCGAACGGGCCCAGGAAACGCTAGACGTCCTTCTGGCCGAACTGCGCCGTCTTGCCCAGGGCGTGCGCGAGGAAGAACTCGCCCGGCTCAAGGCCCGAATTAAGAGCGCCCTGATCATGCAACAGGAGTCGAGCGTGGCGCGAAGCGGTTCGATCGCCCGGGAATACTATCATTTGGGCCGGGCCAGAAGCCTAGACGAACTTGCCCGGCTCGTCGACGGACTGACTTGCCAAAGCATCAATCAATATCTTCGGGAGCATCCGCCGCTGGATTTCACTGTGGTTACGCTGGGGCCCGAAAAGCTGGAGGTGCGGGTTGGAGTTTCTTAGGTCCACCTTGGAAAACGGGCTGGAGATCGTGGCCGAGTGCAACGGGGAGGCCCACTCCACGGCGGTGGGGTTTTTCGTCAACACCGGGGCCCGGGACGAAAGTCCCGACCTGGCGGGCGTCAGCCATTTTCTTGAACACATGGCGTTCAAAGGCACCGCTCGGCGGAGCGGCGACGACGTGAACCGCGAGTTTGACGAGCTGGGCGCCCAGTACAACGCCTGCACCAGCGAGGAACACACGGTGTTTTTCGCCTCCGTGTTGCCGGAGCAGCAGGACCGCGTGTTGGAGCTGTTGGCCGACATCCTCCGCCCGGCCCTCCGTGCCGAGGACTTCGACACCGAGAAGCAGGTGATCCTCGAAGAAATCCGCATGTATGAGGATCAGCCGCCATTTGGGGCCGACGAGAAATGCCGCGCGGCCCATTGGGGTTCCCACCCCTTGGGGCAAAGCGTGCTTGGCTCGCTGGAGAGCGTGGGCAAGCTGTCGGTCGAGGCGATGCGGGAATACCACGCTTCCCGATACGTACCCGGAAACATCGCCCTGGTAGCGGCCGGCCGGGTGGATTTCGACGCTTTGATACGGTCGGCACGGCGGTATTGCGGGGCCTGGGAGCCCCTGCCCGCCCAGAGAATTGTCGAACCGCCCAGTCACCGCCGCGGGTTCCATGTCCTGCAAAAGCAGTCCGCCACCCAAGCCTATGCCGTGCAGATGACGGCCGGTCCCAGCGCCACCGACGACGACCGCTACGCGGCCAAAATCCTGGCCGCGATCGTGGGCGACGAAACCGGTAGCCGCTTGTTTTGGGAGTTGACGGATCCAGGCTTGGCGGAGTCGGCCAGCATGGGCCACTACGAGTTCGAAGGGGCGGGGCTGATGGTCACCTACCTCTGCTGCGACCCGAGCCTCGCTGCCGAAAACTTGCAACGCATTTTCGACCTGTTCCGCCGCGTCGAAAGCGAGGGCGTGACCCAAGCCGAACTCGACCAGGCCAAGAACAAAGTGAGTTCGCGGATCGTTTTGGCCGGCGAGCGGCCCCGGGGACGGCTATTCGTCCTGGGGGCTGATTGGCTTCACCGCCGCCAATATCGTTCGGTCCGCGCCGACCTCGAGTCGTTGGCGGCGATCACGCTCGACGACGTGACGAACGTCGTGGCCAAGTATCCGCTCTCGTCGGGAACCACATGGATCGTCAGCCCCCGCGCCGAAATCTCGCCGCCCAGTTGAGACTTCAGGCAGAAAGGGACCACGTCCGATCTTGCTTAACAGGAAAACACGGTCCAAAATTGACAATGGTGAGTTGTCTCAATCCCTTGCGTAGCGTAAGATCGGTTAAATACCGCCAAGCAGACAAGACGAGTCTTTTAGAGAGGTCCACGGAGTGAGCTTGCATCGAGGGAACGGACGGTGAGCTTTCAGGAACAACAACCGGAACACGCCGCCAGCGAGGTCCCCGTGCATTTTGGATGGGAAACTCGCAAGGCGTCGCCTTCACGAAGGACGGTGGCGAGGCGGAACCTGGTTCGCAGCGCGAGGAAGATTGCCCTCGGCGCCCCTGCCGAATTGCCCATCCTGTTAGTTTATGGCATCGATCCTTCTTGGTCCGAGACGGAGCGAAAAGAGGCCGATCGGGAAAGCCGACGTCTGGGCTATGCCCTCCGGCGTCAGGGACATTCGGTAAACCTGTTGCCGGTCTGTGGTCCCAATCTACGAGCCGCGCTTTCCACGTATGATCCCGCGAACGTGGTGGTGTTCAACTGGTGCGAGGGCATTCCCGGCCTCGACCGCAGTGAAGCGCTGGTTGCAAAGACCTTGGAGAGGTTGCGGTTCACCTACACTGGCGCCCCGTCCAAGACGCTGTCGTTGAGTTACGACAAGGCCCGAGTGAAACGTCGCCTGGAGTCCCGCGGCATTCCAACGCCGAAATGGAAGCTATTGACGACCCCGGATGACGGCGGGTGGGAGCAATATCCGGCCATCGTCAAACTTGCCCGCGAGCATTGCAGTATCGGTGTGGACCGTGGCGCGGTCGTCTCCAATGCCGAGGAACTGCGTCAACGCGTGAAGTTCGTATTGGAGACGTACCAACAGCCGGCCCTCGTCGAGGATTTTATCGACGGGCCGGAGTTCCACGTCCCCATTTGGGGCAGCGACGAGTTGGAAATGCTGCCGCCGGTGGAAATGGATTTTTCCTATTTTGACGATTATCACGAGCGCCTCTGCTCTTACGACGCCAAGTTCACGCCGGAATCGAGAGCGTATCAAAAGATCAAGTCCCACGTCCCGGCACGGCTCAGCCCGGAGGAAATGGCCAAGCTCGAAGAGGTCTCGAAAGCGGCTTATCGTGCCCTCGGGTGCCGGGACTACGGTCGGATCGACGTGCGTTGCCGAGACGGCGTGTTCTATGTGATCGACGTCAACCCGAACGCCGACATCAGCGCCGACGCGAGCCTGGCCCTGGCGGCCGCCAAGGCGGGCTACTGCTATGGCAAGATGGGGAGCCGCGTGGTCGAATTTGCCTTGCGCCGCCACCTTGCGGCCCAACAGAGTTCGACTCCCACCGCCGTGCCAACCTCCGCGGTGCAGCCCCAGGACGGAATTTCCAGCCAGAAATCAGAACCGTCCGCCCCACCAGTAGCTGCACAGGAGGGCCGTGAGCTGAGCGACCAGCAAAGTCGTGTCTGAATCCTTGGCGATCCGTATGCCCGACGAACTGGCCACGGTCGTGTAATCGCGGTAGAAGGTTCGCAGATCGCTCAGAGTGCGTTCGCCATTGCCTCCCGCCCAGTGGGTGATACTGCCGATGATGACGTCCTCGTTCTTCTCGAGGAACTCCGCCAGATAGGGACCTTCTTCGATTTCCCGCTCGTTCGGACTGGCCAGCACCGCCATTTCCGCCAAGTCGTTGGCCATGCCCTCGGCGGTGTCGGCCGATCCCCGTTCACATAACCGCAACCACGCCTCCGAGACGCGCCATCGCGGCGGCTCGCCATCCCGACGGCTCAGTAAAATGGAGAAAAACTGGTCCGGCTCATACGAATCCTTTCCCGTGGCCTTGTTCCAGGCATTACGAATCAGGCTTCGCTCGGACCAGCGGAAAAAAACCGAGTGTTTCTCTTTCGGATCGACAATGATGAACTTGCGCTGCTGCGTCAGATACCCGATCACCGCCACCCAATGCTCGAAGTCCTTGCAGAGCAAGATGGCGGGATTGCCTTTTCGGAGATGGGCCCTTAACCGGCGCGCAAACTCCGCCCCCCGGGTCCGGTCCTCATACTGCACAAACTCGGAGCGGACGCCAAACGCGCGGGCCGCCCGACGCAGACCTCGCTCGTCCACACCATGAGTGAAAACGCTTACCGGACGGCCCGCCGCCGCCGCCAACTGGCGTTGCGTCGCCGAAATCCCGAGAATGAAAAGGCACGCCGACAAACTACACGGGCCGCAATGACTTGGGAGTTGCAGCTCGCAAAGCGGCGCAAAGACGTTCTTACGACGACCTTTCATGGGGGCGATTCACGAACAGTTAGGCAACGATTGATTCTAGCCTGCCAACGATGCCTGCCCCTGTCAATGGACCCTCTCTGGAAGGCATGGTTCCCAACCAACAGTTATGAATCGTCGTAAGTATCGAAATCGCAATGTATTAGAACGTTCCCGGGACACCGAGTCGCCACACCAAAACCCGCGAACGTTATTCAGTATCTTGCGGAGGGATAGAACCTCCCCAACAGAAGTTACGATCTTCACCTTGTTCGACGATCGCGTTGACCTGCCATTCCAGCTCATGCCACTCGCGACGGATCGATGGTTGTGGCCCTGGATATTCCTGTTCCGATTGCCGAGGCGGGAGCCACTTACCTGCATGATGGCCTAGGGATAGGATAACAGGACTCTTTTTCCGAGCAGTTCCCCCGCTGGAGAGTTATGCGTCGTAACGATATTCGCAACATCGCTATCATCGCCCACGTGGACCACGGCAAGACCAGCCTCGTGGACTGTTTCCTGCGGCAGAGTGGAGAATTCCGCGCCTCCCAATTGGTTGGGGAGCAGATCCTCGACACGAATGAACTCGAGCGGGAACGAGGAATAACCATCCTGGCGAAGAATATCGCTCTCCCATATAGAGGGGTAAAAATCAACCTCATCGACACCCCAGGACATGCCGATTTCGGGGGAGAGGTCGAGCGAGTCCTCCGCATGGCGGATGGGGCTTTGGTCCTGGTGGATGCCGCCGAGGGCCCCCTGCCGCAGACGCGGTTCGTGCTTTCCAAGGCCCTCCAATTCCGTTTGAAACCGGTTGTGGTCATCAACAAGATCGATCGCTCCGATGCCCGGCCGCACGAAGTTCTCAGCGAAGTCTTCGATTTGTTTCTCGACCTTGGCGCGGACGACGAGCTGGCCGACTTTCCCCATATTTTCGCCAGCGCCCGCGAGGGATACGCCACGGCGGACCCCTCCATTAGGACGAACTCCATCCATCCCCTTCTCGACCTCGTGCTGGAAACCGTTCCCGGCCCGGAAATCGACGCTCAGGCCCCACTCCAGATGCTCGTCACCAATCTCGATTGGTCGGACTACGTAGGCCGAATCGCGATTGGGCGTATTTACTCGGGAACGCTCCGCCGCGGACAGGCGGTTGCGCTGGCTCAAGCGGGCGGTGTGTTCACCCAAGGCAAAGTGGCGGCGGTCAACGTCTTCGACAAGCTTGGCCGCAGCGAGGTCGAAGAAGCTACGGCAGGGGACATCGTCGCGGTCATCGGCCTGGATTCCGTGGCCATTGGCGACACAATTACCGATCCGCAGTCGCCGCGGGTGCTGCCCCGCGTGGAAGTCGATGAGCCGACGTTGCAGATGACCTTCGGGATCAACACCTCGCCCCTGGCTGGCCGCGAGGGACGCTTCCTCACCACCCGCCACCTCCGCGACCGGCTGATGAAAGAGGTCGAGAAAAACGTTGCCCTGCGGGTCGAATTCAGCGAGGGCGCCGAGAGCTTTCAGGTCTCCGGACGGGGGCTTCTGCACCTGTCGGTGTTGATTGAAACGATGCGGCGGGAGGGATTCGAGCTGTCCATCGGCAAGCCACGGGTCATTTTGCGCCAACGCAACGGGGCAATTGAAGAGCCCTTCGAGTCGTTGGTCGTCGAGGTCCCGCCCGATCGCATGGGCGCCGTCATGGAACTGGTCGGGGCCCGCCGCGGCCAGGTTGTGCAAATCGACAACCATGGCAGCTACACGTACCTGAAGTTCTCGATCCCTGCTCGGGGACTGATCGGCCTGCGCACGCGATTACTCAATTCCACCCAAGGGACCGCCATCATGCACCACCGCTTCGAGGGCTACAAGCCGTGGGAAGGTGAAATCCCTGGTCGGCCCAACGGCGTGTTGGTGTCCATGACTGGCGGGCGCGCCGTGGCCTTCGGGCTGGATAGCCTTCAGGAACGGGCCGAGATGTTTATCGGACCCGGCGAAGAAGTTTACGAAGGAATGATTGTCGGCGAAAACAGCCGGCCAGGCGACATGGTCGTCAATCCCACCAAGGAGAAAAAGCTCACCAACATCCGTGCCGCTGGCCGTGACGACAATATCTTGCTCAAACCGCCACGCCTTTTGACGCTCGAGGCCGCCCTGGAGTACATCGAAGACGACGAACTGGTGGAAGTCACTCCCACCAAAATCCGGCTCCGGAAGATCGTCCTCTCCGCAACGGAGCGCAAGCGACTCTCTCGCCGACGCGATCAAGCCCGCCCCTCCGCCGACTGAGATTCCCAGAAAATTGATTTCAAGGATTGAATCGCCCTTGCCGATTCTAGCTATTAGACCCGCCGGGCGCACGGGACCGGAAAGTCCCGTTTTCAGGATGAAGATCATGGTATGGCGACGGATCGACTTACCATGATCTTTTTTTATGCGCCCCAGCGACCACGAACCTCGTCGCCCATTCGGCAAACTTTCACCTGGGTCTTCCGCTCAACGAAAGAGGGGGCGATGGAACGGGTTCTCCGGCAACGGCGAGAAACCGTGGTTAACTGGAGCGCGACACTGCCAGGGGCGGCTTGGCTCGGTGCCAGTCCGTGGCTTGCTGAAACATGTGCGCCGCCCGCAATAAACGCTCTTCCTCAAACGGCGGGGCTTGAAGCTGAAGGCCGATCGGCAGTCCCGCGGAACTGAAGCCGCACGGGATCGAGATGCCGGCGATCCCGGCCAGATTGGCCCCCACCGTGTACAGATCGAAAAGATACATGGCCAGCGGATCGTGAATCCGTTCGCCGATCTTGAAGGCTGGAGTCGGGGCGACCGGACCGGCGATCAAATCCACCTCCCGAAAGGCGTCGTCGTAATCCTGTCGGATCAGCCGACGCACCTTCAACGCCTTGAGATAGTAGGCGTCGTAGTAACCGGCGCTGAGGGCGTAGGTTCCCAGCATGATGCGGCGCTTGACCTCGGGCCCGAAGCCTTCAGACCGGGTGCGGCGATACATCCGGACCAGGGGATTATCCAGCTCGGCCAGGGCGTCTGCCTCGCCCGCCGCCACGAATCTCCTGCGTTCCGATTCCAATTCAGCGGCCATCGCCCGTTCATCGGTCCGATAACCGAAGTGGACGCCGTCGTAGCGGGCCAAATTACTCGATGCCTCGCAGGGAGCAATGATGTAGTAAACGGCTACGGCATATCGGCTGTGCGGCAGAGAAATCTCGCGGATTACGGCCCCGAGCGACTGGTACACGCGGACCGCCTCGCGCACCGCCGCCTCGACCTCGCCGTCCAATCCCGGGCCGAAATGCTCCCGCACCAAGCCGATACGCAACGCATCCAGCGGCCGTCGCACCGACTCGGAATACCGCGGCACGGGCAAGTTGATCGATGTCGAGTCCCGCGGGTCGTGCCCCGCCAGGACCTCGAGCAGCAACGCGACGTCCTCAGCGCTTCGGGCCAACGGGCCGATCTGGTCCAGGCTGCTGGCGAACGCAACCAGACCGTATCGGCTCACGCGACCGTAGGTCGGCTTCAATCCGGTCACGCCGCACAATCCGGCAGGCTGGCGGATCGAACCGCCGGTGTCCGAACCGACCGACAGCGGCGCCATGCGGGCCGCAACGCAAGCGGCCGATCCGCCGCTCGAGCCGCCAGGAACTCGGCTTGTGTCCCAGGGGTTCCGCGTGATTCGAAACGCCGAGTTCTCCGTGGACCCGCCCATGGCGAACTCATCCATGTTCGTCTTGCCAAGGATCACCGCGTCGGCGGCCTTGAGCCGCGAAACCACCGTGGCATCAAACGGCGGGCGGAAGTCCTTCAGCATCCGCGAGGCGCAGGTGGTCGGCTCGCCTTCCGTGCAGAGCACATCCTTGATCGCCACGGGCAGGCCGCGAAGCCGGCCGAGCACTTCGCCCCGCTTTCGCTTGGCGTCGATGGCCGCTGCCTGAGTCAGCACCGCCTCGCGATCGACCGTGAGGAACGCCCCGACGGTTGTGTCGCGGGCCTCGATCGCGCGAAGCGCCGCTTCGGCGATTTCGAGCGAGGTGGTTTCGCCCCGGTCCAAGCATTCCAACAGTTCGGTGGCCGTCAGGTCGGCTGGATCGAGTTCCATAATTTCAGATGCGTCGTTTCAGCCGCACTCGATCGGGTGAGTACAGCCAACCACCGCCTCCCGCCGTCTCAGAGGCAAAACCTTCGAGGCCACGGAGGGGCTCCGTCCCGCCGCGGCCCCAGCAATCCCCACGATCCGCGAGCATCTCAAAGGCTGAAGACGCTCCAGTCTACGATTATGCCTCGGATGGTCCCAAAACGGCAGGCACGAGATAACACGCCTCGTCCCGATTCGGCGCACCGGCCAACGCCCGCTCCCGGTCCAAGCTCGGCTGCACCGTGTCCTCGCGGAACACATTTGTAATGTCCAACGGATGGGCTAGCGGTTCGACGCCTTCTGTGTTTACTTCCGCGAGCAACTCCATGTACTGGAGAATTGCCCCAAGCTGCGTCGTCATCTGGTTCAGCTCCTCCGCGGTCAATCGCAACCTCGCCAGGAGCGAAACCTTTTCGACTTCGTCGTGTGATATCCCCATGAAGCGTGTCAGCCGGCAGAATCTTTTTTGCGCTTACGTTTGCGGACCTTCACGCCCTCGGGCGGAACATAGGGCGTAGAGGGGTGGGGGGATTGTGCCTGAACGTGGGGAGCCGGAGCCTCTTGTCTTGATTTTTCTGCCCCAGCGACGCGAAACGGGGCGACATGAATCAAACGCGTTACCCGCCCACTCCGAAGACATTGAGCGCAGACTGAGACCGTCTTATGAGTCCCGTTCTCGGTGCTAATACGAACCCTCCGAAGATTGGGCTTAAACTTCCGA
>CALFBP010000102.1 GCA_937951625.1 uncultured Thermoguttaceae bacterium
GGGGGCCGTTGCTTTCCGCGGCCCGCCAACGTCCGAGGCGCGCAGAAATGGACGAATCGAGCCGCCGCGTTTCCAAGGCTGCCTCAATTCTCTTGACGAGCCCGCGGACCACGCCGTTCCCCACCGCCAGGACCGCCGAAACCGAAGCGTGGGCGGAGTTCCGACTCGGGAATCTCGAGCTTGTCTCCCTTCATATTTTCCAAGGTCTCCCTCTGTTCGGCGGTGAGCACGTTCATGAGCTGAGTTTCAGTCTCTTTGCGCGATTCTTGCATTTTCTGGCCCATCTCAGCAAATTGGGCCCTGCGGTCCTCAGGACTCAAGTCGCGCATCCCAGCGAACATCTCCTGCGCCCTCTTGGCCGCCTCTTCGTTGATGGCCTTTATCTTTGCTACTTGGTCTTCGGTCATCTTCAGATCGCGTTGAATTTCCTTGTCGTTGAGTGCCGCGACACCAGCCCGTTGCAAAGCAATGCCTTTTAGCCGCTCGACTTGATGGGGTAGCAGGATTTCTTCAATGGCCTTCTTGATGTTTTCTGCTTGGGCCTCACTTCTTTTGCGCATTTCCTCGAATCTTGCCCTTCGCTCCTCCTCACCCATGTCACGCAAATTGCCCATCCCCGAAAACATCTCCCGAATCGCGGCCTGGGCCTTCTCGTTGACTTCCTTCAACTTGGCGATCTGCTCGTCGACGAGTTCCAGTTCCCGTTGGACGGTGGGCGAAGCCAATAGGGAGCCGTACATCGCGGACAGTCCAAAGGCTCCGCCGCCCCCGCCACCCATCATTCCGAACCCGCCGAAGCCGAAACCACCAGGTCGGGGGCCACGAGGCGGACCTCCAGGTCCAGGCTGGGCCCAGACCTCTAAACACATAACCCCCGTAGCTAGCAAAACCGCGATCACAGCGGTAACACGAACCATGCGAAACGTCATGATCTTTCTCCTTTACAAGAGCGAAACGTGACAAACGAAAAACACGTTAGGGAAAAGAGGGTTGTGAGCAGTTCTTTCGGGCGGTTTCGAGGTCTACCCATCCAAGCAGACATCGTGGCCGCTTTCGAGAAAAAAACCTTTCCCAACCGCTGCCTTGTATTGCCATCTCGCTTGCCCGCCACGCCGTTGCGCTGCGGTTTGGGCAACGATCGGCAAGTTCAACTGGGTAGAGTTACGGGAAACATTGACCTGTTTCTACAGTCGCTGCGTGTGGCAGGGCGGATTTCTGGGTAGAATGTTGGAATCCAGGCCCGTTGAGGAATAGGGAGAAGATCTATGGGAGATACGGCCGGGGGGGCCGATTGTGCGGCTTCTCAACCGCGACTGAACGATCCTGACAGCTTAGCGGCTTTGTTCTCGCTGTACCGGGAGCGTTTGTGGCGGATGGTCGAGTTTCGGATGGATCGTCGGCTGCACGGGCGGGTGGATCCGGAAGACGTGTTGCAAGAGGCGTACCTTGCCGCGCTCCAGCGACTGCCTCACTATCGCGATGAGTCGAGCGCCTCGCCGCTGGTCTGGTTGCGAATGATCGTGATGCAAACCTTGACCGATGTGCATCGGCACCACCTCGGCGCCCAGATGCGGGACGCGGATCGCGAAGTATCGCTGCACGCCTGGAATAACGCGCAGACCACCTCGGCCTCGTTGGCCGCGCTGCTCATCGGCCGATTCACCTCTCCCAGCCAGGCCGCGGCCAGGGCCGAACTTGTTGATCAAGCCGAGCGGGCGATTGCCGCCATGGATCCTTTGGACCGCGAGGTGCTGGCCCTGCGCCATTTCGAGGAACTCACCAACAGCGAGGTAGCCGAGGTGCTGGGTATTCAGCAAAAGGCGGCCAGCATCCGCTACATTCGAGCGTTGAAGCGGCTGAAGGCCATCATGGCGCAATTGCCTGGCTTCGCCGAGGAGTGAGGCCATGACAGAGATCGAGAACGAGGATCGCGACCCTCTGGAGATCCTGGCGGCCGACTTCCTCGAGCGGCATCGCCGCGGCGAGCATCCTGCCATTTCCGAGTATACCGCCCGCCATCCCGATTTGGCGGTCGAAATCGAGGACTTGTTTCCCGCAATTGTGGCCGTGGAACAGTTCAAGGCCCATCGCTTGGGGACGTCAAGTGGGCCAGCCTCCTTAGGGGGTGTCCGCTTGGAGCGGTTAGGCGATTTCCGTATTCTCGGCGAAATCGGCCGGGGAGGAATGGGCATCGTTTATGAAGCGTATCAGGAATCCCTTGGCCGCCACGTGGCGGTGAAAGTCCTCCCGCGCCAAGCCTTGCTCGACCCCAAGCAGTTGGAACGATTCCAACGCGAGGCCCAGACTGCCGCGCGCCTGCACCACAGCAACATTGTGCCGCTGTTCGGCGTGGGCGAACAGGACGGCTTTCATTACCTCGTGATGCAGCTTATTCGGGGGGTGAGCCTCGACGAAGTCTTGGTGAAGCTTCGGCAACTTCTGGCCGCCGAAGGAGTAAACTCTGACGACTCGACCCTGCCTTTCGACGGTCAGGGCGGCGTGGGGTGGCCGAAGATTGGCCCAGCGGGTGGTATCGACGGCGGTGCAATCCCTGGCGAATCTCACCCTCCGCCCGCGACCAGCAACGGCTCCACCAGCGAGGCGGTCCGGCTGGCCCGCGTGCTTGTCGAAGGAGGATTTTGGCGTCACGCCGAGCGAGGGGGTGCGAAGAGTTCGGTCGCAGATTCCTCGGCAGCGGACAATTCCTTGGGGCAGCGAAGCGAAGTGGTCGCAGTCGCGTCTCGGCAAGATCGTGCGGCGGTCGGCCGCCGTTTCGGGCCGGCCTATTGGCGAAGCGTGGCGGCCATTGGCCGACAAGCGGCCGAGGCATTGCACTACGCCCACGCGCATCACACGTTGCACCGTGACATCAAGCCTGGCAATCTGCTCCTCGATGCCCAAGGCGTGGTATGGATCACCGATTTTGGCTTGGCCAAAATGCTGGATCAGGATCAGGCCGGCCAGACCGCCGCCTTGGCAGGCACCCTGCGCTACATGGCCCCCGAGCAGTTTTCAGGCCGCGTCGATGCCCGCAGCGACGTCTATAGCCTGGGCTTGACCCTGTACGAAATGGCCACGTTGCAACCGGCGTTTGCCGACACCAGCCGCAGCGAGGCGATTCGCAAGATCACCCAGGGGCAGCCGGTGCGGCCGCGGCAAATCAATCGGGCAATCCCCCGAGATCTGGAGACCATCATTCTCAAGGCGATCGCGCATGAACCAGACCACCGCTACCAATCGGCCGCGGATCTGGCCGAGGACTTGCAACGCTTCCTCGAGGACCGGCCAATCAAGGCGCGTCGGGCATCGCCCTTCGAGCGACTTTGGCGCTGGTCGCGCCGCAACAAGGCCCTGGCGGCCCTGACGGCTAGTACATTCATCTTGCTCCTCGTGATCGCCGCGGTGGCCACGGTTGGCTATGTGAGTACAGCCCGGCAACGGCAACGGGCCGAAGCCACCTCAACCCTCGCTTTGGACGCGTTGGACAACATTTTTCGGCAGTTCGCGCCCGATCGCACCGCGCCAGCCTCGGGGGCGTTGATCGTAGGGGAGTCGGACGAGGAAATCGCCGTGCCGGCCCAACCCGTCCTTTCCAAAGAAACCGCCGCGCTGCTGGAGCACATGCTGGCGTTCTATGATCGTTTGGCCGAGCAAGGGGGCGACGACGCCCGACTCCGCCGTAAAGTGGCTGAGGCCAACCGGCGTGTGGGCGACATCCGGCAGCGGCTCGGCCATTTCGAGGAGTCCAAGGCCGCGTACCTCCGGGCGATCGACTGGTATACCCGCTTGGCCGAGGCGTCGCCAGACGACGGGGACCTGCGAACCGAAATCGCCAGGGTCCACAACGAACTTGGCAATCTTCACTTGGCCGCCTACGACTTCCAAGCCGCTTACGCATCCTACGCGAACGCCTTGCGAACTCTAGAAGCGGTCCCCTCAAGCCTGCGGAGTCCCCAGCACCAATTCGAATTGGCGCGAACCTATTATTTTCTGGGGCGACGGAGTTTTGGGCAACTGGGGTTGTTCCCACTCGGCCCATTTGCCCGTCGATTGTCGCGGTTGGGTATGTCTGGGCGGGGCGTTTCGATGGTGGGACCACCCGGACGATCCCGAGGACATGGCGTGGGCAAACATGCTCCGCCGCCGGAGTTCCGTGATCGCTCGAAGCCCTCAGCTCCCGCCGCCGAATATCCGGGCGATTCCCTGTCCGCCGCCAAAGGGAAACCCGATTTCGGACAAGGTGCGGCGGGAAACGCCGAGGGAGGTCCGCGGCGAAACCCCTTTGCTCTTGGAACCCCCGAGGAACGGGAGAAGGCCCGGCAGCGCGAGAAGGAACGCGAAGAGAACTTGCACAAGGCTATCGAACTGTTGGAGCGTTTGGCGGCCCAAAATCCCGCGGCCCCAGACTATCGTCACTGGCTGGCGCGCTGCTATCGCGAGGTTGGCCCTTGGTGGTCGGGTCCCGGCTCGAAATCCGCGATGGACGGCGTGGATAAGGCCGCCGCTATGCTCGAAGAGTTGGTCAAGGAACATCCGGACGTGCCCGACTATCGTTACGATTGGAGTCTCACTTTGGCGTGGCTCAGCGCGTGGCCTTTTTCTTCCCAAGCCAGCGGGCCCGGCACGGAAGAACGGATGCGGCAAATGCTGGAAAAAGCGGTGGCCATCTCCGACGAACTGGTCGCCGAGCACCCCAACATCCCGGATTACGCCGTATTCCATGTCCGCCTTCGGATGAGGCTTGCCGACGTCCTTTGGGAAACCGACCCCAGCCGGTCGGAGACCAGTCTGCGCCGGGCATGGGACCTCCAATCCAGTTTGGTGCGGCGTTTCCCCCAGAACCAGTTTTACAAACTCGGTCTGGCGTTCATCCAAGAATCGCTGGCCGTGTTCCTCCGTGATCGCGGGGAATTGTTGGCGGCCCGCGACTTGACCGAGGCCTGCATCGCCTCTTTGAAGACCTTGCTCGAGAAAGACCCCAAACTGTGGTATGTGCGCGGTATGTTGAGTCAGAACTATGGGAACCTGGCCGACATCCTGGCACGGCTGAACGACGAGCAGTCTGCCGCGGAAGCCGCGCAGCGGGCCGCGGAACTTCTTTCTCCCGCCCCTGCCCCGGTTTCCCAGCCGCCCACCAGCTAGATTTCCCCCACGCCAGCGAACCACGTTGCGTTTCGATTGTCGACGATCCCCTCATGAGAGTGTTTCTGAAATCCATCTTGGTTCTCGCTGTTCTTGGTGCGGGCGGTTATTATGGTTGGTCCTGGGTCGTGGCCTACTGGACGGCCCGAAACAGGCCGGTCTATCGGCTCGCGCCCGTGGTCCGTGGCGACATCACGCTGGTTGTCAACGCCACGGGCACCGTGCAGCCGGTGCTTCGGGTGCAAGTGGGAGCGGTCGTTTCCGGGCCGATCGTGAAACTCTACGTGGATCACAATGCGCAGGTCCGCAAAGGGGACCTCTTGGCCAAGATCGACCCTCGCATCTATGCCGCCGCCGTGGCCCGCGACGAGGCCACCTGCGCCACCGCCCGTGCCGAGGTCGAACGCGCCAAGGCGCTGTTGCAGCAGGCCAAGAACGACGAGGCGCGGGCGATGAATCTCCGCGCGAAGAGGGCGGACTACGTCTCCGACACGGAGATGGACCGGCTGAAGTTCAGCCGCCTCTCGCTCGAGGCACAGCTCGCCCTGGCCGAAGCTCAGGTGGCCCAGGCCGAGGGAAACTTGCAAAACTCGAAGGCCAACTTGAGCTTCACGGAAATTCGTTCGCCGGTCGACGGTGTGGTCATCGACCGCAAGATCGACGAAGGCCAGTCGCTGGCCGCCCAGTTCCAAACGCCCGAACTGTTTGTCGTCGCTCCGGAAATGGACAAACGGATGCACGTGTTCGCTTCGGTGGACGAGGCCGACATCGGCGCGATCCGCGAGGCCCAAAAACAAAAGCGGCCCGTGCTCTTCACCGTCGACGCCTACCCCGACGACCTCTTCGAGGGCCAGATCCACCAGATTCGCATGAACCCTTCGTCGGTGCAAAACGTGGTCACCTACACCGTCGTGGTCGAGGCGCCCAACCCGGAGATGAAACTCCTGCCCGGCATGACCGCCAAGCTCTCCTTTCAGATCGCCGAGCACAAGGGAGTGCTGAAAATCCCTAACGCCGCGTTGCGGTTCTATCCCAAGCCGGAGCAGGTTCGGCCGGAGGACCGCGGCGTCTTGGAGGGCAACGCACCGCCAGCAAGCGACGAAGAAGCGACCGAAGACGTCGAAGCCCAGCGATCGGCCGCGGAACGTGCGGCTGCCCGGCGCGATCGCAACCGCCGCTACGTGTGGGTCGTGGAAGGCGATTTCCTCAAAGCCGTGCCCGTCGTGGTGGGACTGAAAGACAGCAAATTCACGGAATTGGTCTCCGGACCTCTGGTCGAAAAACAGGAACTCGTCACGGGCATCATGCCCAGAACGCCATGAATCTGCTGCTAACGATGCGTGTGGCCTTTCGGGCCTTGGGCAAAAACAAGCTTCGGGCGGGGCTGACCGTCCTGGGGGTGGTGATCGGCATCGCGGCGGTCACCACCATGGTCTCCATCGGCCAAAGCGCCAGCGACCTCGTGCAAAGCCAGTTCCAGAGCTTGGGCACCAACCTGATCGTGATTTTCCCTGGCAGCCGGAGCTGGCAAGGAGTGCGCCAGGGCCGGGGCACCAGCCACACGCTGACCGCCGCCGACGCCGACGCCCTGGCCCGCGAATGCCCCTCCGTGCTCGCCGCCTCCCCCATCGTCGGCACCCGAGGCCAAGCGATCTATGGCAATCTCAACTGGACTCCCCGCGAAATCCAGGGCGTAGGCACCGAATACCTCACAGTCCGCAACTGGCAGATTCACCAGGGCGGCTATTTCACCGAGCGCGACATCGCCACGGCCGCCAAGGTCTGCGTCATTGGCCGCACCATCGTCGAGAAACTGTTTCAGACGGCCAACCCCATCGGCGAGTCGATCCGCGTCCGCAACATCCCCTTGGAGGTCATCGGCGTGCTCGAAGCCAAGGGAGCGAACATGGTCGGCGAGGACCAGGACAACATCATCCTCATTCCCTTCACCACGGTCCGCAAGCGGCTCCAAGGCTCGAATTTCGAGAACGTCGACGTGATCCTTGCCTCCGCCCGATCCATCCACCGCATGGCCGAGGCCGAACACGAAATCCGCCAACTGCTCTGCGAGCGGCATCGCATCCACCCCGGCGAAGCCCCCGATTTCGAAGTCAAAAACACCACCGAAATCGCCAACGTGCTGGGCATCATCACGGGCGTGATGACGCTCTTGTTGGCCTCGATCGCGGGCATTTCCTTGATCGTGGGCGGGGTGGGGATCATGAACATCATGCTCGTCTCCGTCACCGAGCGGACCCGCGAAATCGGCATCCGCCTGGCCGTCGGCGCCCGTAGCAAGGACATCCTCCGCCAATTCCTCATCGAATCCACCTTGCTTTCCTGCATCGGCGGCATCGTGGGTATTCTCTTGGGGGCCGCTGCTTCGGCCGGCGTGACCTGGATCATCAACTCGCTCACCAAAGGCACCCAATGGCCCATGGTGATTTCGTTCCGGGCCGCGATCATCGCCATGGTCTTTGCTGGCGCGGTCGGCGTCTTCTTCGGCTACTATCCCGCCCGCCGCGCCAGCCTGCTCGATCCGATCGAATGTTTGCGGTACGAGTAACCGCCAGATCTGCGTGGGTAGCCTCCCTTCAACTCGCGAAAACTTCGTCGCCCAAAGACCAGACTAAAGTCTCGCAACGCCAGGTCAACCGTAGGTCAGCGACAAGATGCTCGCGGCTTCGCTCGGAAACGCGAAAACCGAAAACGGGACAGGTCCGATATTGGTAAATTGGGAAGGCACCGTGGCACTTCATGGTTCCGGGACTTGATTAAGGCCCAGCGCGATCCTCGGACGACCTGCGGAGCGGTACGCCGATTCCAAGCCCAGACGTTTCGCAATGCGACGCTGCCACTCGACGCTGCCACTGCGGCGTCCCGTAGGGACGACCTCGCTGCACGCTGTGACGCAATGCCTCCAGCTCTTTCTCGTTGTCCACGCGGTTGACTCGCTCGATCCAGTCTTCCGGCATCTCGACGGGCCAAGCCGCGAGAATCTTCTTCTGCTCCGCACTGCCGCAACCGCGACGCCACACACTCGACCAACGCCACTGCTCCGCCCGCTCCACCAAATCGGCCCGCAACGCATTTCGCTCCACGTAGCGCCGCTCCACGTAGC
>CALFBP010000103.1 GCA_937951625.1 uncultured Thermoguttaceae bacterium
ACCCTCACTTCGTGCCTGGCCAAACGAGCGTCTTCCACCAGAGCAGGTTGCCCTCGCGATAAAACCACACGCGGATGCGGCCCGGCTTGGAAAAGTGTGCCGCGGGAAGTTCCAATCGCAAGCTGCTTCGGTCGAGGGCCCAGCCTTCCAAGGGGAAAAACACGACCCGGGCCGCGTGGTCCGCCATATCCAAAGACCGCTCCGGAAACACAATCATCGAGGCCGGTTGGCCAAGGCTGTTGCGGTCGCCGAAGATCTCAGCGGCCCTCCCGCCGATGTTCATTTGCCGCGAGACGGGCGTGTCGGCCGCCTTATCGCGGACGTCGTAGACGGCAGAAGTGATTTCGCCCCGCATCAGACTGCCCACGAATTGGAGCGGACGGATTTCCGTGGTATCCGGCTCGTCGTCGGCCATCCATCGCACCTCGACCGACGGGCGGCTGTGTACCCTCCAAGGATAGTGAATCGCCAGGACCGGCCGGCCCGTAGGAATCAGCGTCACTTCCGCATAGGGTTCGCGCGTGCCGCCAAGCTCTGCTTCCTCCCAATGCTTGGCCGCTTTGGGGGCGGCATCGCGCGATGCCTTGGCAGCCTTCGCGCCCGGTGCGCTTTTGCCTGCCGTTTTCGCAGCCTTACCTGTTTCGGCAGCCGCCACGTTGCGTCCACGAAACCCCAGGACCAGGCTCGCCGCAAGAGAAACCACGATCAACGTTTTCATCAGAGGACGCTTCACCATAGCTGAGCCCCTCGCCTTGGGCGACCAACGCACTCTGTTTGACCGACTCAAACCTTAGCGCCGCACACCTCGCGCTTCCGTTTCTATCGTAGCTTGCAAAGACGCTTGTGACGAGTCAATTCCGCCCTATAAACCATTTCGCCAAACGGCGTTTCCGTGAGTCCAGCTTACGAACTGGGGGCCCTTGCTTGGCCGCCTACATCCGGTCGACAACGTCGATGCCCAAAAGCTCCAAGCCTTGCCGAATGGTCCGGGCGGTGAGGTCGCATAGCAGCAGGCGGCTTTGCCGTAGTTCCTCATTTCCAGCCTTCAGCACGGGACAGTTCTCGAAGAACGTGGAGTAGCAATTGGCCAATCCGAAAAGATAGGCCGTCAGTTGATTGGGCCGAAAATCGGCCACCGTCAGCTCAAGGGCCTCGGCGAAACGCAGCAACTCCAAGCCCAGAGCCCGTTCGGCGGGCGTTTCCAGGCGGATGCGCCCACCCGAGGTTCGCAGTGCCTCGACGTCGACGTTCCCTTTGGCGAAGATGCTTCGCACCCGGGCGTAGGCATACTGCATGTACGTCGCCGTGTTGCCGTTCATGGCCAGCATCTTGTCGAAGCTGAACACGTAGTCGCTGGTGCGATTCTGCGAAAGGTCGGCGTATTTCAAAGCGGCTATACCCACGGTCTCGGCAATTCGCCTTCGCTCTTCGGGCGAGAGTTCGGGCCCGTTGGGTTTGGCCTGGTCGTTGGCCTCGACGATCTGGGCCGCGCGGCGGACCGCTTCGTCCAACAAAGCCTCCAAGCCTACCGTATCGCCCTCGCGGGTGCGGAAGGGACGCCCGTCTTCGCCCAGCACCGTCCCGAAGCTGATGTGCCGCAGGTCCACGTCGCTGTAGCCCAAAAGGCGTCCCACGGCGAACAATTGCGCGAAATGAAGCGACTGGCGGTGATCGACGACATAAAGGATGGCGTCGGGCCGCCACGTCTCCATGCGGTAACGCAGCGTGGCCAGATCGGTGGTAGCGTAAAGAAACGCTCCATCTTGCTTCCGCACGATCATGGGGGCCACCTGGCCTTCGAGAAAGATGCAGATCGCCCCGTCGCTCTCCGTGGCGATTCCACGGCGAAGCAACTCCTCGACCAGCGGAGCAAGGCGGTCATGATAGAAACTCTCGCCCAACGTGTAATCGAAGCGCACGCCCAGCCGCTGGTATACGCGGTTGATTTCGTCCTCGCAGTGGGGTAGGAATTCCTGCCACAAGCGGCGACGTTCCGCATCGCCTGCATGGAGCTTGGCGGTCTCGGCGAGTACGTCGGCGCCAATGTTGGGATGCTCTTGAGCGAGCCGAAAAAGCTCTGGATCGCGCTCCACGGCGGCCAGCTTCTTTTCCAAAGAGGCGAGTTCCTCGCGGATTTCGGCCACCTCGGCCTCCAGTCGCCGCAAACTTTTGCCCGACTGTTTCCCGGCTTGATGGGCGCCGCGCTGACCGGTTTGGGCCTGGCGCAGAGACTCTTCTCGTTCCGCCACCCGAGCACGCAACCGTGGCAGCTCCGCCTGCGCTTCGTGGTAGTCCATCAGTTGGCGAACCAATCGGTACAGCCTCGCCAGTTCCGCCACGGGATTGGCCCGGTAAGACTCCTCATTGCGGAAGTGCTGGTAGCCGTACAAGATCATCCCGAACTGCGTGCCCCAGTCGCCGACGTGGTTGTCGCTGATCACGCGATGACCGAGGAACTTCAACGTGCGGTAAAGGCTATCGCCAATCACCGTCGAGCGGATGTGGCCCACGTGCATGGGCTTGGCCACATTCGGGGCCGAATAATCGATCACATACGTGCGGGTTTGCGAGGCGTGGGGAATGCCTAGGCGCGGGTCCTCAATGGCCGCTTCCAACCGCTCGGCCAGCCAAGCATCGCGAAGCCGAAGATTGATGAAGCCTGGCCCGGCGATCTCTGGATCGAGCGCCATATCGGCCACGTCGAGCCGGGCAATCAGCTCCGCCGCGATTTCCCGCGGCGACCGACCAAGCTCCTTCTTCAAAGGCATGGCCATGTTCGCTTGATAGTCGCCGAAGCGCGGGTCCTGACTCGGCTGAACCATGTCCAGAAGTTCGGCTGTGCGGTCGGGGGTCGTCACCAGCCCATCGAGGGCTTGCCGAAAACGGTTGCGAAGTTCGGATACGATACTCATCGCAATGAAGCAAGGCTGCGGGGTTCTGCTCGTGACGCTGGCGGCAAGAGTTCGCGCGTACGTGCCTGACGAGGAGGCCCTGTTCCGACAGTTTGGAGGGACATTTTTGAGCCAGACGCGTGCCGCCTTCCTATTCCATCGCGCCTCGTTTATCTTCGCGCCTACTTTACCGCGGAACGGGAGACGCGGGGCTCGAAGGGCACACGCTTGGCATGATCCCAGAGTTCTTCAATGGCGTAATAATTGCGGGCCTCGGGATCGAATAGATGAATGACCACGTCGCCATAATCCAAGAGGATCCAGCGGGCGTCCTGGTACCCTTCGATTCCCAACCGCCGATCACCGAGATCCTGTTCCAAAGTCCGATCGATTTCTTCACTCATCGCGTGAAGCTGGCGGCGGCTTGTCCCGGTCGCTACCACGAAATAATCAAATACCGACGTCAATTCGCGCATGTCGAGAACGACAATATCTCGGCCGCGGTTATCGGCGGCCACTTGGGCGGCGACCAGCGCCCTGTGCAGAGAATTCATGGCCCGATCGCGGATCGGGTCAGTTGTCGATACGGCAGACCTCCCTTCCACAATCACCCTCTCGATGAGGAGACCAATGAAACCAATCCCCTAAGACGGCGAACGTCCCGCCCAAGGCACGTCGTTTCGAACCATTCGAAGAAATGATCGACCGGCGCGACTCGACCCGTCTTGAGGCGCCACGCACGTTGCATGGCTCTATTGTAGTTTCCCTCGCCCGTTTGTGCCAAGTGCCATTGCCCGGCAGGATAGAATTACGCGTCGATTCGAAGCCAATGTCGTTTTTGTCCTCAGGAGATGGGAGACCTGTGATGGGCGACTTCCTCGAGCCGGGCTCCCCGGCCCCTGATTTCACCCTGCCCGCCGACGATGGAACCCACGTCTCGCTCGCTCAGTTCCGTGGCAAACCGGTGGTGCTGTACTTCTATCCACGCGACAATACCCCCGGCTGCACCCGGGAGGCACAAGCGTTTCGTGACCGGCACCAAGCCCTAACGAAGCTCGGGGCCGTCGTTCTCGGCGTGAGTCCCGATGGTCTGGAGAGCCACGTCAAGTTCCGCAATCAACACAAGCTCAATTTCCGCCTGCTGAGCGATACGGACCACCGTGTGGCCGAGCAATACGGCGCGTGGCGCGAGAAGGTCCGCTTCGGCAAAAAGTCGATGGGCATCCAACGCTCGACGTACCTCATCGATGCAGAGGGCATCGTCCACAAGGTATGGAAGAAGGTGAACGTCGAGGGCCACGACGATCAAGTGCTGGCCGCGCTGAAGGAACTCCAAGCGACCGAGCCGAAGCGTTCCAAACGTTAGCCCGAAATCCTTGATTGGCCGGAATTTTCCACTCCGGGACCGCGAGGGAGAGAAAGGAGGCTTGCGCTTTGGTATCTGTGGCGTTCTTTTTCGCTGAAACGCTGCGTGTGCTTGAGACCCGACAATAGCGACCACGATCGACGGGTGAACCGCCGCACCGCACGATGGCGGATCACTGCCCAAGAATGGGGAGTTGCGACCGAACAGGCCCATCGCGGAAAGCCAGCGCGGCGGTGGGGCAGGCAGCCACGCATTCGGCGGCGACCTTCGTCAAGGCCTCGTCCAACGAGCGGTCGAACGGCACCCCCACCTGCACATCGAACCCCCGGCCAATGAAGCTTAGCCCTAACGGCTCGCCCCGCGCTGAGGCAATGTGAATGCACAATCCGCAAAAAATGCACTTGCCCGGCTCGTAGATGACTTGCGAATGCTGGTCGATTTGGCGAAAGGCCCGCCGCTGGCCCCGGAATCGGGCGGGATCGGCGCCATACATGGCGGCATAGCGGCGGAGCTTACAGGACTCCAAACCGCGGCAATCGCAATGCAAGCACCGCGAGGCCTGCTCCACCGCCTGCTCGAGCGAGAAATCCCCCTCGGTTTCCAATCGCGGCGCTGATCCTGACCGCTCGACAAACTGCTCCAGCTCCTCGCCTTCGACGCGGCCCATACGCACCGAAAAGGGCTTGCCCGGGACGGAAACCGGCTCGCCCTTCAAATACCGATCGATGGCCAAGGCCACTTCATGCCCGTCGGCCGCGCTGCGAACCACCAGCCCCCGGCCGCGGATGGCATTGCCCGCCGCAAACACCTTCTCCACGCCGGTTTGGAGGGTGTCCTTGTCGACGGCCACGCCGTGAGGGCCAGGCCGTAGTCCGAAACGCCGGACCTGGTCCGCACTGCACGCGCCCCAAGCCACGAGCACGGCGTCGAACTGGCGGCGAAGGTCCTCCAACGAGGGCTGGTGCTCTACTCGGGTCTGCAACCGCAATTCGATGCCCAAGCGGAAAATCTGCTGGATTTCGGCATCGAGCACGTCGCGGGGAAGCTCGTCGGGAGTGGTCTCGCGGCGCAACCTCCCGCCCGGCGCGGCCTGCTCGTCGAAAAGCGTCACCGCGTGACCCAAGCGCCGCAGGTAGTAGGCGGCGGAGAGCCCAGTCGGGCCCGCCCCAACGATCGCCACGCTCTTGCCCGTCGCTGGCTTGCACTCTGGCACATACGGCGTTTCCGAGGCGAGGTCCGCGTCGGCGGCGAACCGCTTCAACTGACAGACGGCCACGGCCCCGTCCGCCGCATTCCGGCGGCACCCCTTCTCACAAGGTTTCGGACAAATCCGCCCGAGCACGGCCGGCAAGGCGATCGTCTCCTTCACCGTGGCGATCGCGTCGCGGAGGTTCTCGGCGGAAATCTGCCGCAGCATGAGCGGGATGTCCATGTGGGCCGGACACGTGAAATGGCATGGGGCCAGACAATCGCCCACGTGGTCGCTCAGCAACAGCTCCAGGGCCGTGCGGCGGACCTGACGCAGTTCTTCCGTCTCGCTCTCGACCGCCATTCCCTCCTCAGCCTTCGTGCCGCAGGAAGGCACCAACCGGCCCGTGTTGCGGACCTTCACCATGCAAACCAGGCACGACGTCGACGCCTCGTATCCCTCGACATAGCAGAGCGTGGGGATGTCAATACCCAGCTTTCGGGCCGCATCGAGAAGGGTCGCCCCAGGCGAAACCTCCACGGGTTGGTCATCGATGGTCAGTTTCGGCATGACATCGCCCTCCTCAACCAACCCGGCGGAGCAACTCGAGCGAGCGGCCGCTGAGTTTCCATTCCTTTCGGGGCGGCGTTTTCTCTTCGCCGACGGGGACATAGGCGTCGGTAGTTTGGATCTCCACCACCTCAGTGCCGTAATTGGCCAATACCAAGTAAAAATGCTGATTGGCGAACACCGAGGCCACCACGTCGGTAGGCAGTGGCCCTGCCCAAAGGTCCGAATCGGTAATCTCTAGCCAGGCCCAAGTGCCTTCTTCGACCATGGGCAAGTAGCGGCGGAGCCACTGCTGGTGGACCGATCGGGCATGGGGCCGACCCGGCGTCGAGTCCCACCAGCCGTAGCTGTGCGGTCCGTCGGCATGCGCCTGGTAGTGTTTCCAAATCGCCCGGCAATGCCGGGTCCAAAAACATTGTTCCTCGGGAGGGTACTGGATGCCGGGAATGACCGCCCGCTGGCCCGTGAACGGCCGCCCCGCTAAAAGCAAGGGGAATTGCATGTAGGGGATGGCGTTCAAGTAGAGGTCATCCTCACGGTCGACTTTGGCCCGGCTCATGTCAAGGCAAGGAACAACATAAGGCTCGTAGTTTTTGGTCGCCTTGCGAAGCAGATCGCCATCTTTACCACCCTCGCCCACCCAAAGGTAGTCATAGACCTTAATGCTTGTCTTCGGGGCGCTTGCCCCGCCCTTATGGACCTTTACGACGCCGCCGCGGCGGTGGACTTCGGCGTAGATCAAGCCCAAGAGGTCCTCCAAGGCCCCATCATGTTGTGGGCTTTCTTCGAAGGCGAGCACTTCGTCCCGAGCTCGCGCGTCAGGGGCGATGGTGCCAGGCTGCACATAGCCCAAATCATTATACACCCCGTCGAAGCCGTATTCGTCCAACAGTCGTGCCAAATGCTGCAAAAAATACGCCCGCCAACCGGGACTGGCAGGAGAACAATGGGCGTATTGAAAGTAAATCTCGCGGAGGTCGTCCCGCGTGGCCCACTCAGGGCGGAAATCCGGGTCCTTGCGGTCGAAATACCCGCTGGAAACGTAAGCAATCAATTTCATGCCCCGACGATGGACCATCTCCACGAACCGCCGCATTCCCGCTGGATTCAAAGCTGCCAATTTGTGCGAGCCGAACAACCGCTGCGAGTCGTTCCACTCTTCATGGACCTGAATCAGCCGAATGCCATGATCGCGGAGCCGATCGAGCTCCTGTTCATCCCAGGCGTCCGGGTCCCAAGGCTTCTCACACGGGTACTCGCCCAGATTGTAGCAGCACTGACCAGCCAGGTAGCTCGTAATCAAGTGCTTGCGCATTGCCCGGCGGATGTGCGCCTGGGCATAGGCGATGTTCTCGAGTCGTTGGCGGTGCTGCTCCGCCGAGTAGGAAGCCAAGATAGGCGGCGTGTTCGCCGGAGGCGACGCCAATGCCACAGTGTTAGCGCTCGCGATAGAAGGAACGACTGACACCGCCGCACTCGCCGCGGCGCCCCAACCCAAAAACGTCCTGCGATCCATTCCAGCGGTCCCTCCCCTCACAAACAACTTCCCATCGGCAACTCACCAGAAGCTTTGTGACATCTGGGCGATACGAAAGTCCATCATCTCGCGAGTCTAAGCGGTACCCGATGTCCGAGCAACTGCGTTGCCCTGAAAATTCGTGACAGATCCAGTGGACTCCGCGTTAGCTGGCGCCAAGGCTGGTTCGGCCAAAAGTATCGCCCCCGGCGATCGCGGTAATTGATGCCGCCTCGCCCAGCCTTACCCATCGTGGCAGGGATCTAAAGGCAGCATCGTTTTGTCAAAAAAGCGTGCGTGGTGAAGGGTTGATTGCTAGTGCTGTTTCCACAGGAGTGCAAGCGAGGGATGAGACCTGTAAGATTTGTTCATCACAATCGCGACCCACCGCCAGGCAAGCGGACCCGCAGGAAATTCAGCCGTTTTTCGACGGGCAGCGCCAGCCGCCGCCGGATAAGCTCGAGTTCCGCTCGCTGGTTTTCCGCCCGCAACGCGGTGAGGGCCGCCTCACGCTTTCGCCGACGATTCTTTTTCACGCAACGTTTTCTCCAAAACCTCAAGCACGGCTTTGTCGCGGGCACGACCGGCGGCCCGCTTGCTGGCAATGATGTCCGACAAATGGGCAACCCACAACTCTCTATCTCCCAATTTTACCTTTTTTGCGCGAGAGCGCAAACTTTCGAACGATTTTATTCCGTGAATGACAGGCATGAAATCCACTTGCAACCCGCGATCATCGTTCACCACACGATACAGGGCTGAGGCTGGGTAAAAGGGCCGAAAGATCACCGCTTCCAACTGATTTGCGAAGCGCTTTAATTTTGTGAGATTGCCCCGGGTGGCGCGGAACATGAAATCGAAGTCCAACGTCGTCACCGGCGCGCCATGAATGGCCGCCGCGGCGTTACCAATCAGAATGGCCTCCAACCGTGCCTCGGCCAAGGCAGCGGCAATCGCATCGAGCAAGGGACCTGCGTCCATGGCAGTCCTTAGACAACAGAAAAAGAAAGAGAGCTTATGGTCCTCGTTGGCTGGCGTCGCCTGCACAGGCCCCCCGGACCCATATAGTAGAATAGATGCCTCCGGCGCGTTCCGCCAGACAAACCCGTGCAGTCGCGAACGTTCCGTGGCCGTTCATTATTGATCTCTCCCCAACCATGTTCCGCCTCCTTCGCCCGACGGTCTGTCTTACTGGCCACGTGCCTCAGAACTGGCCACGCGCCTCATGCTTCAGGGCCCCTTCAGGGCAGGTCTGGCAGCTATCGCTTCATCGCGGTAGACTCACCATTCTCTTGGGCCTGAAAGCGTCGAGGCTTCGGGCAAGACGTCGGGCGATTGGACGTTCGGGATGAGGTCGGGCGAAAATCTGACCAACCGGAACTGGGCTGAAATGCGCGTCACCATCTTCCACAATGCAGTCTCCGCCGCCGACCCGGCTGCCGATCAAGACGTGCTGGTGCAGGCCGATGCCGTGGCGGGGGCCATATCGCGACTCGGGCACGAGTGGACGCGCATCGCTTGCACCCTGGATCTGAGCGAGGCCCGAGAGCAACTCGTCGCCGCTCGCCCGGATGTGGTCTTCAATCTCGTCGAGTCCCTCGGCGGCTCCGACTGGATGGCCGGCGCCGCGGCCGCGCTGCTGGATTCGCTGGACCTGTCTTACACCGGCTCCTCGACCGAGGCCTTGGTACTGACCAACCATAAGCTACTAGCCAAGCAGCGGCTCCGCGAGGCGGGATTGCCCACGCCAGAGTGGCTCGCGCTCGACTGCCCACGCACCGCCAACGTTCGAGGCTGCCTGGCCGATACTAACGACGCTGGATGGTCGGAAAACGATATCTTCGTGATCAAGACGTTTTGGGAGCACGCTTCGTTTGAATTGGACGAGCATTCGCTGGTTCGGGCGACGGACGCAGGAGAGCTCCGCAAAATCCTTCAACAGACCTCGCAAAGGCTCCGTCGGCCGTGCTTCGCGGAACAATATGTCGATGGCCGGGAGTTCAATCTTTCGCTTTTGGCCTCGCCGCAAGGGCCCGAGGCACTGCCGCCCGCCGAAATCGACTTCTCCGCCTTCCCGAAGGGCAAGCCGCGGATCGTAGGCCGCCGGGCAAAATGGGATGAAACGTCCTTCGATTTCCAAAACACCCCGCGGCGTTTCGATTTCCCGGTCGCGGATCAACCCTTGCTCGACCACCTGCAAGACTTGGCCCGCCACGTGTGGCGCGTGTTCGGTCTAGCAGGCTATGCCCGAGTCGACTTTCGGGTGGATTCTGATGGAATGCCTTGGATTCTGGAAATCAACGCCAATCCGTGTCTTTCGCCCGACGCCGGCTTCGCCGCGGCGCTCCAACGGGCATCGATCCCCTTCGACGAGGCCGTGGCCCGCATCCTTGCCGACGCGCGACGGTAAACAAGCGGTTGTTGGAATTGGCCGTCGGGCAAGTGAACGCGATCGCCCGGTGGCCGCGGACTCACGGCCAAATGGCCTTCACCCAAATCGCAGAAAAGCTCTGGAAAGAACGTCAGCTCGACAAAACGAGCCGTTCCGCGGCTGAAGAGACCTCACCGCCGCTTGGACGGTCATCGCGTCGGCGTGGTCTTGACTGCTGCGGGCGTACAAGGTCCGACCGCAGGGTCTACGGAACTCGTGCCCGACGGATAGCTCGTTGCCGGGGGGGGCAAGTAATAGGGCTGTTGGTAAGCGGGCGGCTGATAGTAAGGCTGATAATAAGGATTCCCGTAAGGGTATTCGTCCCACCGATTGCACCCCGCCATCGCAGCGATCAACAACCCGACCCCAATCCATTGACGCTTCATGCGTCGCATTCCTTCTTGTCCAAGGCCACATGAGCGACCTGTGTGAAGTCGATCGGCAATGCCCACGAGAACACTCCAGTTTCGGCGAGGGGACAGATTCCCCGCCAAAAAGCTATGTCCCACAAATAAAGGGGCCGGATCGTAGCAAAGGGCAAAGCACCTGTCAAACGCAACCTTAAATGTGCATTACCTCTATAAACTTGATCAACTTTGGCCCTCAACCCGCTGCGGCCCGCCATCGCAGCCAGAAAAGCGCTAAAAGGCCACCCTCAATCCATCGCCCGATCTCCACGCAAGGGTCCCAACGGAACGAGTCCTCTAGGGGCCGCCGACAATCAACCAGCTCCCACTTTGGACACAACCTGCCAAAAATCTTGATGTCCCCATCAGGAGTGCTGGCCATCGGCACAGCGGCGGCGAGACCGGAACGAAACCTTGGCCGTCGCTTCCTCTGGCCCTTCAGCCGCAGCCGCAAGGGTGCCACTGCTGGCTTGTCCAGCGGTGCCCCGTGTGGATACGATCGTCGAGATGACGCCGCCTCCAGGCCATCGCAAACGAGTTCGGCACTACCACGACCCAGGCCACGTCCACGAGCTGAGCTTTTCCTGCTGCCACCGTTGGCCCCGGCTGACCAACGACGTGTGCCGGGCTAGGCTCGCCGAGAGCAGTGACCGGGCGATGGAAGGCCATCGTTATCGGCTTGCCGCCTTCGTGTTCATGCCCGAGCGCGTTCACCTGATCGTCTACCCCCTCCCCCAGGCAGGCTCCATCGACGCCCTCTTGAAAGCGATCGAGCGGCCGTTTTATCGCATCAAGCAACTGCTGATCCAATCGCACAGCGGCCTCTTGCAGCGGTTGACCATCCGCCAGCGTCCCGGGGTGATGACGTTCCG
>CALFBP010000104.1 GCA_937951625.1 uncultured Thermoguttaceae bacterium
ATCCCGTCCCAGGCGGCGACCTCCACCCGCAATCGGGAGGCCCTGCGCTTCCAACCACCGCCACGCTCTGGCCCTTGTCGTTCAACCAAGCGAAACTACCCGGTCTGATGTAAAACCAGGTGGTGAACACCCACCGCTTGCCGCCAAGCTCATACAGTTCACCCCGGGTCTGCTGGACGATGGTGAGCGAAGTGGCGGGCGCTTCGCCACCTTCGACTGCCCTTTCCAACAACGAAACTTTGATCCCCCAAAGCAGCGAATAGCCGACGAGGCTTCGGAAGTGCAAGTGGCAGCGACCAGCCATCATGGTTCGTCGCGTTTTCTGAGGGCGTTGCGACGGATCAATCGTCGTCATCCTTATCATCACTCGTCCTCTCTGAGTGCCTGCCTCGCTTCCTGAATCTTCGTACCAGGGCGTGATACTTAGCCCGGGTCTCCCAGGTAATCCAGCCCATGTAAAGATTTCCGCCCAACGACCCGAACAAAGCCAGAACTACGACGGTAAAGGGAAGCCAGGGTTTTGCGGACGATCGAAGCGGTTCCTGAGGTTCCTTGGCGGCCGATCCCTGGCCAGGGCGCTCGACCTTGGTGGGACCGTCTCGCCACCAACGCTCCGGCTCGGACTCCGAGCTTTTCGACCCCGGTCTGGCAGGGCTCGTCTTCGGTGAATCCGCTTTGACCGATTCGCTGGGAGTTTGGGAAAACGGATACCGACTGACAAGCGAACTCAAGGACGCGAAAGGATTGTATGCCTTGGGGGTAGCAAGCGACGGATAGGACCATGGCGGCAAGACGCTCGCATTGGGTGAGCTGGTTGTGACGCTCGTCGATGAGGGCGGCGGATCTTGACGCGGCAGCACGTCGTTTCCCACCACGACGCGGTACATGCGAATGTCTCTCAGTTGTGGCGGGATGTCGCCTTCAATGCCGTTTTGCTTGAAGAGTTCGAGTTCATGCGGGGCAATTTGGATGATGTATTCCACACCGCCGCCTGGCGCCGGCCGCCATCCGACGTCTAAACCCAAGAGTCCCCAGGCAATGCCCAGCATGAGCGCGTGCATGGGAGATTCCCCCGCGTGCCCCAATTTGCTATTCTTTTTATCCAGCCGCTCTATCTTATCGGGGGTGCGGCGGCAAGGTAAAGAGAGGTTACAAGAGGGTCGCAGAATGGCTGGGCACGACTGGGTCGCGTTGAAAGGGGTTCGAGAGACGGCGTGAGCGAGCGACAACCGTTTGGGAAACGCCCTTGGTGGCTCGCGGCGAAAATCGCCGTCATTGCCATCGTGGTGGGCTTCGTCTGGCGGACCCTGCTCGATGCGTGGTCGCAGCTTGGCCAGTATCCGTGGGAGTTCCAGGGCCAATGGATCGCGGTGGCCGCGGTCTCCTATGTGCTTGCGCTGTTGCCGCCTTCGCTATTTTGGTACGCCGCCCTCCGCTCGCTCGGCCAACGTCCCAGTTTTTGGGAAGCGCTGCGGGCGTATTACATCGGCCACCTCGGCAAGTATGTGCCTGGCAAGGCCATGGTGATCGTGCTCCGCGCCGGGATGATTCGTAGTTCCCGCGTCGATACAGGCGTCGCTGCGGCGAGCGTGTTTCTGGAATCGCTTACCTGGGTGAGCGTTGGAGCGGTGCTGGCGGTGGGGTATCTCTTGACTACCGTGGCACGCCACGAGCCCGTCTTCTGGTTATCGTTAGGGGTCATGGTTGCCACGGGCATTCCCACGCTACCTCCCATCTTCTCTCGATTGGCAAAGATGGCTGGAGTGGGCAAACGCGATCCCGAGGTGGTGGAAAAATTGCACCGCCTCGGCTTCGGTACCACACTTCTTGGTTGGGTACTCATGGCTTTGGGGTGGGTACTCATGGGCCTGGCCAATTGGTCGACGTTCCGCGCGATGGGATTGCCGGCTGGGGGGGGAATGGTCGAGATCCCGCGCTTCATCGCCGCCGCGTCGTTGGCTATCGTGGTCGGCTTTGCAGCTATTTTCGCGCCGGGGGGGGTGGGAATCCGCGAGGCCGTTTTGGCCCAAGTGATGATTCCTTATCTCAGGCAGTTTACCGCTCAAGCGGAAGTCGTGGCGTGGGGGGCTGCCCTGGTTTTCCGCTTGGTTTCGGTGGTGTCAGAACTGGCAGTTTCAGGTATGCTATATGCAGTAGGTTTGGCACGGGCCAAACCGTCAGATCAACGATCACACCCACTGTAAGTACGATACCGAGGTTGCCCACCCGCCCGCCACCCATGAGCTGTCGCGCTCGTACCTGGTGGCAATCGTGGGGGCGATTCCTCCCGGAGAGGCCTAAGGTACTCTCCCGAATTCGAGGGATCGTTTCAACGGGAATGGCATGGTTGAAATCGGCGCGGGTGAAGAGCGGAGGTCGCGTGTACGGCCCTGAACGGCCCTTCCATGCTGTCAATCGTCATTCCTGTATTGAACGAGGCCCCGAGCCTCGCCCCGCTTTACCACGAAATCCGCGAGGTCGCGGCCTCGCAGGGGCTGTCGATTGAGGTGATCTTCATTGACGACGGCTCGACGGATGACTCTTGGGATGCCATTTGCCGCCTTGCCGCCGCAGACGCTCGGGTCCGTGGGCTGAGGTTTCGCCGTAACTTCGGCAAGGCAGCGGCCTTGACCGCCGGGGTGGACGAGGCCGTCGGCGAGCTGATTCTCACCTTGGACGCGGACCTCCAAGACGATCCCCACGAAATTCCCCGTTTTCTCGCCGAATTGGAAAACGGCTTGGACGTAGTGAGCGGCTGGAAAAAAGTGCGTCGCGATCCGTGGACGAAGGTACTGCCATCGCGAGTGTTCAATTGGATGGTTCGCGTTGTGACGGGGGTGAAACTCCACGATCACAACTGCGGGATGAAATGCTATCGCCGGGCCGTGTTCGACGAGGTGCGGCTGTACGGCGAATTGCATCGTTTTGTTCCCGTGCTGGCCGCCGCCAGGGGATTCCGCGTCGGCGAGTTGGTCATCCAACATCGGCCGCGGCGCTTCGGCCGCTCCAAGTACGGCGGGGCGCGGTTCGTCAAGGGATTTTTGGATTTGCTGACGGTAGCCTTCTTGACTCGCTATCGCGAGCGTCCCCAGCATGTCTTCGGGACCGTGGGATTAGCGGCCGTGGGGCTGGGCCTGTTGGGTGTGATCGGTTTCGGCCTTGCGGGGCTTGCGGGCGCGGCGACCATCGCGGCGGCGGGGGTGCCGCTCTTGCTGAACCCAGCCCTATACGCCAGCTTGGGTCTGGTCCTGTTTGGCGGCCAAATGCTGGCGTTGGGTATCCTTGGGGAATTGATCGTCGCTCAACACGACCGGTCGCTGCGGACGTTTTCGATATTGGATCGTACCGACGCGGCGGGCGAACGCGTCCGCCCCGGCGCCGGTGAATCGCCTGATGCGGACGCCGCCTCGTTTGCCACACCCTCACGATGAACGCCTCGCTCTCGACTTCCCACGTTTCTGATCCTTCGACGAATCGCAGCACGGCCTGGATTCTGGCCGCCGCCAGCATTGGACTGATGATGGGCCGAATCCTGGCCGTGGATTCTGTGGACCTCCGCGGCCTGGAAAAAACTCGCCTGGACAAGGTCCGCTCGGACTTGGCCGCGCTACGCAAATCGTGGGAGGCCGAAGGGATTTCCGGCAACGAGTTGGAAAGCCGCGTGGAAGCAAAACGCGTCGAGCTGGAGCGTCAGGCCCGAATCCGCCGTCCTTTCTTGAGCGCCAATGATCGCAGCCGATGGTGTACTGTCCGCGCTCTGGTCGAGGAGGACCTTCGCGTGCCCGGGGCGCCCTACGCCATCGACCGCGTGATCCAACTCCCGCTTTGGGACACGATCGACATGGTGAAACACGACGGCCATCTTTATTCGAGTAAGCCGCCGCTGTTCGCCACCCTGCTGGCCGCGCCATACTGGGTGATCCACAAGGCCACGGGAGCCACGTTGGGGACGCATCCCTACGAAATCGGCCGATGTTTGCTGATCCTGGTGAACGTGCTGCCGATGGCGGTTTTCTTCTGGCTGACAGGGCGGCTCGCGGAGCGATTCGCTGCGACCGATTGGGCACGCACGGTGGTGATGGCCACGGCTGCCTTCGGCACGTTTTTGACGACTTTCGCTGTGGTGCTCAACAACCACTTGCCGGCTGCCGTGTGCGTGATGGTCGCGCTGTACGCGGCCGTGCGGATCGGGTTCGATGGCCAACGGCGTCTGCGCTACTTTGTTGCCGCAGGACTGTTCAGCGGTTTGGCCGCGGCCAACGAGTTGCCTGCGTTGGCCTTTTTCGCGGCGCTGGCGTTGGGCCTGCTGTGGAAAGATCCCCGCGGCACTGTGCTGGGATTCATCCCGGCCGCGCTGTTGGTGGCCGCGGGATTCTTCGGCACGAATTGGATCGCGCACCAAAGCTTGCGGCCTCCCTATGCCCACCGCAGCAAGACCGATCCGAACGATAATTGGTACCGATACAGCTACGAGCGCGGCGGAAGGCAGTTGCGGAGCTACTGGGAAGATCCGAAGGGCATCGACCGCGGCGAGCCGTCGCGCGGGGTGTACGCTTTTCACGCCTTGGTGGGGCATCACGGGATATTCTCTCTCACGCCCATCTGGCTCCTCACACTCGTCGGCCTTGGACAATGGCTGCTGCGTCCTTCTGATCCAAATCAGCGGCTTTTGGCGCTTTTGATCGTGGCCGTTTCGGCGGCGTGTTTGACGTTTTATCTCGGCGTGGTGGACCAGCAGGACCGGAACTACGGGGGGATGACGAGCGGGCTGCGATGGAGTTTCTGGCTGATCCCCATGTGGCTTGTCGCCGCCTTGCCGGCAGCCGATCTCGCCGCCCGACGCCCGTGGTCGCGTGCCATCGTCCTCGTGCTGCTCGCCTGGTCGGCCCTTTCCGCGGCTTACCCCACGTGGAACCCCTGGACGCATCCCTGGCTTTACGACTTCATGGAATACCAGGGCTGGCTTCCCTGAGGCGGGTCAAAGAACGTGAAACAGGTCAGAGAACGCCGTTGGGCGAACTCTCGGCGGTCGCGTCGTGCATGACCTCGGCCACCTCGCGCCGGCTGCCGAGATAATAAAACCAGCCGATGGCGGCAATCACTACCGTGATCACCCGATAGCCCAAGGCCACCACAAAGCCTTGACCCCGGGCCATGTAGCCGCCGTCGGGAAGGGGAATCGCGGCATACAGCGCATCGAGCACGAATTCGAAGGGTCCAAGGCTTACCGGGATGATCGCCGTGGCCGAACTGACGGGGCCGACCACGAAGTGAGTTCCCAACGTCGGGTGCGAAGCGTAAAGGCCCGCGCACAACCAATACAGCACCAGCACGAGCAAAGCGTGGACCGCGACCGTGGCCAGGCCGCTGCCCAACAGGACCGGGATTTGCGTGCGGTACGTGCGGACCGCCAGGATCATCTTTTTCAGCGGCCGCCCCGCGTAAGGAATGCGGCCGAGAAGTTCCGTGGATCGGCCTTGAGTGAAATCCGGTCCCAGCGGCACGAGGACGGCGACGGTCCCGACTGCGGTGAACAACCATACGGCTTGGCAGGCAATTTGCACGCTGGCGACCTCCAAACGCCAAACGCCTGTAGCAAAAATGGCGACGGTTGCCACTAGAAAGAGCACATACAGACCGATCACGCGGTCCACGAACACCGTGACGAGCGACTCGGCGCGATGCTCAGGAAAGTGTCGGCCCAGCATGACGGCCTTGAGCAGGTCGCCGCCCACGATTCCCATTGGGGCAAGATTGAAAAGGAATCCCAGGAATCCCAGCCGAAACGACTCGTGCAGCGAGAGCGGAATCCCCAGGGCACGGACCAGATACCACCAGCGAACAAAGGTGATCGCCAAGGCCGCAACGTAAGCCACGCACGCAGCCGCGATCAGGCCCCAGTCTTTTTCTCGGGCGATTAGATCGGGGAAGACCTCGTTGGCGTGGGCCTGGTAAACGAGATAAACGAGGATCGCGACCGAGACCCCTAGCTTGAGGGCAAAAAGCACAAGCTTCTTCAAAATGTCAGTCCTGCTGCGCTGTCCCGATCTCCAACTCCATTCCCAACACGCCCCCTTCTCTACGCAGCGACCATCGTCGTGGACCACGTACTAGCGGGAGGGCCTCCCCCACGGGGATAGATTCCTTAGTATACTTCATCGCCACTGGCTTGAGTAGGATCTACTTTGAGCAGGGCCGAACTACGACGAGGGAGCGGGGAGCCAGCGCGTTGCTTCGGAGCTGCGTGCGTCGCAACCCCTGTGCTAAATGCGGAAAGGTGCTTTCGAGTCTTGCCAATAGCGGATGTTTTGATGATGCCGTCTTGTTTTGGCTGCGGCTTTGGACCATGTCAGGCTCCCGGATGGCTGCGGTTAGGCTCGTAAACGGACACGGTTAGGCTCGCGGAGGGACTCGCTTCATCGCAACCGCTTGCTAGCCGATTCCCGACCAGGGCAAAGCGTGGCCTTTGTCTCTGCTTATGAAAGCCGCCCAATTTCTCGGGCCCTGCCATGCGACGCGATCCGTTTCAGGCAAGAGGCGAACCGTTGCAAGCCCCGGCGCGATATGTTCTGATAAGGGCCTGTCCTGAGAGTCCCTCCGCTCGCTGGCAGAGAGTGTCGGTGAGGGTGTGCTCTGCTTAAGAACGTCGATAAACCTCACAGCGACCTGAATTTCCCGAGCCCTGTCTTCTTTCGCTTAGATCGGGAGTAAAGAGTTTTTTGGAAGAGTTTTAAGTGTGTCGTTGTCGTGGGACCTAGGATAAGATTTCGTTAGGGAAGGCGAAACGCGGTGGGCAGCATCCGATCCCTCGAAGGCGATCAAGCCAAAACAGACATACTCGGTGCTTGGAGAGAAAGAACATGTCGGCAAGCGATGATGCGTCCTGTCCCCGCATTGGTCGGAGAGGTTTCATGAAGCAATCCGCCGCTGGAGCAGCAGTAGCGTTAGCCGTTCAAACCGCGGGCGGAGCGGCGACTGGCAACTCGCCCAGCGCGAAGCCTTCGTTGCGGGAAGCCCTGCTGGAGTGTCTGGGAGGACCGTGGCCAGAGCCATGCGACCTCCGGCCCGAGGTCCGGCAAGTCGAGCAAAAGGACGGCTATCGTCTGGAATCGGTCACCTATGAAGTCGAGCCGGGGGATCGCGTGCCCGCCTACGTGTTGGTGCCGGACGGAGCGAGCGCCGCCAGTCCTCAGCCGGCCGTGGCGGTATGGCACCAGCACAACGGGGCGTATCACTTGGGCAAAGTGGAACCCGCCGGTTTGGCCGGCAGCCCCATGCACCATACCGGCGTCGCTTTAGCGAAGCTGGGCTACGTGGTCATCTGCCCCGACGCCTTGTGCTTTGGTGAGCGCCAAAGCAAACATCTTCGAGGTGGAGACTTCGAGCGATTTGAATTCCTCCGCTATGTGGTCGCTGGCAAGTGCATGGCCTGGAAGAACATCCTGGACATGCGTCGGGCGATCGATTACCTCTGTTCCCGGCCCGAGGTCCGCAAGGATCGCATCGGCTGCTACGGTCATTCGATGGGCTCGACGCACACTTGGTTGGTGGGTCCTTGGGAACCGCGACTTATCTGCCTGGTGGGCAACTGCTGCTTGCCGACCTACGCCGCGATCCATCGCACCCACATCCTCCACTGTTTCCCCAACTTTATCCCCGGCTGGATGAAATACGGTGATACGCCGGACATCGCCGGATTGATCGCGCCCCGGGCCTTACACCTGAACTTCGGCGAGACCGACGCAGGCAGCCCGATCGAGGAGGTCCGCGCTGGCGTTCAAACCATCGCCCGGGCCTATGAACAAGCAGGCGCCGCGGACAAGTTCAGCTATTTCATCGAACCGGGCGTCGGCCATGTCCTTTCCGAGGAGATGTGGCGTCGTGCCCGCGAGTGGTTCGACAAGCATTTGAAGAGCTAAGCACTACGGAGTTCCACGGGCGACTTTCCACCGGTCGCTGGCGGTGGCTTGAGCTGGGGGGAATGCGTCAGCGCGCGGATGCATTCCTTTGCTCGATGTTCGCGCTGTCCCTGGTTTGAAACGCCTTTTCCTGCTGAGGTCCCACACCATGGGAGTACCGAGAATTTTGATCGTGGGGTTAGCGACGCTCGTGGCCTCGTTGGCCTGGGCCGAACCGCTGACGTTGCCGTTGGACAAGCGGCCTGCCTGGCTTTCCGAACAGGGCATTGTGATGGCGGGCAGTTGGGAGCCGCTGATATTTCGCGTGAAGCGGGACGGCGGAGGCTATACGCCCTCCGCCGAGCAACTAGCCGCCTACCAAAAAGAACACAGTCCCGAGATGATCGCCAAATTGAAGTCGATGGGCGTGAATTTCGTGATGATGCACGCCTACAAGGGAGCGGGCCTGGAGGCAGAACGCCAAAGCATGGCCGACGCGGTGCAGTTCGCCAAGCTGTGCCGCGAAGCGGGCTTGCGGGTCGGAGTCTACAACTTTAGCGGTGCGTTCCTCTGGGAACCATTTTTCAAGGAGAACCCCCAGGCGAAGGATTGGGTGGTGCTCCGCGCGGATGGCACGCCAGTCACCTACGGATCGGCCAAATACCGCTACTATTGGAACCGCAATCATCCCGACGCCCAGGCGTTCTACAAGAATCTCATTCGGTTTGCGATCGAGCAAATCGGCACGGACCTCGTCCATTTGGACAATTACATCGTAGGCCCGGGATACGACGCCCATTCCGTAGCACGGTTCCGGGAGTATCTCCGCAGCACATTTTCGCCCGAGCAAATCCAAGCCATGGGTATCGCCGATCTTGCCACAGTGCTCCCACCGCAGGCTGGCGGGCCGCCGCTGTTGCAACGGGCATGGCAGGAGTTCTGCTCTCAATCGTTGGCCGAATCCTATTGGGACATGAGCCGTTACGCCCGCTCCCTGCGACCGGACGTGCTCATGGAATGCAATCCCAACGGGGTGGGCAGCGCCATCCGTCCGCCGGTGGATCACGGCCGGCTGCTCCAGGGCGGCGAGGCCTTTTGGGTGGAGAGTGGACGCGTCGGATTCAAAGACGGCCAGCTCATCTCCCGCATCGCCAACTACAAGGTCGGCCGTGCCATGGACAATATCACCTTCGACTACACCCTCACGCCATTGGAAATGGCCGAGTCGATGGCCTTCAATTTCGATTGCTTGGGATGCGTCTGCTGGTTCGAGTATGGCAAGATCGTGGCCATGCCCGGCGACTCGAAATCCCCCTCGCCGTTGCTGCAAAACTACATACGTTTTTTCCACCAACGTCGAGACCTGCTCCGCCACGCCCGCGTGATCGCCGACGTGGCGGTGCTGCGGAACTTTCCCTCGCAGGTGTTCGGCGGCCCGAAGTACTCGCAACTCACGGCCCGGGCGGAAAACCTGCTGATCGAGCATCGCGTCCCGTTTCAGATCATTTACGATCACAAGCTCGCCGACCTGCGCCGATACCGCGCGTTGGTGCTGGCGGGCTGCCCGGCACTGGCCGACGAACATGTGGAGAACATTCGGCGGTTTGTGGCATCGGGGGGTCGCTTGTGCGTGGTGGGGCCCGTGGCCACCCACGACCGTTGGATGATGCCCCGCGCCAAACCTGCCTTCGCCGATTTGCCTCCTGAGCGTTTGATCGAAGCCCCGCAGGACGGCGATTGGATCGGCGCCATCCGCCGAGCGTGCGGTGGCGAGTTTACGCTCTCGATCGAAGCCAAGCCGGGCCTGTGCGCCGAGTTGACCGAACAACAAGGGCGGCGCTTGGTCCACTTGGTCAATTATCGAGCCGATGAACCCGTCCGCGACGTGGCGGTGTCGCTCCAGCTTCCCAAGGGGGCTCGCGCTCGGGCAGTCACCCTCGCCAGCCCGGACCATGAGGTCGACCGTGCCGTGTCCTGGGTCGAGCGGAATGGCAAGGTCCATTTCACGGTCCCTTCGGTGCGAATCTACGAGATCGCCGCCGTTGAATACATCAGCAGCGAGTGAGCGTCCAACGCGGCGGACCTCTTGGAGTTTCCCAGTTGCAGTTGGAAAAGGGGGGGCGAAAACGGGACAGATGTTCTCAACCGCGGCGTCGCGCGGATGCAGTTGTTCGAGAAGACGGGGGATTATGAGGCGTTCGAGCGGGTCGTGTGCGAGACGCTCCAGGAAGCACCGATGCGGATTTGTTCGTACTGCGTCATGCCCAACCATTGGC
>CALFBP010000105.1 GCA_937951625.1 uncultured Thermoguttaceae bacterium
GGTCCCTTGGGGAACGGACTCGACGCAACGGGCCGCCAACTCCATCGCGGCTTGCGAAAGCAGCGTGCCCTTCGAACCGTGACGTTCGACGAGGCTGTTGAATTCCGATTCGAAGATGGGCCTGCTGCAAAGCGTTACCAGTCGCACCCCCGACAACGCCAGGCTTTGCGAAACGTCTTGAGCCAGGGCGGCAATGGAGTCCGCATCAGCCTCAAGCGGTATTGGCGTGTCGAAGTCTGCGTACCACGGATGTGCTTGCCGGGCTTGGTGCGAGCTGGGTGCCAGCACTTCCCACAGGCCACGCCATGTTCGCGGCGTCTGGCCAAGCATCGTCAAAGCCACGAGCACGCCGTGTTCCAGCGTCGTGAATCCTTTGCCCGACTGATAGACCGCCTTGGAGTCGGCCACGACCCAAGGGATTTCGCCGTGTCGTTGAGGCCCGCCACGCATCGACGATCGGCTGGCGGACGCAATCGCTCCGGCCACGAGAGGGTTCAGACCGGACTCGTCCACACCGTCCGGCACTTCCCAGACGCTGGCTGAAATGACCAAAGGGCCGAGATTCGGCCCGTAGCCCGCCTCGTCCATTCCCAGCCAATGGCCCATGCGGCGATTATACCTCGAATGTCGGCGGGGAGATGGCCCTACTTTTGTTCGCCGCGGGAAAGCGAAGGGGTTGCCGACCGAAGCACGGGCTGCCTCCGTGGGGCGATGCTCGCCGCCCACGCTATTTCTGTGGACGGGGGCAGGCATTGGGGCCCGGACGGACAAGTGACGGTCGCCCACACTGGTTCTTAGCGGGCAACCGTGGCGGACGATCCGTCGGTCGGCAACGGGGCCTCCGAAGGCTCCTCGGTGGTCAAGGCAAGCGTCCGCGTAGCGGGGGCCAGGTCGTGCCGTGGTTGAATGAGGCCTACCGGTTTTTCCGGGGAAACCTGGGGCAAACGTCGCGGCCAAGTCACGGGGCCATCGGGCCGCGGCATGGGTTCCGCTTTCGGTAAGCGTTGGACGGGGGTCTCGGGCGACGGATGCCTCAGCGGAGGGGACGGTCTTGCCCCAACCCGCGCCGCAGGCGTATCCCCACCGGTTCCCCGGGTCGTCGCCCCTATTGGTTCACCCCCTGGTCGATCCCAAACCGATGGCTCTTCAGAGAACGGCGCGGGCGACGTAGCGAAAGCGTTCCATGGCCGGTGGCTCGCGCCCGCCGCGGTTGCCTGTTCCGCTTGCAGGTGCTGCAACCAAATCCCGGCCTCCCTCATCGAGGGATTCAGTGCCAAGGCCTGGGAAAACGCACCGATCGCCCGGTGGACTTCCCCTTTGGCCTGGAGCAGGTAGCCTAGCTTGTAATACGCCTCGGCATCCGAATAGACTGCCGTTAAGTGCTGAAGGGCCTGGTCGGCTTGGCCCATCTCGACCAAAAGGACCGCGATGTTGTTCCGATATAGTGCCCGCCTCGGTTGGAGTTCGATCGCTCGGCGATACGCGGCCAAGGCATCGGCATGGATTCCGTGCTTGGCGCAGATCAGGCCCAAGTCGTTGAATACGGCAGCTTCGTTCGGGTAGAGTCGAGCCGCTCTTTGACACCACAGGATCGCCTCGCGGGTCTCGCCCTGGCGTTCCTTGAACCGGGCATACTCCAAATGCGCGCCGAGATGTTTCGGCGCCATGCGGAGGGCCTGCTGGTACGACTGATCCGCCGCCGCCGGTCTGCCCGATTCCTCGTGGTACTTTGCTATGGAGAGATGGAGTTCCGGCGTCGGTTTCGCTTTTGTCGAGAGCAGGGTGGGGTCATCGGCAGGCGTCACGTGCGGGGTGGGGGCGATGGCTTCGGCCACCTTATTGACCCCCTGTTTGACCGCCTCTGCCGGTTTATCGAATACCCCCGCCGTGGGGAAAATGGCCCGTCTCGTTGCTGAATCCTCCCACGCGATCGCAGGTCTGACCAAGGACGGTTCCTCCCAGGAATGTTCTGACGGGGCTGGAGGAACCACAGGTCGCGGTGATTCCGGTTGCACGAATGGTTTGGCCACTCCGCGTACCCCGGACTCTCGTCCCAGGACCCCGGCGGGAATCCTTTGCGGCCCTCGGATATCGGCAAAGCCTCGGGGACCGGGGTTGCGGAATCCATGAACGCACCCCCCCATCAGAATCGAAGCGAGCAGTACGCCTCTGCCGAGCTGACGCAACGCCACCCCCACCGCGAACCTCCATGCACCGGTGCGCATTCTTCATCGACCGGCTACGCCTTGATCCTCCAGTGGAACTTGCGGTATGAAGAAGATTTGACGAATCCGAGCTTTTTATCAAGCAGAACAGTCAAGTGGCGTCGGCGCAAGCGATCCCCTGGATCAAGATTAAACCTCGCATTATCGGCAACCCGGCAGCCGTTGTCGACCAAACCGATAGCCCCGGCAGCGAGCGAAACGTAGGGTTTCAAAACTTCTTACGCTGTGGGGCGATGACCCGATGCTTCGGTCGGGGGATATAACGTCAGCGTCACGATCTCAGGCGGGGCGCCTAGGCGGAGGGGGATTTCCGCCGAAAGACCTTTGCTGACGTGCATCACGGTGGGAGCGGCGTAATAAAGTCCGCGGGTATAGCGGACCCCATGGACGCAGGGACAAAAAATCGGACCGATCAGCGGGAAACATACCTGGCCCCCATGCGTGTGGCCCACGAGGAGTAAATCTACGTCGTTTCGTCTCGCCCAGGGCAACTGGTCGGGGCTGTGGGCCAGGGCTATTCTCAGCGGTCCGCCCGCGCGGGAGGGCGGCGGGGCGTCGCGAAAGTCAGCGGCAGGCGCGAACCAGGGAAGTTCATTTCCCGCCAGGAGCAGCCGCTCCGCTCCCATGGCAAGCTCCAAACATCCCCCGCCAACGTCCACCATCCCGGCCGCTCGCAACACGCTACGCAATCGTCGCGAGTCCACTCGCCTGTCGTGATTGCCGAGGATGAAATAGACTCCCCAGCGGGCCTTCAGCCGTCCCAGTGTGTCAGGAATCCAGTCGATGCAGGCCTCTTCATCGGCGACATCGCCTGTGAGTGCCACCAGATCAGGCTCGCGGAGATTGCACCGCCGCACGACCTCGGCGAAATACCAACGGTCGATCAGGCCGGTCAGGTGGACGTCGGAGACGTGCAAAATCGTCAGTCCGGACAAAGATTCTGGCAGCCCGGCGAGTTCCAGGCTTCGCTCAACTTCCTCCAAACACAAGGACTCGTTCAGCGGCAGGCGAGCCACGCGCGATGCTACGCCGCGAGCAACGTGGCGGAAAATTGAGCAGTTGGCAATAGCGTCGGTCGGCGGTTCTGCCGACGGGACGTTCTTCGGCGGCACGAGTCGAGATACCCGCGACCGCACGGGCATTTTGGGACAACGCAGATCGAGAACCATGCGGACAGCCCATTGCCCCACGGCCCAGACGCCGCCCACGACACAGGCCCCCAAGTAGGCTTGGGCCATCCCGGGGAGTGACCAGATATGTTTGTCAAGGCGGCCCAGGGCTTCATCGAGTGCCCAGCCCGCCTGCCAAAATAAAGCCCCAGTGATCGCTCCCGGGATGCCAGCCGCGAGGACGAACATGGCCACGGTCAGGGCGTGGACCCAACGCTGCGGCCAGCCTACGGCGTGGCTCCGATTGACCAGAGCAACCCAAATATAGGCGTGACCGAGGACAGCCAGTAGGATCAACAGCATTATGCGACGCCGCAGGGTGCCCGCGGGCACCTGCCGAGAAGGCCAATGTCAAAGCAATTTCGTGATTCCCGGCAGCGGCAGGGGGTAGTTGCCGGTGGCGTCGGGTTTGGTGGGGGCCTCCATGTCCAGCGTCACCTCGGTCACTTTCGGCTCGAACTCGAAGTCGGCGGCCATCATTTGTTCCCAAGTGACGGGGGTGCCCGTATAGCAGGCGATCTGGCCCATCACCGCCATGATCGTGCTATCAATCATGGTGTCGCCGTCGTTGATGATTTTTCCCGACCGGATCGAACCGATCAGCCGTTCCTGCTCGGCCGTGTGGGGATCATTTTGTTTGCCTTCGTAACGCCACTTCGTTTCGCCCTCGATGCGGCAAGCGGTCCAATGGCAGGTGCCTTTGGTGCCCAAGATGACGTCGTCCCAATTGCTGTAACACCCGGCCCTGGTCTGGCACATGCCGTACAGCCGCACGCCGCTGGCGAACTCGTAAACCACGGTATGGTGGTCGAACATGTCGCCGAAGACCTCGCCGAAGGAGGTCGAACGCCCCCCCAAGCCGAAACACCAGGTCGGATTCTCTTCATGAAGCACCCAGCGCATGCGGTCGAGATTGTGGACCAGCGATTGCGTCACGTCGTCGCCCGACAACCAGCGGAAGTGGTACCAGTTGGAGAACTGGTAGCGGGTTTCGTTGAGTTTCGGATCGCGGGCAACCGTTTGATAGGGAGCGCGGAGGAACATGGATTGAATGGCCACGGGCCTGCCGATGGCGCCCTCGTGGAGCTTTTTCACTTGTTCCTGATAGGCCGTGCTGTAGCGGCTTTCGTGGCCAGAGATGACCGAGAGGTTCTTTTCCTTGGCCAGCTCGCAGACCCGTCGCAGGCGTTTGCAGCCGGCAGGGTCGATGGCGTGCGGCTTTTCGATGAACACATGTTTGCCCGCCTTGATGGCCTCCTCGGCGTAGAACGGATGGAACTTCGAGGCGCAGGCGATGAGCACCGCGTCGCTCGCCGCGATTACCGTCTTGTAGCCTTCCAGGCCGTGAACACAGGTATCGTCGGTGGCGACGAACTGATCGGGAAACTGGGCTTGGAACCACTTTTGCTTGGCCCTCATGCGGCTTTCAAAGACGTCGGTCATGGCAGCCAGCTTGACGTCCTTGCCGAGGCTGAGCGCTTGGGCCGCGGCGCCCGAACACCGGCCCCCGCAGCCAATCATGCCGATGCGGATTTCCTGCTTTCCGGCCGCATGTGCCGACCGGGCGATGGCCAATCCGCCGGCGATCCCAACCGCGCCTTTCAAAAAATGCCGCCGCGATGTCGGCGTCTTGAATGCCGCGTTCCCCATGAACATGCTCCTTTCAAAGGCAAGATGTTAGATTTTAGGCGATCATCTTAAGCAACGGCGCGGTGGAAATCAACGCATGAGATTCCCGCTCGCTGGCGGGTCCGCATGGATTCGGCAATCTCTGGCGTGCGGCCAGGCAAACTGGCTCGGGCGCCCCAACAAGGTTGACCAGCGGCGTGGCGCGAGCGACACTTGCGGCAATGCGGCGTGCTTCCTCCCGGACGCGAGGCCTAAGCTGCTGGGCACTGTGCGAACGCGGAGGACGGAAACAACCAGCTTCACGAGGAACTCCCGGCTGTAGAAGGAAAAGGTGCGACCATGCGATGGCGCTCGCTTCGTTTATTGAACCTTAGCACAGACTACCTGCGCGGCAGGGCGGCGACGGTCCTTTTGCTGGTCGGGACAAGCGTTGCGGCGGTCGTTTCCGCTGAGCTTACTAGCGGCGACGAAAAGCCCCCCCGACCCAACTTCATCTTTATTCTCGCCGACGATTTAGGGTACGGCGATTTGGGGTGCTACGGGCAGACGAAAATCCGGACACCGAACATCGACCGCCTTGCCGCCGAGGGATTGCGTTTCACGCAGCACTATGCCGGCAATGCCGTGTGTGCGCCTTCGCGGTGCGTGCTGATGACGGGCAAACACCCAGGCCATGCCTGGGTCCGCGACAATCGCAGCCACCCACCCGAGGGCCAAGAACCGCTACCCGCCGAGGAGATTACGTTGCCGAAGCTGCTCCAGTCCGCCGGCTACGTCACGGGCGGGTTCGGGAAATGGGGGTTGGGGGGGCCGGGCACTTCGGGTGATCCCTTAAGGCAGGGGCTCCACCGCTGGTTCGGCTATAATTGCCAAGCTTTGGCGCACAACTTTTATCCGACTTACCTCTGGGACAATGATCGGAAGGCAACGCTCGACAATCCCGAGTTCCCGGCCCACGACACCTTTCGCCCCGACGAGGACCCGAACGATCCCAAGAGCTACCGCCGTTTCCAGGGCAAGCAGTACTCAGCGGACTTGATCGCCGAGGAGGCGCGGCGATTCATCCGCGAGAATAAGGACCGGCCGTTCTTCTGTTACTTTCCGACGACCGTGCCGCATTTGGCGCTGCAAGTGCCGGACGACTCCCTCCAGGAGTACCTGGGCCGGTGGGACGACCCGCCGTACAAGGGCGGCAAGGGTTATATTCCCCATTTCTCGCCCCGTGCTGCCTACGCCGCAATGATCACACGCATGGATCGCGAAGTGGGGCGGCTCGTGGATCTGGTCCGCGAGCTGGGGTTGGAAGAAAAAACGGTGTTCGTGTTCACCTCCGACAATGGCCCATTGAGCGGATTCCATCAAGGTTTCGCGGGCACCGACGCCCGATTCTTCAACTCCAGCGGGGGACTCCGCGATGGGAAGGGATCGCTCTATGAAGGCGGCATCCGCGTGCCGGGAATCGTGCGTTGGAGAGGCGTGATCCGTTCCGGCGCCGTCTCGCATCGCGTGACCGGATTCGAGGACTGGCTACCCACGATCCTGGAACTCGCCGGGCAGCAAGCAGCGATCCCGCCGGGAATCGACGGCATCAGCTTCGCACCCACGCTCCGCGGCGAGCAGCAGCCGGAGCGACCGTTCTTGTACCGCGAGTTTCCAGCCTACGGCGGCCAGCAAAGCGTTCGGGTCGGTACGTGGAAGCTTGTGCGGCGGAACCTCCTGCCGAGAAAAAAGGAAGCCGCCCAGGGCCTTAAGCCCACGCTGGAACTGTATGACCTGGCTACTGACCCTCAGGAAGAACGCAATCTCGCGGATACGCATCCCGAGGTCGTCGCACGCCTGATGCAAATCATGAATCAGCAACATACTCCTTCCCGGCAGTTTCCCTTCCCAGCGTTAGACAACCACCAAAATGAATTGGTTCCGGGGGCAAAAAAATCGTAGCTTGGGTTTTCGGGGGATCGCCACGAAGGCCCCTGCTTTACGCCCTGCGATTGGACCAAACGCGCAATCACTCTCCTCCCGGACCGCGCCAATGTTCTCGGCGCGGCCTACGACGTTTGGAGCGTTGCGTCCGCCGTCCGCTATTCAACGAACTTAGGGCGGCGGTCGTGCCGCGGCGGGACCTTGACGATTCCTTTCTCCTCCCTGGGGTTGCCGACCGACTGAATCAGCGTCGTCGCTTCGCGTGACGCGGCATCTGCTTTCCTTTCGCGGCATGACGGTTGTTCGATGAGGTCAGAAGGCGACCGCCAGGTCCGGCCGTCCCGAGTGGCTTTCCAGCGATCGCGAGGGCGTACTTGGGGTTGTCGGTCTGACCGGTCAATTCGTAGAGGAACCGGCTGGGGATGGTGGGATGAGGCTTACCCCGTCGTTGCCGGGTCACGGCAAGGGTCAAGGTGAGCCGCCGCTTGGCCCGCGTCACCCCCACGTAGCACAAGCGCCGTTCTTCGTCGACCGCCGCCCCTCCCAATTCGAGCGACCGCCAATGCGGCAGCAGTCCCTCCTCTAACCCGACCATGTAGACTTCGGGAAACTCCAGCCCTTTGGCCGCGTGGAGCGTCATCAGCGCGACGGCGTCGCGTTGGAGCTTCGATTCCTTATCGTTGCTGCCGTCGAGTTCGTTGAGCGTCAGCTCCTGGAGGAATTTGGCCAGCGAGGGCCGCTCCGCACGCTGGCAATAACTGTCCAGGGAATGAACGATTTCCTCGACGCTGGCCCAGCGGGCTTGGCGCTCGTTGGGATCGTCGTAACGACGGCCGATCTCCTCACGGTAGCGGATTTCGTCGATGACCAAGCGGAGCAGTGTCAGCGGCGACTGGCTCGCCGCCACGGCCTGATAACGAGCGATCATCTCCCGGAATTGGCCAACGGCCTTCACGGCGGAGGGGCTCAGACCCGGGGCCGCCCCTGCCTCGATCAACACCTCCCAAAGCGGCTTGCCCGCAGCCACCGCTTGGTCCAGCAACGTGGCGACGGCGGTCTGGCCGATTCCCCGAGGCGGGGTGTTGATGATGCGAAGCAAAGAGACCTCGTCGCGGGGGTTGACGATCAGCTTGGCATAAGCCAACACATCGCGGACCTCCCGGCGGTCGAAAAACGACATCCCACCCACCAGCACATACGGTACCTGAGCCCGACGCAACTCCTCCTCGAACGGCCGGGTCTGCTCGTTCGTGCGGAAGAGGATGGCGAAGTCCCGCGGACGGCGCTTGCCGCCGCGAAGGCGTTGTTGGATTTCCTCGACGACCAGTTTGGCCTCGGCCTGCTCGTCGGGAAGCGGCAAAATGCGGGGCGCCTCACCCTGGGACGTGGCGCGCAGCATCTTCGGATGACGCGCCGCATTGAACGCAATCAGACGGTTCGCCCAGCCGAGAATCTCGCGCGTGGAACGATAGTTCGTCTCCAGACGCACGATCTTGGCGTCGGGCCAGTCCTCGGCGAAACGAAGGATGTGGGCGACTTCAGCGCCTCGCCAGCCGTAAATCGATTGGTCGTCATCGCCCACCACGCAAAGGTTCCGATGCTCCTTGGCCAATGCCTTGACGATTCGATACTGGCTCGCGTTCGTGTCCTGATATTCGTCGATCAGCAAATGGTCGAAGCGTTCGGCCTCTGCGCGGCAGAGTTCGGGAAACTGTTGGAAAAGTTGTTCGGTGGCCAGCAGGAGGTCGTCGAAATCGAAGGCCCCCGCCGCCTTCAACGCCCGTTGATAACGCCGATACGCCACGGCGGCGAGGTGTTCTTTGTCGGTGTGAGCTGTTCGGGCAGCCTGGTCCGGATGGACGCAAGCCGTCTTCCAGCGACTAATCCAATTGATCAGGTCCCCTGGTCGGAGCGCGGTTTCGCTAGCGCGGATTTCCCGAAGAACCGCCCGGGCGACGCTCTCTTGATCCCCCCGGTCATAGATCGCAAACGCGGGCGGATAGCCCAAGTGTTGGGCATTTCGCCTCAGGATCCTCACGCACAGCGAATGGAAAGTGGAAATCTCGGGCTTGGTCTTGATCGACTTGCCAAGCCGGGCCATGACCCGCTCGCGCATCTCGTCCGCCGCTTTATTGGTAAATGTGACCCCCAGGATGCGTTCAGGACGCGTTCCCCGACGGATCAACTCGGCGATGCGGAAAGTGACCACCCTCGTTTTGCCGGTCCCAGCCCCCGCCAGAACGAGCAATGGTCCGGAAAGGGTCATCACCGCTTCCAACTGCGCTGCGTTAAGATCCATAATGCCAATCTACATGGTGGTATCAACCAACTCGCTAGGCCCAGCGCTTGCGGAGAGTCTTTTGATAGTAACGAAATGGTAAACAGACCAAAAGCAGAAATGGCAGCGGCGGCTGGGCTGTAGAGTTTCAACTGTCGATAATTCCGGATACAGAGAGTTGATTTTGTTGACAAACATTGGTATGATTTCGACGTGCTTACCGTAACCGGCGGCACTGTACGTCTGGAGGTTTTCCCCGAATGATAGTCGCTATGCCAGATGCCAATCCTAAGCGAAATGATATAATTGGCGATGATAAATGCCTTTCGCGAGTAGCGAGGCCGTCGCCGAACCGTTCGGATACTCCATTAGCAACGGCTCCGGGCGCCAACCCGCTCGGGGCGCCAAGGACTCCGAGTCAATCCGAACTTGAGTTCCTTCAGCGAAAAAGCGAGCAGTTGGAGGACGCTACACCCGAGGAGATCATCCAATGGGCCGTTCGCCAATATTTCCCTTGGTTGACGATGGCGACCGCTTTCGGCCCGGAAGGGTGCGTCATCCTTTCCATGCTGGCCAAGATCGAACCGCGGGTATACGTGTTCAACTTGGATACAGGGTACCAGTTTAAAGAGACGTTGGAACTCCGCGATCGGATAGCACAACGCTACGGGATCGAAGTCGATTTGCAGCGGCCGGAGCTATCTGTGGAGGAGTACGAGAAGCTTCACGGCGGGCCGGTTTATACCCGCGACCCAGACAAGTGCTGCTTCGATCGAAAATTAACGGTGCTTCGCCGGGCAGTGAGGGGGTATTCGGCTTGGATGAGCGGGATTCGAAGGGACCAAAGCCCGCATCGGGCGAAAGCGCCGATCGTGGGCTGGGACAAGAAGTTCGGCTTGGTGAAGATCAGCCCCTTGGCAAATTGGACCTCTAAGGACGTCTGGCGGCGGATCGCCGACGAAAACATCCCCTACAACCCGTTGCATGATCAGGGCTACCCGAGCATCGGTTGCTGGCCTTGCACCCGGGCGGTGATGTTCGGCGAAGATGAGCGGGCCGGGCGATGGAGCGGAACAGCGAAGAAGGAATGTGGATTGCACACGCTGGATGCTTCGAGTTTCGGAGACAACCATGAAAATCTCCGCCAAGACTGAGTATGCCTGTATTGCGATGTTGGAGCTGGCTTCGCGTCATGGGTCGGGCGAGCCGGTGCGAATCCGAAAAATCGCCGAGCGGCACGACGTGCCCCCGCGGTTCTTGGTGCAAATCCTTCTTCAACTCAAAGGCGCGGGGCTAGTTCGCAGCACCCGCGGCGCGGCGGGGGGGTATCATCTCAACCGCCCGCCCGAAGAAGTCTCCCTCGGCGAGGTGATGCAAATCATCGAGGGCGGGCCAAAAAACAACGGTAACGTGACCAGCGCCTCGCCCGACTCTCCTGCCGTCAAAGCCCTGCTTCAGGCGTGGTCCGACGTGGACGCCGTGCAACGCGACATGCTCAGCAAAATCACCTTCGCCGATTTGCTCGAACGCGCGCGGAGCCACGACGACCGGATGTATTATATCTGAACTGCGGCCACTACGGGCAGCTCCTTCTTGAGCGCGGTCGCGTGGGCCGAGCGTCCGTTTGACGGCGGGAAAGGCCCCACCTGGGCTTTCGGTGGACCCGCGCTAAATGCCCTTAGTCTCTTAAGAGGCACTTTTCAGCGCTGGTTTGCCTTGCGCTGGCGCTACGGCCTTGTCTTTCGTTGCGGTCGGAATCCCAGCTTCGCCATCGCACGGCGGGCAGCGATAGAATGGCCACAGCCGACTGACGCACGCCGGAGGGAGCGGCTTCTTACAATAGGCGTCGCCGCAGCCGCAGGCAGGAGCACTGGAGACGCACGGCTGGGGCTTCTTGCAATAGACTTCGGTCGGGCCGCAAGATTTCGGGCAAGTTACACAAGGAAGCGGTTTCTTTGTGTAGGGGTCTGGGTAGCAGCAGGGGGCGGCGCAACCGTCGGCGGTTCGCGCGCTGGCGACTGGATCGCCGGGCGGTCTAACGCTTAAGGCGAGACTGGAGAAGGCAAGATTTATCAGTGTGGCCAAGACAATCACCGGCAGACGCATTGTTCAATGTCCCTAGGTCGAGAACGCGATGCGTACGGGAACCATGATCTGGCAATCAGCTCCTGCCGTGTTGGCCCGGTGCTATGTTCGAGAAAACGCCGGGCGCAAACATGATGGCGCGGCCGGTCCTGGAAATGCCAAACCTTGGATGGCGAGGCTACTTTCGGCCCATCCCCGCGTCTGGGGATTGCGGCGTCATTTCGTCCGGCAAATCCCCCTATATCGTTTTTTTCGGACTTTTTCGCCGGAGACGCAAGGCGGATTGCAACTGTCCGGAAGTGTCTGCATAGCCTGCGCCGCTTGACAGAAAACGAGCCGGAGCCGTTAGGCCAGCCTCCCTGCGTTAAAGGCAGGCCGCGCAGCTTGCCAACGCCTCTTGGGATCAAGGTTCCCGGCATACATTGGGGGGTTAACTTCGGCTTAAGGCTGGCGGCTTTCGCCGTGCGGCGATCGTGCCAGCCAGGGCTTGGCGCCATCGCCGGAGGCGTTTTTGTGCGTCCTCGATCAACATGATGAATTCGGCCTGATCCAGGGGTTTGAGCAGGTAGTCCGTAGCCCCGACTTCGAGGGCGTTCATCAAGGCATCGAGCGTGGAATGGGCCGTCATCAGCAGGACTTGGGCACATGGATTCCGGCGTTTGACTTTTCGGATCAATTCCAATCCGTTGGCCCCGGGCATTTCGAGGTCCGTGACCAAAATGTCGGCCAGGTTGGCCTCCATCCAGGCCATCGCGGCCTGGGCGTTGGTCAGCGCGTGCAATTGGATGCGGTCGCCGAACGACCGTTCCATGATTCGCGATAGGAGTCGGACCATGCTCTCGTCGTCATCGACTAAAAGCAGGGTGGTTGGGGTTTCGATGGGGAACATCAGCAAGGCTCCATGCTGGTCGTTCAAGGCGCCAGGACTTCTGGAGTCGGCTCCTCGGTGCGATCCTGGCTTGTCTTCAAGAGGTTCGCCAGTGTGCTCAACAACCTCGTCCGATCAATGGGTTTCGACAGATATTCATCGCAGCCAGCGTCCAGGCATTTTTGCCGGTCTTCGGCCATGGCGTGGGCGGTGAGGGCGACAATCGGGCCGCGGTAGCCGTAAGCGCGGAGGCGGCGTGTGGCCTGGTAACCGTCCATGATCGGCATTTGCATGTCCATCAGGATCAGGTCGAACGGCCGGCCTGTCGTCGCCGCGTCGCCACCGTCGGGCGGAGCCGCGAGGGCTGTTTTCAAGGCCTGTTGGCCGTTTTCCACCACCGTCACCTCAGCGCCGGCTTTGTTCAAGAGGAAAGCGATCAGCCGTTGGTTGTCGATGCCGTCCTCGGCAAGCAGGATGCGCCGGCCCGACAGGGATGGCTCGCGGCGCGGCGGCGAGGCTGGTTTCGGCGGAGCAACGACTTCGCTTGGCCGGTCGTGAAAGGCCACGTCGGCCAACGGGCCGGGATCGATGTTCACGACAAACGTGCTGCCCACGCCCACGTGGCTGTTGACCGTAATGTCGCCCTTCAACATCCCGGCCAGTCGTTTACTGATCGCCAAGCCCAAGCCGGTGCCACCGTATTTCCGCGAGGTCGAGGCATCGGCCTGATGGAACGGCCGGAACAAGCCGCGGACTTGTTCTTCCGTCATGCCCTTTCCCGTGTCGATCACCTCGCAAATAAACCTGGGCTTGGCGGCGCCAATGCCGTCCACGCGGGCAACGACGCGCACGCTCCCTGTGTCCGTGAACTTGATGGCGTTGCCAACGAGGTTCAACAAGATCTGCCGCAGGCGGGCGGGATCGGTCAGGATCGTCTCGGGCATGGGACTGGCGAACTCCAGTTTTAGGTCGAGTTCCTTCGCCTCGGCCCGGACCCGCATCAAGGACACGACATCGGCCAGGATTGCCACCGGCGAAACCGCCTGCCACTCGACGTCCAATTTGCCGGCTTCGATTTTCGATAGGTCGAGGATGTCGTTGATGATCTGCAACAGGTGTTGGCCATTGCGGCGGATGGTGGCCAGGTGCTCGCGATTTAGGTGCCGAATCTGGCATGATGCGAGTTTTTCGCACTCATTACAGCAGTCGATTTGGGACTCCAGGAGGTCCACATAACCAAGGATCGCCGTCATGGGCGTGCGGATCTCGTGGCTCATATTGGCCAGGAATTCGCTCTTGGCTCGTGTGGCGGCCTCCGCTGCATGATAAAGCTTCTCCATCTCGGCTTTCTGCCGTTCCAGCGTGGCCGCGTACTCTTGCTGCTTTCGTTCGTTTTCCTTCCGCACCGTGATGTCGCGGACCGTGGCAAAGAGAAAAGCTTGATCGCCGAGGTCCACACGGCTCAGCATCACGGAGGAGGGAAAGTCGCTGCCGCCTCGGCGTTTGTGAACCCATTCGAAACAATGGACGCCCTCGCGCATGGCTTTTTCGAGCATTTCCTTGGCTTTTTCGGTAGAAAGTCGTCCGTCCGGTTGAGTGCGCGGCGCAATGTCCTCGATCCGCGCCTTGAGGAACTCGGCCTCGTTTGGAAACCCGAAGAGGGCAAGCGCCGCGGGATTGGCGGAGGAAAACCTCCAGTCGGGCGGGGCCAAGGTGAGCAGCGCATCCCGCGAGCTCTCGAACAGTGCCCGATAGCGCTGTTCGGCCGCTTTCCGCTGGGTTATATCGACAATGGCTACGAGTACGTGTTTCTTTCCGTCCAACTCCATCGGAGTGGCGCTCAGAGAGGCCCAAATCGATGTCAACTGTCCGCCGATCGAGAGTTGGAGCAGGGCCTCGACGTTTTTCAAAGGCTTCCCTTGAGCCAAGACGGTTTCGATGGTCTTGCGCGTGGTGCAGTCGAGGCAGGCTTCAGCGTGGCCACATCCGTCAGGCGATTCGGTGGCGTGGATGCAGCAGAGGCCGTCGCCCGGCTGACGGTTCAGCAGCTCGCTGGCTTCGCGGCCAACAAGTTTGGCGACCACGTCGTTGACGCGGGTGACGCGAGTCTTCTCATCGACCAGCAACAACCCGACCTGAACCGAGTCGAAGATGGCTTGGAGTTTCGCCCGCTCGCTTGAAATCTCTTGTTTTTGATCTTGCAGCGCGATAGCGGAACGTCGTCGGCGGTGGAAGTCCAGGCAGATCACGGCCGCGGAGCCTCCCAGGAACACAACCCCCAACCCGGCGGCCAGAAGCATGTGGGAACGCAAATGGTCCCAGGCAACGGCCAGGGTCTCGTCCACGGAGACGCCTGCGAGATCGAGGGAAACGTCGCCAAGGGAATTCCCGAAGCCTGGCTCCGAACCGTATCGGGCGACGAGGTCCGCAGGGGCGTCCTTGGGGTCGCCGTGACAATAAAGGCAGGACTCTTGGAACCGCCTCGCTGTGGCCCGGGCGTAAAACGTCTTGCCTGCGTGTTCGATCGTGCCTTGCCAAACTTCGGCCCGCGGATTTTGCTCGAAATGACGGATAATGAGCGACTCCTGTTCGCTAGCCCGGTTGATCAGATTTCGCGGATTGTTCGACGGAAAGCGGAGCAAGAAGTCGGGGATTCGTTCATGTACGTGTTCAAAAATGCTCCGTGCCACAAACGAACTAGACATGACCTCGGGAACGAATTCACCGCCGCGGGCCCGCTTCTTGAACTCCGGCCGGATCGTGTCGTTGACGTACTGCCTCACGGCGACGTTGAATTCCAAGGCGAGCTGGACCTTTTCCTCCGCTGATTTTTCAACCGTCTGACGGATCGCTTTCCAGGCCTGGCCGATGACCGCGGTCACGAAGACCACGCCCAGCACCGCAAGGGTGGCGATGAGCCAAGCGCCACGGTCGAAAACCGGACAAGCGTTGGTGCCGTCGCGTGGAGGTTGATGAGGCCCTGACTGTTTCTTCTGCCACAGCGTCAGCGCGTGGCCCAGCCAGCACCACGCCCCACTAAACCACCGGTTGAACGAACGTAAGGATCTGCGAATCATGACGAGTTTTTCAATCGCGATGGTCCGTTGATGTCGGTTTCCGGTGGTTCCAAAGTGTTCTGCTTTGCCTAAACGAGGTCGCTTGCCGCGCCCTTTTTCATTCAGCCATGCGTTCGATGCCTCAGGGTTAGGTGCGCATCGGAGAACCTCCAGGCATTGCTCCAGCGTATGCTCAAAGGCGTAACGTTCGCTTTACGTGGCGTTGGGATTTTCCGCTAATCCCACCTCCACGGTGACCGGGCCCCACGGGGATTCGAAGGGGATGCAGATCGGCGTGACCTTGCTGGGAAACTGGATGGTGTGGTTCTTGCCGGTGATGACCGAGGGAAGGCTGACGCTCAGATTCAAGTAGTCGAGGTCCGATTTGGCGCGGCCGGCGATGATGTTCGTCAGTTCGCCGACGGCGTCGGTCACATCGGCGTTGATCTCGGGGGGCCGTTCCTGAAGCATGATTTCGGCGACGCCCAATGCCGCTTCCTGACCCAGCCCCACCACCACGGTCCCCTGGGCCTTGCCCGACAGACCGATCACGCCGCTCACTTCGTGCGAGGGGTTGGCGCCGTTTTTGACAAAGGGAACGCCGCGCTTGAGCTTGCAGTGAAGCATCGTCTCGAACGCGGACACCGTCGATAACAGAAACGGATTGATCCATTCGGCTTTCATGATCGGTCCAATCCAAAGGGCGATGTCAATGTGCCCACGCGGCCCAGCGCGTCAGGCGACGGAATCGGAAAACAATTGTTCCAGGGTGGCTTGCAGGTTGCGTTTGTCAAAAGGCTTAGCCACGAAGTCGGTCGCCCCGGCCTTGATCGCCTCCTTGATCACGCCCCGCTGCTCCAGGGCGCTGACGATCAATACCTTGGCCTGGGGGTCAAACTCCATGATCCCGTGCAAAGCGTACAGCCCGTCATGGCCGGGCATCACGAGGTCGAGAGTAACGGCATCGGGATGAAGTTCCCGGTAACGTTCCACGGCTTCACGACCGTCGGCGGCCTCGCCGACCACCTCCCAACCGGCGGCGGTCGCCATATCCTTGATGATCTGCCGGATGATCATGGCGTCGTCGGCAACAAGCAATCTTCGCGGCATGGTTTACACCTCCAGGCTTCGAACTCTAAGGGCCATCTCCCCCATCTCCGATCTCCGATCTCAGATCTCCGATCTCCGATCTCCGATCTCCGATCTCACAGCGTCCGGGTCGGTTGTCCGGCGGATTCGACGATCATGGTTCCATCTTCGCAACTGAAAGAAATGCGGCGGCCGTGGTTCCCGCCCACGTCCTGCGCCGCGATGCGGATGCCTGCCCGGCGGAGGGCCAGGGCCACGGCCTCGACGTTCTGGTCGCCGATCTGCATGGGTCCGGAGCTTCCGAACATATTGGCCCCGCCGGCCAGTTTGGCCGTCAGGTTTTCCGTGGGAACGCCCGATTGCTTAAATATTTCTAGCATTTGCGGAACGGCGGTGTCGGCGAACTTGCCGGGCGAGCCGCCGCGGCCCGCCGAATCAGGCAGGACGATGTGCGCCAAGACGCCGAATTTGAGGCGTGGATGGTGCAAACCCAAGGCGATGCAGGAACCGACGATGGCTCGCATCTGCTGGGGGGCCTTGCCTGCCACGATTTGGCCCATCCCCACCAGGGCTTCCTGCGTCGTCGTACCTGTGGTTGCGGTGATCATGGAAAGGATCTCTTGATGTTTTCGGGCCAGACTCAAGCAAGGGCGTGGAGGGCCATCGCCAAGGCGGTTTGCAGAGCGGGATTGGGCACGAACACCACGCGCCAGTCGAGCCTCCCGCCTTGTCGGTGAAACGCGATTTCGCAGAGCAACACGTTGTCGCTCAGGACCGCTTGCGTCATCAGGGCTTGTTGGAGCACGCTGGCGCCGAAGTCCTGAATGAAGTGAGGGGCCGACGGATACAGGTCTCGATCGATCAGCCGCGTCAAGGCATTGATGTAGGCGCAGCCGAGAATATTGCCGGTCTCCATCAAGGCCGATTTTTCCAGTTCGCTCCACTCGGCTTCCGCGTTCACCTCTTGGCCCAGCAGCGAGGCGGCCAACTGGCGGCCATTCGCTTCGTCGAACATCACGACGAGTGCCCCGCCCAATTCGCCTTGCAAGGTCATGACGACCATCGTCAACAGGGCGTCGCCGACGCCCACGGCCTCGCTCACCGTTTCCAAGGGGACCTGGCGGACCTCGTCGAGGGTGACGGTGATGATCCCGTTGGTCCAGCGGCACATGGCGGCCGAGGCGTCGTGCGTGGCCGAGGTGAAGAGTTCTTTCAGGCCGACCAAGCTGGTCGCTGTTTCGCTTTGATGTTCGATCATGGTTTTTCCTTTTGGTCTTGGCGATTATCCGACGGCGGCCTGTTGCCGGGACGCCAAGGCGACCAGGGCCGCGATGTCGAGAATCAGCGACACGCGGCCGTCGCCCAGGATGCTGGCCCCGGCGATGCCCCGCACGTTTTCATAGTTTTCGGCGATCGACTTGATCACCACGTCTTCCTCGCCGAGGACGCGGTCCACGGCCAGGCCGATTTCTTGGCCGCCTTCGCTGACGATCACCAAGGTGGGTTCCTCGCTCTCGGTCTGGGTGGCGCCGTGGAACGCGAGCACGTCTTTCAGCCGCACCAAGGAGAGCACCCGGCCCCGCACCGTGGCCACCGGCCGACCTTGCACGGTGCTCATTTGGTCCCGGCCGAGGCGGACGATCTCGACCACGGCCTCCAGCGGGATGGCGAACACGTCGCCGCCGATCTCCACCATCAGCGAGGGCAAGATGGCCAAGGTGAGCGGCAGTTTGATGGTGATCGTCGTTCCTTGGCCGGGCACGCTCTGGATGTCTACCGTGCCGCTGAGCTCTTCGATCTTGGCCTTGACGATGTCCATGCCCATGCCACGGCCGGAGATGTCCGTCACTTTCTCCGCCGTGCTCAGGCCAGGCTCCCAGATCAACTGATAGATTTGCTGCGGCGTCATTTTTTCGGCGTCGGCCTGGCTGACGAGGCCCTTTTCCAACGCCTTGCGGAGGATGCGGTCGGCGTCCAGGCCCTTGCCGTCGTCGCGAATCTCGATGACGATGCTGTTGCCGCGATGGAACGCATCGAGCGTGACCGTGCCCTCGACGGGTTTTCCGGCGGCCTGGCGGACCTCGGGCGGCTCGATGCCATGGTCCACGGCGTTTCGCACGAGATGGACCAGCGGGTCGCCCAGCTCGTCGATCATCCGCTTGTCCAACTCGGTGTTTTCCCCGCGAATTTCCAGCCTCGCCCGCTTCCCTGTCGCTCGGGTGATGTCGCGGACCACGCGTTTGAACCGCGCGAACAAGGGCCCGATGGGCACCATACGCGTGTCCATCACGCTCTGCTGGATGCCGTCGCTCACCCGGCCAAGCTGATGAATGGCCTCGAACAAGTCCTCGACGTACTCGTGGGCCTGGAGGATGCTTTGCAAGTCGCGGCGGAGCGGCTCCAGTTCGTGCTGGATGCGGCGGAGGTGGTTGTGCAGTCCGTCGAGCGTTGCGGCGGTATGGCCCCCGTCGATTCGGGCGGTCATTTGGCCGTTCATCCGTTCCAATTCGGAGGCAACCCGGTTCAGGGCGATCACCCAACGCCGGCTGCCCAGCGCCGCGCGAAGTTTGTCGCCCACCTGAACGAACTGTGCCCGATTGATCACCAATTGCCCGGCCAGGTCCATCAGGTGATCCAGCCGCTCGATGTCCACGCGGATGGTTTCGGTGGGACGTTGTCCGTTTTCGGTTCGTGGTTCAGCCTCGGAGCTGGGCGATTTTGCTCGGGTGGAAACACGGTTCCCTGCCGAAACCTGGGGCGCTACGGGCGCGGTGCGGCTGGCGGCGTCCGTCGTGGCTGGTTCTCCGCGAATACACTCCTCGACGGCCTGGTCATTGGGCGATGGCCCCGGCTCGGCCGCTAACGTTGGCGTGCTTGGGACCGCGGCCTCGCCCCCGCCTTGGTCCAAGCGTTCGGCCCGCGATTCCACCACCCCAGCCACGCGCAGCTTTTCCCGGACCAACTCGATCGGTTGATCCGTCCTTACGCAACAACGGAAATGCTCCAAGTGTTCCAGTTCATCGAGTTGTTCGCGGGGCGGATCGCACTCGGCCAATTCCCCCAGTTTGGTCAGTTTTTGGCAGATCAATTCGGCCTTCAATCCAGCGGCGGGCAGGTCTGGCTGGAAGCGGACTTCGCAGCGATAGCTCGCCAAAGCGCCGCTCGGCGGCGACGAAGCCGCGTCGCGAACCGTCAACAGTTCGCGGGCCAGGGCGCTGAATGGGTCGCTGGGAGGCGTGCCACGCCGCAGTTCCGTCAAATGACGCGACAGCTCCTCCGTGCATTTCAAAAGCACGTCGACCATGCGTTCATTGAGCGACCCGCCTTGCTCGATCCGTTGTTCTAAAAGGTCCTCCATGAGGTGGGCGAACTTGGCGATCCGGTTCAGGCCGATCGAGGCGGCCGAACCTTTGATCTTGTGCGCCGTGCCCATCAGGTGTTTCAAGTCGTCTTGCGTCCCGCCGCTTTCGATGGCCAGCAAGGCGGCCGTCAGGCCCTCGAGCGCCCCCTCGGCCTCGTCGAGGAAGATGGCCAGATACTTTTCGGAGATTTCGCTTTCGTTTTGGACGCCTTCCAGGGGATCGCCCCCAGCCGGCTCTGACCCCGGCGCAAGCGGCGGCTGGGCCGGGGCCGGGGGCGGGCTAGACAGGGCGCGATCCGCGTCGGCCTGCGTCGCCTGTTTTTTCTCCACTCCAGCCTTTTGCAGCAACCGCTGGATGGCCTCGACGACCGCGTCGCACACCACGGGCTCCGCCTCGGGGCACTTCAGTCGCTCGATCAGGGCCGAAAGCTGATCCAGGCCCATGAACAGCAACTGCGTCACGTCGGCGTTGACCGGCAATTCGTTCCGGCGCGCGGCGTCGAACACGTTCTCGATCTTGTGGGTCAAGACGTTGATCTCTGTCAGACCCAACATGCCCGACAGCCCCTTGATGCTGTGGGCCGCGCGGAACATGTCGTTGAGCAGTTCCGGATCGCAGGGCCCGCTTTGGCCCTCGCCGAGCGCGTGGACCCATTCGTCCAACTTCAGCATCCGCTCGTTGAGCTGCGCCAGGAGTTGGTCCGACTCGTCGAGGAAGTCGCCCAACAGGCTGTCGATCAACTCGTCTTGGAAATTGGCTGGCGAATCGCTCATGGTCGTTTCACGTCATGTCTTGCGGCCCTACGCGGAGGGCCCACGGCTGCTCCAGCGCCCGACGCATTCCTCGACACGGGTGTGGAATGCTAGTCCTAGCCTCATGGTTTCGTCGCTGCCGGGCGTTGGTAGAGCCAAGGTTGCAACTTCACGAAGTCCTTTAACATATCGCCGATCCCCTCGGCCGGACCCGCCACGAACATCCCACCCGGCGCCACCATCGGTCGCACGTTCTCCAACACCCGCTTCTTCGACTCCGGTGAAAAATAGATCAGCACGTTCTTGAGAAACACGATGTCGAAAGGGCGCTCGGAAAGCCGATCCAGCAGGTTGTGTTGGCGGAACGTGGTCATGGCGGTGAGCACGGGCCGGGCCTGCCACTGGTTTGTCGCCGCGTCGTGGATGAAAAACCGCGTCCGATACGTGGGAGGCACCAAGCGCATGGCCCGCTCCGAAAATCGGCCTGTTCGCGCCTGCGCCACCGCGCCCACCCCAATGTCTGTGCCCAAGATCCGCACCTGCCACTTATGGAAGTTGGGCAGCGCGGCCGCGACGCAACAGGCGGCCGTGAACGCCTCGTCGCCGGTGCTGCACGCCGCCGACCAGATGCGCAGCGTGTACGGACGATTCCCCCTCCGCGCCGCCGCCGCAAGTTCCGGCAGATACCGCTTCTGAAACCACTCCCAATGCGACTCGTCGCGGAACAAGTAGGTCTCGTGAGTGGTGATCTCCTGGAGAAACTCGTCCCACTCGGGATGGTCGGGCGGCAAGGTCCTGAGGTACTGGTAGTACTCCTCGAACCCTCGAATGCCCGTCTCGCGGAGCCGCCGCCGCACGCGATTGGAAAGCAGCGTCTTCTTCTGCGGCGGCACGCGGATCCCCGTCCGCCGATAGATCAAATCGGCGTACACGGCCAATTGCTCGTCGGTCACCTCGGTGAGGGCGAACAGCGGCGCGATGGGGGCGATCGTGGGGATGCCGTCAGTGGGCGTCATGCACAACAGACCTTATGTTCTGAATTTCTCGGCGGTTCCGCGCGATGGCGTCGGCCAAGTCGTAAAGGTGCGGCCGCTGCTCGGGCGGCAACCGGTCTATTCTGGCGCGAAGCTCCGCCAGTTTGGCCTCGAAGGCCTTATCGGAATCGTTCCTCGGGTGTGTCATGGTCGAAGTCCTTCTGGTTGTCATTCCCGCGGCTTGGCCCTCACCTTGGCCCTCACCTTGGCCCTCTCCCAGAGGGAGAGGGAATTCCGAAGAACCCCTCTTCCCACTCGGCTTAAAGGGCAATCGAAAATATCCCCTCTCCCAGTCATGGGAGAGGGGAAGGGGTGAGGGCCGCTAGCCCGCGGCCACGGCCTGATCCATGGCCGCCTGGCTCTCTTCGCCAAACAACTTGTCCACGTCCAACAGGATCAGCAGTTGCTCGTCGAGCCGAACCAGGCCGGTCATGTACTCATTGCCGAGGCTGGCCACGGTGGGCGGGGCCGGCGAGATCTGGTCCTCCGACACCCGCAGCACCTCGCTCACCGAGTCCACCACGATCCCGATCGTCCGGCGACCCACGTTCAACACCATGATCCGGCTGTCCTGGGTCAGTTCGCTCTCGGGCAGTCCGAATCGGGCCCGAAGGTCGATCACCGGGATCACCGAGCTGCGGAGGTTGATCAACCCCTTGATGTAATGCGGGGTTTCGGGGACCCGGGTGATCGCGCCTACCAAGATGATCTCGCGGATCTTGGTGATCTCGATCCCGTAGGTCTCATCGCTGAGCTTGAAGCTCACCAATTGCATCGAGCCGGCCCGACGTGCTCCCGCCTTCTCCGTCGCGGAACTTTCCGCCAGCGCTGCCGGCGGTTCTTGGGTGATGGTCGTCATGGGTTATCTCCAAGGGATGGTATGGATTGGGGAAACTTATCAGCCCATGCAGCGGGCCGGCGCTAGGGCCGGCCCGCCACGTGGCTCTTTTCGCCTGGTTTCTTAAACGGCCAGGGCCTCCGACTCGGCCTCGTCGCGGTGGCCTCGCCCGGCGTTGCACCGGAACGTGTTGACCAGGTCGCGAAGGGCCTGGGCCTGGGCCCCCAATTCCTGGCTGCTGGAGGCCATCTGCTCGGTGCCCGCCGCGGCTTGCTCCGTCACCTGGGCGATGCCCTGGGTGGCCTTGGAGACCTCCTCCGAATTGGCCGCCTGCTGCACCGTGGCCGTGGCGATCTCCGCGATCTTCGCCGCCGTGGCCTTGGCGCTCTCGACGATCCGCTTCAACGCCTCGCCGGTCTCGCTGCTGAGCTGCGCTCCGTGTTCGACCTGCTGGGTCGATTCCTTGATCAAGCTGGTGATCTCGCCAGCGGCCTTATTGGAGCGTTCGGCCAGCTTGCGGACCTCGTCGGCCACCACGGCGAAGCCGCGTCCGTGCTCGCCCGCTCGGGCCGCCTCGATGGCGGCATTCAGGGCCAGCAAGTTGGTCTGGCTGGCGATCTCGGAGATCACCTGGATGATCTCGCCGATCTGGGTCGAACTGGTGCGGATCAGCTCCATGGCCTCGACCGACTTCTGCACCGCTAAGCCGCCCTGCTCGGCCAGCGCGCTGGTCTCCTTGGCCAGCTTGTCGGCCTCATGGGCCGCTTCCTTCACATTCTCCACCGACCGGCTCAGCTCCTCGATCGAGGCGGTCACCTGCTGCACGGC